>JADBKH010000005.1 GCA_014896485.1 Bacillota bacterium | reverse complement strand
GTAATTCTCCCCATCGGAGACATGGAGGAGGTAGTTGTTGTAGCGTTGTGGGGGATAACGCTGCTGGATGAGGTGAACCACCAGCTCGTATGCCGACGAACAGACCGTTCCCCCCGATTCGCCCAACGTGAAGAATTGCTGGGCGCTGACCTGCCTGGCCTGGGTGGTATGCACGATATAGACGATCTCCACTTGCTGGTACTTGGTTTTTAGGAAGCGTGTCGTCCAGAAGAAGAAGTTTCGTGCAGCACGTTTTTGGAACAGCCCCATCGAGCCGGAGATGTCCATGACCGCGAAGACCACTGCTGCCGAGAGGGGCAGAGGCTTTTCTTCCCAGGTTTTAAAGCGCAGGTCTTGGGGCAACAGCTGACCGATCGTTTTCTGACCAGCCTTGGCGTTGCGCAACAAGGCGTTGAAGAGGGTTTTCCGTTTATCGATATTGGAGCTGATGCCAACCTTGCGGATATCGGTAAACTCGACTGCTGGTGCGGCAGCAGCAGGCTCCTCTTTTTCTTGCAAGTCTGGCAGCTGCAGCTGGGAGAAGAGGGCCTCTTCAATCTGGTCGATGGTCACCTCGGCTTCGTAGATCTCTTCACCGGGGTCATCGCCATTGCCCCCCTGACCACTGCCGGGCTGCTGCTTGCCCCCGGCGCTGTCGCCCACTTTGGAGCCTCCTGTTCCCTGGCCGACCTTGTTTTTGCCCTCCCAATCGAAGCGGAAATGGTACTGCTGGCGGCTGCGCAGCGGGATCTTCACCTTGGTCTTGCCGTTTTGGGCGACAATCGACTCATCGGCGATCAGCTCCGGCAGGTTTTTGCGGATGGCCTCCCGCAGCTGCTGTTGATGGCGCTGTTGGTCGGCAGGGCCCTTGCGGTCCAGCGACCAGTCGCCTTGATGGACCACGACAGACATTGGCTCGCCTCCCCGAGAGATCAGCGGTTGAGCAGGTTGCCTACATAGCGCAGGATCTCATTGGCGCAGATGGGGCAATAGCCCTGCTGGGCAATCAGGCGATCCTGCACCTCATTGATGCGCCGCAACTGCTCCTCATTGGGTGTTTTGGTCGAGGTGGTGATCTTGATCACATCGCGCAAATCGGCAAAGAGTTTCTTCTCAATCGCTTCTTTTAACGGTTGGTGGGTGCGGTAATCAAAGGATCTGCCCTTACGGGCATAGCTGGCGATACGCACCATCACCTCTTCCCGGAAGGTGCGCTTCTGGTTTTCGGTGACCCCGATCTGCTCTTCAACAGCCCGCATCAGTGCCTCATCGGGCTCTTTTTGCTCTTCGGTGATCGGGTCTTGGATGGTGCGGTTTTGGCAAAAGGCCTCGACATTGTCGACATAATTGTCAAACAGCGTTTTAGCCGACTCCTCGAAGGCATAGACGAAGGCCCGCTGGATCTCGTTTTCGGCGATCTGGTCATACTCCTGGCGGGCCAAGCCGATCAGGTTAAGGTAACGCTCCTTCTCCTCGGCGGAGATGGACGGGTGCTCCTCCAAGCCCTCCTTGAGGGATTTGAGGATATCCAGCGCATTGATGCAACGCTGCCCGCTTTCGATCAGTGCTGCGGAGATGCGGTTGATCACATAGCGGGGGTCGATGCCCCGCATTCCCTCTGTCGGGTCTTCGGCCTTCAGCTCGCGCAAGTCGCCATCGGTCAGCCCCTCTGGTTGCTCGCCATCGTAGAGCTTCATCTTGGCCAACGGGCTCACCCCGCCCTTTTTGGGAGGGGTCAGGCGGGTGAGGATGGAAAAGATCGCAGCAGCCCGTAAGGCATGGGGAGCGAGATGCACCTGCTGCAGATCCGACTGGCGGATCAGCTTCTCGTAGATGCGTACCTCCTGGGAGAGCTTGAGGTTGTAGGGGATCGGCATCACCACGATACGGGAGTGCAATGCCTCGTTCTTCTTGTTTTGGATGAAGGCGCGGTATTCGGTCTCGTTGGTGTGGGCGACGATCATCTCATCGGCAGAGATTAAGGCAAAGCGGCCGGCTTTGAAGTTACCTTCCTGGGTTAAGGAGAGCAAGTTCCACATGAACTTCTCGTCGAGCTTGAGCATCTCCTGAAACTCCATCAGGCCACGGTTGGCCTTGTTGAGTTCCCCATCGAAGCGATAGGCACGGGGGTCAGATTCCGAGCCGTACTCGGCGATGGTGGAGAAGTCGATCGAGCCGGTCAAGTCGGCGATATCCTGGGACTTGGGGTCGGAAGGGGTGAAGGTGCCGATGCCGCAACGGTTTTGCTCGGACAAAAAGATACGCACGACAGGCACCGCTTCGATATGATGGTGGTACTGTTCATCGAGCATCAGCTGGCAGCGGGGACAGAGGTTACCCTCGATGGTGATGCCGTACTCTTTGGCAAAGCTGTCCCGCAGCGCTTCCGGGATTAAGTGCAGTGGCTCTTCATGCATGGGGCAGCCGGCGATGGCATACAGTGCCCCTTGCTCGGTACGGGAGTAGCGCTCCAGGCCCCGCTTGAGCAGGGTGACCAGGGTAGACTTGCCGCCGGAGACAGGGCCCATCAGCAACAGGATACGCTTGCGGACATCGAGGCGATGGGCGGCAGGGGCGAAGTACTCGTTGACCAAGCGGCTGAGGGTCTCGTCTAAGCCGAACAGCTCCTCTTCGAAGAAGGGGTAGTGGACGTTACCTTCCTCATCCTTGGTGATCCCGTAGGAGCAGATCATGTCGTAGATGCGTTGATGGGCCAAGCGGGCGACTTGAGGATGCTGGTGGACGATCTCCAGGTAATCGGCAAAGGTGCCCTGCCACTGCAGGGTATCGGAAGTTTGTTCGTAATGGTGCAGCTCATCTAGGAACGCCATGGGTGGACCTCCTTTAAACCCTTGGCTTTTCAACTCGGTTGTTCTCATTGTCGGCGGAGAAAGCCCGCTTCAAACACAGGGTGTGCAAAAATAAAGAAGGGCAGAAAAAGCCCGAGGGAGCAGTGAAAAGAGATGGATAGACGCGATTGGCAATGCATCGAAGACGGGCTGGTTGAGCCTGACTGGTTGAAGCAAAAGCTAGAAAAAGAAGCAGATGTGGGGCAATTGGCTATCCTCGACGTGCGCTTTGATTTGCAGGATCCGACATGGGGAAGGCAGCAGTATGCAGAAGGTCATGTGCCCCACGCCGTTTACCTTGCTTTGGAATACGATTTGGCTGCGCCCAAGCAGCAACACGGCGGGCGACATCCCTTGCCGCCAGTGCAACGCCTGGCGGAAACGTTCGGAAAAGCAGGTGTGGGAAACCAATCGGCTGTGGTCGTTTACGATCAGGGCAGTGGTGAGTATGCGGCGCGAGCCTGGTGGCTCTTGCGTTGGTTGGGGCATCCAGCGGTCGCACTCCTCGACGGCGGATGGGCGGGATGGATAGCGGCCGGTGGAACGGTCAGCCGTGCACCGGTACAGCCGAAGATCCAGCCGTTTGTGGCTCATCCACAGGAAGGGTATTGGGTAGACGCTGCTTACGTTTTGCACCGCCCTACCGACGCGATTCTGATCGATGCCCGCGCTCCACAGCGCTATCGTGGTGAGGTCGAACCGATTGATGCAGTTGCTGGGCATATTCCCGGAGCGCTGAATTTCTTCTGGGAAGAGAACAAGCGCTCCGATGGATGTTGGAAAACGCCACAGCAGCTACAAGCGCGCTTTGCCCCTATCCTACAGGCAAAAGAGATCCTTTCTTACTGTGGTTCTGGCGTCACGGCATGTGCCAATCTCTTCGCACTCTTTCGAGCCGGTTATCACCGGGGACGACTCTATCCAGGCAGCTGGAGTGATTGGGTTTCGTACCCGAATTTGCCACGCGCTGTGGGCCCTGCGCCTGGCAGCAGCGTTGCCTTTTTACAATAGGCCGATCGCGTCTTTGACACGGCGCAACGTTTCGGCAGCGATGGCCTGGGCTTTTTGTGCCCCTTCTGCGAGGAGATGATCGAGCAGATCGTTTTCGCGCATCAACTGGCGAAAGCGATCTTGAACGGGGGCCAGTTCGGCAATCAAGGCATCGGCGACCTCGCGTTTGAGGGTACCGTAGCCTTGACCGGCAAAATGGGCCTCTATTTCAGCCATCTCTTTTCCGGTGGCTGCAGCGTAGATCTCCAGCAGGTTACTGACCCCGGGTTTTGTTTCACGGTCAAAACGGATCTCTCGCCCAGAATCGGTGACGGCGTGGGCGATCTTTTCGACGATTTGCTCGGGGGAATCGAGCAGATGGATGCGACTTGCATCGGATGGGGAAGATTTTGACATTTTCTTGTGCGGGTCATCGAGAGCCATGATCCGAGCACCCTCCGGTGGGGTGTAGAGTTGAGGAAGGGTAAAGACAGGGGCATATTGGTGGTTGAATCGATCGGCCAAATCGCGTGTCAATTCCACGTGCTGACGCTGATCTTCTCCTACCGGCACCAGTTCCGTCTGATAAAGCAAAATATCTGCTGCCATTAATGTCGGGTAGGTAAACAGCCCTGCCAGCACGACTTCCCGATCCTCTGCTTTGCTCTTAAATTGGGTCATGCGTGCGAGTTCGCCGAAATGGGCAACGCACTGGAGAATCCAGCCCAACTCGGCATGTGGAGGAACGTGGGATTGTACAAAGATGATCGAACGCTGGGGATCGATACCGCTTGCCAAATACCATGCCGCCAGCTCCCGGGTCCAATTGCGTAGATCTTCGGGGGGCTGCACAACGGTGATCGCATGCAAGTTGACGATGCAAAAGATGCCCTCGTACTGTTCTTGCAGGGCAACCCACGGGCGGATCGCCCCGAAATAATTGCCGATATGCAAGTTGCCACTCGGCTGAATACCTGAAAACATGCGCTTGGCCACGTCTATAGACTCCTTCATCTGTGTTCCATCGTTGGATTTTATCGTAGCGGCGATGAGCCTTTTCGTCAAATGCACCTGTTGGACGACCTACTGTATTGGGACACATCTTTGCAAGGAAGCTGTGTTGTGATAAACTCGATGCTACCAAGAGTTTCTGTATTGATACAATTGCGCTGAGGCGTTCATCGCACTGCGGGGTTTGGCAAAGGAGGCAGCCCGGTGGCTGAAAATCGTCTCTTTCCGTTGCAAGCGTTGGATCCTGACCCGAACCGAATGGGTTTTAAGGCTGCTGGCTTGGCGCGATTGCACGGCGCTGGGGCCAATGTGCCACCTGGATTTCTGTTGCGTCCTACGGACAAAATCGCAGGAGAGCTTTCGCCGATCGGGCGCTTGGCCCTGCATCCATTGATTCGTGAAGGGATCCGGGGGATTGAGACCCAGACCCAGCAGCGCTACGGGGGATTCACCCACCCGCTGCTGGTCTCCATACGCGCAGAAGGCGTCGAGGAGACAGTCCCTCATGCGGTACTCAACGTGGGGCTTAACGATCGCAGTGTGGCAGCGCTGGCGTTGGAGAGTGAGGATCTGCGCTTTGCCCTCGACTGTTATCGCCGTTTTCTGACCGGCTATGGAGAAGTGGTCTTTGGGCTGCCCCATCAGGCTTTTGAAGAACCTCTGCGTCGTCTCATGCAGTCGTCGCGCGTGCAGGTTGAAACCTTCTTGCCTTTGCCGGCTTGGGTAGATTTGGTGGAGACGTATCGACAGATTCTGAATGTCCAAGGCGGTCTTCCCACCGATCCATATGAGCAGCTGGTCGCTTTGGTGGAAGCCTATCTGCATCATGCCAAGGGAAGCTGTCCTGTCGATCTGGTGGTCCAGCAAATGGTCTTCGGAAATGTCGGAGCGGATTCTGGCACTGGGGTGGTCACTTTCCATGCCGTGTCGAATGAAGATCGTCGCTTTTATCTGGAAGGCCTTTTTTTGGCCAATGCACAGGGAAACGATCTCTATGCACCCGGGCGTAGCCCCGTTTCACTGCATGCGATGGCTTTACGTCTGCCCCGCGCTGCACGGGGGTTACAATTGCTGAGCAGGCGTCTTTTTGAAAAGTTTGGTAGCGAATGGCAGCTAACCTTTACCCTTCAAAAACAGCGTCTTTTCGCATTACAGTGGATGCCGCTCGCCCAGGCAGTCACAATGTCCGCGGGGGAGTCAGGCCGGAAGGGGGCCTAGCTTTTCGCCGATCTGCGTTGAATGCGGCTCAGGATAAGGGCTGCGGTCTCTTCAACGGCGCGATTGGTGACGTCGATCACCAGACAGCCCAGCCGTTTCATCACTTGATCGGCGTACTGCAACTCCTCAACGATGCGCCCTAAATCAGCATAATTAGAAGAAATATCCAGTCCCATCGAACGCAATCGTTCCCGACGGATATCGGCGAGCTTGTACGGATCGATGGTCAAGCCGAAGATGCGCTTACGGGGCAAGGTGAACAACTCGGGAGAAGGGGGAACTTCTGGTACGAGCGGGACGTTGGCCACCTTGAGCGACTGATGAGCCAGATACATCGAAAGGGGCGTCTTTGAAGTGCGTGAAACCCCGATCAGGACGACATCGGCGCGCATGAGGCCACGTACATCCTTGCCGTCATCGTACTTGACGGCAAACTCGATCGCTTCGACCCGCCGAAAGTAATCGTCATCGAGCCGATGGGTAAGACCTGGCTCCCACCGAGGTGTCAGGCCCGTCTCTTCCGTTAAGGCGTCGATGACGGGACCGAGCACATCGATCGCTCGTACGCCCAATTGCTGCGCCGTCTCGATGGCACAGTTTCGCAGTGCGGGTACGACCAATGTGAAGATCATAGAGGCACCAACTGCGGCGGCTTCCTCAATGATGTCACGGATGGTCTCTTCGTCACTCACGTAAGGAACGCGTCGAATTTCGGCGATGCTTCCGTCAAATTGAGCGGCCGCGGCCCGCGCGACAAATTCAGCTGTCTCTCCAGCCGCATCAGACATGACATAGAGAATGGGAGGATGGTGGATCGTCACAGGTTGGCTCCCTTCTGGCGAACCGCGCCAAGTTCAGTGTAAAGGCGAACCACATTGGTCTTCGAGAAACGTCCAATCGGATGATAGGCAGGAGAAGGGGAGCTTCCGCCTGCTTGTGGGTGCGCATCAGCGACTTCAACGACCGGCAACGCATCCACCTCTGTGTTCATCAACCGTACGGCTGCATCGTAAGCCGGTTCGTCGGGTGAACAGACGACGATATGAGGCATACGCGTCATCAGCACGTGTACTGGGATCTCGTTGAGGTTTCCGCTGCCAATCGCAGCTTTGAGCAGATCTTTGCGGGAGAGGACGCCAGTCATCAATGAAGCCTCGTTGACGACAAAAAGTGTCCCCGCATCCTCCAAAAACAGCGTTGCAATGGCGTCGTAAGCACTGGTGGTCTCGCGGATGACGACGGGACGTGACATGGCTTCTTTGACCAGCCGCCGGCGTATAAGGCTGGAAAAAACTTGCTCAGGTCCTTGGCCCGTCGTAAAGTACCCGACACGTGGCCGGGCATCGAGGAGCCCGGCCATCGTCAGCAAGGTCAGATCGGGCCGAATGGTTGCTCGGGCAACCCCCAGTTGCTGTGCGATCTCTTCACTGGTAATCGGTTGCCGATCTGCCACCAATCGCAAAATCTCTTGCTGTCGCTTGGTCAGATCGAACCTCATCGTCCCCTCTCGTTTTGCAAGGATTGTCTGCGATGCTAGAGCATAACCAAATGTGGTTTTTTCGAAAGCTCGTGTCGAGCGAGGATCTGGCGAACGGTGCCACTCTCCGCCCTTGTGACCAGGGAGTGGGTGGTGGCGATCCCATCGCCCATGAAATTGACCCCCCGCAACAGATAGCCGTTGGTCACACCGGTGGCCGCGAAAATCACATCCTGTGTACCAACCAAATCGTCTAATGTGAGCAGTTGTGCAGGATCAGAGAGGCCCATGGCCAAACACCGCTGCCGTTGTGCATCATCCTCTGGCAGGAGTTGGGCTTGCATGTCACCTCCCAACGCGCGAATGGCGGCAGCGGCCAAGACACCTTCCGGGGCCCCTCCGGATCCAACCAACATATCGATGCCTGTCTCGTTGAGACAAGTCGCGATGGCTGCAGCGACATCTCCATCCGGAATTAGCCAGGCACGCGCACCGCGGCGACGTACGCTGGCCAAGAGTTGTTCATGACGAGGACGGTCCAGCATGACGACGGTCAGCTGGGAGATCGGTTTTCCTTTTGCCACAGAGAGTGCCTGAAGATTTTCCTCGATGGGGGCATCCAAGTGAACGACGCCGCGGCCGGTTGGTCCGACCGCGATTTTCTGCATATACATATCCGGCGCATGGAGCAATTGACCTTTGGGGGCTGCGCACAGGACGGTCAGGGCATCGGGGAGCCCTTTGGCGACAAGGTTGGTACCTTCGAGGGGATCGACGCCGATATCAACTTCGGGACCACTGCCGTCGCCGACCGTTTCGCCGATATACAACATCGGCGCCTCGTCCATCTCTCCCTCGCCGATTACGACTCTCCCGCGAATGCGCACAGAATCCAGCATGGCACGCATCGCTTCCGTTGCAGCATTGTCAGCTGCGATTTTGTCGCCGGAGCCTACCCAACGGGCCGCAGCCAACGCTGCCGCCTCTGTGACACGAACAAACTCCAGCGCCAACTCTCTCTCCATGACAGATTCGCCTCCGTCTGTTTCGACCCATTGAGTGTAACACAATCGCGCTTTGTATTGGATAAAAAACCCTCTCGCCAATGGCGGCAAGATGTGGCATGATGGTTTTGCTTTTTGCTGCAATTCGTGAAAAATACAAGTGACTGCATCAGGATGCCCACAGAAGGAACGGACGGAAAGGAAGGCTGGGTTGAAGCAAAAGACGTGCATCGATCACGTCGAAGTTACGACGGTGGGCAGTGACCGGCTCCGGGTCACTTGGGAGACGCGTCAACCGTCTGACGGTGTGTTGTGGTTGGGAGCAGCGCCATGGCACCTCCAACCTTACGGGGCAGAAGGGAGCCACGTCCGCGTTCATTCGGTCGAGGTGCGGTCGTTGCGCCCCCAGACCTATTACTGGTTTCGGGTTCAAAGTGCTGATACGTGGAGTACATTTTCGGCAGCCAAAACCTTGGCAGCACCTCGGGGGCGGCTTTTGTTCAGCTTTGTGGTGCTCAGCGATACGCACCTTACAGAGCAGAAGAATACGGCCGGGAAGGCAGAAACATATTTTGGAAAACTGAGTTTAAAAAGTGAGTTGCTCCTGCGTACGACCTTCGAGGAAGCGGCTCGTCTGGGTGCGGCCTTTGCCATCGTCAACGGGGATTTGACGGATGCTGGCCGGCCGGAACAATTTGATCGGTTTGCCGAGATCATGCAGACGGCGCGATTGCCGGTCTATGTCAATCTTGGCAACCACGACAAACTCTCTGCGGAGTGGAAGTATGGGCAGAAACTGTTGCTGGGCGGGGATCTCCCTGCCTACCGGTTTACGCATCAGTCGGTGCAGTTTCTCATGATCGATTCGGCCGTTGCAGGTCGCACGCGCGGTGCCATCTCTCCGGAAGTGCTTCGCTGGACAGAGGCGGCGTTGTCCCAGCAAGCGGGAATACCTGCGTTTGTCTTGCTGCATCATCCGATTGCCGGCGAGAGCGCGCGCTTGGGAGGTGTCCATTCACCTCGCTTACGGAGGCTGCTGGTCAGCCATGGCAATGTGGCGGGAGTGATCAGTGGGCATACCCATCGCAACGCCCACAGGCTATTGGGAGATGTTCCTTGTACGGAAATCAGCGCGACGGTCCAGTATCCGATGGGTTTTCTGTGGGTGCGTGTCTTTGAGCAAAGTTACGAGCAACTCTATTGTCCCGTACCGCTGCTGGAGGTGCAAGCCGAATCGCTACAGGCGATTCGGCTCCATGCCTTGCCCAAGCGCCTCTATCGCCGTCACGTGATGGGTGGTCCGGAGATGCGCAATTTTACCCATCTGTTGCCGGGGCCTTTGATGGCGCACCCAGGGGAAGTCCCGATGCCTCATCGGGAAGACCTTGTCTAGCCGTTTCACTTGGTCCCAAAGAGGCGATCCCCGGCATCGCCCAGTCCAGGGACGATATAGCCGTGTTCGTTGAGACGCTGATCGACAGCAGCAACATAGACGGAGATATCTTCATGGTCGTTGAGCAGTTTGTGCAAGCCTTCAGGTGCAGCGATCAAGTGGAGCGTGCGAATGGTGCGCGCTCCTTTCTCTTTCAGAAGCGCAACGGCCGCAGAGGCAGATCCGCCCGTAGCCAACATGGGGTCAAGGAGGAAGGCATCGCGCTCGGCGATATCTTGGGGTAATTTGCAGTAGTATTCAACAGGCTGAAGAGAGTGCGGGTCTCGATAAAAACCGACGTGGCCAACACGGGCGTTGGGGATCAGTTGGAGTGCGCCCGCAACCATGCCCAAGCCGGCCCGCAAAATGGGCACGAAAGCCAGTTTTTTCCCGGCGAGAATGTGGGCGTGGGCGTGGGCGATCGGTGTTTCGACTACAGTTTCTTCTAGAGGAAGATCGCGGGTCGCCTCGTAGACCATTAACATCGTGATCTCTTGGACAAGCTCCCGAAATTCTTTGGAACTGGTTCGCTTGTCACGAATCAGCGTCAGTTTGTGCTGAATCAGTGGATGGTCAAACAGATAGGTCCGGGGCCATGGGGCCTGTGCTTCGTTATACAAGAGGTCTCTTCCTTTCACAGTGGTTTTCTCCCATCGATGGAGCCATCTTCTGGCACTCAGAATTCCCAGCTAAGGTTAATGTTCCGTCACGCGCTTTACCACCCCTTTTTATGGAGAAGGTCCTTTTTGATAAATTCAACCGTCCAGTCGGATTGTAGCAAGGTGTTAAAGCAAGCCTATGAGGGGAGAGGTTAGTATGGCGTGGGAGTACGAAGGCGACACGATACATGCCATCTTGCATCGCAATGCGCATGTCTTCCCCGAAAAGATCTTTTTACGTTACAAAGACAAGCATTGGACGTTTGCTAAATGGGACGAATATACGAGTCGGCTGGCACAAGGTTTTTTGGCGATGGGAGTCTCTCGTGGGGACTGGGGTGCACTGCTCCTTGCCAACTCACCAGAGGTGTTCGCGGATGTGACGGCGCTCGATAAAATCGGAGCGATTCCCATGCCGGTCAATATTCAGATGAAGCCCGAAAAGATCGTATTCATGCTCAATGACACCGAAACCTCTCTGGCTGTTGTCGATGGTCGGGCCTATGAGGCGTTTATGCTTATCGAGCACAAGTCTCTTCCCTGCGAGGCACGGTCGTCTTGCACGCTACGCCAGTGGGGGACGATCAACTACACGAAGCGCTGCTTGAATACAGTGTCATCTTCGAAGAGGAAAAAGATCCGCAGCAACCCTTTGTCCTTCTCTACACGTCGGGAACGACAGGCTTTCCCAAAGGGGCTTTGGTGACCCATGCCACCATACTGTTTAGTCTGCAGGCACTTAAACATGCGCTCGATTTGACGGATCAGGAAATCTGTGTCAATGTCCTTCCGTGCTATCATCTTTTTTCTATCGGTGCGGAATACCTGTTGATGTTGGCTTTAGGCGGAAGTTTTATCGTCGAAGATGGCTTTTTACCCCATCTGGCGCTGCAGGAGATGGCGCACTACCGTGCCACATGGGAGTCTGGGGTACCTTCCATGTTTATCGTACTGTGCGAGTTGGCGGAAAAAAGCCAAGTGGATCTCCGGTCGTTTCGTTACGGGATCACCTCTGGGGCCCCTGTGCCAACACCGGTCTTACAGCGTTGGGAAGCGTTGACAGGGGGAACACTCTGCCAAGTCTTTGGTTCCACTGAGATCGCGTTGGGTACTGTGGAGCGACCAGGTGCAGCCCGCAAGATTGGATCTGCCGGTCAACCTTCCCCGGGATTGGAATCGGCCTCAAGAGGATGCCGAAGTCCATCGCAATGGTTGGTTCCATACGGGGGATCTCGGCTATCTCGACGAGCAGAATTACCGGTATGTCGTCGACCGCAAAAAGGACATGATCATCTATGGTGGTGAAAACATCTATCCAGCTGAAGTAGAAAAAGCGCTGCTACAGCATCCTGCCGTCGTAGAAGTGGCCGTATTGGGCCGTCCAGATCCACTCAAAGGGGAAGAGCCGATCGCTCTGGTGCGCCTCGCTGAAGGGGCCCAAACTTCTGAACGTGACCTTCGGGACTTTGCACGGCGACATCTTGCCAATTTCAAGGTTCCCCGCCACTTTTACTTCGTGGATGATTTTCCACGTACCGACACAGGTAAAATTCGCAAGTATGCATTACGGGAACAGCTCGATCGCATCCTCACCAAAAATCCAACCGCCTCTTCTGCCTTCCCGGGGGTGTAAGGGATCGAACAAGTTGGGCAGCTGAGGATAAACGTATTTCAGATAGGAACGGGAGTAAACGTACGCTTGGTCGCGACACCCTGTATCTGGGTCATACAGGGTGTCGCTTGCGTTTTTATGGCAGCACGTTAAGGTGTACGGTAAATAAGTTGAAACAGAGTCACCTATTGCCACGTATATCTCCGTCTTTTCTAATACGAAGTGCGCGAAAGTGGGAGGCGCCCATGCGTCCGGGAGCGCGAGGACAGGTTTCGCAGAAGCAGAGAGCCACATTCGATGTATGGGGAGAACGCTACCAGCAGGCAGTCGATCAATCGATTGCCTTCAGCCACCAAAGCAGTGATTTCTTTGCCGAAGTAAAGGCCGAGCTGCTGCTACAGATGATGCAGGAAAGACTTGGGGATACCCGGCGGTTGCATGTGCTCGACGTCGGTTGTGGTGTTGGAAGGATCGAGCATTTTCTCGCTCCTGCCTGTAAGTCAGTGCATGCCGTCGACGTTTCTCCCACAATGATTGACAAAGCCCGCGAGAGCGGCTGTCCGGCTATCTTTGCGTGCTACGACGGTCGTCACCTGCCTTATGCGAATGGCTCTTTTGATTGCACGTTTGCGATTTGCGTGCTTCATCATGTCGCACCATCGGGCTGGACGATGTTCCTCGAAGAGATGCGGCGGGTGACGCGTAAAGGCGGAATGGTTGTCATCTTCGAACATAACCCCCGTAATCCGTTGACGCGTCTGGCAGTGGATCGCTGTCCCTTCGACAAAGATGCTGTCCTCCTTGCCCAAAGACAACTCGTACGGTTTTTTGCGCAGCTGGGACTGAAAGAAATCGAAAGACGCTACATTCTCTTTTTCCCATGGCGGGCCTCCATATTTCGCCGCTTAGAAACCCATCTGGCTTGGTTACCCCTGGGAGCTCAGTACTGTGTTGCCGGGCGGCCGTGACCAAAGAATCCTGTTCATGCTAGAATGGCCCTATAAACAAAGTTCACCATCTCATCAAAGGAGGCATCCTTTTGGCCGAAGAGACAACCTTTCGCCCGGGGTTGGAAGGGGTCATCGCTGCGGAAACGGAGATCTCTTGGTTGGATGTTGACCACGAACAGATCGTGCTTCGTGGCTACGATCTGTTGGAACTTGCCCAAAAATGCCCTTATCTAAGTGTAGCCCATCTACTCATCGCAGGGCGACTGCCTGACAAAGAGGAGTTGACCGCGCTGGAGCAGGAGATTGCCCAAGAGACACCACTGCCTCAGCCTGTGGTCGATATTCTGGCAAAGCTGCCGAGGACGGCCCATCCTATGGATCTTTTGCGTACTGGGCTCTCTGCATTGGGTCCCTTTGATCCTGATCTGGAAGACCACAGTTCAGAAGCAACGTGGAGGCAATCCATACGCGTATTGGCCCGCGTTCCCCAGATCATTGCGACGGGTTGGCGGTTGCAGCAAGAAGAGCCAATAGTCGAAAATGACCCAAAACTAGGTTACAGCGCAAATTTCTTGTACAGTATTACCGGCAAACGGCCGACACAGACCGAAGCGGCCGCATTTGATGAGCTGCTTGCTGTCTACAGTGAGCATGAGCTGCCCAATTCCACTTTTGCGGCCATCGTCGTCGCTTCGACCCTCACCGATCTTTACAGCGCCTTGGTGGCTGGCGTGGCTTCGTTGAAAGGCCCATTGCACGGGGGTGCCAATGAAGCGGTCATGCACATGTTGATCGAGGCGAAGACCCCAGATGGGCTGGAGCGCCTGATTTTGGACAAGCTGGCGGCGAAAGAACGCATTATGGGTTTTGGCCACCGGGTCTATATGCATAAGATGGATCCCCGCGCGCAATTGATGAAAACTGCATTGCACCAGTTGGTGGCAGGTACCCCCCATGAGGGGTTGTTCGATCTGTGTGTTCGGGGGGAAGAGGTCATGCACCGCGAGAAGGGTCTCTACCCCAACCTGGACTACTATGCGGCACCTGTCTACTATGTGCTCGGTGTACCCATTCCGTTGTATACCCCGATCTTTTTTGCAGCGCGGACTGCCGGACTGCTCGCCCATATCCGAGAACAATATGCGCACAACCGACTCTTTCGTCCGCGTGTGCGGTACATCGGGCCCCAGGGATTGCATCTGTGAGGAGGAACCTATTGGCTGCCGATGCTGTCATCGAAACTATCGCTGCTTATGTCGATCATCCACCGGATTTTTCACCACAGGCCTATGAAACAGCTTACCTCGATTTGCTCGATGCGGTGGGATGTGGGCTGTTGGCGCTGCAATACCCCCAATGCCGCCGGCTTTTGGGGCCGCTCGTTCCCGGTGCGACGTTGCCGAATGGCTGCCATGTTCCGGGATTGCCTTTTCGTCTGGATCCGATACAAGCCGCTTTCAACATTGGGGCGATGAACCGCTGGCTTGATTACAACGACACCTTCTTGGCGGCAGAATGGGGGCATCCCTCAGACAACTTTGCCGCCGTTTTGGCTGCAGCCGAATGGAGTAGTCTGCAGCGGATGCAACGCGGTGAGCCACCGTGGACGATCAAAGATGTGTTGACCGCAGAAATTGAAGCGCACGAAATCCAGGGGGTACTCTCGCTCAACACCAGCCTCAACCGCGTGGGGTTGGACCATGTCCTTTTTGTCAAGATCGCTTCTACAGCGGTGGCCACCCATCTGCTTGGGGGGGATGAAGGGGCTGTTCGGCGCGCCCTCTCACAAGCTTTCATCGACAATGGGAGCTTGCGTACCTACCGGCACGCGCCGAATACAGGTTCGCGCAAATCTTGGGCGGCCGGTGATGCCGCTAGCCGGGGGGTCCGTCTGGCGTTGCTGACACTTAGCGGTGAAATGGGGTATGAAACGCCACTGACAGCTTCCCAGTGGGGCTTTGAAGATATCGTGTTGCATGGAGCCCCCTTGACATTGGCGCAGCCGTTGGGCAATTACGTGATGGAGCACGTTTTGTTTAAGATCTCTTTTCCTGCTGAGTTTCACGGACAAACGGCGGTAGAGGCCGCCATCCAACTTCATCCATTGGTGCGTGATCGTATCGGCGAGATTGCCCGTATTCGTATCGATACCCAAGAATCCGCCCTGCGGATCATCACCAAAAGCGGTCCGCTGTACAATCCGGCAGATCGGGATCACTGCATCCAATACATGACTGCGGTGGCTCTGCTGGATGGCAAGCTCACTGCGGAAGATTATCTCGACGCCCGTGCGGCTGATCCACGGATCGATGCGTTGCGTGAGAAGATGGAAGTGGTCGAAGATCCACAATACTCCCGTGATTACCTCGATCCTGACAAACGCTCCATCTCCAATGCTGTTCAAGTCTTTTTTAAGGATGGGAGTTCTACGCCTCGTGTAGAAGTCGAATATCCGATTGGGCATCCCCGCCGGCGTAAGGAAGGCATGCCATTGTTGTGGGAAAAGTTTGAAAATAACTTGCGCAGTTGGTTTGCCGCTGAACGGGCGGAAATGTTGCTGGATCAGTGCCGTGATCGTGAACGCCTGCTTCAAAGTAATGTCGTCACTTGGATGGAGCAGTTGTCAGGTTTTTAGCACCTGGCTACATATACTTCTAACAGCGCTCTCACCTTGTAGTGTTCATCGATTCGCCGTATGGCAAAGGAATGACTTCAGCCCAATGTCCCTCGTGTTCGTGCTGCCGTTGTGCGGAAAACCAGCGGAGAAAGACGGCGGCCGCTGCGACGCTAAAGATCAGCAAAGGAACGGAGAAGATTACGGCAGCGGCGAGTTGCTGGTCAACCATGAGGGTAAAAAGCCCATGTACCGGTGGTTGTGTCGGTATTGGATAGAGTCTAGTTTGCGTGCCCAGCAAGACAAATCCAATGGGCATGGAAGCTATCTTGTTGCCGAGCAGATAGAGCACTTCCGGCCCATCGGAGACCGGATTGGCTTCCGATGGATGAACGACAGGCCACCACAGCAGGATGGCAAAGAGATCTAACACTGCCAGCGTGATGAGGGTGTGCCCGAACGATTGCATCGACCAATTGACAAGAAAAGGATGGAAGGCCAAAGAGTAGGCCGTATTGAAGAGCACCAGCGCGAGCATCGGATGGACGAGCAGGTTCAGCCGCCGTTTGCGAAGCCGCTGTGCGAGATCAAACGTAGGCGGCAACCCGGTGAGCAGCAGTGGAACCCCGACCAATGGCTGGAGGGTGTACAGGAGCGCGGTGCCCCCCATCCAGTGGTGAATGTTACTTTGTGCGAGCGGGGAAAAGAGCGTGACGACAAAGACAACCCAAGCCATCACCAGACTGACCACGCGCAGCACAGTCTGAGGCTTTGTCTGAGGTTGCGCCTCGGAAGAAGATTGGCGAAACCACGGCATCAGTGTTGCAGCGAGCAGGATGACTACGAAAAGGGCGGAATCTACCTGATCTCCCCTCACGACGATCGACTTCTTTCCAAAAGAGATAGCCTAATCAGGCGGGAGGACAAGTACAAATGGCCCCATTCTCCGATCGCTCCCATTTTACTCTTTCTATGTGGCGGCGCCCAGCAGTGGGCGTTTCGCCATTCTACAGTGGCTATGGTACGATGACAGTAGCACAAGGAAAGAAAGTTCTATCCACAGGGTTGCTGCGGAGAGGCTGACGGATGCGAGCGCTGCGATGGGGCGGTTCTGCGGTGTTGCTGCTGACGCTTTGGTTGGCGGGGCAACTACCCGTCTATGCCGCGAGTGAGACAGCTGTACGGAATGCAGGGGTGGCAACGGCCGTGCCGCGTGTACCACCTCCTACCCCTTTGGTGCCACCGGCAGCTACAACTCCGCAGAGTGAGCCTCCTTCCTCTCTCTCCCAGCAGCAGTCGGTGCAAGCACAACAGGTCTCCGGAGAGCAGCAGGGGGGTCGGCAGTGGATTGGGTGGATCGTCAATGCCTTCATCTTTCTACTCTTTATGCTGCCTGCCTTGCTGGCGATCCTGCGTCGTCGACGCCCACCTTCCTGAGGAAGGGCTGCGGCAGGGTGCCTGCACGGAAATGTTAAAATCGTGTGAGACGGCACTTGGGGAGGGTAAGTGTCAGTGACCCGAAAGATGACGGTGGATGCCTTGATCTTGGCAGGGACAGAAGAGACACCGCTTACCCAGCTGGCCGGTGTTGCGAACAAGGCATTGCTGCCGATCGGCGGAAAACCCATGATCGCATATGTCCGTGAGGCGATTGCGGCGTTGCCCGAAGTACAGCGCATCGCGGTGATCGGTCCCCAGCAGCTCCAGCAGGTGCTCGATGCGGGACAGATTCCGCTGTTTGCAGAGCAAGGAAGCGTCATTGACAATTTCTTGTACGGGTGCGCTCAGCTGGGTACGGCTGACCGCGTGCTCGCCGTGACGGCGGATATTCCGATGCTCACGCCCCAGGCCCTGCAGGATTTTTTACACCAATGTGCGGCATACGAGGCAGACATCTACTACCCCATCATTCCCAAAGAAGCGACGGAAAAGGCTTACCCCGGTGTGACACGTACCTACTTGAAGCTGAAGGATGGGGTCTTTACAGGCGGCAATCTCTTCTTGCTCCGTCCCACCACCATTGCCGCCAATGCAGAAGCGATTCGGCACTTTTTTGAGCTGCGCAAGCACCCCTTGCGCATTGCCTCACAACTCGGATGGGGTCTGTTTGTACGTGTCTTGCTCAGTCAGGTCTGGGGAATTGTCTCTGTCAGGGAGTTAGAAGAGCACATCGGGCACCTCTTCCATTTGCAGGGTAAGGCGATCGTCTCACAATATCCAGAGATTGGTACAGATGTTGACAAAAGCAGCGATTGGAAATTAGTGGAAGAAATATTGGCGGGCCGGCGGGCCTCTTAAATACAGATTTGTAAAAAGGGCGTCAGAGAGCGGGAAAAGCGAACTGCAATGCTGAGGAGCCGATGACCGATGGACGATATGTTGGCGGTGGTATCGCAAACCGCGCATGGCTTGGAAAAAGCGTACGATCGTTTTGCGGCAGCAGGTCCTGCTCGGCCTTTGCCGGATCGCCGCATCCTTGTCGAATTGTTGGATGAGACGACGACACTGCTTTTTCCATTGCAGCAACATGCCTGCCGTGGTCCGGAATTGCAGCAACGTCTGCAGCGACTCTACATGGGTTTGAGCCATGAAATGCACCATGCGGTTGCACATCGTTGCGACGAATGGAGTACCTGTGCCGTGATGGCTTGGGCGCGGGAGGAAACCGCACGATGGATAGCAGGTTTGGTCGAGATCCGGGAGATGCTCGAAGATGATCTGCAGGCAGCTTATGAGGGAGATCCGGCCACTGTCGGGCTCGACGAAATTGCCTTGACGTATCCCGGCTTTTATGCAGTGACCATCTATCGGTTGGCCCATGCGCTGTATGAGCGTAATGTACCCCTGTTGCCACGGACGATGACAGAGATAGCGCACAGCCGAACGGGCATCGACATTCATCCCGGTGCGCAAATTGGCCGTGCTTTCTTTATTGACCATGGAACCGGGGTGGTCATCGGCGCGACATGTGTCATCGGCGATCGGGTAAAGTTATACCAAGGTGTTACGCTCGGGGCACTAAGCTTTCCGAGAGACGAGGTGGGTGCATTGATTCGCGGCACCAAGCGCCATCCGACGATTGAAGAGAATGTCACCATCTATGCTGGGGCGACCATCTTGGGTGGAGAAACGGTCGTTGGTCACGACTCTGTCATCGGTGGAAATGTCTGGTTGACTGAAAGTGTGCCCCCTTATACGCGCGTGCTCAATCGTGCCAACATCGAAGTACGTACGTAGTTTGGGGTGCGTAAAGGAGCATCAGGGGATGGAAGATCGACGGCATCGTCCGCCGCTGCCCGGAGAGCGTCTCAGCGGCGCTCTGCTGCGCGTGGCGTTGGCGGGGGTAGGGGCACTCAGCATGACCCGTGAAAAAGCGGAAGAATTGGTCAACCGGTGGGTAGACCGAGGAGAAGTCTCCCCAGGGACAGCGCGTCGCCTGATCGACGAGTTGGCCGAGCGCGGCGAAGAGGAGCGCCGGCGTTACAACGCCGAAGTTCGTCGGCAGATAGAGCGTCTCGTCAACTCACTGCATCTGGTGAGCCGGGAAGAGTTTGAAGCGTTGGAAGCGCGTGTCGCTGCGCTTGAACAGCAGGGGCAGGAGAAGGACCCCCATGCTCCTACGACAGGTACTTGACGGCACACCATGATCAATCGCGGCCCATCACCCTTACGGTTGCGCCCTTCCCGGCTGCGCAGAATGCGTGAGATTGCGAACGTTTTGGCGCAGAATGGCTTTGCGTTTCTCCGGGAAGAAACGGGATTTGGCCGGTTTGTCCCACATCGGCGGCATGCGGAAGAAGAGGTGCTTTCGCGCGGAGAACGGGTGTTGCGGGTTTTTGAACAGCTTGGTCCCACTTTCATCAAGATGGGGCAGGTCCTTTCCACCAGACGCGATTTGATACCACCCGACATCGCCGACGCGTTGACGCAGCTACAGGATTCAGTCCCCCCCTTTCCTTTTGAAGAGGCACTACAGTTGATCAAGGAGGAGTTGGGGGCGCCGGCCGAACGCATTTTTGCGCGTATCTCGGCGCAGCCGTTGGCTGCCGCTTCTTTGGGTCAAGTGCATGAAGCCTGGTTGCTGGATGGCACCCACGTTGTCATCAAAGTTCAGCGCCCTGAAATCCAGCCGCAGATCGAAGCCGATCTGGGTGTATTGGCATTTTTGGCCGGGGTGCTCGAGCAGCGATCTGAGTCGTTTGACATTTATCGGCCCACTGAAATCGTCGAAGAACTGGCGCGTACGCTCCATGAAGAGCTGGATTACCGCCAGGAAGCGCACAATGCCGAGCTGCTCGCTTCGAAAAACAGGCAGCGGCCCTGGTTCATCATTCCAGACGTTTATTGGGAACAGACATCCCGGCGGGTCCTGACGCTTTCCTTCGAAGAGGGGGTCAAGGTCACCGATAGAGCCGCCCTTCAGCGGCTCGGCATTGATCTGCAGCAGGTTGCGCGGAGGTTGACGCAAGGGATCGTTCAGCAGATCTTTTTGGATGGGCTCTTCCATGCCGATCCTCATCCTGGCAATCTGCTGATCACGTCCGAAAATCGAATCGTACTGCTCGATTTTGGCATGATCGGTTGGCTTTCTGACGATATGCGCCAACAATTTGGAGAACTGGCCATCGGTATGGTGCAGCGCGATAGTGATCGAATCACCCGTGCCGTGTTGGCAATGGGCATCGTTCCGCAAAGCGTCGATCGCAAGCTGCTTTTTCGCGATGTCGATACGATTCGGCAACGTTATGTGGAAGTCCCTCTCTCAGAAATTGACTTGAGCGAGACCATTACCCTCCTGTTTCAGGTGGCCTATCGCCACCATATCCGCATTCCGGCCAACTTCTCCTTATTGGCGCGCGCACTGGTGACATTGCAAGGGGTCGTCAATGTGTTGGATCCAACATTGAACATGCTGACCATTGCTGAGCCGATCGGCCGCCGGCTGCTTTTGGAGCGGCTGGATCCACGTTACGAATGGCATCAGCTGGAGCTGGCGTTGCGTGAAACGCGTGACCTGTTGCGTGCCCTTCCCGATGAACTGCATGACGTTTGGGCGATCACAGAGGGAGGGGCGCTCAATGTCCGCATTGCACAGCGACGGCGAGATGAAGAGAAATGGATGCAGCATCTTTCGCGCATGGTCAACCGGCTTTCGACAGCAATGGTCTTCATTGGATTTGCCTTGCTGTGTGTGGGGACTGCTGCTGTACTCGTCTTCAGTGGAAACGTGCATTGGCGTTTTGGTGAGATTCTGTTGGGACTCTTTTCTGCCGGCGCAATCGGGTCGGGTACGTGGCTGTTATGGGGCATTGGGCGTTCTGGGCGCCTGTGATACAATATTGTTCTAAGATGCGGAGCCGAGCAAGGATGGAAGGTTATTTGCGGAATCTCTCTGAAACGGGGCGGTTGGGAAAGATCATCGGAAGCGTGCTACGGGTCGGCGACTTGATCGCATTGACCGGACCTTTGGGAGCCGGTAAGACGACATTGACACGTGGCATCGCGGCCGGTACCCAGAGCCTGGCAGAGGTGAAAAGCCCCAGTTTTACACTAATGCGGGTTTATCCCGGCCGTATTACGCTTTTTCATCTTGATGTCTATCGTCTTCGCGATGCCTCGGAAGTGGAAGGGCTCGCCGTAGAGGAGTATTTACAAGAGGGAGCGGTCATTCTGGAATGGGCGGACAAGGTCGCTGCCTGGTTGCCAGAGGACGGGTTGTGGGTGGAATTGTCCCCGTTGGAAAAGATCGATGAGCGATGGGTTCACTTGACAGCACGAGGGGCAAGGGGTGCAGCATTGCTCACTGAAGTGGCTCAACGATGGCCGTAGTCGCTTTTTCCACGGCAACGGATGTACTCGCAATCGGTGTCGCAGAAAATGGACAGCTGTTGGCAGAATCCAACCTCTCCGGGCGTCTGCACAGCGAGCGGTTGATGCGGCAGATTGCACACCTGTTGGAGATCAGCGGCCTGGTGCCTGCCCAGCTCGATGCCGTCGGCGTCACTAACGGGCCTGGTTCCTATACGGGGATCCGCATTGGGATCGCGGCTGCTCAAGGGCTGGCCTATGCTGTGGGCTGTCCGGCCGTAGGCCTTTCGACATTGTGGGCAATGGCTGCCTCCTCGCAGGCGGAAGGTTTGCTTCTAAGCGCCATCGATGCGCGCCGGGGTAACTTGTTTGCTGCCCTTTTTCAGCGTACAGCAGGTCAAGTGATTCGGTTGCAGGAGGATACTTTTCTTCCTGCTTCCCAACTGACTGCATGGCTGTCCAACCAGACGACGTCGGTGTGGCTCATTACACCGCAACGAGAGCAGGTTTATCCGATGGTCGTCCAAGCGGTAGGGGAAACCGTGGCTTTTGACAATGCTCCTTCCGTCTTGCGTGGCGCAACGTTGGCTTTGGCGACCGAGATTGCGTGGCAGCGTGGCCGTTCGGTAGCCCCTCATGTGCTTCAACCGAAATACTTACGTGCTGTTCAGGCATTGACGTTGCAAGAGCAGCGTCGAAAGGAGGTATTGCCATGATCGACACATTGACCTTTCGACGGATGCAGTTGGAAGACTTGGACTGTGTACAGGAGATCGAGCGGGAGTCCTTTACCACGCCATGGTCACGGGGCGCTTTCGTCAACGAATTGACAAACAACTATTTCGCTTATTATCTGGTGGCGATGGTCGATGCGACGATCGCTGCCTATGGAGGCATGTGGCTGATCCTGGACGAAGCCCATGTCACCAATATCGCTGTGCATCCGGATTTTCGTCGCCAACATATTGGCGAACGGTTGTTGATGCGCATGATGTCGATCGCGCGCCAGGCAGGCCTTTCGGGGATTACCCTGGAGGTGCGGGTGAGCAATACCTCTGCGCAACATCTCTACCGCAAACTGGGTTTTGCCGTAAAAGGTGTGCGGCGTGGCTACTACACCGACAATCACGAAGACGCCTACATCATGTGGGCCGATCTGGATCGGACACAGCAGGGTGAGGCGGGTGAGCAGTGAGTCCCCTGTTTTTGGGGATCGAGACCTCTTGTGACGAGACAGCGGCTGCCGTTGTCGCTGAGGGGCGATCGATTTGCTCCAATGTGGTCTTTTCGCAAGTTCCGATGCACGAGCGTTATGGCGGGGTCGTCCCAGAATTGGCCGCCCGTGAACACGTCTCTCGTCTGTTGCCTGTTGTCGATGAGGCACTGCGTCAGGCGGGCGTTGGCCTTTCGGAACTGACGGGGATCGGTGTTACTTTTGGGCCTGGCCTGATCGGTTCGTTGATGGTTGGCGTCGAAACGGCCAAGGGATTGGCCTTCGGTGCGGGACTCCCTCTTTTTGGAATCCACCATTTGCGGGCCCACCTGTTTGCCAATCTCTTGGAAAGCGATCTGGATCCCCCCATGCTCTGCCTGCTTGTCTCCGGCGGCCATACAGAGCTGGTTTTGTGGAAAGCGTATGGTGTCTATCAACGGTTGGGCAGTACCCGGGATGATGCCGCCGGAGAGCTGTTGGACAAAGTCGCCCGCGCTTTGGAGCTTCCATACCCAGGAGGTCCGCAGTTGGAGCGTTTGGCGGCTTTAGGAGATCCCCGCCGATTTGCGTTTCCACGGGCACTTTTAGACGAGCCAGGATTTGATTTTTCTTTCAGCGGTCTTAAGACGGCTGTCCTCCGTGCTCTTGTTCACGGTGCTCCTGCTGCCGACGTCGCCGCTGCATGTCAAGCGGCAGTTGTCGACGTCCTGGTTGAAAAGACGCGTCGTGCTGTCGCCCAAACTGGCGAGCAGCTGGTCGCCATCGGTGGTGATGTTGCCGCAAATGGACTGCTCCGCCAGCGCCTCGAAGAAGCTGCGCAGGTGGATGGTTTCCGCCTTCATTTTCCGCCCACCGCCTTGTGTACCGACAATGGGGCGATGGTCGCTGCGGCCACCTTCGATGCCTGGCAGCGTGGCTGTTCGGCATCGCTAACGTTGACTGCTGCAGCTGATCTGCCCATCGAATCGGCAGGATAAACGCTATCCACAGTATCCCCAGCTTGTGCAAAAAGGTTGTCCACACCTGGAATGGCACCCTACTTCCCCAAAATTTTGGAATTTCTGCCTCTTTTCTCTCGATAATGCTTCTTTAAAGGACTTGTCCTATCTTCCTTTGCGCGATACGCTAAGAATACGCATGGTAAAAGGGAACTACGAGACAGGTAAAGAGATGGTTTTCATAATTGTACACATCTTGCTTGCATACTGTGCAAAGTTGCCAACAAGAGAAGTGGATGATCTACATTCTTTATTCTTTGTAGAGAGCTTCGTTACGCACGAGTGAGTGCGATGAGGAAGGGGGAAGCGGAGCGAATGAAACGCACGCAATCGGAAGAGGAAAGGGGCAGGCGACGTATTTGGCCGAAAGGAAAGGGTCGACACAACGAAATTACTGCGCGCCAAGTCTCCCCTACATCGGATCAGCTAGGAGAAGCGCTACGCGAGAGTTCGACGATGCGCGCGTTGGTTGGTTTGATCTCTGCCCCTTTATTGTTGTGTGGCAGTGACGGTCGTATCGCCTTTGGCAATGAACGGGCAGCAGCATTCTTTGGTATCTCTCAGGAGGCTTTATTTGGACAGCATCTGCTGGAGATGACCGCATCACAACCGGATTTGCAGCATGCATTGCAGGCAGTTTGGCCCTTTCCAACCCCTTCTTTTACTCAGACGATTGCACTGACGACTGCTTCGGGTCCCCAGTGGTGTGAAGTGCGTGCGGTATATACGGGAGAAGACGAACGCGGTTGGTGGGTCATGTTTCGCGATGTTACTTTGGAGCATCGTCTTGCGGAGCAGCTTGCCCGCGCAGAACAACTTTCTGCGGTCAGCGAATTGGCTGCGGGCGTGGTCCATGAGGCCCGCAATCCCTTGACGACCGTACGCGGTTTTACGGAGATGCTGGCCGAACAGTCAAACAAGTCGGTCGAAGTGCGCCGGTATTATGATCTTATGCTCCAGGAATTGGATGCAGCACTCGATATTCTCAACGATTTCTTACAATTGTCTCGCTCGGGAACGGCGTTTCCGGTTGCGACAGAGCGCTTCTCCTTGCGACAGATTCTCTGCTCCATGCTGACCCTCTTTGAGACGTATGCACGGCAGCACAACGTTACATTGATCTATGCGCTGCCCGAAGATCCCTTGGAAATGGTCGGAAACGCCCGGCGCGGCCGTCAAATCTTTCTGAATTTGCTGCGCAATGCCGTCGAGGCGATGCCGAACGGTGGGAAGATTCGCATCGATGGCGAGATCGCCAACGACTGGTACCGTATCCGCATCGCAGACACCGGTCCTGGTTTGACAGAGATACAAAAAGTGCACTTATTTGAGCCTTTCTATACTACCAAAGAAGCAGGTACAGGCATGGGGTTGGCTGTAGCCAAGCAGATCGCGGAGGAGCACGGCGGAACGATTGCCTTGGATGAGACGTATACTGCCGGCGCTTGCTTTGTCGTTGCACTGCCGCATGCACAGCCTGCTCAGCTGTCGGATGTCCGTTCCATCGCCAGCTAAAGATCTTTTTTGCACCGCACATTGAAGGGAAAGCCTTCCCCCTCCAAAAGGAGTTGCCGTCAACGCGAAGGAACTGTTACCATATGCATGGTAAGAGATGGAGACGTTCTCTAGCTGTAAGCAAATAAACGGTAGGGGGGCAGGCGGGGATGCTCTGAAACGGGTGGAGCGAAAGTTACATAAGCGATCGGCATGTGTTGGCTGGATGCTGCTCGCATTTTTGCTGCTGGGTGTCACAGAGGGACAGCCGGTCAAAGCCTCTTCAGCACAGCCACCTGTACATCAGGTGACGCTTTTTGTGTTGGATGACCTTTCTTACAAGGACTATCGGACACTGGCACCGCCGGCATTGACAGAGGCGGCTGCTTTTGGGGCAACAGGTTTGCTGCGTATTCCACCGGAAAAGACCGATCCTGCACAAACCTACCTTACGCTCAGCAGTGGTCGTCCCTTTTCCCTCACCTCTAGTCTGACCTTTGCACAGATCGGCGAAAAAGTCGATGGTGTTCCTGCCGAGGCGATGTTTACTTGGACAAGAGGGGTTCCACCCTTCCCTGGGGCACTGTTCTCTCTGCAAGCTCCTTCCCTTTTCGCAGGGCATCAGATCGAAAACTTGGGGACTCTGCTTCATGAGCAGGGTCGACAGACTGCGGCCATTTTGCCCGCCTTACCTGTTGGAGAGATTCCCCAGGAAAGGCTTGCGGGGATCTTGGCCATGGACGCGCAGGGGTTGATTGACGGCGGTGCGTCGGGACCGGCATTGCTGCGATTGGACCCTACAGCGCCTTTCGGGGTCTGGTCCGATTCTCGGGCGGTAATGGACACATGGAAGACCATGAAACACGCTTCCCTGATTGTCGTCGATCCGGGTGATCTCTTCCGAGCAGAACATATGCCTGGCCTGGCAGAATCCCAGCGTGCTGCACTGAAAAGAGCAGCGTTGTCGCATGAGGATGCGCTGTTCGAGCAAATCCGCAGGCAGCTTGGACCAGGCCAGGTTCTGATCGCTTTCTCTCCGCAAGTTTCTGCCGTATCGAATCAGCCGGATCCGTTGGCGCCGATGATTGCGGTCGGTGGGCCTTTTTCTGGAGGGACCTTGTTGACGAGTGCGACGACGCATCGCATTGGACTGGTGACTTCGATCGATTTGGCGCCAACGCTTGCCCATCTGTTGGGGCTCAATGGGCTACATGCTGCCGGGGATGCTATCGAAACGTCGACGGTCCCTTCTGGGAAGACGGGAGTGGCCTTTTTGGATCGATTTCATCATCAGATGATCACCGTCTACAACGAACGGCCTGCCGTCTTGGTAGGCTTTTTTGTGCTGTTGGCACTTGCATTTGTCTTTGTGGTTTGGGGCCGTCGACGACATCGGTATGTGCTGCCCGTTTTGCTCGGGATAGGAGCAGCGCCGGCAAGCTTTTTCCTGCTTCCCTTGGCGGGAACTTTTGGGGCCGTTGAGACACTCCTGCTTTTTTTGGGTGTCGATGTGCTCCTTGCAGGGGTCCTTTCTCGATTCCCCCGACCTTGGGCCCTTTTAGGCCTCGGTCTCCTTACCTGGTTACCGGTTGTTGTCGACGCATTGCTCGGTGGTCCCTTGGCGCATCGTTCCATTCTCTCGTATGATCCCATCGCCGGAGGTCGTTACTACGGTATCGGCAACGAATACATGGGTGTGCTGATCGGCAGCTTGCTGCTTGTGTTCGCGGCGCTTCCCTCACTGGAAATTCTGCCCCAGCGATGGCAAAGGGACATGGCCGTGCTGCTGATGGCGGGTACGACCTTTTTATTGGGTTGGCCGACACTGGGTGCCAACGCCGGAGGGACGCTGACGGCAGCAGTGGCTTTTGCAGCAGCTGCATGGGGGTTATGGCGCCGCTACAGCCTGTGGACAGTGGTAAGCCTTTTGGGCGCATTTTGTATCGGCTTGGCTTTTGTTACGTTGAGTGCCTTCTGGGCGACGGCACCCACCCATGTGACCCGCGCTTCACAAGAAGTGGCCGGTGGCCAATGGGCAGCGGTGATCACCCTGGTGTGGAGTAAGATAGGGCTCTATTTAGCTACTGTTGGCACGGCAGGGTTAGGATGGCTGGTACTACTTTTTGTGGCAGGGATGACAGCAGCTGTCTTGTGGCCCGTCCTGCGCCGACATGGAAACGCCTCTTGGTCCCAAAGTATGGAGGTGGGCATGACCATCGGTGCAATCGGCGCCCTTCTGTTTAACGATACGGGCATCACGGCTGCAGGGTTCATCCTGCTGTATTGGCTTGTGGCGGTCTTATCGAGACCAAACTTGCCCTTTTTTGGACGCCAACTTTGGATGTGGATCCATGCCTTGTGGAAGCCTGCTGGCGAAGTGGAGGCGCTGTGAAACGAGAAGACGGATGAGTGCAGCGTGAAGCGTCATTGTCGACTTCATGTAGTAGCACGAACTTTTCCTTTGGTCGTTGCGCTTTTGCTGATGGCCCTCTTTCCCTCGTCTGAGACAGCTGATGCACAGCAGCAGCAACGACAAGTGATTCTATTGGTAGCTGACAGACTTTCGTTTTCTGATCTGATCGATTCCTCCTTGCCTCATCTGCATGAAGCGGAAGAGGATGGGGCGGTGGGGTTGATGAACATCACGACAGGCGGTGGCATCAGTGACGGCAATGCCTACGCAACGATCGGCGCGGGAGCGAAGGCGGTTGCTGGTGCGTTGCCAGGATTGACCCTGGATCGTAATGAGTTCGTATCCCAGACACCTGTCGGAGCTGGCAGCGGTTCAACACTCTACCGGCGTTTGAATGGACGTTCCACCCCTTCCGGCGATGTTCTGGTCGCTGGTGTAGGTGAGGCAACGCAGCAGAATGCGTCTTTGCCTCCCAAAGCGGTGGTTGGATTGTTGGGGGAGACCATCCATCGCTACGGTGGGACAACAGCGGTCATCGGCAACGCGGACAGCGGCCCTGACCAGTTGCAACGCTATGGTCCCTGGATAGGAATGGATGAAGCTGGGGCAGTCGACCGGGGAACGGTCTCAGCATCTGTGCTTCAGGCGCAACCGACGGCTGCTTTCGGCGTTGAGGCGGATACTGCCGCTATTCACCGCCAATTGAGCGCGATTCTGCCGCAGGCGACGCTCACGGTTATCGATCCGGGCGACGGCATACGACTCGATCGTGCCGCTACAGCGATGAGCCCTCAGGCGTATGCACAGCAAAAACAACATTTCTTAGCATCTTTGGATGCTACTGTCGGCCAACTGTTACCGTTGCTTGGTCCCAACCGGATGCTGATCATTCTCTCCCCTGTCGTCTCGACGCAAGCTTGGCAAGAAGGGGAACGCTTGGCACCGGTCATTGCAGTAGGCGGGAACATTCCACCGGGTACATTGTGGACAAGCCCGACGACACGGCGTACAGGAATTGTGCAAAATGTCGACATTGCGCCGACCATCCTTTACTTTTTGGGGATGTCGCAACCTGCACAGATGTCCGGACTACCTGCAACAGCCGTGGAGGTGACCTATCCTCTGCAGACCCTGCACGCTGTCTTTGACAAGACAGTGACGACCTACCAGACCCGTGGTGGTGTACTGGCGACTTATGAGTGGATCCTGATCATAGCTTTTGGGATTGGTACGGTTCTGTTGTTGCTGGGACAACGCGGGCTCTTACGCCTGCTGCGTCCCCTGTGGACAGCGCTGGCTGTGGTGCCGTTGGCCATGCTTACCTTGACGCTTTCCGAACCTCAGCCGGCTTGGAGCGACGCACTGCTGCTGGTAGGGGAAACGGCCGGATGGACCGTGCTGACCTTTGCCGTACGGGACCCCGTGCGTCGACTCCTTGCGATTTTGGGAACGGTTGCGCTCGGCGTCGCTGCTGCGGTTTGTGCTGGCGATTGGCCGATGTATTATGCTTATCTCTCCTTCGACCCGATTGTGGGCGTACGCAACTACGGGATCAGCAACGAGTACATGGGGGTACTGATTGGCAGTGCGTTGCTGGCAGCCGGGGCTGGGGTGAGCTTAGGTGGAGCGAGACGATGGGTGCAAATGGCTGCACTAGGATCTCTTTTAGGTGTGCTTTTGCTCCTGGCTTGGCCGACCTTGGGCACCAATGCGGGTGGCGCCATCACCGCTGCTTTTGGAACAGCACTCTTTTTTAGCCTTTATCTCCTGAAAGAGCGTCGTTGGCGTGCTTGGGCATGGACTTTTGCCGGCGCTTTCGGGGGAGTTGCGTTGCTGGTTGGAATTTCTGTGCTGCTGCCAGGAGTTGCATCACATATTGGCCGTGCTGTAGGCCTTTTGTTCCGCGGCGATTTTTCTGACATTGGCAACATTATTGCCCGCAAGTGGGCGGCCAATATGAATGTACTTGGTTATAGCAGTTGGCGTTGGGTGGCGCTCATCACCCTTTTGCTCGGGGCGGTAGCCCTTTGGCGCGGTCGCTTGGATCATCGCCGTCCGCTTCCTCGCCCGTGGCAGTCCGCCATTTGGGCGACAGGGGCAGCTGGCGTGGTTGCATTTCTCATCAACGATACCGGTGTGACCGCTGCAGGGGCGATGTGGATCTATCTGGCCATCGCAATCCTTTGGACTGCCGGAAAGGAGAAATGAGGTGCAGGGGCAACTTGCATGGCTGTATGCCATTCAGTCGATCCATACACCGGCGTTGGACAGCTTTTTCCGCATGGTGACCCAGCTCGGTGACCCGACTTTTTATACGGCCGTGTTGTTGATCCTCTTTTGGTGTGTCAGTCCTGCGTTGACCCTGCGCCTGGTCACCGTGTTCTTGTTTTCCATAGAGTCCAACATTTGGATTAAGGAGACCGTTCAGGAACCGAGGCCCCTTGACTTTCCCGGCATCTTGTCCATTGGAAAAGCTACTGGCTATGCGTTTCCGAGTGGACACGCCCAAGGAAATATCACTTTTTGGGGGTTTCTGTGGTATCTGACACGGCGCCGCTGGGTTTTGGTGGTGGGCATCGTGCTGACGTTACTGGTCAGCTTTTCAAGACTCTATCTCGGCGTACACTGGCCCTGGGACGTGATTGGCGGTATCCTGATAGGCGGATGTTTTGTAGTGTTGGGTGCGTTGGCGTTGCGATACTGGCCCATCGTTAGACAGTGGGGCTGGAAAAAGCATGGGATATGGGCAGTGATCACGATTGGGGCGGCAGTTGCCCATCGTTCACACGACAGCCTTTTTTACATGGGAATACTGCTCGCCCTTGGAGAAGCGTATTGGGCAGAACGTCGGACAACGCACTTTGTGGCGAGTGGCAAACCCTGGCAGTATGTAGGCCGTGTGCTGCTCGGCGTGGCTGGGATAGTGATTCTGTATGTGGGCCTTTATCCGCTGCTTCCAGATTCCCCCTTTGTTCCTTTTTTAGAAGGCCTTCTCTTGGGAGCCTGGGGTGCTGGAGGGGCTCCCTGGCTCTTTGTCCGATTACGTCTGGCCGAGTCAGGCGAGCGGGGCGGTGCAGTGCGTGATCGATGATCGGCAGGCTCTTGCGAGGCGATGGGAGAAGGAGGAGTGGCGGCACCTGATGCGTTTCCGCAGGGACCAACTTTCTGCGGGAACGTTGGTTCTACGTTCTGAACAAGTGCTTCGTCGGTTGATGGGTGTAAAGGCGCTGACTCAGGCTCGTCTGCTATGCACCTACCTGTCCCATGGAACCGAGCCTATGACGGACCCCATTGTAGAATGGGCTTGGCGTGTCGGGAAGCAGGTGGTCGTACCGAGGGTAGAAGGGGAACAGCTTCAGCTGATTGCTTTCGATCGTTGGAAAACGTTACGACGTGGACGATTTGGCATTCGGGAGCCAGCTGTTGCGACCGGGAAAACCGTACCTGCTACACAGGTAGATTGTTTCATTGTTCCAGGATTGGCGTTTGATCGGCAGGGATTTCGGATGGGTTATGGAAAGGGCTACTTCGATCGCTTGTTGGCTGGCGTTTCCGGTTTCAAGATCGGGCTTTGTTTTGCTTTTCAGTTGACCGATGCGCTGCCTCATGATCCTTGGGACGTACCCCTTTCTGCAGTGGTAACCGACAAAGAGATTGTCGATTGTACGAAGCATTTGTAAGAAGGAGAGCGTGGATGCACGAGGAAGAAAATGAGACGGAACCGCTAGAGTTGCACATGGTCGACATCTCGGGTAAACGAATGACCCACCGCTCTGCCATTGCCGAAGGTTGTTTGCGAATGCAGGCAGAGACGTTGGCAGCTATCCGTGCACACCGCGTGCCGAAGGGAGATCCGTTGGCAGTGGCTGAGGTAGCAGGCGTGATGGCGGCAAAACAGACGCCGCAATGGATTCCATTGGCCCATCCCATTCCGCTGACGCATGTCGGATTGCATTTTGAGTTTGATGAGCCGCATGCAGCCCTCCAGATACGTGCGGAAGCGACAGCGGACTATGCTACGGGAGTGGAGATGGAAGCGCTGTGCGCAGTGACAGCGGCAGCCCTGGCCATCTACGACATGTGCAAAGGGATCGACAAGACGATGGTGCTCGACAGGGTGCATCTGGTTGAAAAGCATGGCGGGAAAAGCGGCGATTTCTTCTTTCCAGAGGAGATGCGTGGATGAGTTGGACGGCCTTTCTGTTGACCATCAGCGATTCGGTCGCAACTGGTGTTCGAGAAGATGCAAGTGGCGAAGTGGCAACGGAAGCGCTACAAAAGCTGGGCTTTGAGGTCTCTGGCAAAGCGGTGGTGCCGGATGAAGTCGAACAGATCCGTGCAGCGCTTCAGACGGGGATCGACCGGGGTGTCGATCTGATCATCACTTCTGGAGGGACCGGTATAGGCCCTCGGGATCACACGCCGGAAGCGACGGCACCCTTGTTGGAACGCCACCTTCCAGGGTTGGCCGAAGCAGTGCGGCTGCTTGCCTTTCGGGAGACCCCGACTGCGCTGCTGACGCGGGGCTTGGCTGGCATGTCCAAGGAGACGTTGATCTGGAATCTACCCGGCAATCCGCGAGCGGTGCGTCAGGCTTTTGAATTGGCCGGAGAGGTCCTGCGCCACGCGATTGAGATTGCCCACGGTCACACGCAGCACACGGGCGAGAACCATATCAAAGAAGAGTAAGCATGCTTCATGGGGGCGGAAAAAGATGAGACGTTGGCACCGACGCCGCCGCGACACGCAACGGAATGGGAACTTTACGGATCATTTCAAAGAGCTACGCCGTAGGCTGATCGTAGTGGCCGTCTGCTTTGTCTTGGCAACCCTTGCAGCTTTTATGTTTGCAACGCCTATCTTTCGCTATCTGACGCGGGGACTTCCGCCCCTGGTGCAACTTTCTCCTGGGGAGATTTTCGGCGTTTATCTGCGCCTCTCCGCTCTGGTTGGTGCTCTGATCACCATTCCAGTCGCCTTGTGGCAGGCATGGGCTTTCGCCAAACCAGGACTTTTACCTGCTGAACGGCGCATGGTCTATTTCTATCTGCCCTCAGCTGTTCTGCTCTTTGGTGCAGGAGCAAGTTTCGGATTTTTTGTTCTCTATCCCAGTATTCTGCACTTCATGATCACATTTTCCCACCGCGCTGGTGTCGAAGTGATGCTTTCAGCTTCGCAGACCATCACGTTTATGATCAATCTGGTCTTTCCAACGGCTTTGATCTTCGAGTTGCCAGCCGTTGCCTCTTTTTTGACAGAGATTCACCTGATTACCCCTGCGTTGCTCAAGAAAGGTCGAAAGATAGCGATCCTGGCCGCTTTTGTCGTAGCCGGATTGCTTACGCCACCAGACGTCTTGTCCCAGACGCTGGTTGCCCTTCCCTTTATCGCACTTTACGAAGGGGCCATCGCTCTTTCACGCTGGACCTACCGGCGTGTGGAGCGTCGGAATGCATTGGCCATGCAGCCCCAAGCCTCCTCCTGAATTCTCTCTCCACATGGGTGGGAAACGGTTTACCCACAGGAAATTGTGGATAAATGTACGGAGATCACGTAGGACCAATGGCTTGTCTATCGACAAGCCGACGCTTATGATGCGAAGGGGCGCGAAATTTGCCGAATCTTAGCAGAAGTGGTGACATCGCGCCGAAGGAGGTGTAGGATATGCGGGAAAAGTTCGCACAGGTCTGGGAAGCACTTCGCGCTGGGTTGACACCAGAGGCTGCGATGGCGGGAGTGGAGCTTTCACCGAGTGAGCAGCGGGCAATTCTTTCCGGAATCGAAGCGGACCAGCAGAGTCGCAAAGGTGAAGGGCGCAGCCTTTACACGGTTGGAAGCTGCTGGTGAGCTGATGCGAAGGTGAACCCTATCGGTGAACGGTAACCCTTTGCGTACGAGCGTTGCGTCGAACTTGCAGCAGGCGCTGCACGCCGCAGAAGAGCGCTATTTTTCGCTCTTTGACGGCCTTTTTTTGTCCAAACAAACCAATGACGCATGTGGCTCAGGAGAAGTGCGCGATGCAGCCGTATATGCTGCCGATATCTTTCGTGCCGAAGGAAAGGTAGCCCCCGATTGCGACGCGTTGCTTGCCTGTCGTTGGCTTTTTTTGGCAGCCGATCTGCTCGATGATACGCTCGATGGGGATGCAGACACGCTTCCTTGGGCGACGTGGTCGACCGGGGAATTGGCCCTTGTCTCGATGCAGCTCACCGGGTTGGCGTTGTGTGCTGCACAAAAGGTAGACGAAAAGACTGGCCATTCGGTTGTATCGATTTTGCAGCAAACCGTGCTTGAAGCTGCGAGTGGAGCACAGTTGGAGCAGGAGCTCTTTCGGCCGGACATCTCTGAGAAACGCATTCTGCAGGTTCTGGATGCCCGTTCCGGCGCCCTGTTTGGCGGTATCTGTCGCTTTGCGGCAGCGGCCGCTGGGGCCAACGACCAGCGCCAACAGGCCTGGGCCTGCTTCGGAAGACGGGTCGGGGTCGCCTACCAGTTGGAAAACGATGCCCGGGCCGTGCTGGATCCGCAACGTTTCGCCGATCTAGCAAAGCGTCTGATCACCCTGCCGGTCCGCTATGCGCTGGACCAAGCCAAGGGCGATGCGTTAGATTCGTTGCAAGCCTATTATCTGCAGCACCGAGAGGTGCCGCTTTCTGAGGTAAGCGAAGCGATCCGCGCCAGCGGTGGTCTCGCCTACACCTGGGCGTGCAGCGCTGCAATCGCAGCCGAAGCGCAACGCTGTGCTCCCGATGAGGCTATCGCGCGCCAATGGCTACAGTACGACGAGGAGCCGAGCTCATGAGTGCTGTCACCGCTGAAGCGCAGGAAGAACAGGAGCGTGGAGGACCTTGGTGGCACCAGGTCTTTACCCCGATCCTCTTGGCTTTCTTTCTCTTAATACCTGTGCTGGATAGTAATTACCCTGATTCGCAAGCTTTTGTAGGACGTGACCCGGCAGGACAGGTGATCTTTACAGGGATCACCCATGATTCCAAGCTAGCACAAGCCGGTATACAGATCGGCGATCGGCTTTTGGAGGTCAACGGCAAACCGGCCGAAGCCGTGATTCGCCCTGGGGATACCACGATTCCTAGAGTCGAACAATTCACAGTGCAGACCTCGCATGGTATCGTTCATATCACCTATCCAATAGGCGCATTTAGCAATCGCCCAAGCTTGGTTTTCTGGCTGGAGTACGCCTTGGGCATTAGCCTCTTTGCCGCCGGATGGTTTGTGTTGGCACAGCGCAAATGGTGGCCCCCAGCCCATCGGCTCTATCTCTTTTGTGTCTCTGCAGGATTGGCCTTGGCTGTCGCACATCCCTCAAGCATTGGAATTTACGGGTTCTTTGTGCTGGAACGCATTGCTTTGGCTGCGGCTACGGCAGCGCTACCCTTTTTCTTCCATAACTTGCTCGGCTATGCGGCAAAACGATGGGAGCAGGGGGGTATCCTTGCCTGGCCGCTGCTTTTGGCGATCGTTGCACTGCTCGATCAGGCGGGGTTCACCCAATTGCATCTGCTGAACATGGGTGCTTTGCTGATCAGCCTGGCTTGGGTTGGCTGCTGGAGCCTGGAGGCGATCGTGCCCCATTGGCGTACGACTACTCCACTGGTCCGGGCGCAGCTGCGGGTGATGCTCTTTGGGGCTTTGGTCGGAATTACCCCGATTGTGCTGACGGTCGGCCTGCAGACACTATTGCTCAATATCCAACCACTGGCTGGTCCACCTTCGGAGATCTTGTTAAACCCGCTGTGGACCCTTTTCATTCTCTTTATTCCGCTTTCCATCGGCTACGTCTTTGCCCGCGATGAAGTGATCGACATCCGTCCACTCTTTCGCCGCAGCCTCGTCTACGGTTTTTTCGGCTTGTTGCTGCTGGGGGCCTATGCAGTCGCCCTCTTTTTGATCTTTCGCAGTGGTACGGTACTGACAGCCAATGTGGTGACAGCGGCCATCTTGATCAACCTGGCGTTGCTCCTCGCCTTTATGGCGTTGCGGGAGCGACTGCAAGGTTGGCTTGAAAAAGCGGTCTTTCGCGATTGGTATGATTACCGGCAGGCTCTGCAGGCATTGAGCGCAGCGATCGCAAAGCCGCACACCATTGGGGAACTGACACGACTGGTCAGCGAAGAAGTGATGCAGGTGATGCATCTGGAAGGTAGTTGCCTGGTGCTGGATCAGCGCGAAAGCCTTCCCTATGTGGCAGCAGCAGCAGGAAGTTATGCCCAAAACGAAAAGCTACGTCAGCAAGTCGAAGCGGCTGCTTGGTGGTGGCGTTCCCTGACAGAACCCGAGTACCTGCCTCCCGGTGCGCCCGGTTCGGTTTTGGTTCCTTTCTGTCGGGATGGGGTGACCATCGGGGCGCTTTTCCTGGATCGGCGCACAACGCGTACGCGCTTGTCCGGACAAGACTTGGCATGGCTGCAGACGATCGCCAACCAAGCCGTTACAGCTTTTGAAAACGCGCGTCTGATCGCCCAGCTTGAGCAGCGGGTCGACGATCTGCTCGGGGAATCGTGGCGCAACCGTCGCGATTCCGAACAGCTGGCAGCGATGAACAAACTGCGTGTTTCGCTGCAGGAGCAGGAGCGCCGCCGGCTGGCTGCCGATCTGCACGATGAACTCCTGCAAAACCACTTGGCAGCCGTGCGTTTGATGGAAGAAGTGTGCGGTCAACTGGCCGATCCTCGGCTGCGCGGCCAGCTCGACAAGGCCATCGAGCTTTCAAAGGATACGGCATTTGAGTTGCGTGAGACGGCAGCCCAACTCTACCCGACGGTCTTGGAGCATTTGGGCGTTGAAGCTGCGTTGCAATGGTTGGCCGAAGAGACGATGCGTCGGGAAGACTTTACGGTCCACTTTACTTCATCTGGCCCTCGTCGAGGGGAGCGCATCCATCCGGAGATCGAATTGACCCTCTATCGGTTGGCTCAAGAGATCCTCTCTAACGTAGCGCGTCATGCCGCTGCGACCGATGTCGAAATGCACTTGCAGGTAGAAGAAGATCATGTACTGCTCGATGCGTGGGACAATGGGGTCGGTTTTCAGCCACTCTCTGATCATGAGTTGATCGTCAGTGGACATACGGGGTTGGTGAACATGAAGGATCGCTGTCGCTGGATGGGTGGTACGTTGACGCTGCACTCGGTTCCGGGGGAAGGAACACGCATTCATGTGACATTGCCGATCAGCCGCTCTGTATCCGATTTCGGCCTATCTCAGCAGCGGCAGGAGACGCGAAGGGGGCAGCACCATGGCGTTGTCACACCCTTCCGGCGTTGAACAGGCGGCCGAGCAAGTGACGGTGCTTGTGGTGGACGATCATCCCGTTGTCGTTCAAGGGACGGCAAGCATTTTGGAAGAGTACGGGCTTACAGTCGTAGGGACGGCGACAAGCGTCAACGAGACACTTCGTGCGATCGAAAAAATGGAGGCCCAGGTCATCCTGCTCGATATTGCCCTGGGAGACGGCGATGCCTTTGCCTTGATGCCGAAGTTACGGCTTCAGGCGCCGCAAAGTCGGGTGTTGTTGTTGAGTGGATATGACTATATGGAGTACATTGTCGCAGCACAATCGAGTGGGGCCTGGGGATATCTTCTCAAATCAGCGGAGCCGGGATTTTTAGCAGAAGCGGTCCGGCAAGTGGCTCGGGGCAACCGGGTTTTTTCTCCGGAAATAACCATACGCTTTAACGACTGGAAAAAGGATGCCGACAGTTTGACACCGCGGGAACTGGAGATTTTGCGATTGATCGCCGACGGCTGGAAGAACGAGGCGATTGCCAAGCAGTTGGGACTGAGCCGTCGTACGGTCGAGACGCACATTCGGACACTTTTCAATCGCTTGCAAGTCAGTTCGCGTATTGACGCTGTCCGGGTCGCCTGGTTGCGCGGGATTCTTTGAGTGTTCAGTTCTTCCGCAGTGCTGCTTCCTCCTCTTCGATGACCAAAGCCGGGTGTGGCATATTTTTCGGATCGATTTCGGTCAAAGTATGGCTGTAGGGAAAAGAGACGGGCTCGTTCAGCCGTGCGGAGTCGTAAGCTGCCAGTACGACGGCCAACGATTTGCGCCCTTCCTGGGCATCCACCAAAAAAGGACGTTCCTCTTGCACGTTGTGATAGAAGGCGTCGATCAAAGCATCATGGCCGGAACCCCAGTAGGAGGGACCGCCGGTAGAAGCTGCTGTGCCTTCAACGCGGGTGGTGCTACCCTTCTTCTCTAAAAGGGCGCTTTCACCGATAAGTCGGCAGGTGCCCTGTTCTCCGATAATCTCCAAGAAAAGCGGGGCGTCCGCCACATACGCTGTCGAAGCATAGATGATTCCTGTCGAACCCTCTGAAAAACGGAGGTGCAGCTGCGCGGTATCTTCCACTTCGACTTCTGGATGAGCGACATTGGCGTAGTAAGCACGTACCTGGGTAACTTCACCCAAGTACCACAACATCAAATCGATCAGATGAATCGCTTGATTGATCAGGACACCGCCGCCTTCGGTAGCCCACCGTCCCTTCCAGGTGGAACCGGCATAATAGTGGGTGGGACGGTGCCACGTCAACACACCCCGTGCACCGAGGGGTTTGCCAATGGCCCCTTCCTCGATCCATTTTTTCAGCTGCTGGGCAGCTGGCGTAAAACGCATCTGGTAGACGACACCAACCTGTATGTGATGCAGCTGTGCTGCAGCAATGACCGCATCCGCGGCTTCGATTCGCGTGGCCAGGGGCTTTTCTGTAAGGACGTGCTTGCCATGGCAAGCGGCAGCAATGGCAAAGGCCGGGTGTGTGACGTGCGGGGTGCAAATCTCAATGGCATCGATATCGGCACGCGATAGCGTGGCTTCGAAATCGTCCAGATACGGTACATTGTAGCGTTCGCTGAAATGCTGACACCGTTGGAGGCGGTGGTCGACGACAAGCGCCAGCTGTGCAGCGCCGCTTGCTTGCAGCGCAGCTGCATGACTGACCGCAATACGACCCAATCCAACCAGTGCCACTCGGATAGGGGACCGAGACGGACCAGGTACGTTGTACTCCGGGATGGGAGACATCTCCTCTCCTGTGGACCCTGCTTTTTGTCAAACACGGCAGCGTTCGGCCAAAGCCAAGTCAGCGACAGCGTCCTGCAGTGTGATCAAACCCTCATAGCCGGGATCATCGATGGCACGACAGAGATCGAGAAAGCGTGCCTGAACCATTGCGTTATACCAGCCTTGGCGATCGGCACAAATTGTTGTGCGCTGAATCCAGCGGGGTGAACCAGCATCGTCCACTTTTTGCAAGCTGCTGCCAACCTCTTGGACAGCAGCTTGCAAAAAGGGACTCGGCTGCTGGGGAATCGCCTGCAAAAGGGTATCTACCGCTTCGATCTGTGCGGGCGTCAATGCCGCTTCAATCTCTAATTTTTCTGGAATCCATCCGGTGAGCGTTATCCTTCCAAGGCTGGTTTCGATGCGCCATTCTGTCTGCTCTGGTACCTCTTGCGCCCGTGTGAACCCATGGTAGTACTGAACGGGTACCGGCGGCACACCTGCTGCCTGATGACAAGCAGTTGCCCAGACCCGTGATTCCTCCTGTTGTCCATCTATTTGTGCGCTGCCGCTTGCTGTTTCTGCTTCTCCGAACCAATGTCGCGCCACTTCGAAGAAATGGACCCCATGTTCTGTGAAAATGCCACCGCTCTGCCGTTTATCCCAAAACCAATGGCCGCTTTTGACGTGGTGAACGGCATTGACCAACGTTACATGTTCGACTTCACCGACCAAACACCGTGACAACAGCTGCTGTACCGCTTCCGTCAAAGGATGATGGCGCATGACCAAATCGACGGCCAGCGCACGCCCCGTCGATGCGGCAAGCTGCCGGTTTTGTTCCAATTGCGCAGCCGACAAGGCACCGGGTTTTTCCACGAAAGCGTGCTTGCCGGCCTGCAGGGTAGCCGCCGTGAATTCGGCATGGGTAGCCGGTGGCGTCACGATGAGGACGATCTCAACGTGTGGATCACCGATCAGTGCTTCTGCCGTATCGTATTGACGTGGGGTAGCCGCTTGAGGGCGTGCCTTGCGATAGGCAGCCAAGACAGCGTCGCGCTTGGAAGGTGTATGTCCGGCGACAGCGGAAAGTGAAAAAGCGGGAAGTGGGGCGAGCGCTTCGGCGAGAAAAGTTGCAAAAGCGCCGGCGCCAGCAATCCCTACAGAAAAATGCTTGGAGCTCACCTGCTATTCCCCCCTTCAGCGATGGCCTGTTCTTCGTCGCTCTTTTCGTTTGAATCGCAAAGCTTTTAACAGTATGATACAGGACAAGATGGAGAACAAGGGGGAGAACCCATGTACTCACAGCCCGACGAACCCAAACGCTTGTCGGAGCGATTTGTCGCATTAGAGAACGGCGACACCCGTCTCTGCTTCGTGCTTCAAGAAGAAGGCGGTTATCTCTATCATTTTGAACGCCGTCAAGCCGGAGAGTGGCAGGTCATCTCCCTTCCGAATCGATTGATCAGCGGACCTTCTTTTGATCTTGTTCCAACACAAGTGACACTACAAGGGGATACCCTTTTCTTTTCTGGACAAGGCCTTGCGACCGATCGTCAGGGAGCACCGCTTCCCTATCCTTTCGAGGGGAATGTGACCCTTTCACCCAGCGAAGGGTGGTTCCGCTTTTCGGTGCAGGTAGATTTAAATGCGCCGTTGTCCCTGCAGCATCAAGGAGAGATTGAACCCCAGATTGTCGTTTGGCTGGGCGATTTGCACGGTTTTCAAGATCGCCAATACCTAGAATGGCACCAATGGCAGATCGCCAACCCGACGCCTTCGGCACAGGGTGTACGGGGCAATGATTTGCCTGGGCTCTATTACTATGATCCCATGCATAAGACGGTTTGGATCCTCTACTTCGATATGGAAGAGATGCGCTGGTTTACCCATCGCAACATGGCACGCTTCCTCAGTTATGAATGTGCGGCGCGAATGGTCTTTGCTGGTCAAGATCGTTATGGCATTGGCCTGTGGGCAAACGACTATCTCGGCAGCGACTTCCCGAAGGGGAAGCAGCGTTTTCAGTGGTATCTCCGCTGCGATGAGCAGCAGCAGACGCCAGCAGCTGCCCAAGCGATTTCGACCTTGATAGAGGCCTTGGTCCCGTTTCTGCCAACCACGACGCCGTGGCCCGTACCGGAGATCTCTTGGCATCAGGTGGCAGAGGGGGCCAAACAGGAATTGATCGATGAGAACTTGGCCTTTACTTCCGTTGGAGAAGGGGCTGGGTATCTCGCGTATGTCCCGAAGAGCTCTCAATGGTTTGAAACCGAAGCCCATTTGGAATTGGTCACCCAGACCGATCTGCTCTGGCCTTGGTTGTTGTGGCAACGGGATTTTGGTTCACAGGCGTTGCAAGAACGCATCGCTGTCCTGCAAAAACAGCTCCATGCTTTTTTCCGCCCTTCGGAACGCTTCATCAGCAACGATTTTCCGCTACCCGATGGACCGGAAACGGTGGACAGCTGGTACTTTTTCGAGAATGGTTTGGTCAAATGGGGATGGATCGCTCTGCTCTCCAACGATGCGACGCTCGTCAATGATTTCTTGCTCGCATTTGATCGCGCAACCGTTCTGGCTGAAAAAGTCCATTATCTCTTTCCAATGTTTTATGAAGCGACTCAACAGGAGCCGCTCTATGGCTACAATTTTGCCAATAACGGTCTGTATGCGTACGCTGCCTTGCTTGCTTACCAATTGACCCAGCAAGAGCGCTATCTGCGGGAAGCCTACACGGCGCTGGAAGTCTTGTGCAATTTGCCGATTGACTTGGTGCATCATGAACCCCAGGAATTGGCATTCGGCGCTGCTGCAGCGGCCTGGTTGACAGCGATTGTAGGAGATCCGATGACTCTCCAGTGGGCGAAACAGATTTTTGACACCCAAATGCGCATGGCCTATTGGTATCGTGATCCCAGTCGCCGTTCGCATGGTGTCAATGTACAGGGCATGTTTCAGGCCTGCGCCTCTGTGCTCTATCCGGCTCTCAAAGAATCCGTCGAAGCGATCTTGCCCTGGATACACCTCATCGACGCTGGCATCGTTCCTCCTCTGATGCTGCGTGTTTTGAACTTGCAGCGTAAAAACGATCTCTACTTTTTCAAATTTGATGACACGCGTGCCCGTTATATTCCTTATGAGAATTTGGCAATGCTGGAGTTTGAGGGACAGACAGGGGAGATCGGCAAGGAGGTCTACGGGGCTGGCGAAGTGTTCTGGTTGGCCTTGTTGTTTGAACAGTATGCACAGAGTGAAGATGAGGAATGTATGCTGCTCTGTCTTGATCTGCTCGATCCCCATGCGGGCGTCGATGGGCCAGGTTACCGATTCTTGCTGTGGAACCCGTTGGAAACTGCTCGGACTACCCAGCTGCACTTCCAGCGGGGTTCGCACGCCCCGCTGACTGTCGTGGTGAGTGGTCAAGGAAATGATCGTGTTGCAACGCAGCTGTCACCTGGCGAGCCGCTTACGGTGACGCTGGCTGCTGGAGAATGGGTGCGCCTTTTCCTGAGCGAAGCCGCCTGATACAACCTGTGCGGAAAACCTTTTCCCGCCTTTCACATGGCTGTTTCTGCTGTGATGGTGCTATACTTCCAGGCGTGCCATCAAGCACGCAAACGATGCAGTAAGGATCTCACCGATCTGGGGGGTTGGCACAATGGCAGAGGCAGCTGTGCATTTTCCAACGTTGCGAATGGGCGATCGGGGACCTTGGGTGCGGACACTCAAACTGGCATTGGTCGATCTGGGCTTCTACTGGCACAATACCGTCGCCGGTGAGGCAAATCAGATGCCGAACGATGAATTTGATTACATCTGTAATGTCGCGGTGCGGGATCTCCAAATGACGAAAAACATTCCTGCAAAAGAGCTCGGTGTGTGCGATGAAGCGACGTGGCGTTTTCTCGAGCAGCATACGCGGCTGCAAATTCCGCAAGAAGGGTGACCGGTTTGCAATTGCGCCTGTGACGGCTATAATGGCCGTGGGGTGTTAGCACTCAACTCAAGTGAGTGCCAGCCGCCTTCAAACAGTCGGGGAGTGCGGCCATTGGAACGGTAAAGGAGGAACGAGGCATGTTAAAGCCGCTGGGTGATCGTGTGGTCATCAAGCCTGTTGAACAAGAGGAAAAGACGGCTGGTGGCATTGTCCTTCCGGATACGGCAAAGGAGAAGCCGCAAGAGGGCGAAGTCGTAGCTGTAGGGACAGGCCGTTTTGAAGAGGGCAAACGCATTCCCCTCGATGTTCAGACGGGGCAACGGGTGCTCTTTTCGAAGTACGCCGGTACGGAAGTGAAATACGAGGGCACCGAATACTTGGTCGTTCGCGAGAGTGACATTCTCGCCATCGTTGAGTAACGCTACATAGGGATGAAGGAGGTCAGGAACGTATGCCGAAACAGATCACTTTCGACGAAGAGGCACGTCGTGCACTGGTACGTGGCGTCGATGCATTGGCAGATACGGTCAAAGTGACCTTGGGGCCCAAAGGCCGCAATGTCGTGCTGGAGAGGAAATTCGGCTCGCCGACGATCACCAACGACGGGGTGACCATCGCCAAGGAGATCGAGCTGGAAGATCCCTACGAGAACATGGGTGCCCAGTTGGTCAAGGAAGTTGCGACCAAGACCAATGATGTTGCCGGAGACGGCACCACCACCGCAACGGTCTTGGCCCAGGCCATGGTCCATGAAGGCATGAAAAACGTTGCGGCAGGGGCCAATCCCATGGTGTTGCGGCGTGGCATTGAAATCGCGGTCAGCCGGGCGGTAGAAACCCTTAAGCAGAATGCCATTCCCATCAAAGGGCGGGAGTCGATCGCCCAGGTGGCAGCGATTTCGGCCTCGGATCAGCAGATCGGCGAGATGATCGCCGACGCGATGGAGAAGGTCGGCCATGACGGCGTGATCACCGTTGAAGAGTCCCGGGGCATTGAGACCGAGGTGGAAGTCGTCGAAGGGATGCAGTTCGACCGTGGCTACATCTCTCCGTACATGGTGACCGACCAGGACAAGATGGAAGCCGTCCTCAGCGAGCCTTACATTTTCATCACCGACAAGAAGCTCTCCACCGTCCAGGATCTGCTGCCGCTGTTGGAGCGGATCGTCCAGCAAGGCAAGCCCTTGTTGCTCATCGCCGATGATGTTGAAGGGGAAGCGCTGGCGACATTGGTGGTCAACAAGATCCGCGGCACACTGCAGTGCGTGGCCGTCAAAGCGCCTGGATTTGGCGATCGGCGCAAGGAGATGTTGCGGGATATTGCCATTTTGACCGGTGGCGAAGTGATCTCCGAAGAGCTGGGGTTGGAGATCAAAAACACTCAGATCAGCCAACTGGGACGCGCCCGTCAGGTGAAAGTCGACAAGGAGAACACGACGATTGTCGACGGCTATGGGGACAAGAACGAGATCAATGCACGGATTGCGCAGATCAAGGCGCAGATTGAAGAGACGACCTCGGATTATGACCGGGAGAAGCTGCAGGAGCGGCTGGCAAAGCTCTCCGGAGGGGTAGCCGTCATCCGGGTCGGTGCTGCAACCGAGACCGAGATGAAGGAGAAGAAGGCGCGGATTGAAGACGCGCTCAATGCGACGCGTGCAGCTGTGGAAGAAGGGATTGTGGCTGGCGGCGGGACCGCGCTGGTCAACATCATTCCCGAGGTGCAAAAGTGTGCGCAGGAGTTGAGCGGGGACGAGCGGACCGGTGCGATGATTGTCTGCCGGGCGTTGGAAGAGCCGGTGCGGCAGATTGCAAGCAATGCCGGACTGGAAGGCTCGGTGATCGTCGAGCGGTTGAAGAACTCGGAGAAGAACTTCGGCTATGATGCGGCACACGACCGCTGGGCGGATATGTTCGATGCCGGGATCATCGATCCGTTGAAGGTGACGCGTTCGGCGTTACAGAATGCGGCTTCGGTGGCATCGATGATCCTGACGACCGAATCGCTGGTGGCTGACAAACCCGAAGAACAAAAGAACGCAGCTGCTGCGCCTGGCGGTATGCCGGACATGGATTATTGATCGGCGTCCAGCTTAAGGAGGGGCACCCGTTGGGTGCCCCTTTCGTGTTAAGATAGAAGGCAGTGATTTTTCGCACTTGCCTGGGTTGGACGAGCAGAAAAGCGAGCAGACTGAAGCCAGCACCGGTGCTACCGATGAGAGCAAGTGGTCTGCGCAAGCGTTTTATGGCACGGAGAAACCGGGCAAGGAGGCGGGGCAGTGTGATCGATGTGGAACATACGTCCGAGGCGAGGGAGCATGTGCAGCAAGCATATGAGAACGTGCTGCGCGTCATTTTGGGAAAAGATCGCGTGGTACAGTTGCTCTTTGCCGCGATGCTGGCCGACGGTCACGTGCTTATCGAAGACGTTCCGGGTGTTGGCAAGACCACCTTGGTCCGTGCAATTGCACAAAGCTTTGGTTGTACGTTCAAGCGCATTCAGTTTACCCCGGATCTGTTGCCCACCGATGTGACCGGTGTTTCTGTTTATGACCAAGAGAGTGGTCGGTTCCTCTTTCGCCCGGGACCGATCATGGCCAATATTGTCCTTGCCGATGAGATCAATCGCACTTCACCCAAGACGCAGGCTGCCTTACTCGAAGCAATGGAAGAGCGTGCGGTCACGGTCGACGGCGAGCGCCATCCGTTGCCTGATCCGTTTTTGGTCATGGCGACGCAGAACCCGATCGAATACGAGGGAACTTTTCCGCTGCCTGAAGCCCAGCTCGACCGTTTCCTGATCAAAGTCCATCTGGGGTATCTTTCCCGCGAAGAAGAGATCCGACTTTTGCGCGAGTGGCAGGATCGCGTTTCTCCAGAGGCGCTGCAGCCTGTTGCAACGGCGCAACATTTGCGCAGTGCGCGCAGTGAGGTGCAGCAAGTTTATGTGGAAGAGAGCCTCCAGCGAGCCATTGTCGCCTTTGTCCAATCGACGCGGGAGCTCTCTGTGGTGGCATTGGGAGCAAGCCCGCGCGCGTCGCTGGGATGGATGCGTTTGGCACAGGCGAGCGCCTATCTTGCAGGGCGCAGCTATGTGACCCCGGAGGATCTTCAGCCGTTGGCGGTACCTATTCTGGCCCATCGTTTGGTACTGACCCCCCAAGCCCGCATGGACGGTGTCAAAGCGGAATCGCTTGTCGAAGAACTGGTTGCCAAGTGGCCCTCCGCGATGCGGAGGGGAGCGCGGTGAAACGAGGCGATCGGCTGCGGCAAGTGCGCCAAAGCTCGATGTGGCTTGTCGTACGTGCACTGTTCCTGTGTGTGGCTCTCCTTGGAGTGGCGTTTGTTTATGCCCGCGTGCAAGGTGGATTTGGACCGTATTTCGTCTTATACGCAACCTCTGCGTTGTTGGCATTCTCGGTGGGTGCTGCCGTGGTGGGTCTCTTTGGCATTCGAGTTTCACGTAGCTTTGATGCCCCACGATATTTCGCCAATGAGCCGGTGCATCTATCCGTCCACATCCAAGCCCGGCGGGGTTGGCCACATTTTGGTTGGCAGGTTGCAGAACAATGGCCACAGGGGCTAAAGCAGCATGTACGCCGCCAGCAGTGGGCAGTGATGGGGCCCCAGGGAGCAATCTGGGAAACAACATTGGAAAACGTACCGCGCGGCGTTTACGTTTTTTCCCACCTTGTGCTTCGCTCTGGTGATCTTTTTGGGCTCATCACGCTGCAACGCCGCTTTCGGGCACCTGGACAATTGATTGTCTACCCACGTCTGATTCCTATTCCCGAGGACCCACTTTCATCTCAGTTCTCTTTTGGCTCGCGTCCCGGAGGACGCTACCAAGAGGATGTCTCACGTCTGTCTAGTGTGCGCCCTTATCAGCCAGGTGATCGGATCAACCGCATTCACTGGAAGCTGACTGCAAAAGCCGGAACACCACAAAGCAAGGAGTTCGAACACGGATCAGACGAACGACTCTGGCTGGTAATCGATCGCAAACAGGATCGTTACCAGGGGATGCCGCAAGCGCTTTTCGAACAAGTTGTCTCTTGGGGCGCTTCTCTGCTGTGGCAGTGGGAACAGCTCGGCGGACAAGGCTTTTTGGTGATCGATGGTCAGGCACACCCGATGGGAGCACCTCGGGGGCGCGTTGACCCGTTGCTGGATCGGTTGGCTGCCATCCAACCGAATGCGTCACGGGGAGCCGGCGAGGAGATCGCGGCCTTTGCACCCATTCTCACCGCACAAGATCGGGTGGTCGTGGTTTCGAGCCGGGTCGGCGAGATCTATCTCTCCCGCTTTCTGATGCCTTTACTGGCGCGACGGATTCGTGTGATGCTCCACCTTTTCGATACAGACGGGGGAAATCATAGGGTGCCGTTGGAATTTTCAGGAGCCAACGTGGTGACGTTGTCAACGGCGATGGGGCGGGGGAAGGGTACCCATGCCTAACCGTACCTGGGTGAAAGCGCTCTACCTTCCACTGCTTGCTGTCTGGTTGTTTGCCCTCTTTCAGCCCTTTGCACAGACGCTTGCCCTTCCGTCCAATCTCTTGCTTTTTTTCGCGATCTTGTTGCAAGTGGCGATTCAGGTACTGCTTCGATCTTGGTACCTGCGTTTGCCAGCAGGATTGTTGGTCTGGGCCTTCTCCGATCTGATACTGGGAGTAGAGGGAAGCGGTGCACCGGGGGAGTTGCCTTTTTACGCAAACCTAGAAACATATTGGCAGCAGCGCTTCGAAAACATCGCATTGGGGTTGCAGCAACTCTCGATCCACGACAATCCAGAGATGATCCTTTCTACATTCGTCATTCTCTTTTACCCGGAACTCTCCTGGTTGCTGGTTGGGTTGTGCGCCATGCTGTTTGCGGAGATCGCTGTTCGTCGGCAACGCGTTCTGCCGCTCTTTGCAGCCGGGTTGGTCGTTTTGGGGATGATGGATGCTTTTGGGGGTCATCGGCTGGAATGGCCGTTTGTCGTTTTTACAGGCGTCGGTGTGGTTTTGCTCGCCTTGGCTCAGTATGAACGAGTAGCAGCGGCCACTTCGGTATGGCGTGGCTTTCTCTCTCGCTTTTTGCTTCCTGCCTTGGTAGCGTCGCTCTGTATTGTTGGTATAGGCTGGGCTGCACCGAGCGCCAATCCCGCTTGGCCAGATCCACTGCACGGACACGTGTTCGGTCAGGCGGGTTTGGGGGCCAAGACGATTGGCTATTCAAAGGATGACAGCAAGCTGGGAGGGGGACTGTCGGAAAGCGATGCCTTGGTGATGACGGTGACTGCACAACAGCCTACGCTGTGGCGGGGGGAGTCCAAGGATTTCTATACGGGTCACGGCTGGATAGGCAATGAGGCCGAGTTGGTTGCCAAGGTGCCAAGTTCTGCGTTGGACACCGCAGGTGCTTCGGGACATGCGCTCGGGTCATCGGCCTACGTGCGTCTTTCCGCCACATTGCCGGAGTTGATGCTCCCCTGGCCAACGCGATCTTTCCCGCGCCTTTTTGGCACGGAGTGGGTCGATGGCCAAGCCCGGGCAGACGACCTTGGGATGGAGTTGGATCCGGAGAGTGGCGCGGTGCGACTGCCCAATCGATCGGTGCAGGCAGGGAGTCAGTACGGAGTGGTTTGGCAACCGCCGGACTATACTCCCCAGCAGCTACGCAACAGCAGCCGGGGGCCGTTTGCTTGGGACGATCCGGAAAACATCCGTCAGGCACACGGCCTGGACACCGGTTCCGTACTTGCCGATCAGAACGGTTTGCCGCAGATCGTGACGCAGTCCCAAGCGGATGCTCCGGCTTCGGTTCAGGAAAGTTTGCAGGCGCCGTCCGAGCAACTCTTGAAAGCCGCGCCTGCCTTGCAAGATCCTACCTTATGGAACGCTTGGGCTCCCTATCTCCAGCTTCCAAGCGAGCTTCCACAACGGGTCTATCAATTGGCGGACCAGATCATTGCTGATGCGACCAAGCAGGCACCAGGAGAATCCTTGAGCCTCTACGACAAAGCGCTGGCGATCCAGCAGTATCTCAACGACTCCCAGCATTTTCAATACACATTGCATCCTCCAGCTATCGATCCGAGACGAGATTTCGTCGATCAGTTCCTTTTTGATACCCACACCGGTTACTGCGATTACTTTTCATCGGCAATGGTGGTGCTCTTGCGTGCGGAAGGTATTCCCGCACGGTGGGTGAAAGGCTTCGCTCCAGGGACGCAGGTAGGAACACATCAGTACGAGGTTCGGGCAAGGGATGCACATTCTTGGGTGGAGGTTTTTCTCCCACAAGTGGGGTGGGTTGCGTTTGATCCGACGCCGGGGTTTTCTTCTGCAACCCCCTGGGGAGAAGCTGCGCTGCCGGTGAACAACCGCTCGATGCAACATCCTCCTGCAACTCAGGAAGAGCATCCACGGACGATGAAGCCGGCACCAACAATTCCGCAGCAGGCAGAATCGCTTGCGGCAGCAAGCACGAAAGAGGGCCGAGACACCGAGCAGTTGCCCTTTTGGCCGATCGCCACCGGTGGTAGTTTGTTTGTCGTGGCACTGATTGCTGCGCTCTTGTTGCGACGTCATTGGCTGCCACCCCTGCTTTGGGGGAGCGTCTGTTGGCGCGATGAGGGGCTTTCCGAGGTCCGCCGGACTGCCGATCGTGCGATGCGGCGGATGGTAATCATCTGCCGTCTGTTTGGTGCGGTTGACCCAACACGGCTTCCTGTCGCTTGGGCGCAATCGCTTATCCGGGCATTTCCCCAAGCAGCTGGAGCTGCCGATGCGTTTGTCGAAAGCTACGAGCGCCTGCGCTTTGGGCCGCGTCCCTCAAAGGCAGACGTGCGAAAGCTGCGTGAAGATGGTCTGGCGTTGATCGTTGCCCTACGACAACCAGCAGTGGCAGGCGGTCAAGTCACGGCAAATACGGAAGAAGAGGAGGCAAGACGTGCCCGAGGCAACGGATGAACAGAAGAAGAGAGGCGGCGGTTTCATTGAATCTGAGATGGTTGCGGTGCTTGACTTTGGAGGCCAATACAATCAGCTGATCTGTCGGCGCATTCGTGAATGTGGGGTTTACAGTGAACTGCTGCCGGCTGATCTCCCGGTTGAGAAACTGCGGGATCTACCGTTAAAGGGGTTAATCTTGTCGGGAGGGCCGAAGAGCATCTACGCAAAAGATGCCCTCTATCCTGATCCGTCGCTGTGGGAGTTGGAAGTTCCCATTCTTGGCATCTGCTACGGACTGCAGTTGATGGCGCAGCATTATGGGGGGAAAGTAGCGGGTGGAGAGCATGCAGAGTATGGACCGGCATCCTTGCACATCACCCACGGAGGGCCGCTCTTTTCCGATTGGGGGGCGGAAGAGCCCGTGTGGATGAGCCATGGGGACCGCGTCCTCGTGGCACCGCCGGGTTTTGTCGTCGACGCGCAGACACAGGAGACGCCGATCGCAGCGATGCACGATACACAGCGCAAGCGCTACGCAGTTCAGTTTCATCCAGAAGTCTCGCAGACACCCAAAGGGATGCAGCTGATTCGCCGATTTCTAATGGATATTTGTCACTGCCAGGGAGAGTGGCGGTTGGAAGACGTCGTCCAGCAGTTGGTCGATCAGGTACGTATTCAGGTGGGCGAGCAGGAAGAAGCAATCTGCGCACTTTCCGGTGGGGTCGATTCGGCTGTGGCAGCAGCGGTTGCCGGACGTGCCCTGGGAGACCGGCTGCATTGTATTTTTGTCGACCATGGATTGCTGCGGGAGGGTGAGGCAACCCAAGTCCTGGAAAGCTTTGCTCGGCTGCACATCGAGGTGCACTATGTCGATGCGCGGGAGAGCTTTTTGCGTCAGTTGGAAGGAGTTGTAGATCCGGAAGAGAAACGCAAACGGATTGGAGCGGCCTTTATCCGCACGTTTGAAGTGGAGGCAAAGCGATGGGGAGAGGTCCCTTTCCTGGTGCAAGGTACCCTCTATCCGGATGTCATTGAGTCAGGGAGTGGTGCGTCGGCCACGATCAAATCGCATCACAATGTCGGGGGGTTGCCAGAAGATCTGCACTTCTCGCTGGTCGAGCCGCTCCGTTGGCTCTTCAAAGATGAGGTGCGCCAGGTCGGTTTGCTGCTTGGCTTGCCGGAAACCTTGGTCTGGCGTCAACCTTTTCCTGGCCCAGGATTGGCCATCCGCATCATTGGCACTGTGACACCACAGCGTCTTCAGCTGGTCCGTCAGGCCGATGCCATTGTGCGAGAAGAGATCGAAGCGAGCGGATACCATCGCCAGCTTTGGCAATACTTTGCCGTTCTGCCCGGTATACGAAGCGTCGGGGTTAAAGGGGATGCGCGCACCTATGGTGAGACAATCGCCGTTCGTGCTGTGCGCTCTCAAGACGGGATGACGGCGGAATGGGCCCCTCTGCCGCCTGCGTTGCTCGCAAAGATTGCGCAACGGTTATGCAACGAGCTTCCCGAGGTGAGTCGGGTGGTCTACGACATCACCACCAAACCACCGGCGACCGTCGAGTGGGAATAAAAAAGTGTGCGAAAATGCGTACGTTGTTTTATTGATTTGTAGGATCGTTCGAATTTTGTTGACGAGGGCGGACTGCACCTGCTACACTCACTCCGTTTTAGAGTAACGGAAGGAGATCAGGCCGGTCGTGATGGAGCGATGGTTTCATCTCAGTGAATTCAATTCCAACATTCGGACAGAAGTGATTGCGGGCCTCACCACTTTCGTGGCGATGGCCTATATCTTGTTCGTCAATCCCTCGATTCTCGGTGCTACCGGAATGGATCGCAATGCGGTTTTCTTTGCCACGGCCGTTGGCGCGGGCGTCGTGACCATGGCGATGGGATTATTTGTAAACTTCCCCATTGCGCTCGCGCCAGGCATGGGGCTCAACGCCTATTTTATGACCGTCGTGCTCGGTTCCAATGGGGCCATCACCTGGCAGGTGGGCTTGGGTGCTGTCTTTATCTCAGGCATTATCTTTATCATCCTGACAGTGACACGCGTTCGCCAATTGTTGGTCGTCGCTGTACCAACCGCTATTCAGTATGCTATTACTGTCGGCATTGGGCTGTTCATCACCGTGATCGGTTTAAAGCTTGGCAATTTCATGAGCATCTCTTTGACGATACCCCATGCCGTAGGGATTGTACCCAATCTGGATTGGAACTTGGGCATTGGCAATGTGGTTCATGACCGGGTCATGCTGCTGGGCATTGTGGGACTCTTTCTCGATGCGCTGCTGATGGTGCTGCGGATACCTGCAGCGTTGCTGATCGGGATCTTGGTGACGACACTGATCGGCATTCCGCTCGGTGTGAGCAATACGGCTGCCCTGCAGCACCCACAGTTTCTGCCCAACCTGAGCCATTTGGCAGTAGGCAAACTGGACATCCGTGGTGCCATCGATTCCGGCATCATCGAGATGATCGCAACCTTTACGTTTGTCGAGTTGTTTGACACGTTTGGGACTTTGGTTGGGACGGCACAACGGGCAGGGTTGCTTGAACGACCAGATGGGCAGCGGCGTCTGGGACGGGCGATGCTCGTCGATGCATCGGGCGTCTCTTTCGGTGCACTGATGGGCACCAGCACGATTACGGCCTTCGTAGAAAGTGCGACGGGTATCGCCGCTGGCGGCCGCACCGGTTTGACCGCTGTGACCACAGGGGTGGTCTTTCTACTGGCTTTGCTGCTGGCACCACTGGCGGGCATTATTCCGGATGCGGCTACTGCCCCTGCCCTCATCTTGGTGGGCGTGTTGATGATGCAGTCGGTTCGTTTGATCGACTGGTCCGAGCTCCGCAATGCCATACCGGCTTTTTTGACGATTGTCATGATGCCATTTACCTACTCGATTGCCAACGGTGTCTCCTTTGGCATCGTCTCTTACTGTATCATCAACGGCGTTCGCAATCTTGTTCTGCGTGCAAGGGGAGAAAAGGTCGAGCAGATTCACTGGTTGATGTGGGTGCTCTTTCTTTTGGTGATCGCGCGCTTTATCTTTATCGAGATATAGGACTGTTGTTTTCGCATGGAAGGTGAGCACGTGGCGGCTTGGCAGTCGTGGCAGATGCAGGACCGCTGGTTGGAAAACCCCATGCAAGATCGCCTGGAACAGACGGTCAAAGTGCCCGATCGGCCTTTTCCGGTTGGGCGCTTTCTGCGTGGTCGTCGACGGGCTGAGGTCCATGATCCTCTGATTCAAGCCATCACCGAGACTTTGTGTGGGGCACCCGAAAAGCGCCTTCCCTTTGCCGCTCTTGCACAACAATTTGGGGACCGATCTCCGGTTGAGCTTACCTTGGCCTTGCAAGACGGAATGCGCCATGGCCTTTTTATCCTGGTCGAAGAGAACAAACGGTCTCACCGGGGCATTCGCTTTGAAGTTGTCGAAGTGCGCCTGGAAGAGGGTGTGATCTGTCCCTAAGCAGTGGCCCAGCGCTCTTTGGGTCAAAGGACGGCTTGGCAGCGTTTTCTTGCGATCAGTGCTGTGGAGCAAAGAGGAAGCGCTCGACGGCAATGGCGACTCCGTCATGTTCGCAGTCCTGTGTCACCCAATGGGCAGCGTTGCGCACGGCAGCCGGGGCGTTTCCCATGGCAATGGCCAGCCCCGCTGCTCGAAGCATGGGAAGATCGTTGGTATTGTCCCCAATGGCCATTGTTTCTTCGAGCGGGATCTGCAAGTGGTTGCACAAAAAATGCAGCGCCTCGCCCTTGTCTGCTGCAGGTGCGGTGATCTCCAGGTTGTGCGCGGCAGAAGAAGCCACGGTGACCGGGAAGCGGACGAGCTGTCGATGGAGTTGCTCTACCTCTGCCTTGTTGCCAGAGAAGACAGCGATTTTGTAGATCTCCTCTCGAAAGGCCTCGGCAGAGAAAAGAGCATCTCCCAGTGCTGTGACGCGAAATGCAGGTGTCGTCTTTTTTCCTGTTTTGACCGCATTGCGTTTGAACCACCGCAGCAGGTGTTCATCTGGCTCTTGGATGAACAGGTGGTTATCCCCGTACAGCTGGAGGGGAAGACCAGCTTGCTTGAGGAGGCGGAGCAGGTCGGCCAACGTTGGCTGGGGTATGGGAAGGCGCAGTAACCGTTGCCCGTCCTGCTGAGCGAGGATCGCGCCGTTGAGGGCAGCATAGGGATCAGTGAGTTCCAACCCATCTGCGTAGACGCCGATAGAAGCCGGCATCCGTCCAGAAGCCAAGACGACGTGGATTCCCTTTTGCACTGCTTGGCGAAGTGCCTCTCGAGTTCGGGGGAGAATCTGTTTGCTTTGGGGGAGCAATGTGCCGTCTAAATCGACGGCGAGCAGACGAATAGAAGGATGAGCCACCTTCTCCCTCCTTTAGCACCACTGCGTTATCTTAGCACCCCTTGCGTCTTGTGGTGCGGGATTTCTCCAAGGATACTATTTATACTTTAAACGAAGATAGCAGGGGTATTGATCCATGAAACTGCGTTGATCATGCGATGGAGCCGCAGTTGCTGCCCAGAAGTGGATCCAAGAGAATCAAGCGGTCATCAACGGATGATTCGACAGATGAGAAGCGGTGCAGTATCCTCCACTGCCTTTGTCATCCGAAGCTGACACAAATGCGGATGCGATACGATGGTCTGGCTTGAAGGAACAAATCTTTAAGAAAGGAATAAAATGGATAAACATTCTTCTGACACGGATGAAATCGTAACGGATGCACCGAGAGGGAATCGGGCTTTGCTCTCTTTTGGCGAGCAAGCCGATCGCCGTACATTGGTACGGGCCGTTCTCCAGCTCTCCTTGCCTGCGATTGGAGAACAGTTTGTCTTCGGGTTGATCCAGTTGGCAATGCTGTGGATGGTCGGGGGCTTGGGTCCCCAGGCCATTGCTGTGGTCGGATTGGCCGGTCAGATCAATTGGTTTTTGGTCTCGGCCTTTTTCGCTTTCGGCATCGGTGCGACGGCCTTGGTGGCACGAGCCAAGGGAGGTACAGATGAGAAGCTGGCCGTCGAAGCGACGGTGCAGGCTGTAATCGCTACGACCCTGGCAGGGTTGGTACTTCTCGTGTTGGGGTGCTCTTTTTCTTCGGAAATCTTGCAATTTATGGGCCTTTCTTCATCTTTAGCGGCAATGGGGACCCCCTACCTGCGTTTACTGCTGATCTCTACCTTGTTTATGGCGGATGCCGCGTGTCTGTCCGGTGCGTTGCGCGGCGCAGGAGATACGCGCACGCCATTGTATATCAACGCGTTCAGGGGCGTGCTCAATTTGGGATTGGCCTATTGGTTGATCCACGGCGGATTGGGGATTGCACCTCTTGGGTTGATCGGTGCGGGAATCGCGACGGTTGTTTCGACGCTCGTGGCATTGCTGCTTTTTATGGTTGCGCTGCAATCTGGAAAACTCCTGTTGTATGTTCGCTTTCGAAACCGGTTGTACGTCAATTTTCCACTGATCCAGCGGATTCTCAACGTCGGTCTTCCCGCTGGATTGGAGCAGCTGATTCTTTCTGGTGGCATTCTCGTCTTTGCACGGTTGGTCACTTCGTTGGGCACCGACGCATACGCTGCGCATCAAATTGCTGTAAACATCACCAATCTTTGTCAGCCTTTGGCGGCTGGATTTGCCGTTGCAGCCAGTGCCTTTACCGGGCAGGTATTGGGTGCGCACAAGGCTACGCTGGCCGCCAAGACGACGCGCATTGCCTTGGTGCTCAGTGCAAGTCTGCAGACGCTCATCGCATTGCTTTTTTTGCTCTTTGCCGTGCCGCTTGTCGGCCTCTTTACGACGGATGCCCGTGTCATTGCCCTGGGAGCATTGGCACTGCGTTGGGCCGCACTCAGCCAACCTGGATTGGGCATTTACCAGGTGGTCGCTGGATCCCTGCGCGGTGCGGGAGATACGCGGGCGCCATTGCTGTTGACTTTTATCGGCCTTTGGGCGCTGCGTTTGGGTATCGGCACGTTGGCCGTCAAGGTGTTTCAGATGGGACTTTCTGGCGTTTGGTTGGGTGTTGTGGTCGATCAATGGGTACGGGCTCTTTTGATCTGGTTTCGCTTTCGCAAAAATCGCTGGCAGCAGATCGAGGTGTAGGGTTTGAGCGCCATTTAAACGGATTTCGATTTGACGAGTCATGTCAGCTGTTCTATGCTATAGACGAACGATAAAGTCAGCATTTGATCATTCGTTCGTATTTTTTGCGAATCTGTCGCTTATTCTGCCGGATAAAGGGGGCATATGTTTGGGAACTCGCGTCTTGGTCTTGATGGGTAGCGATTCCGACCTACCTGTTATGCGTGCCGCGCTTGAGGCGCCGGCTGCGTTACAGGTGACCACCGAAGTGCACATCCTCTCGGCACACCGTACGCCCCAGCAATTGGCTGATTTGATGAAAAAAGCGCCAGAACGGGGGATTCGCGTCATCATTGCCGGAGCGGGTGCGGCTGCTCATTTGGCTGGGGTAGTCGCTGCCCACACCCTCCTGCCCGTGATTGCTGTGCCACTCTCGGGGAAGTTGCTTGGCTTAGATGCCTTGCTGGCTGAAGTACAGATGCCGAAAGGGATTCCGGTCGCTACAGTGGCCATCGATGGCGCCTTTAATGCGGGATTGTTAGCTTGCCAAATTTTGGCTGTCGGTGACCCGTCTTTGGAAGAACGTCTTGTGGCCTATCGGGAACATCTTGCTGCCGAAGTGGCAGAGAAGGATGCGCTTTTGCAATCGTATGGGGTAGACGGCTACTTGCAGCGGAAAGGGACCCGGGGATGAACTCGGCGGTGGAAACTTTCTCATGATCGAACGGTATACCCGGCCTGAGATGGCCCAGCTGTGGAGCGTCCAGCACAAGTATGAACTGTGGCGCGAGGTGGAGTGCCTGGCCGTCGAAGCTTGGGCCAGCTTGGGTGTCGTTCCTGTAGAAGAAGCAGAGGCAGTGCGGCGTAATGCTCATTTTACCGTAGCGCGTGTCGCCGCCCTGGAGCAGGAGACCCATCATGATGTCGTCGCTTTCACGCGTGCCCTTTCGGAGTCGATGGGTGCGGAGCGGCGTTGGGTGCACTACGGATTGACGAGCAACGATGTGGTCGATACCGCGCAAGCGGTCTTGATCAAAGAGTCCGGTGCGTTGATCGACACGCGCCTGGAGGCACTGTTGGAAGCGTTGCGCACACTGGCCTTGCGGCACAAACAGACCGTGATGATCGGGCGGACACATGGGGTTCATGCCGAACCGATCACGTTTGGGATCAAAGTGGCCGGCTGGTACACCGAACTCCAACGCAATCGCGCGCGTTTGCAGGATGCCTTCGCTCAGGCGGCTGTTGGCAAGCTCTCCGGTGCCGTCGGTACCTTCGGCAATATTGATCCACGGGTCGAAGCGTATGTCTGTTCCCATCTGGGGATCGGCGTTGAACCGGTGGCTACCCAGGTGGTGGCACGCGATCGACATGCCCAGCTGATCTTCGCGATCGCACTTACAGCGACGGGACTGGATCGCATTGCGACAGAGATTCGGGCGCTGCAAAAGACCGAGGTCCGGGAGGTGGCGGAGCCTTTTTCCAGCGGACAAAAGGGATCTTCGGCTATGCCCCATAAGCGCAATCCGATCCAATCCGAGCAAGTGAGCGGTTTGGCAAGGGTATTGCGTGGCTTTGTACTTTCGGCGCTGGAGGATGTGGTGCTTTGGCATGAGCGAGACATCTCCCATTCTTCGGTCGAGCGGGTGATCCTTCCGGATGCCACGACCCTACTGCATTACCTGCTTGGGCAGATGGAGCAGATCGTATCGGGACTTGAGGTCTCGACACAGCATATGTCTAAGAACCTTTCCCTTACCCAAGGCCTTTACCATTCGGAACGGGTTCTTCTGGCGTTGGTCGATACCGGATTGAGCCGAGAACAGGCCTACGATCTGGTACAGAAAGCGGCGATGACGGCATGGCAGCAAGAGCGTCCTTTCCGGGAGACGCTGATGGAAGCTGGAATAGAGCGTTTTTTGAGTCTCGACCAGCTCGATGCGCTCTTTGATCCGGCGGTGTATTTGGGACATATCGACGATCTGTTTCAACGTGCTGGCCTAGAGTCACCTCCGCCTGCACAATGACGAAAAGACAGGAGAGGAAAGAACGGAGCGGACGCGGCAAATGCGAGGAGGAGAATCGACATGGCGATGGAAGAGATCCGGCGGGGCGAAATGTTGTATGAGGGCAAGGCAAAGCAACTCTATACATGTAACCTGCCGGATTGTTATGTGATGTTCTACAAGGATGACGCCACCGCGTTTGATGGCAAGAAGAAAGCGAAAATCTCGGGCAAAGGCGCACTGAACAATGCCATTTCGGCCATCTTCTTTGAGATGCTCCAGCAGGCAGGGGTACCGACCCATCATGTGCGCAAGCTTTCAGAAAACGAGAGCTTGGTACGCAAAGTCGATCTCTTTCCGCTCGAGGTGATCGTGCGCAATCTCGTAGCTGGATCGATGGCCAAGCGGCTGGGTCTGCAAGAAGGGACGCCGTTGCGCCATCCCACCGTTGAATTTGACTACAAGAGCGATCCACTTGGCGATCCACTGGTGACCGAAGAGCAGGTGGCTGTGTTGGGGTGGGCGACGGAAGAAGAAGTGGACGAAATGCGTCGCCTGGCTTTGCGGGTCAACGACGTGCTTTCGGCAGATCTTCTTCGGCGCAATGTACTGCTGGTCGATTTCAAGCTGGAATTTGGCAAGGATACAGACGGACAGATCGTGGTTGCTGATGAGATTTCGCCAGACACCTGCCGCTTTTGGGATGTCCAGACTCATGCAAAGCTCGACAAGGATCGTTTTCGGCGGGACATGGGTGGCGTAGAAGAAGCGTACCAAGAGATGCTCCATCGTTTGGGAGGCGTGCTCGCGTGAAAGTACAGGTCACGCTGACGGTCGAACCACAGCCGCAATTGCGTGATCCCGAAGCCGAAGCCGTAACGGTGGCGCTGGCCGATTTGGGGTTTGACAACGTGGAAGCGATGCATGTCGGCAAAATCTATCGTTGGACAGAAGAGACCCCTTCCCTCGCTTTGGCAGAACAGCGCGCCGAAGAGATGGCACGGCGCATTTTGGCCAACCCGGTGAGCGAGCACTTTACCGTGGAAGTCCACCCCTATTTGGAGGCGGCATCGTGAACGCTGAGGCAGTGCCGACTTTCGGATCACAGCCTGGGGAGAAGCGCCCGCGGGCGGCGGTCGTCCTTTTTCCCGGAACCAACTGCGATCGCGAGACCTATCATGCGCTCACACGCGCAGGGTGGCAGGCAACGCGTCTTTGGGCGTCCGAGGTGGACGTGGGCTACGATCTGTACGTGTTGCCGGGTGGCTTCTCCTACGGCGATTATCTGCGTCCGGGTGCCATCGCCGCACATCGTCCGCAGCTTGGTCCCATCCTGCGTGCTGCAGCTGAAGGGGCAATGGTGCTGGGCATCTGTAACGGTTTTCAGATTCTCTTGGAAGCCGGTGTGCTTCCTGGGGTGCTCCTCCCTAACGAACCGGTCGGGTTTCGCTGTAGGGCAGAGCAGATCCTTCCGCAAAACGCCCAGGGCCCTTTTGGGCGGGCGTTGGGAAAGAGGCCCCTTTCCTGGCCGATCGCTCATGCTGCAGGGCGCTTCTGGGCAGAGGACTCCGAGTTGGATACCCTTTGGGAGCATCGGCGCGTCTTGGCGGTCTATGCAGACGATCCGAATGGCAGTGTCGATCGCATTGCCGGCATCTGCGATCCGTCCGGACGCATCGCTGGACTGATGCCCCATCCAGAACGTGCGGCCGATCGGCGGCTCGGTAACGTTGACGGACTTTTCTTTTTTCAACGGCTGCGTGAGGAGGTGGCTGGCCATGTCTGAAAGCACCGATAACAGCGTGCTCTCAGAAACGATGGTGGCACAGGCCCATGCCCTTCACCTGAGCGACCATGAGCTTCAACGGTTGATACGTGAGCTCCAGCGCCTGCCCAACCCCGTCGAGCTGCGTCTGTTTGGTGCACTGTGGTCGGAACACTGCAGCTATAAGCACAGCCGTCCCTTCTTGCGCCGCTTTCCGACAAAAGGTACCGCTGTCGTGCAAGGGCCTGGGGAGAATGCCGGCATTCTCGATCTCGGTCAAGGGATGGGGCTGGCAATGAAAGTCGAGAGCCACAATCATCCTTCCGCGATCGACCCTGTTCAAGGAGCAGCGACTGGCGTAGGTGGTATCTTGCGCGACATTTTGGCGATGGGTGCCCGCCCTGTGGCGCTGTTGGACGGGCTTTTTTTTGGCCCCTCGGATCTCCCCGCCGATCGCTTCTTGGCAGAAGGAATTGTCACAGGTGTGAGCAGCTATGGAAACGCCGTCGGTGTGCCTACGGTGAGTGGCCTGACGCGGATCGACGCGGGGTACCGGGGCCAGCCTTTGGTCAACGCCATGGCCGTCGGTTTGGTTCCACTCCAGCGGATCGTTTTTGGCCGTGCACAACGGCCAGGAAACTTGCTCGTCTTGATCGGGGCGACGACGTGCCGGGATGGCGTCGGTGGTGCGGCATTCGCTTCGGAAAAGTTGCGCAGCGATGCGGCGGCCGATCGTCCAGCCGTTCAGGTGGGCGATCCGTTTGCGGAAAAGCGGCTGATCGAAGCGATCCTAGAAGCCGTCGAGGCAGGGTGGTTGGTCTCATGTCAGGATATGGGAGCTGCGGGACTGCTTTCGTCCAGTGCGGAACTGTGTCACAAGGGGGGATGGGGTTGTCGCCTCGAGTTAGACCACGTACCGTTGCGGCAACAAGGCCTGGCTGCTTGGGAAATTCTGCTCTCTGAGTCACAGGAACGCATGTTGGTGGAAATTTCCAAAGACATTTACCCACGTCTCGAAGCGCTCGGGGAGCGTTATCAGCTGCAGGTCGCGGTGGTGGGAGAGGTGACCGAGGCGCCCCGGTATGTTGTCTATCACCACGGGGAGTGCGTGGCCGATCTACCGGTGGGACTGCTGTGTGAGGCCCCCGAAGTGCCGGTGGTCTCCCTTTCACAAGAATCGTATCTCCTCCCGCAAAAGGGCCCACTCCACCCTGTATCCCTTGCCCCTATCTCCGAATCAGCTGAGATAGAGAAACTGCTTCTGTGCTTGTTGGCTCATCCGCGGTTTAGGCAAAAAGCAGCTATCTATGAGCGCTATGACAGCGGTGTCGGAGGCAGGACAGCTCGGGGTCCGGGTGCGGGCGCTGCCGTTTTGCTCACGGAGGAAGCGGACGAAGAGGTGCGATCGGCTTTTGCTCTGACAATGACAGCCAATCCACGCTATGCCGCCCGCGATCCGTATCGCGGAGCTGCGCTCACCGTCATCGAGGCAGTCGAACGGTTGGCTGCAGTCGGTGCCACGCCGTTGGGTGTGACCGACTGCCTCAACTTGGGCGATCCAGAAACCCCCCAAGGTGCCGTTGCGCTCGATCGGACGACGGCCGGCGCTGCGGATGCATGTCGAATGCTCGGCCTTCCTGTCGTTTCCGGCAATGTGAGCCTTTACAACGAGAGCGCACTGGGTGCCATTCCACCGACGTTGGTCATTGGAGCAGCTGGCCGGATCGACGCTTGGCAACCGCGGTCACAGGAAGGCTGCTGGCAGCGGGGAGATCGGTTGTGGGTGGCTGGTTCTTTGGCGGGAAGCTGGTCGGGCAGCATGGCCGAGGCTTTGCTGGAGACGCCTCCTGAAGAAATCGATCTTCCCTTTTTGGATGTGGATTACGTTCTCCGTACCTGTGCCTTTGTGCGTACGGCTTGGCAAGCGCAGTTGCTCTCCTTTGCCGAGCCTCTCTGGGAGGGGGGCTTGCTCGTGGCTTTGGCACAAGAAACGGTCGAAAGCAGTCTCGGTGTACAGGTGGTGCTTCCGTCGTTGACGATTGCGCAGGCAGGCGCCGTCCTTTTTGGGGAAGGCGCCGGACGATTTTTATTGGCTGCACCAGCAGAAGTTTCAGCCGCACTCACCGTGCAGGCGCAAGCAGACGGAATCCAGTTGACGGCCATAGGCACCGTTGGAGAAGAGCAGGAGCCGCAATTGACGGTAGCGACGGGAGAGATGGGTAGGTTGAAATGGCCAAGAGATGCGCTTGCTAAAGCATATCGGGAGGGCACGGCATGAAACCGACGGGTATGCGGGAAGCCTGTGGCATCTTCGGTGCTTTCGGAGATCCACAGGCGGCCGCCAACGTCTACTTGGGCTTATATGCCCTGCAACATCGCGGTCAGGAGAGCGCAGGCATCGCGGTGGCCGGACCCGACGGACTGACCCTCCACACTGGCTTGGGACTCTTGGGCGAGGCATTGGCCAACATCGACGTCGCTGCCCTGCAAGGGCGTGCCGCCATCGGCCATGTGCGCTACTCCACACAGGGAGAGACCGTCATCGAGAACGCACAGCCGTTTGGCATGCGTTCCCTCGACGGATTTTTGGCCCTCTGCCACAACGGCAATTTGACCAATGCATTGTCTTTGCGCCGTCGGTTAGAGGCGCAAGGCGCGATCTTTCGTTCGACCGTCGATAGTGAGGTGTTGCTCCACCTGATTGCACGGGGGGGAGGAGCAAAGCGCATCGACGCGATCGTCTCCGCATTGCGACAAGTGAGCGGGGGCTATGCCTTTCTCTTTCTGACGCCCCATGCCCTCCTGGGTGCACGCGATCCCAATGGCATTCGGCCGCTGTGCTTAGGTCGTTCCCAGACAGCTTGGTATCTTGCCTCAGAGAGCTGTGCGTTTGACTTGATCGGGGCGACGTATGTACGGGAAGTGGAGCCGGGGGAGCTGTTGGTCATTACCGAAGCGGGAGTGAAGTCGGTGCGCTTTGACGATCGCCTCTCTAGCAGGGGCTGTCTGTTTGAGTCGGTCTATCTTGCACGGCCTGACTCCTTGCTTCCATCCGGTTTTGCTGTCCATTCAGGGCGGCGCCGTGCTGGAGAACGCTTGGCACAAGAGGCGCCTGTCGACGCCGATCTCGTCATTGGCGTTCCGGATTCGGGGCTCTCCGCAGCAATGGGCTTCGCGGAGCAAAGCGGTCTGCCCTACGAGATGGGGTTGATGCGCAACCGCTATGCCAGCCGTACTTTCATCCAGCCTTCCCCCTCTTTACGCGAAGGCAAAGTGCGTCTCAAACTGACGACAGTACCGGGTGTCCTTACAGGAAAACGCGTGGTGGTCGTCGACGATTCGATCGTGCGGGGAACGACCAGCCGCCGCATCGTTGGATTGCTGCGTGAGGCAGGTGCCTTGGAAGTGCACATGCGCATTGCCTCCCCGCCAGTGCGTTTCCCTTGCTTTTATGGGATCGATACCGGAGATCCGAAGGAGCTGGCCATTGCCCAGTGGGGGATCGATGGGGTGCGTGAAAGGATCGGAGCGGACTCTTTGGCTTACCTCTCTGTTGAAGGGTTGGCTTGGGCAGTTTCTGAAAGCGAGCTTGCAGCGTCTTTTTGCACGGCGTGCTTTACCGGTGTCTATCCAACTCCCATCGAAGAGGAGATCGGCCAAAGCTCCCTTCAAGAGGAGGGAAGCAGGCGGTGAATGAGCGCTCGCATTACCGCAGCGCCGGTGTAGACGTCACAGCCGGAGAAGAGGCGGTGCGACGTATCCAACCATGGGCGCAACATACGTTCCGGCCTGAGGTCATCGGTGGCTTGGGCGGCTTTGCTGGCCTTTTCCGGCTGCCACAGGGAGTGACAGATCCTGTCTTGGTGGCCGGATGTGATGGCGTCGGTACCAAGCTGGCGATTGCAGAAGCGTTGGGATCGTGGGAGACGGTTGGCATCGATCTGGTGGCTATGTGTGTCAACGACATCGTCACAGTCGGAGCCCAACCCCTTTTCTTTCTCGATTACATCGCCACAGGACGGCTGGATCCTGAGGCGATTGAACGTGTTGTTGCCTCGATGAGCCGAGCACTCTCACAGATCCAAACCGCTCTGCTCGGCGGGGAAATGGCGGAGATGCCTGGCTTTTATCCTGTGGGACGGATGGATCTGGCTGGCTTTGCCGTTGGAGTGGTTGCCCGGGATCAGATTTTAGACGGCAGTGCCGTACAACCTGGTGATTGGCTGATCGGGCTGCCATCCAGTGGACTGCATGCCAACGGTTATGCATTGGTCCGGCGTATTCTTGTCGAGCAGGGATTGCGCTACGACGATGTGGTTCCTGGGATTGGTCTGCTGGGGGAAGTGTTGCTTACGCCTACCCGCCTCTATGTGCACGCGTTGCAGGAAGCGCTACGGATCGGTGGCGTGCATGCTGCGGCGCACCTTACAGGGGGAGGGTGGCAGGGCAACTTGCCGCGTGTCTTGCCACAAAACTGCTGCGCCCATGTACAGCGGACAGCATGGGAAGTTCCCCAGCTCTTTTGGAAGCTGTCGGAATGGGGTGGGATCAACACCGAGGAGATGTTTGCGACATTTAACATGGGCATCGGCATGGTGCTCCTTGTCGATGCCCAAGCGGCTGAAGCAATCATGGTTCGTTTAGCGGACAGCGGGGAGGAACCGGTCATGCTGGGTCAGGTCGAAAAGGGGCCGCGCGGGATTCGCTGGGAGGAGTAGGATGGAGATGCGTCTTGCCGTCTTTGCCTCTGGGGAAGGGAGCAATTTGGCCGCAATTCTCGCAGCGATCGAAAGCGGGGCTTTACAGGCAACGGTGGCGGTCGTCTTAAGCGATCGTCCGGATTGCCCTGCCTTGCAGCGAGCAGAAGCGCATGGGATACCAAGCTACGGTGTCTCCCCAGCTGATTTTCCGAACAAGGCCGCTTTTGAAACGGCACTCGTCGCGCATGCCCGACGCTGGCAAGCCAATTTTGCGGTTTTGGCCGGCTACCTGCGGATCTGCGGTCCTACCCTGCGCGGCGCCTTCGTTGGGCAGATGATCAACCTGCACCCGGCCCTTTTGCCAGCTTTTCCAGGTCTGGATGCCGTCGGACAGGCTTTGGCGGCAGGCGTGCGGGTCAGTGGCTGTACCGTCCATCTAGTTGACGAAGGCGTCGATACAGGACCGATCATTGCCCAGCAGGCTGTTCCCGTCCTGCAGTCGGATGATGTTGACCGCCTGCGCGCCCGCATTCACGAAGTGGAACATCGCTTGTTGCCAACCGTCCTGCAATGGTTTGCAGAGGATCGTGTTCATATCAATGGGCGTCATGTCTTTGTAGAAGGATTGCCTTAGGAGGTCGTACGCTCGTGCATCGTGCCTTGGTCAGTGTATCAGACAAACGAGATCTGGTCCCATTCTGCAAACAGCTGCAGGAGATGGGGTGGGAATTGGTTTCCACAGGAGGAACGGCTGCGCTTTTGCAGGACGCGGGCATTGCAGTGACGCCTGTGGAGGAAGTGACCGGCTTTCCAGAGATGCTCGATGGCCGTGTCAAGACGCTGCATCCGGCAATCCACGCGGGTTTGTTGGCACGAAGGGATCGTCCGGACCAGATGGAACAGTTGAAACAGCTGGACATTCGCCCGATCGATTTGGTTGTTGTCAATCTCTATCCATTTGCAGCGACGATTGCCGATCCGAAGGTGACCCTAGAAGACGCGATCGAACAGATCGACATCGGTGGTCCGACCCTGTTGCGCGCTGCAGCAAAGAACTACGCGGATCTTCTCGTCCTCTGTGATCCTGCCGACTATACGCAGGCCGCGGAGCAATTGCGCCATGGCGGCCCCAGCAAAGAGCAGCGCTTCCGCTATGCCACCAAGGTCTTTCAGCATACAGCTGCGTACGACGCTGTGATCGCAGCCTACCTGGAAGAACAAGTGCGGCAACACTCCTCCGATCCACAAGAACAGATCGAAGCACTTTTTCCACCTCAGGTAACACTTACTTTTGAGCGCCAGCAGCTCCTGCGGTATGGAGAAAATCCGCACCAGCGAGCGGCGTTCTATCGGGATTGCTTCCCAGAGCCCAACACGTTGTCGACAGCTCGGCAGCTGCATGGCAAAGCGCTCTCGTACAACAACATCATGGATGCCGATGCCGCTTGGCGCTTGGCCCAGTCTTTTGAAAGGCCGGCTGCTGTGGCTGTCAAACACAGTACGCCCTGCGGGGTCGGTGTCGGGGAAACACTCGCTGTAGCGTACCAAAAAGCCTATGCAGCGGATCCGGTCTCGATCTTCGGGGGTATCCTTGCCTTCAATCGGCCGGTTGATGTGGAGGTTGCGAAAGCAGTACACGAGCTGTTCATCGAAGTGGTCATCGCACAGGGGTATGTAGCAGACGCCCTGGCACTGCTCTCCCAGAAGAAAAACATTCGTCTGTTGGAAGTTCCCCCTCTGCCGGTCCAGGCGGCCGTCTTGTCCACTTACCAGACGCTGAAAATTGGGGGAGGGATCTTGCTGCAGGAGCGTGATGATCTCGATCTGGACGAAACAAAGCTGCAGGTGGTGACCCGTCGTGCGCCGGGTGAGGCAGAATTGGCACAACTGCGTTTTGCATGGACGGTGGTCCGCTTTGTCAAATCCAATGCCATTGTTTTGGCCAAGGATTTTCAGACCGTCGGCATCGGCGGAGGGCAGATGAATCGCGTTGGTGCCGCACAGATTGCCATTGCTCAGGCGAAGGGGCAGGCTAGGGGTAGCGTCATGGCTTCTGATGCCTTCTTTCCTATGCCAGATACCGCTGAGGCGGCTGCACAGGCGGGCATTACGGCGATTATCCAGCCGGGTGGATCGATCCGAGATGCAGATTCGATCGAAGTCTGCGACGCAAACGGGATCGCCATGCTCTTTACAGGCATTCGTCACTTTCGACATGCTTAAATCTGGCTAGGCCAAGGAGAAAATGGGAAGCTTCTGGGTTTGGATAGCAATAGGTGCAGCGTGGGGAGAAAGGAGGGGGGAAGGTGCGCATTCTGATCGTCGGCAAAGGCGGTCGCGAGCATGCATTGGCCTGGCGGCTGCGCCAAGATGCCGAGACGGAGGCCCTCTTTGTCGCACCCGGTAATCCCGGCACGGCAACCCTTGCGGAAAACGTTGCGATCGGCGAAAGCGATGCTGGAGCACTCATCGATTTCTGCCGTAGCCAGGAGATCGACCTTGTTGTCATCGGACCTGAAGAGCCGTTGGTCAATGGGTTGGCAGATGATCTGCGCCAAGCTGGCCTGACGGTCTTTGGACCGAGCAAAGCTGCAGCGCAAATAGAGGGGAGTAAAGCAGCCGCCAAGGAGGTGATGGAGCGGGCCGGGGTGCCAACTGCCCAGGCACAGCTATGTATCACGCCAGCACAGGCGTGGGCAGCCGTCGAAGCGATGGGGTGTCCCGTTGTTATCAAGGCAGATGGACTGGCTGCTGGAAAGGGGGTAACGGTTGCTAAAACGACAGAAGCGGCGCAACAAGCCATCGATGCTGCACTTGTTGAACGGCGCTTTGGCGAAGCAGGAAACCAGATTTTGGTCGAACGCTACGTAGAGGGACCGGAGTTTTCCGCCTTTGCGCTGACCGATGGGCAGCGGTTCATCGCTTTTCCGTTTTCCATGGATCATAAAGCGTTGCTCGAAGACGACCGTGGGCCAAATACGGGGGGCATGGGCGCCATCTGCCCGGCAGCCTTCGTTCCCGCCGAAGGGTATCGTGCGGTGATGACCCATGTCTTTACCCCCACGTTGCGTGCTTTGGCCGACGAAGGTCGACCGTTTGTGGGGCTATTGTACGCCGGCTTAAAGTGGACCAAACAAGGACCGGTTGTGCTGGAATTCAATGCCCGCTTTGGCGATCCGGAGACCCAAGCACTGCTGCCTCTCGTTCAAGGATCTTTGGCCACGGCGCTGTACAGTGCCGCAACAGGGGCCTTGCAGACGCATGCGATCTCTTTTGCTTCTACCGCCAGTTGTTGCATTGTCGCCGCATCTGAGGGTTATCCTGCCGCCCCGCGGCTCGGCGATCGTATTGAAGGTCTTGCGTCTCTGTCAGAAGATCTGTTGCTCTTTCAAGCCGGTACGCGGGTTGAGGGCGGGTCGCTATACACCGCAAGTGGCCGTGTGTTCTCTGTGGTCGCTGTGCGTCCGACTTTGCTGGAGGCGGTTGCGGCAGCCTACCAAGGCATACGCACCCTTTCTTTTCGGGGAATGCAGTACCGGAAAGATATCGGGGCGCAGGCGTTACGCTGGGCGCTGCAGCAGCGGTAAAAGGCAGTCAATCCGGCACAGGGGGGCTACAGATCTGCATGGATACCCAAAGGATGGCTGCGTTCAACTTGTATGGTGGTGTGTTTAATTCCATAGCGTTCGTAAAGTTTGCGGCTGACGCGGTCGATCACGGTCTGCTCGTCTGCGCCGACCGTGATCTGTAGGTGGCAAGAGAGGGAGACAAAACCACTGGTGACCGTCCAAATGTGGAGATCGTGGACGCTGATGACATCGTCTATTTTTTCGATCGTTTCAAGGATTTCGGCGACCGAAAGTCCGGAAGGGACTTCTTCCATCAGTACTGCGGCACTGTCTCGCAACAATTGAACGGCGGTGAAGGTGACAAACAAACCGATCAACACCGAGACCGCTGGGTCAACGAGATGCCAGCCGGTCAGGCGGATGACGACGGCGGCGATCAAGGCCCCGACTGCCCCTGCCAAATCTCCAAGGACATGAAGAAAGGCACCGCGTTGGTTGAGGTTTTCAGCGTTATCGGTATGCAGAATCCAGCTGGAGAGGCCGTTGAGTAGCGTCGAGACGAGGGCAAATCCAAACATCCATCCTCCCAAAACGGGCTGAGGGTGTTGGAAACGTTGCCAAGCGCTTACAAAGATCCAAACGGCCACCACTATAAGCAGCAGACCATTACCAAAGGCAGCCAGGATCTCCGAGCGCAGGTTACCAAAAGAACGATGTTGTTGCGCCGGACGGCTGGCGTACCAAAAAGCCCACTGGGTGATTCCCAGGGCCACAATATCTGCCAACATATGCCACCCATCGGCCAACAATGCCAAGCTGTGCGCGATCAACCCCCCTGCCAGCTCAGCTGCCAGAATCGTCGCAGAAAAGCTGAGAGAGAGCCATACACGTCGTACCGCTTGGCGACGGTCCGCTGTTATCCTCCCCTTCCCTGGTTACATTCGGAGTATACACGATTGCCTGCTCGAGGTGAGCCTATCGTGTAGTGGATAAAAGAAAGCGGAAGGCTATCCCCTTCCGCTTTCAACAGTACTGTGCTTGATTCAGGAATTAGAGGCTGTCGGTTGAGACGAAAGGACGTCGTGATCGACGAAGCGCGTCCCACGCTCTTCACTGAGGATCTCCACGGCAACTTGGGCACCATTACCGGCAGTGATGATGGTATGCACGCTGACACCGAAGAGAATACCCGCAACCCACAAGCCGGGCAAAGCGGTCTTACCCCGGCCATCATGTACAGCGATTTGGCGGACATGGGGCTCACGGCCGGGTTGGAGGGGGACACCGATCTGTTCGGCCAGCTGTGTCTGGGTACCGGTTGCCAAAACGAGGATCGGTGCCTCAAAAGTATGCGAAGGCGTCGTCAGGCGCCAGAGATCGCCGATGCGTTCCGCCTTTTGGACCCTTTCATTCGCAAAAGAGGCACCGTATTTCTTCGCTTGCTGTTTGCCATCGGCAAGCAACGTTGGGCCTGGGGTATCCTCCGGCCGTCCATAGTGATTTCGTACCAGGGCACGTTGGCTGCCTCCCGTCTCATCATCGATGACCTGCACCTGTTTGCCTGCACGTGCGAGAAAGATCGCGGCGCTACATCCTGCCGGTCCCCCGCCGACAATCAACACATCGTACGCCAACGCTTGTTCACCTCCACAACGATTCTTTCGATGGCCCGAACGGGTCCCCTTTCCGATGGCACTCCTATGGTATCAAGCGGTGGGGAGGAGAAGCAAAGTCGGTGAGGCCGCCTTGAATCGGACGACCGTTTGGTTTAGAATACGCGCAAGTATTAACTGATTCTTTTGAATCAAGAGGAAGGAGAGCGACCGGATGATCGCGTTTCAACCTGAAGAGGCCCAGAGTGCCTTAGCCGAAAGCGTGCACGCTTTCGCGCAACGCTATCTGCACGACAACGCTCGAGAAGTCGAGACGAAACGGGCGCTGCCCCCGCAGATACTCCAAGAGGCGGTCTCTCTGGGGCTAACCGCCCTTTCTTTGCCAGAGGCATTGGGCGGTGCTGGTTTGAACCTGGTGACCCAAGCGATTGCCTACGAAGCGTTGGGCTGGGGGGATTTAGGTAGCAGTCAAGCCCTGTTGGGAGCCCAAACCGGGCATCATTTGTTGGCAGCACTGGCCAGCCAGACCCCAACGCAGGATCGGCTGCGCGATTTGGCGGAGACATCGGTCTGCTGGGTGGCACCGGTATGGGGAGAACGTCCACAAGCCGATGGCTCCCTTGCTTGGCAACGCAATGCTGGTGGTGTGGTGCTTTCCGGAGAATCCGCCATTACCCTTGGCGCACAGCATGCTGCACATCTTTTGGTAGCAGCAGGGGGGCAAGAGGGGATGGCGATCCTAGCCATTCCCTCTGCGGCAGCAGGAGTGCACTTTCGCCCCCATGCCCTCGCTTTGGGGATGCTGGCAGCTGGAGTAGGATCGGTTCGCTTCGAGGATGTGCGCCTAGAGGAAGCAGACTTGCTCGCTGTTGGAGAGACTGCACAAACGGCGATTCGACAGGCGCTGACAACGCTGGCGATCGAACAAGGGGCGTTGGAAGTGGGTGCTTGTCGCGCTGCTACAGAGTATACCGTCGCATATACCGCGCAGCGTCGAGCTTTTCAGCAGGTGATCGCTGCTTTCCAAGGGGTATCGTTTGTCGCTGCCGATATGGCCATTGAGACAGAAGCAGCGCGAAATCTGATTTGGAAAGCCGCCGTGCAAGGTGACAAGGGGGAGGATGCCTTTAGCACGGCAGCGATGGCTCTGGCCCATGCGCATCAGGCGGTTCGATTTGTCACCAGCAATGCTGTGCAATTGCTCGGTGGTCATGGGTTCGTCCAGGATCATCCGGTTGAGAAATGGATGCGCGATGCGGAGGCGCAGGTGTTGCTCTTTGGTCGGGAGTTGGAGCTGCAGTCCGTACTTGGAGATGCGTTGTGGCAGGCTGGCGCGAAGGACGGCACGGCCGGCTTTCGGCTCGCAGAAAATGCCTGAGGGAGGAAGCAGATGATCGATTTTACATTGACTCCGCAGCAAAAGCAGCTGCGTGAGATGGCGCATGCGTTTGCACAAGGTGTGATGCGGCCGTATGCCATGGAAGCCGATCGCATCGAAGATGCACCCAAGGCTTATTTGCAGCAAGCGATGGCCCTCGGCGTCGGTCTCGATCTGGGCGGCGCACCTGGGCAAAGTGGGGCGGAAAGGGCGGACGATCGACCCCAAGAGCGCACGGCCAACCGCAACGGGGTACTCCTGGCCGAAGAGATCGGCTGGGGAGATCCGGGACTGGCACTGGCTCTGCCCGGTCCAGGATTGGGAGGTCCCCCGGTGGCTTTGATGGGGACTCCTGCTCAAAAGGAGAAGTACCTGGGAATGTTCCGAGGAGCAAAGGAACCGATGTGGGGGGCCTATGCCCTGACCGAGCCGGAAGCTGGTTCCGATGTCTCCGGCATTCGCACCTCAGCAAAGAAGGTCGAGGGCGGCTGGATCTTGAATGGCCGCAAGATCTTCATCACCAACGGGGGAAGGGCGGCCTGGAACGTCGTCTTTGCCACTGTCGATCCGACACTGGGGCGGGCTGGTCAGCGGGCTTTTCTTGTCGAGAAGGGAACGCCGGGCTTTACTTGTACGCGTATTTTGCACAAGATGGGATTACGCGCTTCTGAGACGGCGGAGCTGCTCTTTGAAGATTGCTTCGTTCCGGACGAGAACCTGCTGGGAGGCGAAGCGCAGTACCAAGCACGCAGCAATGGGCCAGCGGGATTTCGCGTTGCCATGCAGACGTTTGACAACACGCGGCCCGTGGTGGCTGCCATGGCGATGGGCATCGCACGGGCGGCGTATGAGTACACGCTTGAAATCCTCCGGCAGGGCTACGCGCCAACGGGGCATTTTTACCACAGTGCCCGCGAGCGCTTGGCCGAGATGTATCGCAAGATCGAAGCTGCCCGCAGCCTCGTCTGGGAAGCGGCCTGGAAGGGTGATATCGGAGAGCCCAACAGCAAAGAAGCTTCCATGTCGAAGGCCTATGCAGGACGTGTCTCCCTTGAAGTTTGTGCCATGGGGCTGGAACTTTTGGGCCCAACCGGTGTAGTCGATCATCCTGTCGAAAAGCTCTACCGGGATTGCAAGGTTTTTGATATTTTTGAAGGGACCAATCAGGTGCAGCACCTGGTGGTCGCGCGGCGTCTATACGCAGCGCACGGGATTCGAGTCTAGGGGGCAGCGGTTTGGACTTCAGCGAATCACCAGAACACCGGCAGATGCGGGAGATGGTGCGTGACTTTGCCCGACGAGAGGTAGCACCTGGTGCCGCGCAGCGGGATCAGCAAGAGCATTTTGATCGCACCCTCTTCGAGCGCATGGCAGCATTGGGATTGACCGGCATTCCTTGGTCCGAAAAGTACGGTGGAGCGGGAGCGGACTTTACGAGTTATATCATCGCCATGGAGGAACTCGCCAAAGTCGATGCTTCGCTCTCGGTCGTTTTGGGTGCGCATGTCAGCCTGTGTAGTTGGCCGATCGACCGGTTTGGCACGGATGAGCAAAAAGAGCGTTTCTTGACCCCGCTGGCCGAAGGACGTGCCTTGGGGGCTTTTGCGTTAACCGAACCGGGGGCTGGATCCGACGCAGCTCATCTGCAAACCCGAGCACAGCGCCAAGGCGATACCTACTTGCTCAACGGGCAGAAAACGTTCATCACCAACGGGGGAGCGGCGGATACATACGTCGTCTTCGCTACAGTCGATCCGTCGAAAGGCGCTCATGGCGTGACCGCTTTTGTCGTGGAAAAAGGGATGCCCGGCTTCAGTTTCGGCAAAGAGATCCACAAAATGGGGATTCGTTCTTCTACAACCCAAGAACTCCTCTTTGAGAATGTCGAAGTGCCGATAGCGAACCGCCTTGGTCAGGAGGGAGAGGGTTTTAAGATCGCGATGGCCACACTGGATGGTGGCCGAAACGGTATCGCCGCGCAGGCTTTAGGCATTGCCGAGGGGGCCTTGGAGGCAGCGATCGCTTATGCCAAGCAGCGGGAACAGTTTGGAAGGCCGATCGCCGATTTCCAGGCGATCCAGTTCAAACTTGCCGATATGGCGACGGCAATTGAAGCAAGTCGCTTGCTTACCTACCATGCCGTCTGGATGGAAGATCATGGGGGCGGACACGGGATGGCTTCTTCCATGGCCAAACTTTTCGCTTCGGACACCGCGATGCAGGTGGCGACACAAGCGGTGCAGATCTTCGGTGGCTATGGCTACACCGTTGAATATCCTGTCGAGCGCTTCATGCGCGATGCCAAGATCACGCAGATCTATGAGGGAACCAACGAAATTCAGCGCATTGTCATCTCTCGAGCACTGCTCAAATGAATCCAAAGGAGGCAGGCTTCGTGATTCTAACGCCCATTCGGCGTGCCGCAGTGTTGGGTGCCGGGGTGATGGGAGCGCAGATCGCCGCCCATCTGGCCAATGTTGGCATCCCTACTCTGTTGCTCGATATCGTTCCCACTGCATTGACGTCTGAAGAAGAAAAGAAAGGCCTTACTTTGCAGGACAAAGTTGTCCGAAACCGCCTTGCCGAAGCGGGAAAACAGCGTGTCCTCAAAAGTAGACCGCCCGCGCTTTTTCACCCTTCGTTTGCGGATGCAATCCGTTGTGGCAACATCGAGGACGACCTGCAACAATGTGCCAAGGTGGATTGGGTGATTGAAGCGGTCGTCGAAAGGCTCGACGTCAAGCGAGAGATCCTTGCCAAAGTAGGCGCGATCGTCGGAGAAAACACCATCGTTTCGTCAAACACTTCTGGCATCTCGGTTGCGGCGATGGCCGAGGCACTCCCAGAGGCCCTTCAATCCCGCTTTTTGGTCACCCATTTTTTCAACCCCCCACGCTACATGAGATTGCTCGAGGTGGTGCCAGGCCCCAAGACCGATCCAGAGCTGGTCAGCTGGTTCCGGGAGTTTGGAACCCGGCGCTTGGGTAAAGGAGTGGTCATTGGCAAAGATACCCCCAACTTTGTTGGCAACCGCATTGGCAATTACGGTTTTTTGGCCACCTTGGCAGCGATGCAGCACCACCATCTTTCGATCGAAGAGGTCGATGCCTTGACCGGACGGGTGATGGGGCACCCCAACAGTGCCACCTTCCGCACCCTCGATATGGTCGGTTTGGATACCATGCTACATGTCGCTGAGAATACCGGCGAAGCCGACCTGGGCGGTTTTCTGCCCATCTTGCAGAAGATGATCGACCAGGGACAGTTGGGCGACAAAAGCGGGGCAGGTTTTTACAAGAAAGAACGGGGACAGCGGCTAGTCTTGGACCTAGAGAGCTTTACCTACCGGTCACCAAAGACGGTGGATTTCCCCTCCTTGCGTGCAGCTCAGCAAGCCAAATCGCTGTCCGAGCGATTGCGTGCTTTGACAAGCGGTGAGGATGAAGGCAGCCGATTTGCGTGGGAGGTCTTGCGCGATACGCTTTGCTATGCTGCAGAACGCGTTCCGGAAATTGCCGACGACATTGAAGCAATCGACAATGCCATGAAGTGGGGCTTCAACTGGGAAGCGGGTCCCTTTGAGATGTGGGATGCCCTGGGGGTAGAAGCGACAGCACAACGCATCCGCCAGGAAGGGGGACGTGTTCCACCTATTGTCGAGGCGTTGCTGGCGAAAGGCTACGATCGCTTCTACACCCAAGAGGGTGCCTTTCATTTGGATGCCGAGCAACCACAACACAGCAGCTACCGACCCCAATGGCGCTTGCCGGAGCGTATCGATATTGCCTCCTTGCGCAAGGAGGGAACGAAGCTCTTTGAAAATGATGGGGCCAGCCTTTACGACATCGGTGACGATGTAGCGCTGCTCGACTTGCACGGTCCCAAAAATACCATCGATGATGCTGTCATCGAAGCCCTGGAACGCGTCGTCGAATCGCTCCCGGCAAGGTTTGTCGGCGTCGTGATCGGAGCATCGGGAAAGAACTTCTGTACAGGGGCCAACCTCGGCATGATGATGCAAGCCAATGCCCAAGGCAAGAGTCCCTGGGAGCTGCTTGAGACATTCATTCGCCGTTTCCAGTATGCCCTTTACCACCTCAAGATGTGGGATCGCCCCGTTGTAGCTGCGCCCTATCAACGTACGTTGGGCGGTGGGTGTGAGATCAGCTTTGCGGCAGATGCCATTCAGGCGGATGCGGAGACTTACCTCGGTCTGGTCGAGACAGGCGTCGGTTTGATTCCGGGTGGTGGCGGCAACAAAGAGCTCTACCTGCGTCATATCGAATCGATTCCCGAAGGGACCCATGTCGATCTGGAGCCCTATCTGATCCATACTTTCCAAACGATCGCGATGGCCACCGTCTCTTCGAGTGCCGAGGATGCGCGAAGCCGGGCATTTTTACGGCCGACCGATCAGGTTTCCATCCAGTCCGATCTACAGCTGGCACAGGCCAAACAACGTGTGCTCGCCTTGGGGGAGCAATATCGTCCACGACAACCGAAACCTGTTCCCGTGCTGGGTGTCTCGGGGTATGGCACCTTGCTGGCCATGTTGGAAGGGATGTACGTCGCCGGGCAGATCAGCGATCATGATCGGCTGATCGCAACCAAGCTGGCCAGGGTGCTCACCGGCGGCGATGTGCCGAAGAACACGCTGGTGCCAGAAAGCTACCTGCTGGATTTGGAACGGGAAGCGTTTTTGAGCCTGTGTGGCGAGCCGAAGACACAACAGCGTATTGCCGCGCTATTGACCACGGGAAAGCCCGTGCGCAATTGAAGGGGGAATCGTCGATGCGCCAAGCTGTCATTGTTGCAGGGTCGCGCACGCCAGTCGGCAAGGCGCCGCGGGGCACGTTGCGCCATACACGTCCAGACGATCTGGCCACGCTGGTCATTCAAGATTTACTGCGGCGTCTGCCGCAAGTCGATCCGAGCGAGATCGAAGACGTCATCCTTGGCACAGCGATGCCTGAAGCAGAGCAAGGGATGAACATGGGGCGGCAGGTGGCCCTTCTTTCCGGATTGCCAGAGAGCGTACCGGGCTTTACGATCAACCGCTTTTGTTCTTCCGGTCTCCAATCGATCGCCTTGGCAGCGGAGCACATCATGTGTGGTTTTGCCGAGACGATCATCGCAGGCGGAGTAGAGAGCATGAGCTTTTTGCCCATGGGAAGTACCAAGGCAGCGCCCAATCCGCGTCTGTTGGAGATTGCCCCCGGAGCTTACTGGGGGATGGGCCTGACCGCCGAAGAGGTCGCTTCACGCTTTGGGATCTCTCGGGAAGATCAGGATGCCTTCGCATTGCGTAGCCATCAGCGGGCCATTGCGGCGCAGGATGCCGGCAAGCTGAAGGCACAGACCGTTCCGGTGCCCGTCCGCCAGGTGACGATTACACCTGACGGACAGCGGATCGAGAAGGAGATCCTCTTTGACCGGGATGAAGGCGCACGCCGTGAAACGAGCCTCGAGGCGTTGGCCAAACTTCGCCCTGTCTTTAAGGCAGGAGGCAGCGTGACAGCGGGCAATTCCTCCCAGACTTCCGATGGCGCTGCTGGCGTTGTCGTGATGTCGGAGGAGCGGGCAGCCGCGTTGGGACTGCAACCTACCGCCATCTTTCGCTCCTTTGCAGTCGGCGGTGTCGATCCCACCGTGATGGGAATTGGTCCTGTCGCAGCTGTGCCCAAGGCACTGCGATTGGCCGGCCTGACGATGGAGGACATCGATCTCATCGAACTCAATGAGGCTTTTGCCTCCCAATCGCTCTACGTGATGCGCACGTTGGGCATGGATCCAGAGAAGACCAACGTCAATGGCGGTGCTATCGCCATCGGCCATCCGTTGGGGTGCTCGGGTGCCCGCTTGACTGTGGATATCATCGAAGAGGCACGAAGGCGCAACGCCCACTATGGGTTGGTGACGATGTGCATTGGGGGCGGCATGGGAGCGGCAGGAGTGTTCGAATTTGTCCAGCATTGAGCGTTTTTCCCTGCAGGGCAAGACGTGCGTGGTGACCGGTGGTGGGCGAGGTTTGGGGCAAGTGATCGCCGAGGCTTTTGCCGAAGCAGGTGCCTCTGCCATCGCCCTCTGCTCCCGCCGTGTGGAAAATCTCGAACATGTCGCTGCGGAGCTGGAGCGACAGTACGGTACAAAGACGTTGGTCAAAGCCTGTGATGTGACCGATCCGGCACACATCGACGCATTTGCTGAGAGTGTCTTGGAAGCGTTTGGTGCCGTCGACGTGCTCGTCAACAACAGTGGTCGCTCCTGGGGAGCGGATCCACTGGAGATCCCGATCGACAAATGGGACGACGTCTTTGATACCAATGTCCGCGGCACTTGGCTGATGACACGGGCATTTGGTCGACAAATGATCCAACGCAGAAAGGGCTCGGTGATCAACATTTCGTCGATCGCTGGTCAAAAGGGGATTCCCGCACAGGTGCTCAATGCTTTGGACTACAATGCTTCCAAAGCGGCGGTCGACGGCTTGACGCGCGACTTGGCGGTCAAGTGGGCTCCTTACAATGTACGGGTCAATGCAATTGCCCCGGGCTTTTTCCCTTCGCGCATGACACAGTTCATCGTCGAAGATCCGCAGTATGTCGCCCGTCTTTCGGCGTTTATCCCGTTGGGGCGGTTGGGTGAACCAGAGGAGCTGAAGGGCATCGCCCTCTTGTTGGCTTCGGATGCAGGCAGCTATATCACTGGTCAGGTGATCGCAGTCGACGGAGGACAAAGCGCTGTCTGAAAAGGATGGAACCTGTGGACAAAAGGAGGGGCAGCGCATTGCTGCTCCTCCTTGCTATCCAAAACGCTTCGGTTGGGTTGATCCAATTACTTGCTGCGGTAACGCAAAGTGGGCATCTCTGCTTCAGGAACATCGAGTAGTACACTTTCCAAGCGAGTCTCCGGTAGGGTCGGCTTGCCATCGATCAGACGATCGACGCGGTTTTGGGAGACCATATACTCCAGGTGGGCCAGCGCTTCACCGAGGGCCAATGGATAATCCCAAACCTTCAGTTGCCGATAGCTGAACAGATCGATCGTAATGTCGAAGACATTGCGGCCACCCTGTGCGCATTCTGCTGCCAGTTGGGCACGCTCAATGTGGTGATCGTACAGCTCGATGACACGGCGGACCCCTTCTTCCAGCACTTTCCCGTGAGCTGGGTAGATGGTGCCCAGCGGCAGCATCAACAATTGGCGCAAATTTTCCATGTAGGATGCCAACGGATTCAACAGGCCACCAGGCAGACGGCTTACGTTCGGCGTAATCTTGGGCAGAATATGATCGCCGGAGAAGAGTTCGTGGGTTTGCGGCAGATAGAGGTTGAGCTGCCCCGGGGTATGCCCCGGTGCCCAAAGGATGATCGCTTCTGTTCCGGCGAAAGGGATTTGGGTACCACTACGTACCGGAGTGAGGGTGGGCAGCGGGTTAAACATCGGGACACGGGTATCGTTCATGTGCAAAAGTGCCTTGCTTGTCTGTTCATCTTCCATGGAAATACCCAAGGCGGTAAACCAACGCCCCAAGCTCTGTGTGCCGTAGGTGCCCCAAGGTACCCCGGTGACGGCGGCTCTGGCGGGATCGATCTCCTGTTGCAGCACATAGACGGGTGCCCCACTCCATTGCTGCATCCAACCGGCTGCGCCCAAGTGGTCTGGATGAAAATGTGTCACATAGATGCCGTCGATCTGCGCCGGCTCCACTCCGATACGCTGTAGGCTGGTTTGCCAGATCTCTTCGTTTCCCAGGGTGTGATAGCCTGGATCGAGGATGGTGAAAGAAACCGCTCCATGAACCTCGTTGCGCCCCACATATCCACAGGTAAACTTTTCTGGAAAAGGCACCGGGGTTGCAACGCGGTACAATCCCTCCCGCAGTTCTTCAACGCCCTTCTGCAACTCCAGCGGCTCCTCTTTGATCACCGTACACCTCCAAAGAACGACTCGTTCGCATGTTGAGAGCTGTCCAGCCGCTGGTCTGCGACCTTCGCACGCACATCATTGTCAAACAGTATACGCCAACAGACAGACGTTTGGTAGATTTTTAGTTGACACGGTGGGCGCTACGCGTTTCAATAGAAATGAATCGACCGGTTGGTAGAGAGGTGCACGATGGCGCGAAGCAAGGCAGAAGAGATCACTGCGGCAGCCCTGCGTCTCTTTCGAGAGAAGGGCTACCATGCCACGTCGGTGCAGGATATTGCCAATGCGGTCGGCCTTGAAAAGGGAAGTCTGTACTATTACATTACTTCAAAAGAGGACTTCCTTTTTACTGTCGCTCGTCGCAAGATGACGGCGCTCAACCAGAAGCTCGAAGAGATTGTGCGCAGCGCGGACCCACCACAAGAAAAGTTGCGTAAAGCCATCCATCACCATGTGCTCGATATTGCGAACGACCTCGATACGATGACGGTCTTGTTGCGGGAGATGCATGGACTTTCGGTGGCACGGCGCAGCGATATCGAAGCGCAGACCGATACCTACCGCCACCTGATGGCGGCAATCCTTCGGGAAGGCCAGGAGACTGGCGCTTTTGTGGTGAGCGATGACATCATCGTAATGGCCGTGTTGGGCGCGATCAACTGGGTTTACCAATGGTATCGGCCCAACGGACGACTGACGGCAGAACAGATTGCGGAGGCGTATGTCCAGCTCTTTCTTTATGGATTGTTGCCCCGTAGTGAGCATTGAAGGATTGGCAATCTTGGGAGGGGTCTGACGTGCGAATTGTGGTTTGTATCAAGCAAGTGATCGACCCAGAAGTGCCTCCTTCTGAGTTTCGCATCGATCCACAGAAGAAGGAAGCTGTGCAAGGGCGGGCCAATCTGGTGATCTCCACTTTTGACGAATGCGCCTTGGAAGTAGCGCTGCAAGTAAAGGATAAAGTACCGGAGACGACGGTCACCGCCCTCACTTTTGGGCCCAAGAGTGCTGAAGAGGCGCTGCGCAAAGCACTGGCCATGCGCGCTGATGAAGCGGTGCGGGTCGATACCGACCGCACCGGACGGATGGATCCCGCTGGTGTGGCCCAGGTGTTGGCGTCGACCATCCAAAAGATCGGTGGTGCAGACGTGGTCTTGTTTGGCCGGGAGGGTGCCGATTTTGACTCGGCACAGGTTGGTCAAATGACGGCAGAGGCGTTGGAGATGCCCTTGATCACGTTGGCCACAGAGATGGAAGCGGTGGATAAGGGTATCCGGGCGCGACGTCATGGCGACGATGGTTGGTCGGTTGTCGAGGCGCCGACACCCGTGGCCCTGACGATCACCAATGCGCCGGTCAACGTTCCGCGCATTCCCAAAGTCAAAGATGTGATGCAGGCACATCGCAAGCCGATTACCACGATGACGCTCGATGAATTGGGTATTGATCCGGCCATTCTCAGTGAAGCCGCACCGGTTGAAATGGAAGAGCTGTTCATTCCTGAGGTGAACAACCAGGTGACGATCATCGAGGGAGAGACTCCTGAGGAGAAGGCCGAGAAACTTGCTCAAGCAATCCTGGCTTTGAAAGTACTGTAACGAGAGCGGAACAGAAGGAGGGGCGCCATGCCCAATGTCGTTGCACTCGTTTTCGCACCTGCTGGCCAGCTTCCCGCGAGTGCTTTTGAGCTGTTGGGAGCGGGCAGCCGGATTGCCGCAGCAGAAAACGTGCCGTTGGTAGCTGCATTGGTTGGTTCATCACTGAACGATTTGCCGAAGCAATTGTTGGCCCATGGGGCGGTAGAGGTATACACCGTCGAAGACGGTTTGCTGGAAACGTTTCAGCCTGATCTCTACCTGCTTGCTGCCGAGCAGGCGGTTCAGGCTGCACAGCCCCAGACTGTCCTGCTTTTGCATGATGGGGTGGGTGCTGAACTGGGACCGCGGTTGGGCGCTCGTCTCAAAGGCGGGGTGGTGACCGACGTCATTGAAATTGTCACTGAGGGAGGCGTGCGCTATCGTCGGCCCGTGTATGGGGGGAAGGCGATGGCGACCTACGCCGTACGCCGCTCGCCTGCTGTGGTCACCATTCGTGTGCGCAGCCAAGAACCTGCGCCCGAACAGGGCAATGCGGAGGGCCCGATCCATCCGGTAGCGGTCACCCTGGATCCACAGGCGGCGAAAGTGAAGGTCGTCGAGCGGATTGAAGAGGAAGAGCAGGAGGGCGTCAAGCTCGAAGATGCACGGGTGATCGTTTCAGGTGGCCGCGGCCTGGGCAAGGCTGAGAATTTCCAGGCCTTGAAGGAGTTGGCCGATGTGTTGGGCGCAGGAATGGCTGCTTCCCGAGCAGCAGTTGATGCGGGTTGGGTGCCCTATGCGATGCAGGTCGGCCAGACGGGTAAAATGGTCGCGCCTGATCTTTATATCGCTGTCGGCATTTCTGGCGCCAGCCAACATTTGGCCGGGATTACCGGTTCCAAGCACGTGGTTGCCATCAATAAAGATTCGGAAGCACCGATCTTCAAGCGGGCCGAGCTGGGTGTTGTCGACGATTACAGCAAGGTACTACCCGTACTGACACAGAAGCTAAAAGAGCTGCTGGGCAAGTAAGGGAGCAGACTGCGCTGTGTAAAGCCCCGGCGCGTCCACCGCGCGGCGGGGCTCTCGTATAAAAAGAAAGCCCCAAAAGAGGAGGTATGGGCGTGCCGAATCCAGCCCAGGCGACACGGCAAGTCTATTGGAACATTGGACCGGCTGGGAATTTCGTTTACCTCGCTATGGTGTTGATGTTGATAGCTTTCGGCTGGGGTATCTATCGACATGTGCGGATGTGGCGCATCGGACAACCCCCGAAAGAGAATCGTTGGCTGCCTGTGGGTGCACGGTTGCGTTATTTCGCCAAGTTTTCGCTCGCTGAGGCCAAACTCTTCTGGGACAAGTACTCTGGGATCTTCCACTTTATCCTTTCATGGGGTTTTGTTGTTCTCTTTGCAGCGACCGTTGTCGTTTTCTTGGATCACGACTTGCACATCCGCATTATGCATGGCGAATTTTACCTGTGGTTTGAGTCTTTCACGGTCGACATCTTTGGCGCCCTCGCGATGATCGGGCTGATCATGGCAGCGATCAAGCGGTTTGCCCAAAAGCCCGATCGCATCCGCAATCCGCGGCGCCTGCATCCGGCGACCGCAGATGGTCTGATCTTGCTCTGGCTTTTTCTCATCATGTTGACAGGATACATTCTTGAAGGGATCCGCATTGAGGCCACTCAGGATCCCTTTGGGAGCTACTCCGTTGTCGGTTACGGTTTCGGCAAGCTCTTTGGGCTGATGGGAACTTCAGCGATGCTTTCTGTCCATCGTGCCATCTGGTGGTTCCATATGGTCATCGTGATGGGCTTTTTGGCGTATATCCCTTACTCGAAGATGTTTCACATGTTTACCGCTGCCATCAACAACTACATGCGTCGGCTGAGTCGACCCGAACCGCTCAACGACCCAATTGATATCGAAGCGGTGGAGACCCTTGGCGTCAAGCGGCTTGACCAGTTCACCAGCAAAGACCTGTTTGATCTGGACGCATGTACGGAGTGTGGACGTTGCCAGGCGGTTTGCCCCGCTTACAACACCGGTAAGCCACTTTCACCTGCAGCTATCATTTTGGACTTGCGCAACTACATGCACGGACAGCAGGCGCAGGCGTTGATGCAGGTCAAACGCAAGTTGGTTGCCGGCGATGAACAGCGTCCGGAGGAGGAGTCGATGGCCGCCCTTGACGATGCCGCTTACCAGTTGGTTCCGGAAGTGATCGCTCCAGAGGCGCTCTGGTCGTGTACCACGTGCCGGGCTTGTGTCGAGGTGTGCCCAGTGGGTATCGAACAATTTCCGAAGATTATCGACATGCGCCGCTACTTGGTGATGGAAGAGGCGGAGTTTCCAGACACCATGCAGGATGCGCTGCGCTCCTTAGAGGATCGCGGCACGCCGTTTCATAGCCAATCTTCGCGGACCGACTGGTGCCGAGAGATGGGCATCCGCGATCTGAGCGAAGAGGGAGGCACAGCAGACGACGTAGATGTCGTCTACTGGGTGGGCTGCAATGCGGCCTTTAATGAACGCAACCAAAAAATTGCCCGTGCCTTTGCAACACTGATGGAGCGTGCCGGGGTCAACTTTGCAATTTTGGGGGCTGATGAAGCCTGCACAGGGGATCCGGCACGGCGGATCGGCAACGAGTATCTTTTCGAGCAAATGGCAAGGCAGAACATCGAGACGTTTGAACGCTACCATGTCAAAAAAATCGTGACCTCCTGCCCGCACTGTATGAACGTCTTTAAAAACGACTATCCGCAGTTTGGCGCCCAGCTAAAAGTGGAGCATCACACACAGTATCTGCAACAGCTGGTCGAAGCGGGACGGCTGACACCTTCGACGCACTTTACGGCCGATGTAACCTACCACGATCCCTGCTACCTGGGGCGCTACAATGGGGTCTTTGACCAGCCGCGGGAGTTGATTCAAGTGGCGACCGGGAAGCCAGTACGCGAAATGCCTCGTAGCCGTGAATTCAGCTTCTGCTGTGGCGGTGGCGGTGGGCTGACCTGGTCCGACGATAATACCGGTGTACGTATCAACCAAACTCGAGCACAAGAGGCGATCGATACCGGGGCCGATGTGGTGGCTGTCTCCTGTCCGTTTTGCATGTCGATGCTAGAAGATGGCGTCAATGCTCGTAAGGGAGAGAGGTCGGTCCAAGTGCTCGACGTGGCAGAGCTGCTTGAACAAGCCACGCGGCCCGGTGCTGATGCTGCTGCAGGAGAGACGGCCCCGGTACGCTGAGGAGACGATCATGCAAGCAAGTGCAGAAGAACAAGTGACCCTTACTACCATCCGTGCGGCACAACACCGCATAGCTGGTCTTGTCTATACGACCCCTATGCTCGATTGGGAGATCACGGTGGACCAGACGTTGCGGCTTAAACTGGAAAACACGCAGAAGACCGGATCCTTTAAATTTCGAGGTGCTGCCAATGCGATCCTTTCACTTCGCGAAAAAGGTCTATCACCTGCAGGGGTGATCACGGCATCTTCTGGAAATCATGGCCAAGCGGTTGCAGCGGTCGCTGATCGAGTCGGATTGCCTGCCACCATCGTCGTACCGGAAGACGTCGTTTCCGTCAAGGCGGAAGCGATCAGGCGGTTTGGAGCACACCTGCTCTACTTCGGACATACCTCGGAAGAGCGTATTGCCTATGCACAGCGTTTGGCAGAAGAAGAGGGACTGGCGTACATCGCCCCTTACGACGATCCGAATACGATCAGTGGACAGGGTACGATTGGATTGGAACTGTCTGACCAATGCTCGGCCTTGCGACGTCTTTTCGTACCGATTGGTGGAGGAGGGTTGATCGCCGGTATTGCCACGGCGATCAAAGCGCTACTGCCCACCGTCGAAGTGGTGGGCGTCGAGCCGGCGTTGGCCGACGATACGGCCGCATCGCTGGCAGCGGGCCGTATTGTTTCACGCGACGGCAGCCAAACCGTCGCCGATGGCTTGCGTACGACCCATCCGGGGAGGTGTACATTTCCGATTATCCAACGCCATGTGGATCGGGTGGTTACTGTCTCCGAAGCAGAGATCTCTGCCGCTGTCCAGCATTTGGCGCTGGAAGCCAAGCAGGTGGTAGAACCTTCCGGAGCCGTGAGCGCTGCGGCGGCATTGCGGGAGGGAATTCGTGATGGGGATGTCGCTGTGATTAGCGGAGGCAATATCGATCCACAACTGCTTGCAGCGTGGCTGACGAGTGTTTCTGAAACACTGCTCTGAACCGGTTTTGTTCTGCGAAGTTGGAGGAAGTGGTGCATCTGTGCCACTTCCTCTCTTTGCGCTGTTGCGTTGCAACGAAAAAGAGAGCCGCTTATAGTGAGGGCGTATCCGAACGTGCAGGGGGATCGCCATGCCGATTGACAAATTAAAAGATCCGATGGTGGATCGCCTCTTTCAGGCGATCCAAACGCTTCAAACGATGGATGAGTATTACCGCTTTTTTGACGATTTGTGCACGGTCAATGAAGTGATGGCCATGGCTCAGCGACTGGCCGTTGCCAGTATGTTGCGTCGAGGGGCTACGTACACCCAAATCGAGGCAGAAACCGGTGCCAGTACAGCGACGATCAGCCGTGTCAAACGGGGACTGGCCTATGGCGCGAGTGGGATCGAACTGGCTCTGCAACGCCTGGAAGAAAAAGAACGGCTTTCTTCCAGGCCCGAGCCGCAGTCACGCAGGACGTGAGCGGGAGGCGCTTTTCCGGTGTCAGAAGACAAGCGCCCATTTTTCTTGTGGAAAATCGATCCGCAGCGTCCCCTCCCGTCGCATCGCTTACAAGAGGCCCTTGAGGCAGCGCCGGATGGCGTCGTGGTTGGAGGCAGCAGCGGTTTGACGGCAGAAAACGTGAACGCCACGCTTGCATCGGTGGTCGGGCACGGATTGTGGACAGGCATCGAGGTCACCTCCGTCGAGGTGGTGGTAGGTGCAGCGCCTTATCTCTCCCAGTTGGACAGGGTATTGGTGCCCTTCGTGCTCAACACAACTTCTCCCTTGCGATGGCAGCAGGAAGCTCTCACCTTGCTCAGTCGTTTTTCACAGCTCGTCCCTTGGGAGAAACTTCGTACGGAAGGCTATTTGATCCTCAACCCCCAGGCTACGGCCTATCAGGTCGCAGCCTGCTTTCTGCCAGCGCCAGAAGAGATCGTCCCGTTGATGCAGTGGGGAGCGTTGCTCGGACTGGATGTGCTCTATGTGGAGTACAGCGGGCGCTTTGGCTCCCCTCTATTGCTGACTCGCATTGCTGCTGCGTTGCATCAGACCCGGCGCAATTCCCGCTTGATCTATGGTGGCGGATTGCGCCGTGCCGAGCAGGTGGCGCAGATGGCCCCGCTGGTTGATGGGTTGATCGCAGGGGATCTCCTCTATGACGATGTCCCCTTGGCACCCCTCGTCGCAGCGGCGCGAAATGCTTTGGTTCATAAAGAAAAGAGGCAGCGCTGCTAAGAGCACTGCCTCTTATGTATGGTCGGAATGCCGGGACTTGAACCCGGGGCCTCACGGTCCCGAACCGTGCGCGCTACCATCTGCGCCACATTCCGCTATGACGTCCCTTAGCGTAT
>JADBKH010000049.1 GCA_014896485.1 Bacillota bacterium | reverse complement strand
CGTAAATCGAAGAAAAAGGCCGTCACGAAAATCTACGACGACCGGGACAACCCCGGCTTAGAAGAAGCGACGGTTCACTGCTTGAGGCACAGCTTTGCGAAAAATCTAGTCGATGCAGGCACGCCATTACAGGTCGTGGCGCAGTTAGCCGGCCATGAGTCGCTGCAGACGACGAGGCGGTATGTGACACCGATTGAGGCAGACCTGAGAAGGGGTGCGCACCGTTCCTGCACAGCACTAAAGCGAAAACTTTAGTTTAAAAGCAGGCGCTAGCAATGGCTAGCGAATTCCGATTTCGACTTGATGGGTGAAAACCCCGTCTACACCGAAGGTTGGCGATGTAGGGCTGAGACTCCGACATGCGGCCTATGCGTTTAATCGTGACCAAGGGAACTGCAGGATCTGCGGAGACCCAATCTGGCCCGAAGTCCTACAGGTGCATCACCTCAGCCCCAAGCTCCCAACCGAACAGGTCAACAAGGTGAGCAACCTTGCCAGTCTACACAAGCAGTGCCATCGCTACTTGCACCACCCGGACGAAATCCCGTTCAACTGGGATGAATCCAGAAGTGACCCAGAAACTATTCCAATTGAGAGAAAAGCTCGAATCCGGGACCTGAAGCCTTGATGGAGCGCCGTGTGCGGTGAAAGCCGCACGCACGGTGCGAAGCGGGGGAAAAGGGAACCGTAGCGGGTAAAGACGACGGCGACTCTGACCTATCGCTATCGGTAGAAAACATCAGCTGGGAATGCTAATCGAGACATTTAAAACCAGTTTGCACGTGTTCGGCGATCGTTTGGGCAACTTATCATGTTAAAAGTCATTTGAGGGTTGCTTCCTTCGTATATGGCTCTGTAATTGTTCCTTACATTGGCAACAGTGTTATATCCACGGCGTACGAAACGGGGCCGGCCTCGCTCATGATAACTATAGCTATAGCTATGAACTATCAGCTACTTAACACAATCTTAACTAAATTTATGCAAAGCTTGCGAGATGTGGCGTAAGAAGGAGAAAATCATACCAAGAGCAAGAGAGAGAGAGGAAATTTCGGCCAAATAGGAAGGTTGCAAGCAGTTGCAAACCATGGAGTAACTTGATAACAGTCATCTTGGTAATAGACAAATGAGGGGAAGATAGTGATGAATAAACATGCTGAAACTGGTCCTTCTGTTAAAGCTGGGCTTTTGACAGGACTTGTCGGCATTTCTGCGTTGTTCGGATCTAGCAAGCTAGCAATGAAGTTAGCGGCGCAGCTCGGCATTAGACAGTGGATAGCCCGCGCAATCATTGAGGGTGTGCTTGCCGGACTAACCATTGCGAGTATCATTGCCTCCTTTGGACTTGCAGCAGCTGCCGCGGTCGCAATCAGATCGGCATTACAAATAGCCTTAAGGGAGGGAGCGGCGACAGCTGCGGCGTGGTGAGTGTTCCCTTGGTGACGTGGAAGCTGATGGGAACTTTTTTAAGGGTCGATGTCTATCGTTGGTGGCGAACGAGTGGTATTGCTTGGGCCATTCGGCGTTTGCTAGACAAATCTGAGGGAAGATTGCTTTTCTCAGTGGTAGCGCTTTCATGTTTCTTCCTCGCTTTCGGAGTACTCGTAAGCGGGATTGCGCTTGCAGCGCTTTCGCTTATGGGTAATCAGAAAGCGTGGATTCTTGTTGTACTTTACACTGCTTTTTTTCTTAGAATGATCTTCGCTGGGATGCCCATCGATCCGGATGAAAATCGATTGTTGACGCCCATTCCAAATGCCAAAGCAGCTGCCTTGCTGGGGCGGATAATCGGCATTATTCCTTTGCCGATTGCCTTTTTTGTGCTTACTGCCAGCATAGTTGCCATGGCCGTGATAGGCCAGGCCCGCGCGGTTATGCCAGTGTGGTACCTTTATCTACTCGTTGTGTGCGCTTTAGCAATAGCCATACGTCTGGTGATCGGTTGGGGTGCTGCGCAATGGAGAAATTTGTCAAGCCGGCAATTCTCCGGTTCGATTTGGTTTACAGCACAACTGGTTGTTGGGGCTGCGGTTTTCTTCCTCTTGGGCTGGGTTGTGGTGCAGGGCGGTCTTTGGATATGGCACTGGTCACGCAATGCCCATGCGTTGTTGCAAGCCGTGGAAAACAAGGTCGAGCTTTGGCTTTATCATCCGTCCATAACCCTACTTGTGCTCACGGGAGCCGTGCTACTCTTGCTATTGTTGATTCTGCCTTGGCTGGCGCGGCTATGGGTGTCGGCACAGGAGGATCATGTGGTACAGCAGGAGCTTCCTGTATTTCACAACATCGGTAAGCAGATGATGGCTTTAGCACCTTTTTGGAGCATTGCGGAGAAGAATTCCTTGCAACTTTTGCGCTCTGATCACATGCCAACTGCATGGATGTTGGTCTTCCTGTTTTTTGGAGCGTTAACCTCCATTGCCCATATGCAGGTCATTGGCCAAAATTATTACTATTGGATGTCGATCAGCGTGGTTGGCGCCTATGTTTTTGCTGCTTTTGGCTTTGGAAATCTAGTAACAGCAGCCACAACGGGGAGTTCCGTCATCCAAAGGGATCCGCTCCTTCCATATCGTCTCAGTCCGGTGGCTCCCAAGACAGTTCTCTGGGCAGAGACGGTTATCGCGACGATACTACCTGCCATTCCTTATAGCTTGGTCGACCTGGTTCTCGTACTCATGGCACCGCATGTCCAGATCGTATGGCTGCCTGGTGCTGTACTGCTTACGTGGCTCATTTCGCTCCTGTATAACATAGCCCGCATTGGCATACCGACTGGTTCCAAATTATTCGGAGGCGGGTTTCACTGGCAGGAGAGGGGAATCTCTGTGCTGGTGGACGATCTCACATTTCTCCTACTTGCCATTTTCCTCGTCCCTGCAGCACGTCTTTTGCGTGGGGGTCACCACGTTTCGCTGTTTCCTGGATGGAGCTACGTGATTTCGATCGCGATTGTCGGATTGACCGTGCTGGGGGTGAGCCTGTGGTGGCGCCGCCGTTTCGCACGCTGAAAGAATGGCTGCATCCTGTCGTGGAGCAGCGGAGTTGCCTGCGCATTCTTTTTTCGGCGAGTTGTCTCCTGTACGTTGCAGGGTGGGGATCCGGGCTAACGCTCGGCAAGCAAGTCCCCTATGCCGCTCCCTCAGCCGCTGCAGGAGGAATGTTTCAAATCTTTCTTCATAACTTGGCGGCAATGGCACCAGCTGCTGCAGGATTGGTCACCTTTGGAGTCACGACGATTTTTTCTCTTCTCTTCCAGGGTGCGGTTGCAGGCGCTGCCGTGGGTTCTGCGAGCACGGAACTGTCTGGCTGGGCAGTAGCTTTTCACATCGTACCGCACGGCATTTTTGAGGTACCAGCGCTGTTGTTGTGGGGGACGGCGGGCTTTAGCTCCCTGGGGTGGGCATATCAACGCATGCGCGGCCATCGTAGTGGCTCTACCCTTTGGGGTGCTGCGCTTGGTTTGCTGGCGATTGGAATCGTATTGTTGTTTTTTGCTGCCATCATTGAATCGGCTGAAAGCGTTGCCCTGGCTGCCAATGCGTCTTTTGTACCACGCGCTGCAAAGTGAGTGTCGCTCATTGAGGGTGCAAGCGAAGGGGTTTTTGACGGATGCTCGTTCTCGAAAACGTGACCAAGCGGTTTGGCGATCACCTCGTGCTCAGCGAATGTAACCTGACCCTTCCCAAAGGAGAGAGTTGGGGATTGGTCGGCCCCAACGGTGTTGGGAAGACCACGACCCTGCGCCTCATCGCAGGCTTGGAAGCACCGACAGCTGGGCGCATTCTGGTAGATGGCCATGCGATCGATCAGGAGCCGGAGAAAGTGCATCGTCTGATCGGTTTTTGTCCGGATGTGCCCTTTGCCTATCCCTTTCTGACGGGATGGGAATTTCTCTCGTTTATCGGCAGCCTGTGGCGCCTCCCACCCGAACAAGCCAAAGCAGATGCCGAGGACTTGTTGGAACGGTTGGGCTTGGCCCAAGCCGCCCATCAGTTGGTGGAGACCTATTCCCGGGGAATGCTGCAGAAGTTGGGACTGATCACGGCAGTGCTGCATCGTCCCAAACTGTTGCTGTTGGACGAACCGTTTACGGCGGTCGATGCCGAGAGTCGCGTGGCAATGTTGGCATGGTTGCGCGCTTTTGTGAAGGAAGGGGGCACCCTCTTCTTTGCGACTCATGACATGGAACTGATCCGAACGTTGGCGAACAAATGGGTGCGCATCGTCGATGGCCATATGGTGCAACGAACCGCCGAAGCCGAAACGGCCGGACGATGCACGCGGCACTACCGCGGCAGTTCTTCCGGCGATCTTTGACAGCAGAGGGGGCACAGGGGTATTGGATCCTTTTCCAGCGAGGCTCTATGCGCTTTTTACTCATCCCACCCAACTCTATAGGCAGTTGCGAGAGAAGTCGGAGATCGCTTTCCCCCTTCTGTTCCAGCTGGCAACGTTACTCTTTTTGACATACGCGCTGCTGCCTCAATGGACCCAACAATTGCAATCGCAGCTCGCGGGAATGGGTATCTCCGCCGCTACCCCTGTCACTGGCTTGCAGTGGGTCTTTTTCGTCGTCGGCTTTGCCTTCACCGCGCTCATCACATTGGTCAATTTCTTTCTGTCCGGCCTTTTGCTTGTCGGACTCGGCCGCGCCTTGCAGATACACTTATCCTTTGCCTTCTGCGTCTCCTTGTTTGCCTATTGCCAGATTCCCATCGCCCTGCGCAACGTGATTAACGGTCTCTACGCACTAAGGACCCGTGGATCATTGCTGCGGCTCGATCTCGGCCTGCTCTGGACACAGGAATCGGGTTTTGTCCAGCAGGTGCTCCGACAATGGGATCCGTTCGTCTTGTGGAGCTACGTGCTGCTCGGTTTTGGGCTGGCAGCCGCTGCGCCCGATCACCGTCGACGTGCGGGAGTCGTTGTCGTTGCGTATGGCGTAATCGCGATGCTTTCCAACGCTTTGCTCTCTCCAAAAGGAGCGCTCTCTTTTTGATACCATTGGTTTTCCTAGGAATTGAGGACAGGCGGAAGGCATTGCGTAGACGTTGTTCGCTTAGATGTCTGATCTAAAGAGAGGGAGTGCGTGAGACCTTTTTGGGCTTTGTGCGTCAACGAGTGGCAAAAATGGAACAAACGTCGCCGTTTGCTGATTTTGGCAGCCGTGATGGCACTCTTTCCGGCAGCGCTTCTGGCGATCGTACTCGGCTTCTGGTCGCCTGCACCACCCCGTTGGCAAGCGTTGGTACAAGCACAGATTGCCGCCAACCAGGCAGAACTTTCGAAGCTGGAACAGCAGCTCCCACGCCTTCCCAAAGGGATGCAGCCCGGCGTCGCCAAGATGATCACCGCGATACAGGGCACCAACGACCAGCTGCAGTACCAGCTGGCACACAACATTGCGCCTTCGGATTGGTACGCTGCCGCGCAGGCGACGCAACAGCTGACGGGCAGTATCCTGCGCTTGTTGGTATTGCTGGTTGCTTGGCTCGGTGCAGAATCGATCGCGCAGGAACGCGCCGATGGAACGATACGGTTGTGGCTCAGCCACCCCGCCTCCCGGAGCGCTCTGTTGGCCTCGAAATTTGTCTCGTTGACAGCGGCAATAGCCGCAGCGCTGCTCCTTGGCTGGCTGCTCTGCTTTGGGACGGCCGGACTCTTACAAGGCCACTGGGGCGGTTTTGACAGTCGGGTGCTGCTTTGGCAGGATCTGTCGAAGGCAACATCCGGGGCAACCAGTGGTCTGCTGTTGCCACTTCGGCAGTATTGTCTGGAGGCAATGGCGCTCGCCTTCCTGGTCTGCCTGATGGCGGCCGGAGGCGGGATGCTCGCTTCCGTACTCACCCAGGGTCCAGGTGCAGCGATCGGCCTTTCGCTCGGCCTGCTGGTAGGCGGACAGCTCCTCTGGGGCGTGTTGCGCGTGCTTTACCTCAATGATCTTCTCTATCTTCCTTTCTGGGCGCACTTTTTGTTCATCGCGCATCTGTCCCCGGTGGGGGAACTCGGCCTTTCGAGCAGGGATACGGTTCCCCCGCCTCCACCAGGGAGCCTGCAGGGCTATGACTTTGCCTGGGTACCGACTGTTTCACTGGCAGGATGGAGCGCAGTCTTTGTGGCCTTGGCCACCCTGCTCTTTACGCGTCGGGATGAGTTGGGGTAAGTCCGCTACCTGTTTGGCGTTTGCAAGCAAACACTGATCGCCCTCACGTAACCTGGGGAATGATAGTGCTTGCGCTGTAATATTGCTGAGTATAAGATGACGATTGGATTATTTTTGATTCAAAGGAGGTCCTTTACATGTCCATCCGATTTACAGCAGTAAGCAAACAAGTGTTTCTGCAGCGGGGTGCGTCGTTGTGGTAGAGGCGTACGTGAAATTCTGGCAGCATTACGTTGACTTCGGGGGAAGGGCCAACCGTCGCGATTACTGGCTCTTTGTGCTGGACAATTTCATCCTCTACGCCGTATTTGAACTTATTTTCACTGTTCTTGCCAGTGCGGGTGGAGAAACGCTTCCCCTGGAGTACTTGAACACGAGCACAAGCCGTTTGGGAACGGCCACCTGGATCTATGTGGGAATTGTTGGGCTTTATGCTCTTGCCACCCTTGTGCCGGGCTTTGCGATTGTCTTTCGTCGCTTGCGGGATGCCGGGCATTCTCCCTGGTGGTTGTGGATGCTTTTTGTCCCGATAGTAGGCTGGATTCTCATCCTCATCTTTTTGATACAGCCGAGTAAACCCGTCGGTGTTCAGGGGCATACCTCTAAGGTTTCGTATTAGCCTTGTAGAGAGCATGCTAAAAAGAGAGAAGCCCGATTCAGGACGCTACGGATCGAGCGTCTTCCATCCTTACCACGCAATTTAGGGGAGCTCGTCTTTGCGCTGAAAGATCGTTGTGGCGACGTCCAGCAAGAAGCGACGGTTCACTGCCTGCGCCACAGTTTTGTGAAAAACCTAGTCGATACCGGGACACTGCTGCAGGTCGCGGCGCAGCTCGCCGGGCATGAGTCGCTACAGGCGACAAGGCGGTGTGTCACGCCAAGTGAAGCGGATCTGAGGAAAGCAGTAGAGGAGATCAGCTGGGAGGGGTGAAGTCTTCGCTTCAGATGCGCCTTATGTACAGTGTGGAGGGAGCCTGGCGAAGTATCGGCAGCTATAAACAGGCGCTGCCAATATAAGCAGATCGAGAAGAAGTGCGGAAACGGACACTCGCGTACGACCGTATGGAGAAGATCGCTCCTGCTGAACGAGAAAGGAGTCGAATCTTCTGCCAAAACCCTCGGGCATTCGTTCAAAAGCGTTTTGGGGGCGCTTACGGAGAGATGATCCAAAGGGTAGCACCGCTAGAAGTTATGGGAAATCTATGAAATTCAAAGAATACGTGAGTAATAAGGAACATAAAGAGAGAGAGAGCAAATTTTGGATGAATTGGAGGGTTGCAAGAATTTTCTACAAGCATCATCCTGCATTTGCCAACTCAACTTAGAAGGTAGGACAATCTGCATGTTCAAGCGTAAGTCACTGTGGCTTGTCGGTGCTGTCGCATTGGTGGCGATGAGCTTGCTACCGCTTTTTGGAGCAAAAGCGACGTCTGCAGCTTCCTCTCAGAGTATTTGTGCTGAACAGCAAAATGGTACGAAGAACCTTATGAAAAATGATGACGCTCGGACAACATTTGATACTCTAGAAATGCATCGTGCGCTAAACTTAGGTGTAAACGCCGCTTCTAATGGTTCAACTATCTCTTCATTGGGCCTGCCAACAGAATTAAATGAAATTATAACTTTGTCACCGGAATTTCAAGCAATGCGCAGCGAGATCAACGGTCCTGCAAAGGTGTACAAGGTAAGCAACGGGGTGACATTCGTAGCATTCGATCGATTGCCGAGAACTCCGAAAGGGCCAGTCGCTGTAGGCGACGCACTCATCTTTGTTGTGACTGACGGTAAAATCTTAGGTTCCTACCGTCTTGAAGCGTCGTTGGACGGAAGCGCCCGTCTGATCGACGCGGAAAGTGGAGTGTTGGTAACCACTACCCAAGTCAAACTGCCGCAAGCAGTGAAAGCTGCCGAAGTGCAACCTGAAGCCGACCTGTGCTGGCATTGTACGCGATGGGATGTTCATCCCGGACATTTAGATCAGAACTGTTATATCGCAGCAGAAGCTCTATGCGCAGTGATAGGCGGGAATGTAGCGGCACGTGCAGCTTGTCAAGCCGCAGCGTTTGCCAGCTGTTGGGTGCCTGATTATCAGATATGTGCAGATGGTTACTGGGCACCATGTCCGACGCAATGACAACTTCAAAGAAGGAGTTTTAGCCGTTGAAGGCCATACCAGTCGAAAAGTACAGGTTATACGTTAGAATGACCTGCGCAGTTGCTCTAGTTATCGCTGCTGTGTGGGGGCGTTTGGTTACGGTATGGGTTGCACTATCTATCGCTTTGATTTATACATTGCTTCTGGCATGGCCACGGCTAACTGGTAAGGCGTATTGGACTTCAGAAGCAAAGCGCGCTTGCGAGGACGGTTTGTGGATTGCCGTTGGGTCAGGCCTTATATTGATCATCTTTACGCATAGCAGTTTCATTGTTGGAAACTAAAAATAGGCAAACTTTTAGTTTGAATGCGGCACAAAAGTCGCCAGACAAAGATTCCCGCTGTCGAAATTGACAGATTCAAGCTCGGAATAACCAGCCTGGATTTCATTCTTAATCCCAAGCTCTCAACGGAGCAGGTCAATAAGGTAAGCAACCTTGCCAGTCTGCACAAAGAATGCCA
>JADBKH010000048.1 GCA_014896485.1 Bacillota bacterium | reverse complement strand
GGAGCTGGAACAAGTGGAAAAGATCGCCCGGGCGGTGGTCTATCAGACGCCGGCGCTTCCCGATCAGGTGGTCGTTGTCCTCAGTGTCGGAGCTGAAAATGTGGACTTGGCCCTTGGGCTGGAGATGACCGTCGCCTACCTGGATGTAGAGGGGATGGACCATCTCTTTCGGGTATTGGAGAGCGCAGTACCGCGGATCAAACGTCCCCAAGCGATCTTGACGATCGAAGCTTAATGAAGGGTTTGGCAGCAGGTGCATGGAGGGCAGGCACGCCCTGCCTGCATGGCAGGCACATCGGTTTGTTTCTTGTGAATGGGAGGGGAGCAGCGGATGCCCGAAAATATCCGACCCCGGCTGGGCCTTGCGATTGGGACCGGTGATCTGGGGCTGACAGCGGAACTGGAATTGACCCGTCAAGCAGAAGCGTTGGGATATGATTCGGTTTGGATTGCCGAGGCGTGGGGCCGCGGTGCCTTCACCCGCTTGGGGGCTTTGGCCGCACAGACGCACCGGATAGGATTGGGGACAGCAATCGTCAACATCTTTTCCCGCTCTGCGGCTTTGCTGGCGCAGGAGGCTGCGACGGTCGATGAGCTGACCCAAGGGCGCTTTATCTTGGGATTGGGCTCTAGCGGTCCGAATGTGATCACCGGCTGGCACGGGATTCCGTATGAAAAGCCGATTCATCGCACCCGCGAGGTGATCGAAGTGATCCGCCTGGTCCTTTCAGGAGAGCCCGTCTATCACGAGGGACCCCTGATCCGGCTGCAGCAGGGGATCAGGCTGCCCTTTACACCGGTGCGGCGGAATTTGCCAATCTTTGTTGCCTCTTTCGGACCGAAAAACGTGCAAATGACGGGAGAGGTGGCGGACGGATGGATCCCGATCTATGTCAGTCCTGAGCATCTGCCGGAGCTGATGGCTCCACTACAGGACGGCATGCAAGCTGCAGGCCGCTCACTTGAAGAGATGACGGTTGCACCTTTGGTCAGCTGTGCAGTCGGTGAGACGTCTGAAGAACTCGAACAGGCCAAGAATGCCATGTGCCGCCAGTTGGCCTTTTACATTGGGGCCATGGGCGATTACTATTATCGTCTCATCCAGCGCTATGGGTTTGCCGCAGAAGCGGATCGCATTCGCGAATTGTGGCAAGCGAAAGAACACCGTCAGGCTGCCGAAGCGGTGTCAGAGGCGCTGCTTCACTCGGTTGCCGTGATCGGCACCCCTCAACAGGCGCGTCAACGGCTCCTGCGTTATTTTGAAGCAGGGGTCCACCTGCCGATTCTGGCCCCTGCGCAGCAACTGAATCCGTCCCAGGCACTCAAGACGATTGAAGCCCTTGCACCCACACGCTTTTGAAAAAGATGCGTCCATTTTTGTGATGGGAGGTCGCGCAATGGAGGTTCTGATTGTCGGGCCCGGCAGCCTGGGTCAAGTCTATGCAGCAGCTTTCGCGCGGGCAGGGGTGCAGGTCCTGTTGTTGAGCCGCCCTGCCCGTCTGCAACGACTGTACCAACAAGGCATTCGTCTGCAGGGAGCGCTTGCTGGGCAATGGAGCGTCTCTTCCTGGCCGAACGAATCTGCAGGGCCCCAGCCAACGATTGTGGCATCCGATCGGCTTCCCGGTGGGTTTCACCCCGACTTAACGCTTTTTACCACAAAAGGGCATCAGCTGGACGATGCGGCATCCGTATTGCAGGGAGCACCGCTTCAGTGGATCGTGGGTCTGCAAAATGGCATTTCAAAAGACGAGCGGCTTGCTGGCTTTTTCGGAGCCCAGCGGGTCGTTGGCGGAGCGACCACCATCGCCGCTGAGCGGACAGCAGGAGGCGAAGTCCTTGTGGCTGTGACTGGGACCACTTGGTTGGGACCTCGATCGGCCCAGGGTGCAGCAGGAAAAGAGGCAGCTCCTTTGCTGCAAAAGGCTGTAACGATGCTGCAGAAGGGTGGGTTGGGCGCGGAGTACAGCACAGCCATCGAACGCGCCGAATGGTCAAAGGCCGCCAATGCGGCCGCCTTCTTTGGCGTCTCGACGTTGACACGTACGCCTTGGAGCGATGCTTGGACCGATCCGCCGCTTTTACGTGCTGCCCTTTCTCTGGTACGCGAAGTGGCGGCAGTGGCGGAAGCCTACGGTACGCCCGTCGACGACTTTACCGGCATGCCTATCGGCCGGTATCTGCGTCAATCGGAGGAGGAGACTATTTCCAATTTTGCGCATATGGCGCAGCGTCGTGATCCCAACTTGCCTCCCATGCGGGTTTCGATGCTGCAAGATCTCCTGGCAGGGCGGCCCATGGAAGTCGAGCCGGTCTTCGGGGACCTTTTGGCCAAGGCAGAAGCGGCGCAGGTCGAGACGCCACGTCTGCGCTTTGTCTATCACGTTCTGAGCGGCCTCAATCAGAAGTTGATGGCGCAAGTTTAAGAAAGTCAGGCAGCGACACGGGTGGGCAGGTGGGTCAAAAAGTCCGTGATGCTGGCTGCCAGAGCCTCTGGAGCGTCGAGCAGAGGCGTATGTCCGGCGCCTGGAATTTCGCGCCGTTGGCAGTGCGGCAACCGCAGCAGCAGATCGTACTCGGGCGGCATCCTCAGCGGGTCTTCGGTTCCCAGGACGTCGAGTGTTGGTGCAGTGATCTCGCCCAAATAGGGCTGTAGGTTGGTTTTTACCAGCGAAGCGATCGTCTCTCGGGCGACTTGGGGAGGAATGGCTGCGACGATGGGCCGCAGCTTTTGCCACAAGGATGCTTCTACGTGATTGCCGATCAGCCCTTGGTGCATCAGCCGGGGCAGCATCCGAGGGAAGGCTTTTTCCGGAAGGGTCTGTACAGTTTCACAGAGCCGCTCCAGCGTCTCCTTGTCTTTGGGCCACAAATCAGGAGAAGCGCCACCTGGTTGCGAGTCGATCAGGATCAGGGATTGAATCTGCTCCGGGCGCATCAAGGCCATCGTGCATGCGATTGTTCCCCCCAGAGAATGGCCCATCAGCGTCAAGGACCCCCACTGTAGCTCATCGATCAATTCCCATAAATCTTGGGCATAGTCGCGGAGGGAAAAGCCGCGGGCACCCCGTCTTGTGGACGCACCGATGCCGGGCAGATCGACCAGGCAGAGCCGCAGGTCGGCAGCATTCTGTTCGAAAGCCTCAGACAAAGGGAAAAAGGAATCCAACGGTTCCAACCAGCCGGGGATCGCCAACACCTTGCGGTGACCTTTGCCAAATGGGACGACGTGCAGCCGGGAATGTTCGAGTTCTACAAAGATCACAGCTTGCCTCCTCTACCTCGGCCAATCGAAAACCGCCCGGTCGGTCTCTGACCTCAAGTATAGGGCGCTGGATCTTCAATGCAATACAGAAGTTTGCAATAGATACAGCTATTAAGAGTTGCCCCTTCATGCAAAAGGGCAGTCCTGCTCTGCTGTAGAAGCTGCAGGGGACTGTCCCGAAAGGGAGTGTTCACAATTTAAGGTTGCACGTTGTCTACTGCTTGATCGTAGCGGGCATCCAGGAGCGTGGCGGTTTGAGCACCGATGATCCCGTCGGCAGTGAGGTTGTTCTCTTGTTGAAAGGCGATGACGGCATCCCGTGTCGCTGGTCCGAAAATACCGTCGATATCAAGGCGGTAATAGCCGAGGACCTGGAGTTTCTGCTGGGCTTCAGCGATGTCAGGCCCTGGGGCGACGCCGATCTGCAAGAGGCGCGTGGTCGTGCTGCTTCCAAAAATGGTCACCAGAGTGCCGATGGGCACCGTATTGTAAAGCTGGATCACGTCATCGTTGTGCATACGGATACAGCCGTGGCTGACGGAGCGTCCGATCGACGCCTCGTTGTCTGTGCCGTGGATGCCATAGCCCCCATTGGGAACAGAGATCCGCATCCAGCGTGCGCCGAAGGCCCCTCCCGGATTTTCCATCTTTTCGATGATTACCCAATCACCGAGGGGAGTCGGTGTGCTTGGCTTGCCTGTCGCCACGCTGTAGCTGTGGATCAGGTGTTGCTGATCGTAAAGTCCCATCACGTGGCGCGTTGTGTCGATGGTGATGCGGTAGCGTCCGCCTCCCCATTCGACTGCCCCCAAGCCAAGGGCGCTCCAGGTCGAGGGTCCGACAATTCCATCGACATGCAATCCATTTTGCTGCTGAAATTGGCGAACGGCACGTTCGGTCGCCGCGCCGAATATGCCGTCGGCCTCGCCTTGCAGCAAGCCCAAGGAGATCAAGCGGCGCTGTGCGGCCATCACGTCTGGCCCTTGCATGAAAGGTGTGGTCAAACGCAAGTAACGACTCGCTTGCACCATCAGAACGCCCTCCTCTCTACGCTACGATTTTTCGGTCAAGGCAACGCAAAGGGGCAGATGATCCGACGCACCGGCTGGGCCTACTTCCACCTTTTCCACTTGCCAATGGGGGGTCGCCAGGATCAGATCGATGCGATGCTGAGGGCGATCAGCGGGAAAAGTGGCCAAAGACGGGGTGTCCTTCAACCCTACATCTTGCAGCACGTGCAAAAGCGGCTGCAGGCAAGGCGCAGTGACCTCATCATTAGCATCCAGGCAGAGGATGGCGGGCAAGCCGCACTGCGTGATCTGTGAGGCAATCGATTCGGCCTGCTGGGCACGTTCCGTGGAAGAAAGGCCCAAATGTGTGGCGAAAAGGGCGAAACGATCCCCGTTCGCACGGTCAAAGTGGGCTTCGAGGAGCACCCGTGGCTCCCCCCGATGAGGCAGCCGGTGGGCAGAACAGGTTATAGGCGGTTGCTTGCTCAGCAACAGGTTGCCATAGCGGATCGGCCCAAGACGCCAGGCTGGTGCAAAACAACGGTGCATGTGCAGCTGACGGCTCAATTGTCGTGGTTGATGTTGAAAGCGCGCGTCTGGACGAAAGCAGGCGACCTCCTGTAGCGCTGCGAAATCAGGCTGTAGGGCAGCCAATGTTTCGGCAACGCGACGTATATCGCACCGGTTGTCCAGCCCGCGAGCATGCCGGATGTTGAAGGTCACCACCCGCATGTGCATTTCCCCCTGTTGGCAATCTATGGTGGTAGTCAGCGTACGTGCGAAAAACGAAAAAGCGCTTGCCATGTGGCAAGCGTGACCAGCGAAAAGACCAAACCCGAGGGAGGTGCTTTACAACAACAGCCATTTGGTAACGGCCAAAAGAGCAATGCCTGGCACGCCTAGGATTCCGGAGAGCAATGCGGTCACCGTATTGACCGGGATTGCAAAGTGAAAACTTTGCCCAATCCAGTTGACCGCAAAGAGCACAGCGGCGCCAAAGACCCCGGAGAACGCAACCCACCCGATTGCGCGCAGCAGGTGCTTGGCCACTTTCGGCAGGCCAATGCCCACCAACGCCAGCGCACCTGCCACGATCCAAACCCAGATCGGGATCTGTGGCATGCGGCCTCACCCTTTCCTCTGCCAGGCTGCTCTGTTTGGGCCCGTGTCCACGTGGGCCACGACCACTCCCTACTCTATGCGGGCTTGTACGAACCTAACACAAAAAAATCCAGCAAGACGGCCTTACAAAGGGTCCTGAGCTGGAAGCACGCGATGCGCGCCCTTTTCCTTGGGAAGCAGATCTTGGGCGACGCCTTCTTTGGCCTGTTTGAGCAAAAGCATATAGCGTCGCTCTGCAGCGTGCAGGGCATAGATCGACGCATCGATCGCTTCAGGGTCCACTGCGAATTCAAACTGCTGTTGGGCCACCCACCAATCGCGCTGTGCAGCCTTGATCGCTTCAGACAACGGTTCGGTTGCGAGACGTTCCAACGCATCACCGCCTCCTTTGTTTCAACCTATGCAGGTTAGCGGTGAGCATGTACGCCGAAGCCCCGATTTCCGCCGAATTTGCCCACTGCGGGCAGGAAGGCACCTTTCTAGAGGGCACCACGCCCTTCTAACGCGCGGGTGAGTGTTACCTCGTCGGCATATTCCAGGTCGCCGCCGATGGGCAGCCCTCGGGCCAAGCGGGAGACCGTAACACCGAGGGGGAGCAAGCGATCGCGCAGGTAAACGGCAGTGGCATCTCCTTCCACCGTGGGATTGGTCGCCAGAATCACTTCCTGCGTCTGTTCTTGCTGGACACGGTGCAACAAGCTTTCCACTTCGAGTTGTTCTGGGCCGACCCCATCCAAGGGAGAGAGCACTCCCCCCAGTACGTGGTACTTGCCATGGTAGGCACCGGTGCGTTCCAAGGCGAGCAGATCCCGCATCTCCTCGACGACCAGCAGGGTATGCGGGTCCCGGCGGGGATCGGTGCAGATGGCGCAAGGATCACTTTGGCTCCACGCATGACAAATGCTACAGGTAACGAGATCCCGCTGTAAGTGTACGAGCGCGTCAGCGAGTTGCTCGATCTCTGCAGGCTCCATACGCAACAGGGCAAAGGTGAGCCGTTCAGCGCTTTTGGGGCCGATGCCAGGGAGGCGTTTGAGTGCATCGATGACGCGCTGCATCGGTAGGGGGTACGAAAACACGGAAATGGCTCCTTACCGCAGGCCCGGTATGCCGGGGAAGTTCATTCCCCCGGTCAAGTGGCCCATCGCTTCCGACGCAACCTTATCGACTTCGCTCAGCGCTTGATTGACTGCTGTCAAGATCATCTCTTCCAACATCTCTCTCTCCTGGGGATCGATCGCCTCCGGATCGATGTGAACCGCCAACACCTCTTTCTTGCCGTTGACGGTCACCCGGACCGCTCCCCCACCGGCAGAGCCTTCCACTTGCCTTTCCTCCAGTTCTTTTTGGACGCGCTCCATCTCCGCTTGCATTTTCTTGACCTGTTTCATCATCTGATTCATGTTTTTCATAAAAGGTCTCCTCCTTCATCGACCGTGCTGACCCACGCTTCCCCGAAGAGTTTTTGCGCCCGCTGTACGAGCGGGGGCAGCTCTCCCATTGACGGGGAGGAAGCCGATTGGGACGGTCCACTTGTCCTCGCACCCTGCGGTTGCTGGCTGCTGAGGTGAAACTGGACTTGTAGAACCTGTGGCCAGATCTGCTGCGCTACGGTAAGGATACGCCCCTGCTCTTTTTCGGCCATCTGCTGGTGGAAGGAGTGGGCAAAGTACAGCTGCAGTGTACCATCGACGATGCCCCCAAAGGAGGCGTCGAGCAAAAAGGCGTGGGTACGGACGTCGGCTTCCTTGATCGCAGCAAGGAAAGAAGGCCAACGCTTTGCAGCTTCTTCGGCTTCGCCGGCCGTTGCCTTTTCGCTTCTCTCGGTGGTGCTGCGCTCTTCCGCAGGCGTACGCTCCTGTTTTTCCCTTTTGGCATCCTTGGCATCGGGCAAAGCAGGCGTGTCGGCTGACGCTCGTGCAGGAGAGGCAGGCGCAGGCGCTGGAGCAGGGGAAGGCATCGGCTGTGGTACTGCTGGGAGGTTTTCCCCAGCCAAGGCCATGCGAACCAGCAGTGCTTCCAACGCCAATCTTTCGGCCAAGCCCCCGCGGGGTGCGCGCGGACGTTGTGCAGCCATCTCCATCCATGTAATCAGCGTTTCGACAGGGGGAGACGCTTCTTGCGCGAAGTCGACCGCTTCAGGAGAGAGAAGCGTAAATGCTCGTTCTCCCTTGGCCAGCAGTACATCGCGCAGAAACGCGGAGAGGCCTTCACGCAAAGGGCCCGCTTCCCGCCCTGCATCCAAAGCCTCGTCTGCCAACTGCAAAGCTTGATCCCATGCCCTGCGGGCCAGTGCTGTGCAAAGCTCGGCGTAAAAATGGTTGGGCGGGATGCCCAACAGTGCCTCGACGTCCGAGCGGCGGATCGTCTCTTCACCGAAGGCGATGCACTCATCCAGCAGGGACAGTGCATCGCGCAACCCGCCATCTGCCATACGGGCGATCAGCTGCAGTGCCTCTGGCTCATACGCGACGTGTTCTGCCGTGCAAATATCGGTGAGCCGTTGTACCAGCTGGGGAGTAGCAATGCGGCGGAAGTCGTAACGCTGGCAGCGGGAGCGGATGGTCGGCAGTAGCTTGTCTGGATCGGTGGTGGCCAAAATGAAGAGAACGTGGGCAGGTGGCTCTTCCAGCGTCTTGAGCAATGCGTTGGCAGCATCATTGGTGAGCATGTGAACTTCGTCGATGATATAGACCTTAAAGCGCGTCTGTGATGGAGCGTATTTGACCTGATCGATGATCTCCCGCATTTCGTCGATGCGGCGATTGCTTGCAGCATCCATCTCGATGACGTCCAGGGATTCGCCGCGGGTGATCGCAACACAGCTATCGCAGTGATTGCAGGGCTCATCGGAAGGCCCCTGCACACAGTTGACTGCCTTGGCGAGGATTTTGGCGCAAGAGGTCTTTCCCGTGCCGCGTGGCCCGCAAAACAAGTACGCATGGCTGATACGCCCTTGTTGGAGTTGGTGTCGCAGCGTACGGGTGACCGCTTCCTGGCCGATCACGTCGGCAAAACGTTGCGGTCGCCATACCCGATAGAGCGCTTGGTAAGCCACAAACTCCGATCCTCCCCTCGGTGATCCGGTTACGCACAAAAGAGGAGCCGGTGCAGCTATCCTACCCCGACTCCTGGATGACTTCTACCGTATTCCAACGTCACCATCCTACTGCTCGCCGCTGCTTGGGCCAGGTTGCCCGGCGGCACCCGCAGAAAGCTGCGGACCGTTGCTTCCTTCCGGACCTGGCGGGGTTAACAGCCCTGCGCCGCGCCGGACCCAGCGCCAAACAGCGGCGGACAGTAGCACAGTCATACGGAGGAAATACGGAATTTTACATGGCGGAGAGGGAGGGATTCGAACCCTCGAGACGGGGAAAGCCCGTCTACGCGATTTCCAGTCGCGCTCCTTCAGCCACTCGGACACCTCTCCGGGCCTACTTCTATACAGACTTTCACTGCATTTTCCATAAGGTGTTGCCCAAGTTTCTATAAGAATCTCAATGGCGGAGAGAGGGGGATTCGAACCCCCGAGGCGGGGATTGCCCGCCTACGCGATTTCGAGTCGCGCGCTTTCAGCCAACTCAGCCATCTCTCCGTGCTTGCTGTGTCCGCAGCTGTGCAAAGAATAGTTGGAGCACCGAAGCGGCCTCTTCAGCCAGCAACCCACCGCGTACTTGCGGAATTGGGCCCAACGCCGTTTCGTGGATGACGTCGATCCACCCGCCGCAGCCCCCTATACGTGGATCTTGTGCACCGTAAAAGAGACCCTCCATCTGTGCAAGCCGCACGGCCGTCGCACACATGGGACAAGGCTCCAACGTCACCCACAACCAACAGTCCTGCAACCTCCAGCGTTGCAGTTCCTGCGCAGCTTTACGCAACGCGACCATCTCGGCATGGGCAGTGGGGTCGGATTGTTGCTCGCGGAGGTTGTATGCCACACTGAGTACCTGCCGGCCCTGTGTCACCACTGCACCGACCGGCACCTCGCCCTCCTGCAGCGCTTGTTGGGCTGCCTGCAGTGCCAGGCGCATCATGGCCTCCTGCTCTGTCCGAGCCCATCCCGCAGGGGATCCCTTTGTTTTCATTGCATTGGACACGTGCTGCATTATAGGAGAGTGGAAGGCATTTGGCAAGGTGGATGCGACGATCGCGATGTCTTACAGCAATTGACAGTGCGGTCTATATTGCCAGTGTGTAAGATGC
>JADBKH010000047.1 GCA_014896485.1 Bacillota bacterium | reverse complement strand
GGTTGCGGTGGCTCGTGCCGACCGCTTGGGACAAGCAACCGATCCGCCACAAGTAGTCGAAGCAGACATTCAAACGATGATCGCCCGTATTTCGGAGGCGCTCGCACCGGTCGGACCTGCAGAGACGTTTCGCTTGGCCATCGGTGGAAAGGAAGTCATGCAACGGTTGGGCATTGGTCCCGGCCCGCTGGTGGGTCGCTGGCTCGCTTATCTACAGGAGTGGGTCGTCGAACACCCTGATCAAAACCGTCAGGAGATCCTGCTGCAACTCATCGATCCCAGCCAACCTGAGCCGCCTGCCAAAGACAAGGTGGAGCCTCCGACAGCATGAGGGATGCTTGCGTGCGTTGCGCCTTTGTGTGCGCTACCCTATATACGATAAAAATGGAGGTGAATGCGTGCGCGCCATCGTTGGAGCACGGATCGAAACCATTACAAACGGGAGCATCGAAACAGGGACCGTTTTGATCGACAACGATGGACGGATTGTCGCCGTTGGAAAACAGGTGAAATTGCCTGAGGGGGTCGAGCGGATCGACGCTACAGGCAGTTGGCTGTTGCCTGGCTTCATCGATGCGCACAATCATTCCGGAATCTATGAAGAAGGTTTGGGCGAACCGGGAGGAGATGATAATGAAATGACCGATCCCATCACGCCCCAATTACGTGCGATCGACGCCGTAAATCCGGCAGATGAAGGTCTGCGGGATGCGCTCCGCGGGGGTGTGACCTCGGTCTATATTACACCGGGCAGCGGCAATGTGATCGGTGGGCAGGGTTCGGTGTTGCGTACCCATGGCAGAACGGTAGAAGAGATGCTCCTGCGTGAGTTTGCTGGGTTAAAAGCTGCATTCGGAGAAAACCCGAAACGGGTTTACGGCCAAAAAAAGCAGATGCCGATGACCCGTATGGGCAGTGCTTGGCTGCTGCGCAATGCATTTACCCAGGCACAGCTATACTTGCAAAAAGTGGAACGGGCGGGGGAAGATCCGGAAAAGCGTCCGGATCGCGATTTGAAGATGGAAGCACTGGGACGCGTCTTGCGGGGCGAAGTACCGCTGCGCTGCCATGCACACCGGGCCGATGACATTCGTACCGCCCTTCGCATACGGGACGAATTTGGTTATAGGATGGTCGTCGACCATGGGATGGAAGCACATCTGCTGATCGATGAGTTGCTCGAACGGGATATCCCTGTCGCTTGGGGACCGGGCATTACGGCGCGCATCAAGGTCGAGTTGCGCGGAAAGACGTTGCGCACGCCAGGATTGCTTGCCAAGGCAGGCGTCAAGGTAGCGATCATGACCGATCATCCCGTTATTCCGGTGGATACGATTCGTCTCTGTGCTGGATTGGCCGTCTCAGAAGGGATGGAGGAGTCCGAAGCGCTGCGAGCGCTTACACTAACTCCTGCGGAGATCTGCGGTGTCGCAGACCGCGTGGGCAGCATTGAAGTGGGTAAAGAGGCCGACCTCGTCCTGTGGGACGGGCATCCCTTCGATTGGCGCAGCCATGTGCAGACGGTCTTGCTGCAAGGCAAACCTGTGTACGAACGCGATCACGACGGGGATCGTCGCGGTTGATGTACAAGCAACCCCGGAGTCGCGGATCGAAGGCCCTGGATCTGTCCGTAAGGCCGGTCCATCGAGGTTGAGGAAAGAGGCTTGAAAAGATGGGCAAGGCCGTTGGGGTGGCACTTTCTGGAGGAGGCGTGCTGGGGGGTGCCCATATCGGTGCCCTGGAAGCGTTAGAAGAGCTCGGATTCGATGTCCGTTGGGTGGCTGGAACCAGTGCGGGAGCGATGGTGGCCGCCGCTTGGGGGGCGGGGGCGACGACCCAAGCGATGCGCGCGATGCTGCCTCGTTTCAACCGGCATATGGTCGACATCGATCGAGCCCTGTGGCGCCGCCGCCATCATCAACCGCTCGGTTTGATTCGAGGTCATCGATTGGCCGAACTTGTGCGCTATATGACCGGACCTCGCCGGATGAGCCAACTGCCTCGTCCAGTGGCCATCTGTGCGTGGGATTTGGTGACGTGCCGCGAGTTTGTCTTTACTTCGCGCCCTTTCGCACTTCGTGAACAGGAGGCAGAAGTCGAGCTTCGCTCGGATCTGCCTGTCGCTGTGGCGACACGGGCAAGCTTTTCCATTCCCGGACTTTTTCAGCCGGTCGTTTTGGGAAGTCACCTGTTGGTCGATGGCGGGGTTGTGGAAAACCTGCCGGTACGCTGGGTGCGGTATCTCGGTGCGCAGGATGTGATCGCTATCGACTTGATTGGTGACATCAGGCGGCAGCCGACACGGCCGAGCAGCTTCGGACAAGTTGTCGGTCGTGTCATTGACTACTATGTGAACGAAAACGAACGTCCTTCCCGGGAGCTGGCCGATGTCGTCATTCACCCACAGCTACATGCGAAAGGACCCCTTGATTTTGAGGTGCTCCAGCAGTGTGTGCAGGTCGGCTACGAAACGACGAAACGCCAGCTTGGCCCAAAGATCGAGTTATTCTCAGGCACGATACCTAAGCATTAATACCGAAGGCTGGCCGATTGAGGGCCTTTCGGAACCAATGGTAAAATGCAGACGGTGAGCAAAAGATCTCTAGGGAGCGGTACGGATGGGACGCAATGTACGGATAGCGGTCAGTACGGTGGTCGTTGTCGGCGCAATTGCAGCAGTGCTGCTCTTGGCGGGCGGGTCGCCTAAGGCCGTTGGCAAGTCGTTCGATGTGGGAACCTACAATCCAGCAGCGTATGCGCACCAATACGTGGCCATCGAGGGCAACTTGATGGCAAATGGCGTACAGTGGGACCCGAAGCATTCGGAGCTGCGCTTTCAATTGGTCGGCAACAATGGGGGTTCCCCCATGACCGTCGTCTACCACGGCTCAAAGCCGGATAATTTCTATCAAGGTGTCATTGTCGACGCAAAGGGTTCCTATGATCCGCAGCAAAACGTCTTTGAAGCTGATACGTTGCAGACCAAATGCCCGTCCAAATACCAGGTGGATACGCATACGATGGGGAACTAAACACGGTACGGTCTTGAATCGTCAGGGTCATCGTGCAACGGGCTGCGCAGGATAACTGTCTGCGGTATTGTGCTCAGCGATGCCCCAAGGAGGAGGGACGGGCGTGCCCGTATTGGGCCAGATAGCACTCTATTTTTGTGTCGGGCTGATCGTGATTGCGCTGATCGCCTATGGTGTGACCATGCGCAGCACGGATCCACGTACACTGGCAACGGGGCGACGGGCGACGATAGGCATCTTTGCAATGTTCAGCGTGGCTGTCGCCTCCTTGTGGTGGTCGATTCTCACCGATGATTTTTCTGTTGTTTATGTACAGGAATATAGTGCACGTGACCTTTCGGCCTTTTACAAGGTGACCGACCTATGGGCAGGAAATCCCGGCTCCCTCCTTTTCTGGGGATGGGTGCTTTCCGGCTATACGATGGTGGTGGCCAACGGACATGCCTTGCGCGGTCGACGCATGGCTGTATTTGTACCGCCGTTTTTGCTGCTCAACCTGCTTTTCTTTTCCTCAATGACAGCTTTTGTCGTTCCTCCCTTTGTCACGGCTCCACCGACGCCAGATGGAGCGGGACTCAATCCTCTACTGCAAGACCCATTTATGGCAATCCACCCGGTTGCACTCTACTTGGGCTATATTGGGATGGCCGTTCCCTTTGCGTTTGCAGCAGGGGCGCTAGCCAGTGGTGAATTGGACGATTTTTGGATCCGCGCTTCGCGGCGTTGGGCGCTGATTGGCTGGATGTTTCTCTCTTGCGGTTTGCTCCTTGGGGCGGCGTGGGCGTACCACGTGCTCGGGTGGGGTGGGTACTGGGGATGGGATCCCGTCGAGAATGCGGCACTTTTGCCTTGGCTGACGGGTACCGCCTTTTTACACTCCGTGATGATCCAAGAGCGCAAAGAGATGCTCAAAGTCTGGAACGTGTTGCTGATCATCGTCACGTATCTGTTGACGCTGTTTGGGGATTACACCGTACGCAGTGGCGTGATCAATTCGGTGCATGCCTTCGCCCGTAGTGCCGTCGGGACAAACTTCCTGATTTTTTTGGTGACGATGACCGTGCTAGGATTTGGGCTTTTCTTTTGGCGGCTGCCCCGTTTGCGCAGCAAGAGCGGCGTCGAGCGGTATGCATCCAAGGAGGCGAGTTTTCTCGCAAACAATATCTTGTTTGTAGCCATTGCTTTCGCCGTCTTCTGGGGAACGATCTATCCCCTCGTCTCTAAGGCGCTGACCGGCATTTCGGCGACGGTAGGCCCTCCTTTTTACAACCGCGCGACTGCGCCCTTCTTTGCAGCACTGCTGCTGCTTTTGGGGGTCTGTCCGTTTATCGCCTGGCAAAAGAGCAGTTGGGCGCGTATTGGACGTCGTGTCTGGCCATCGGCAGCTATCGGCTTCGGGGTGACGCTGGTGCTGTGGGCCCTCGGCCTCCAGAAGCCCTTGGCCCTTGCCGCGTTTGGTGTCGCTGCCTATGTGCTGGCGACCCACTTGATCGAATTGGTGCGCGGAGGAATTGCACGCCGTCATCGTCTGCGGGAACCTGTGCTGACGGCTTTTGGGCGTCTCTACATTCGCAACCGACGAACCTACGGGGGATATTGGGTACACGTTGGCGTCGCGCTGATCGCTGTGGGCGTGATCGGTTCGATGGCCTATGCTCAAAAGATGGAAGGCGTTTCTCTTCAACTCGGCCAATCCGTGCAAATAGGGCCGTACACTGTGCGTTATACCGATCTCAGCGATCGGACGGTCGGGCAGAATGCCTATGAGGTCTACGCCCACCTGGATGTACAGCGAGACGGGCATTCGGTGGCGGTGGTCGAGCCGAGCAAACGCTTTTTCCACAACAATCCCTTGCAGCCCCAGACCCAAGTCGGGTTGCACAGCACGTTGTCGCAAGATCTCTACGTCGTGCTCAACAGCTGGGCCCCGGATGGCTCGATCAACCTCAACCTGTTCATCAATCCATTGGTGATGTGGATTTGGATTGGTGGTTTCGTCTTGGTGGCCGGTACGCTCTTGGCGGCGTGGCCGGGAGGCTATGCGGAGGCGATCCCACATTACCACGAAGAGACGCTGCCCTGGCAGCACGAAGCGGTCAGCAGCTGGTAATCCCCGCAACAAGTGGGGCTCTTTTAAAGAGGTGTAGTGCATGCCCTGGAGTTGGATAGGAGGCGCGCTCTTTGGCCTTCTCTCACTGTTTTTGATCCTTTGGCCATGGCTTTTTCCTTCCCGTCGACAACGGCGTATCGCCCGTCGGGAAGAGGATGCAGCGGCAGGATATTTCCAGACCGTAGAAGAGATTGCCTCCGAGTATCGAACCGGAAAACTAGATGCACCCGATTATCGGGCAGCGACGCTGCGCTATGCCTTACAGGCAGCCAACGCTGTCTTGCAGGAGGCAGAACGTCGCGGCGAGTCGGTACCCAGCCAACTCGATCCAGCCTGGATTGCGTCGGTTGACGCCGCTGTTGCTGCGCGCGAAGCAGTGGATGCTACGGAAACCGCACCACAAGGGCCTTCTGGTGGTGAACCACCTGCCGAAGCCTCTTCTCAAAATCAAAAGGCCGGTGCGCAATGAACCAAAAACAGTGGCTGGCTATACTGCTCGTCTTGATCGCCATCCTCTGTGGCAGTTATGCGGGGGCAAACCGAGCCACTGCTGCTTCCCCTGTCTTGGAAAATTTGACGCTGGTGGCCCTTCCAGACGCCGATGGGCAGACGGTGAGCCTGCTCGAACTTGTCGATCTGCCGGGCCCTTTGCCGAAAGGGGCGTATGCTGTTCCCTTACCCCCCAATGCGCGTGGCGTCAAGTTGCAAGGGGAGATGGTCCTTCCTTTTCACCAAATTGCGGGAAGTGCGCTCTTTGATACAGCGGTGCCCCCTTCAGGGTTGCATTTGGCATTGGTCTATCAGGTTCCCTCTTCTGCTTCTAGCCTGCCGTTGACCTTCATGCCGGCCTACGACGTCAAACGGTTTCAACTGTTACTCCCGCAACAAGGGCCGACTGTCGCCTCAGACCAGCTGAGCGACGCCGGATGGACGCAAGTGCAAGGGATCGATCAACCGTTGCATCTGTATATCGCGTCGGATCTGAAGGCCAATACCGATGTCGGTATCCTGCTCGTCGGGCTGCGTCAGCAGGCAGCAGAGAACCTTCCGCCGCTGCATCCTGCCTGGTTGGTACGCGGTTGGCGTCATTCGGCGTTGGCACCGTATAATCCCCACCTTTTTGCTGGTGTTGTAGCGGCGGCGATTGCAGCTGTTGTCGTTTTGCTCGTGCGGCGGCACCGTCGGATTTCACACGTACGCAGTGAGCAGGAGGTGCTGCAAGAGCGTAAGGTAGCACTCTATGATGCCCTCATGGCCCTTCGCGAAAGTGTGCGGGCAGGCGAGGTGGGGGAAAGGGAAGCCGAAGTGGCTCGAGCGCTTCTTCTGCGCGCATTGTACGCGCTCGATACAAAGAAGGTGCAGCTCGGGTGAAGCCTTTGCTGGCCGAGAAAGAAACGGCTTGTGGCCGGGAGCAGGAGGCTGTCCTTGCACGTCAGCTGAGCAAAGACCTTGGGGAACATCGCGTGTTGCACAGCGTTGCATTTAGCCTGTTGGCCGGCCAGTTTGCGCTGCTGCTTGGACCAAACGGGGCAGGCAAAAGCACGTTACTCGCGTTGCTCGGCCTTCGCTTGCGCCCCTCTCGGGGCCAGCTTTTCCTCTTTGGCAAAGAGGCGGGAAAAGCACCGGTACAAGCCCGTCGTTGGGTGGGTATGATCGCCCACGCTTCTTGGATTTACCCTTATCTGACAGCAATCGAAAATTTACAGCTTGCTGCACATCTGTGGGGTTTGCCGAAGCGTCGGTGGGCCACATCCGCCGTGGAAGACGTCTTAGAACAGGTAGGACTGGGCCGTGTTGCCCGGCAGCCCGCGGAACACTTCTCTCGTGGGATGGCGCAGCGCCTCGCAATCGCCCGCCTTCTGCTGCTCGATCCTCCTTTGTGGCTGTTGGACGAGCCCTATGAGGGGCTGGATGCTGGCGCTGAAGCGCTACTCGACTCCCTCATCGAAGAGAAACGAACACGCCAGGGCACGCTGGTGCTTGTCTCCCACAGTTACCATGCCTGCATGAGAAGGGCCGATCGGATCCTGTTGCTGGAACACGGTCGACTTACGTTGGACCAATCGACCTCTGGTGTCGATGAGGCGGCCTTTCGCGCCTTGCACGAGCGGTGGGGGGAATTTCCGTGAACGACCTGGTGGCGTTTTGGGCACTCTGTCGCAAAGAATGGGCAACCGAACGGCGCAGTCATCAGAACGTGCTGGGTGCGTTGCTTTATGGCCTGGTCATTGCCGCTATCTTCGCTTTTACCCTTTCTCCCCGCCCAGAAGTGGTTCACAACGTTTTTCCTGGCATGCTGTGGGTTGGGATCTCTTTTGCAGCGCTGTTGCTGCTCAGCCGTTGCTTTGCCGGTGACCGGGAGAACGATGCGACGGCACTGCTCCTTTCAGCGCCTATTGACCGATCCACCATCTACTATGCGAAGGTCTTTGTCTACTTCGGGTACCTCGTGCTCCTGGAAGTCATTATGGTGCCGGTTTTTCTGGCTTTTTTCGGTCAACGTGTGCAAGGCAACCTCCTCTTGTTCTGTGCAATCCTCGCTTTGGGTACGCTGGGATTGGTCAGCATCGGCGTCCTGGCTGCGGCATTGGCCGAAGGGTTGCGTGGCGCGGAGATTCTCTTTCCGCTGCTTGTTCTGCCCTTGGCCGTTCCCGATCTGCTGGCTGCCGTGCAGGTGACGGCCGGTGTGGTGGCAGCTGCTTCCTGGAACGAGTATGCTTTGTGGCTAGAGTTGCTTGGCCTATATGACGTGCTCTTTTTGGCGGTACCGGGGCTTTTGTTCGAATACGTGATGGAAGGGTGAAAAAAATGCAGGCCAAGTTGTCGCTCTGGTGGCCCTTTCGTCTGGCCGGATGGGCAGCCTTGGTGCTCATGCTGGCTGCACTGTGGCTGGTCTACTCCGTGGGTCCAGATGTGCATTTGGGTTACTCGCAGAAAATTTTCTATTTCCACGTGGGGACGGCTTGGAACGCCTTCTTGGCATTCTTTGTGACCTTTGTCTACAGTGTGCTCTACCTGATCCGGCGTAACCGCCGCTTTGACAATATGGCCCGTGCTGCAGCCGAGGTCGGACTGCTCTTTACCACCTTGGTGCTGATTACTGGCTCCATCTGGGGGAGATCCGCATGGAATACCTGGTGGTCATGGGAACCGCGCCTGACCACGACCTTGGTGCTGTGGTTTATCTACTTTGTCTATGCCATGTTGCGCGGTTCCGAACTTTCTTGGGAGCGGAAAGCGCTGATCTGCGCCGTCATTGGCATTGTCGGGTTTGTGGACGTGCCGATCGTCTTTGTTTCGGTCACATGGTGGCAAAGCTTGCACCCGGTTGTGCTGGGCCCGGAGGGTGGGGGAGTTTCCCCCGCTATGGTCCCGCCGATGTTGACTTCCTTTTTGGCGTTTACTGCGCTGTTCTTCTATTTTTGGGGACTGCGCAGCGCCATTGAACATACCCAGGTACGGTTGATACAACTGCGCGAGCGAATTGAAAACGAGGCCACGCCGCCTGCAACCGGCCATTTGCCTTCAGCACCGCGATCGTAGTTTGCAATATCGTTCAAAGAATGGGCCCGATCAGGAGGAAATTGCCGTGTTGTACATGTTTGTCGCCTATACGGTCGTCTGGCTCTTTATCGCCGGCTACACGCTGTGGATGGGACGTCAGCAACGAAAGCTGGCGCGAGAGGTCGAGGAATTGACGGACGAATTGGAAGAGCGGCGCTGAGGAAGGGGGCTGGGAGAGCAGAATGAACCTCGGGGAGCAGAAAATGGCATGGGCTTGGGCGCACCTTCCCGTTTTGCGCAAAGCGGCGGAAGATGTACGTGCACAGGGGAGCTTTGCAGGCAAACGCATCGCCATTTGCCTGCACTTGGAAGCGAAAACAGCCTGCCTGGCTTGGGCGTTGCACGAGGCTGGCGCACAGGTCTACGTGACGGGAAGCAATCCCCTTTCGACTCAAGACGATGTGGCAGAAGCCCTACGTGCCCGCGGTGTCCAAGTCTTTGGATTTCACGGCGTAGACGAGTCCGGTTACCACGAGGCCCTTCTCGCGTTGGCCGATGCACACCCGCAGTTGCTCATCGATGACGGCGGGGATCTGGTCCATCTGCTGCACGAAGAGCGCGTTCAGCAAGTACCTGAAGTGATCGGCGGCTGCGAAGAGACCACCACAGGCATCTTGCGGCTGTTGGCGCGTCAGGCTGCTCAAGCCTTGCGTTTTCCCATGATGGCAGTCAACGATGCCAAGATGAAACGGCTTTTCGACAATCGCTACGGTACCGGGCAGTCCGCCTGGGATGGGGTCTTACGCACGACCAACTTGACCATCGCCGGATCTACAGTGGTGGTGGCCGGATATGGTTTTGTCGGACGTGGCATTGCAGAACGGGCACGGGGTCTCGGCGCCCGCGTTATCGTCTGTGAAGTCGATCCCGTCGCCGCACTTGAAGCCGTCATGGAAGGCTTTCTTGTGATGCCGATGGTCGAAGCAGCGTCATTGGGGGATTTTTTCATTACCGCAACAGGTATGCGTGATGTGATCGACGAAGAGGTGCTGTTGCAGTTAAAAGAGGGCGCGGTACTGGCCAACGCCGGACATTTTAATGTTGAAATCGATACGCAAGCCCTGCAG
>JADBKH010000046.1 GCA_014896485.1 Bacillota bacterium | reverse complement strand
AATTGCGGAAACAGGTCGAAGCCCGTTGCCCAGTACACAACTTGCTCAAAGATGCAGGCGTGGCCCTTTCGGGGGAATGGGCTCGCCTGTAAGACTGCGCAGAAGCTAGGACCACTTCTTTCCAGGGGAAAGGAGTGGCCTTTGTTTTAAGCCGATGAATTGCTGAGCGTCCCCTGTGCCCCTGTCGTTTCCAAATGGAGCCCTTGGAGAGACGTTGCCCAGGCTTGTGGCTGGCCGACCAGTCGAATTTGTCGCTCTCGTAAGCGATGGAAAATCTCCAGGTTGATCGCCTGCTGCACATCCATATAGAGGTAATAATCTGCATTTAACACATAGTAAACAATTTCGTACGTTAGTCCATAATCGCCATAGCGTGCAAAATGAGCACGATCAAAGCGAACCTGCTCTTGCCTGGTGACGATATCGTGCAAGAGGCCCGGTAGCTCCTGTAGCTGTTCAAGCGGCGTTTCATAGGCCACATTGATCTGAAAACTGACACGTCTCTCGGACATGTTGCCGTAATTGTGGATGCGCGATTTGAGCAGGTCACTATTGGAGAATACCAGCTGTTCGCCACTGAGGGCGCGAATGCGGGTCGTCTTGATGCCAATGCGCTCGACCGTACCCGAATTGCCGTCGTCGAAGCCGATAAAATCACCGACCACGAAAGGCTTGTCCAACATGATCGAAAAAGAGGCAAAAAGATCGCCGAGGATGTTTTGTACGGCGAGTGCCACGGCAACGCCGGCCACACCCAACCCTGCCAGCAGACCGCGAATGTCAACCCCAAAGTTTTCCAGAAGTAGAAGCCCGATTACCACAAGGAGCAGGATGCGAATGACCAAGGCGATCGCTTGATACGCTGTCACCGTACGCCCATCTCGGCCCTCGCGTGGTGTCAAGATCCAAAAGGCGATGGCATAGTTGCCCCAAAAAGCGACTTGCACCCACAAGGCGGCAGTAAAGAGCACCGCCAACCAATGGTGCACACTTGTATGCAAAGAAAGGGTGAGACTGCCAAGCCATATTCCCAAAGCGATCAAGAAGAAGGTGCGGGTGTTTATGACAAACGTGTTATAGAAGAAGTCATCCCATCGCGTAGGTGTGCGGGCGGTCCATGCGGCGAGACGTTCTCTGGCAAAATGTTTGGCCAAAACGAGTGCAAAATAGACAGCTGTCGCCACCAAAAGAGCCACAAACCAATGCCAAAGCGGTATTCCCATGATCTTGAAGCCGAAATCAATTCCCCATATCATGGTTCTATTCTGACACAACCGATTTGGCGTTGTACACCCATGTTGTTGGAAGGAGGAGGCAGTTGGCCCGTCACGAACATCTGCGCAACATGGTGCTTTCTGCGCTTTTTGCCGCTCTTTTGGTGGTGAGTGGTCGTGTGATGATCCCGCTGCCGTGGACCCCGGTGCCCATCACTCTGCAGACGCTCGTTGTCATGGTTGCTGGTGCGCTTTTAGGCCCATGGTGGGGGGCAACCAGTGTGGTGATCTTCTTGGTGATGGGTGCGGCCGGAGCCCCTGTCTTCGCCGGAGGTGCGGGGGGTGCGGTGGTTTTGGTGGGTCCGACGGGAGGCTACATTTTCGCTTGGCTCGTGGCTGTCATCGGCATTGGTTGGCTGCTGCGTTTGCCCATTGGTGGTCGGCATGTGCGGCTGTGGATCGCTGTCATGCTCTTTGGCGTGGTTGCCATCGATCTGCTTGGTACCATTCAGTTGGCAGCGGTAGGGCACCTTGGTTTTGGGGAGGCGTTGCTGGCCGGCGTGGTGCCCTTTTTGCCGGGCGATATTGCCAAAGCGGTGGTCACTGTGGGCGTCACCGAAGCCGTGGCAGCTGCCTTGCCCAATCTGCCTGGGACAGCCCCCCTTGCACCAAACCCGTCCACGCCGAAACCTCAGCGATCGATTTTCTAAAAGTACCCCTTGTCTAGCGAAGTGTCCTAAGAAGTGCCCGAGTGGTTGGGCGCTTTTTTGTCGCTACGAATCGTGTGAGGGCGTATGTAAAGCAGGATGGCCGTCGGTTCGCTCCGGAAAAGCTTCGGCCGGTGGCTGGCTGAAGACCCATAACTGGGCTGCAATGAACCCAATCAGTGTCACCAGAACCAGTGCTGCCCCTATGTCGGCCAAAGAAGAGTGCATTGCCACCGACGCAATGGCCAGCAGCCATGTGGCCAGGTACCAGATCAGCAAAAGCAACTGTCCTCGCTCTTGGCGATAAAGCGTGCGGTAGACGGGAACCTCGCGGCGTGCGTAGTACGGTTGGTAGCGCGCCATGTACAGCAAAAACGGGAGGATCTTAAACAACCATCCCAGCATGGATGCCATCACAAAACCGAGCCAAAAAATGGTCCCTGCCCCCTGGGTTAAAGACAGACGCACAGAGAGGGGGGCGCTTGTCCACTGCAGCACTGCAGCTGCCACGCCTGTCAACACTGCTACGCCGGCATGGACCGCAGCCACCTGCTGGTTAGCCAAGGCAAAGTCGATCTCTGCCTCGCGCCGCAACGACAAAAAGCGCTCCAGATCCAACAGCCACACGGTCAACGTAACTGTTCCCAAAAGCAAGGCGAGCAGTTGGACGGTAAAGGTGGCAATGCCCGGGGACAAGGTCAGGGCGGTCACTCCACAGATCAGTGCTGCGACTACCAGCGCAAAGGTCGTGCTGGGGTGGACTTGCGCTGGTCGCTTGGTGCGGGCAAAAAGCGGAAAGAGTTGGTAGGAGATGCCGACAATCAGACTGCCGAAAGCACCGCCTAACCCGATGAGGGCGTGTATCGCCGGAAAATGATGAAAGACGAGTGTGCTGGTTCTGGTGGAAAGGACGGCACTGCCGATCCCCAAAAGTGCCACAACAGCCAGCGATGTGGCAGAAATCGCGATAAAGCGGCCGCAGGGCTGCGTCTTGTGCGGTTGCCGGAAGGTGATCATGAGCAGCAAGGCGTAGCCGAGCAGTGCCACAGCCAAGAGCGCACCGGCTATCCCTTGGAGCCAAGAGACGTGCAGGCTGAAGCCGACAGCCAGGGCTACAGCACCCATCACGATCGCCCACCAGATGGCGGACAGCCAGCGGGTGCTGGCGAAGGAGATGTGGTATGCGACCGTGACGATCTGGGTCAACGCTCCGACCACCAGCATCATTCCGCCCCCCACTGTCCACAGATGCAGTGCCAGATAAGGAATGCTCGGCAAGCGGGAAGCAGTCACCAGCAGCACCACTGCGCCAGCCAGAAAGAAGACGATAGCACTGGCAAAAAAGCGCATGGGCACATGTAGCGGCGGCGCAGTCCGTGCTGATTGACCTGTCCCCAAGTTGGTTATGCGCTGTAAAAACGTATCGGACATCTCTTTTTCCCCTTGCCCATTGTAGCAAGATCCGCTTGAGGTGTCCTTAGCCTGCTGCTTTGCTTCCTCGACGGGTGCTTTTGTTTTGGAAAGCAAAGCGTGATCCGGATCATGGCTGGGCCAGGGTAAAGCCACGTATGCTGCAGTAGGGTGCAGGATCATGGGGGTACAAATAAAAGCAACGCGCGTTTTCATAGCGTATCGACTCACGCGCCCCCATACGCTGACGGGTGCTGTGCAGCCGGTCCTCATTGGCAGTGCCTTGGCATGGCAACAAGATCGGCATCGTTTTGCGGCTTTTTTGGCCATGATGATCGCTTCTCTGCTCATTCAAATTGCCACCAACCTGTTTAATGAGGTGTATGACGTACGCAATGGCGTCGATACGACGGAATCTCGTGGTGCTTCTGGTGCTGTGGCACAGGGGGAAATTGCAGGGCAGAGGGTTTTGGCAGCCGGATTAGGTTGTTTGTTGGCTGCGGTTCCTTTGGGCGTGTACTTGAGCGTTTGTGGCGGATGGTGGATAGCGGCGGTGGGACTGTTGAGCATGGCGGTAGGTTACCTGTATACAGGCGGACCGTATCCCCTGGCTTACAGGCCCTTCGGCGAACTGCTCTCGGGATTGTTCATGGGCCCAGTCATCGTCGTATTGGCATATGCCGCACAGACCGGGGCCTTTTCCTGGAGGGCCCTCGCTGTTTCGATTCCGATTGGTCTGTTGCTGGCTGTTGTGGTTTTTTCCAACAACATTCGCGATATGGAGCAAGATCGCCGTGGAGGGCGTACAACGTTGCCTCTTTTGTTGGGAAGACGGCGGTCAGCCTGGCTGATGAATTTCCTCGTCGCAGCGGCCTATCTGTGGTCTGTTGGGCTGGTCGGGTGGCATCTTGTACCTCCTTGGACGCTGCTCGCGTTGCTCTCTGTACCTGTGGCTGTGCGGACCATCCATCCTTTTTTCCATGCAGCATGTCTACAAGCGGATGATGAAGCGATGCGTCGATCGACGGCTTTGCACGCCTGCTTCGGCCTGCTCTACTTCTGCGGGCTATGCGTCGGAGGGGAGTGAACGCGAGAAGATGGGCCTCTATCTTGTCGAAGGGATCCACGTATTCCTGGCTACCCTGTGGGTCGGCGGTGTGCTCTTCGTCGATCTCGTTGCGTTTCCACTCCTGCTGCGATTGCCTCCGGAGCGACAGTCCCAGGCGGGGCAAATGCTCATGTTGGCAGCTGATCGTTTCTTTGTGCCCATCGGTGCATTGGTCATTGTGTCCGGAATGCTGCGGGGAACCCTTTTTGGACCTATCAATAGCACCGCTTTCCTTTTGAGTACCACGTATGGTCGGGCTTGGTTGACGGCTTTGTTGGTAGCCATCGCTACCTTACTCTGGGGGACATTCGGTGTCTTTCGGCCAACAATGCGTTTCTTTACAGCACCTTCCCTTTGGGGAGCGAATCAAGTGAGTGCTTGGACCCAGAGAAAAAAGGCGTTGCGCGGGTTAATGCTTCGCGAGGCAGGTGAGGTTGTCGGCTTTCTGATCATTCTTGGCGCAATGATGATCATGGGTAGCTAGCCGAGACGCTCCTTCAACCTTGCTGGTATGGTTTCTCGATGCATACCCTCAAGGGCTCTGGAAATTTACCATTACGATAAAATTCGATTCGGTGAGCATGAAACAGTGAGGAAGTGGTGGCATGCGTCGACTGGCTACCGCCCTTAAGGAGCGTATCAACGCCTTGCGGCAGATCGATTTCTTGGCGACTCTGCCTGACGAAGTACTGCTGGTACTCAGCGCCAGCGTTATCCGATATCAATGTAGGCCCCACGAAATCATCTTCGAAGAAGGAGCTTTAGAAGAACATCTCTTTTTTATTGAAGCAGGCAGCGTTAAAGTCTTCAAGACGGACAGTCAAGGACGGGAACAGATCATCAATATGCTTACTACCGGCGACTTTTTCCCACATGTCGGCTTACTGACCGAAGGAGCGCATTATCCTGCTACGGCGCAAGCTTTAGAGCCGACGGTACTCACCGCACTGGCCATTCCGACGTTTAAAAACATCCTTCTGCAAAACCCTGCTGTGGCAGTCGAACTGATTCGCGTGATGGACAATGAGCTTCGACAGCTTCAGCAGCGGCTCAAAGATCTTGCCCTCGAAGAAACGCAAGTGCGCCTCTTGCAGACGCTCAACTGGCTGGGGGAGCGGATCGGCTACCGAACTGCAGAGGGGATTCTTTTCCCTACGCAACTCAACCGCCAGCAGTTGGCAGAGATGATTGGCACGACACGAGAGACCGCCAGCCGATTGATCAGCCGGTTGACCCATGATGGCGTTCTCGAAAGTCGTCCTCAAGGTCTTGTCCTTCGCAATGCGTGGGTCGAACCTCCTCAAGAAGAGTAGGTCATTCTCCAGCTGTCACGTTGCTCTTCCAAGCCGTACCCGCCAGACCACTGGGCCGCTTTCGAGGTACTCCCACGTCGCTTTTCCCGGCTGCTCGGCTTGCAGTTGATAGTAGAGCGGCTTGGGATCGTGGTCGTTAACGATGATGAAAGCTTCACCAGGCTGTAGGGCGGCGAAGTGTCCCAGGATCTGTTCGTGGCGTTGCGCGGGAGGTGCGTCACGGACGTCCAAGATCGGAAGCGTCCGACCTGCAGGCGTTTCCGTTTCCTCTTCGAATTTCTCTTCGGAGAAGCGTACGTTGGTCAAATAATGGAGCGTGCCGTTGAGACGCTCGGCCAACTGCGGATAGGGATTACGCAAGGCCGCCCAAGCCTGTGCAGCTAACGTAGCTGCCTCGCCGCTGCTCGCTTGATCGCGGTGCAAACGCAGGGAACGGATTAGCAGCGTAACGAGCTGTTCGACCAGTGCGTGCTCGCTGTTTTCCCTGGAAAGCGGTTCGCTCATGCCCCCGTATCGCTCCTTTCGACGGTGAGTCGCCAAACCGATGGGCCTGCCTGGAGATACTTCCATGTGTATTGACCCGGCCAAAGTGCTTCGGTTTGGTAGCGCAAGGGCAGAGGGTCATGATCCACGATCAGCTGGAGTTGCTGATCCTGCTTGAGGTGCTGCAAGCAGGTGAAGATGATGTCGTGACGGCGGTCATGGGGGATCAATCGCACGTCCAGTTCGATGGGCTGAGGTTGCAACCAGTCGTTTTTCGCGCTCATCCGATCTCCTCCTTGGTGATCTGACTTTCTGCCTGTGTTTCTACAGCAGTATGTTGGGGAATGGCTCGATGCATTGCTTCCACGAGCTGCGCCAAGTTGCACGTTGGATCGTCCCGCAAGGGAGGGAGGATCTCCTCATTTTCTTTGGTCGCGTGTACCTCAAAGAGCACAAAGAGTGCCGTTGCGTACGCTGCTACAAAGACGGAATCGTCGCTGTGCTGAATGGTTTCAAAAAGGGAGAGAATACGACGGTGTTCCGTGATCATGCTGTGTACCAATGCTGACAACTGGGGGCGTTGTGCTGCAGCGGGATACAACGTTTTTTCCTCTGCCAGCGCGTGCGGGACAAGGATCTCGTGGACATAGGCTAAAAAAGCACGCTTATCGGCTGTCAAGGCAACGCCACGTTCTGCTGCTGCCACCAGGGCCTGTGCACGCTCCCGCAATGAGCTGACCATCTCTGCGTGGTGGCTGATCAAAAGATCAGCTGCCTGCTGGTTTCCGTTCATGCAATGTCCTCCTCTGGCTTGCTCAACGCAATCACTTGTTTTGCAAGCTGTTCATAGGGTTGCCAGGCCGCCGGTTGATCGACGAACAGCCCATTTTGTTGGGGTGCAGTGGGCACCACACTGGGGATGCGAACTAAGACTTTCGTCTGCAACGTCTGGGCCACGGCATCCGCGCCCCCTTGCCCAAGGGGGTAGATCACTTCGTTACAGTGTGGGCAGCGCTGATAGGCCATGTTTTCGACGACACCTAAAATGGTATGGCCTGATTTTTGCGCCATGAGCCCGGCACGGACAGCAACCCGTGCGGCAAAGGGATCGGGGGTACTCACCAAGAGTGTTTTCGCTTGTGGAAAGAAGGCGCTGACATCTAAGGCAATGTCTCCAGTTCCTGGGGGCAGATCCAAAACGATGATCTCCAGCTTTGGATCCCACAGCGTATCTTCAGCCAGCTGCTGAAGTGCTTTTCCCAACATGGGACCACGCCAAACGATGGCCTCGTTTTGTTGGAGGAAAAAGTCGATCGACATCACCTGCACGTCTTCGGCACGTGGAGGGAGAAGGCGATCCTTTAACAGCCGAGGCTTTTCTTGCAAACCGATCAATTGGGGGACCGAGAAGCCATAGATATCGCAGTCTAGGATGGCCGTGCGTAGGCCCATCTGTCTTAGTGCCACAGCAAGATTGACGCTGACCGTTGACTTGCCTACTCCCCCTTTGCCGCTCGTTACTGCCACAACAACAGCTCGGGATGGTAAACTTTGTAGTGCCTGACGTTTTTGACGTTGCTGCAAAGGGCGTGCTTGTGGGCGGTGCTCTTTAGAACGGGGGACCACTTTTACTGCTGCAACGTGAGGTAGCGCCATCAGACGAGACTGCACTTCGTCCAACACCGCTTTTGGCGGTGGCGCTCCTTCCCAGACGGTATCGATCAACACCGCGAGATAGAAAGCCTCTCCATGTTGTTCGATCAGAATGTCTTGGATATGGCCGCTGGCGACCAGACCTTTTCCGGAAGGCAAACGCACCGAAGCCAGCGCCTGTAACGCGTCACGCTTGTTCATCGAGACTCCCCTTTTCATGCAAAACCGAAATAGCTCTTGGCATCTTCACTCATGAGATCCGGACTCCACGGTGGCTCCCAGACCACATCCACTTCCACTTGGCCTACCCCAGGGATGGCGCGCAGACGTTCCTCTACGCCTTCTTCGAGGTAACCGGCCGCCGGGCAACCGATCGTCGTCATGGTCATGACGACATGGACATCCTCCCCTTCGACATCGATGGCATAGATCAAGCCGAGATCGACGATGTTGTAGCCCAGCTCGGGATCAAATACGTCGCGCAAGGCCTCTTCGACTTGGGAGACAGTCAACGCCATTTTTACACCCCCTCTTCCCTTTCCTTGAGATGTTGGCCGCTATGGCGTATCAACAGCCGCACGCCTGCGTCTTGCGGCTGGACAGCGATCGCATGTCCACGAGCGTCTAATTCGGGGAAGAGAAACTGAGGTTCTCTGTCGTTGATCGCTTCCAGCACTTCTCCGGGTTGAAGCGTTTCTAAAGCCGACAGAATCGACATCATCGGTTCAGGGGGAAGTAGACCGCGGTTGTCCAGATGTAGCTTTGGTGGGGGCCAATCTTCGGTTGACAATTGTTCCCGTGCCTTACGGCTAAGCGCTTGTCCTGCGTTCTTTTGGGAAGGCAAAGTGTCTTGCGTTTCTCGATAGAAACGGATTTCCCAACTTCCGTCTTTTTGGGGGCTGGTCTGATGGGCAAAGCCTTTGTTGCCCAGTACGGTATACAGCGGTACCGGTTCAAAAGGGGCCAACAGACGCAGCCCTTCCCCGGGGCCAAGTTTAGCGGCTGCAGCGAGAATCTTGGCGATGGGTTCCTTGCCCTTGCGTAAATCGTCGCGGACGTCCAGCGTCTGCCAACGGGAAACGCTTTCTTTCATCTCTCTTCTTCCTCCCTTAAAGATCAAGCTTGGGCTTTTACAACCGGCTTTGGTCGCTCTCCCAACTTTGGTTGGGCGTGACGTGCGCGCTGCAAGAAGACGCCGATAGCCAACGTGATCAGCGCATTGGCTGCTTCAACCCCGCGGAAGAGTGGATCCCAATCGAAAATCATCGCCAATGTGCCTAGACCTACTGCGACAAAGTAAGCAACAAACCAAGGGGTGGCTTGAGGTTCATCAACCAAATCTTGGACACGGGGCACTGACTCTCGGCCCACTTTCGGACCAAAGCGCTGTAACCAACTCAAAAAAGGGACGATCTTGTACAGCTGACTCAGGCCAAGGCCAGTCAAGTAGCCCATCAGCAGGAGATAGAAAGCTGCCGTAAGCAACGGGGTCGACCAACGGGTGATTGCAGCAGCAACCAATAAGGCAACGCCAATACCCAAAGCGAACAGCGCCCACGCGCCAAAACGTCCGTTGAGCTCCAATTTGCGGCGCTTGCGCGTGTGGTAGAGTCGGCCCATGTCGACCAAGTACACCCAAAGGCCGCCCAGTAAGACCAAGCCGCCACACCGTTTTGCCCACAGCAAAATGCCAGTAAAAGGTGTAGTCCACGAGAACAGCATAAGCAGGCTGGCTACCCAAAACAGGAATAACCCAACACAGGTCAGGAGCAAGACACTTTTCCCCAGCTTTCCCCGCTCTTCCGGGGCGAGGACAAACATGCTGAGCAGCTTGTAACCTACTCCCATCCCGGTGAGCAAAAACCAGCCGCCCACGCCCGCTGCCAAGTGCAAAGGAAGTCCGTGGGAAAG
>JADBKH010000045.1 GCA_014896485.1 Bacillota bacterium | reverse complement strand
GCGGTAGAGCCGGTTTCTCGCTTTTCCTACCTGGTTGTTCTGTTCACTGAGCCGCCCTTTTCCCCTTAACGGGGGGACGATGCATTTGCGGGGGCTAAGGGTGGTGATCTTGATATACTGGCGGGAAAAGCCGCCTGACGTGTGCTGCTCAAAAACCAAATAGAGGGTATCATCCAGCATAAACGAGCGCTTGATATGGACCCGCGGTCGCCTGCCAAGCGCCTGGCGGAGGGCACGACGCAGATAACACGCGACAGCATGCCGCTGGTCTTGCGAGATTGGAAAGGGCGGTTTTGGAGCAGTGCCTCGTAATACCTGGCCGATCCGCTCGTAGCCATGGAGCAACCGGAATGCATAGTGCTGCTGCGATTCGGAGTCTGAAAAGCGGCTAAAAAGCTTGCCCTTCAGGTGCGAGTGGGTGATGGCGGACGCGATATAACGCTGCATCGTACCTACGGCATCAAAGAGTGCTTGGTCATGGAGATGGACTGGCAGGCTGGTTCTTCCCTTCATCTGCTTGCGAAAGTCACAGGGTTAATCGAGATAGTACCAGTGCTGCGTCTGCCCAAGAAAGCACAACGTCTGATCCTTCTCTGCCGCATACGCATCACAGATCGCTCGTAACTTCCGCCACTTTTCCCGATTCAGCAGGAGTGTTTCGTAGCGAGCAGTATGGGTGACGCAATCCTGCGTATCGCTCATGACCGTTTTGCCTCCTGCATTGCGGCACGTAGTGCCTCGGCCATGCGTTGGTTTTTATGGCTGCGACTGCCATAAAGTTTTGCGGAGAAAACAGTGATGATCTCCAGGACATCCTGCGCCAGTTCCTGCTCAAAAGAATTCTCCTGGGGGGATTCATTGATGACAACCACTTCCGTCCCAAAGCGTTCACAAAGGGAAAAGATCAGCTCCGAGCCAAAGCGGAGCAAGCGATCCTTATGCGTGAGTACGAGCCGCTCAGCCTGGCCGGAACAGATCCGATCCAGAAGCGTTTGCAGGCCGCTTTTGTTGTAGTTCAGGCCAGAACCAATGTCTTGGATCAGCTCAAAGCGCCAACCGTTTTGCGCACAAAACGCTTCCAGAAGATCTGCCTGGCGTTTGAGATCTTCCTGTTGATCGCGGCCTGAGACACGGGCATAAGCCAGGGTGATCCGTTTAGGTGGAGACTTACGAGGTGCAACTGCTCGAAGTTTGGCCAGATCGTAGCGCCGCTGTCCGCCACTATAGACAATAAGATCATGAAGATCAAGCAATTTATAGCTTTTTCGATTCTGCTCAAAACCCTAGCTTTGTCCCGCCACTGGCGTTTCAACTTGCGAAGTTCCGCAGAGAAGCCCTGAGGTTACGCGGATGGCGGTGTCCGCGGGTAAGTGGGCAGTGGGACGGGCCAGGGTGGGACGTCTTCGGGAAAAAGTTTGCCCGGATTAAGGATGCTCAAAGGATCGAAGGCGCGTTTGACGGCGCGCATCGCATCGAGCTCGGCAGGGGCGTGCTCCCAGGCCATAAACGGTGCTTTCATGTAGCCGATGCCGTGTTCACCGCTGAGGGTGCCGCCCAAGTCGAGGGTAGTGGCAAAGATCTCAGCGACAGCCTGCCAGACACGGGTCATCTCCTGTGCATCGCGTTCGTCGCACATGATGTTGGGATGGAGATTGCCATCGCCGGCGTGGCCGAAGATTACCAGATCGACCTCATACTTGCGGCCGATCTCCTGTAGGCGATGGACCATCTCTGGCAGCTTGCTGGGAGGAACGGTGGCATCCTCGGAGATCTTGCTCGGCTTGATGCGTGCCACCGCAGAAGAGATCGATTTGCGTGCGCGCCACAGCTGTTCGGCTTGTTGGGGGGTCTGTGCCACCTCTACCTCGCGGGAGTGATGGGTGCGGCAGAGGGCGATGAGGGCCTCGGCCTGCTCTGTGACGGCGACAGCAGGGCCGTCGACTTCGAGGAGCAGAAGCGCCTGCGCATCGACGGGCAATCCCAAGTGGAGATAGCTCTCCACGACCCGCATCGAAGCGTCGTCGAGGAATTCGAGGGCAGCCGGCTGCATCCCTGCGGCGATGATGGCGCTCACGGTTTCGGCCGCATCCTCGATTCGGTCGTACGCCGTCAGCAGGGTGCGTTTGGCTTGAGGTTTTGGGATCAGCTTGAGCGTCAGCTCGGTGATCACCCCAAGGGTCCCTTCGGAACCGACAAACAGGCGCGTCAGATCATAGCCACTCACATTTTTGACCGTGCGACCGCCCGTGTGCAGTATCCTGCCGTCTGCCGTGACGACGGTCAAACCGAGCACATAGTCGCGGAAAACGCCGTATTTGAAAGCGTGGGGTCCGCCCGCATTTTCTGCCGCGTTGCCCCCCAACGTCGAGGCCAGGGCACTGGACGGATCCGGTGGAAAGAAGAGCCCTTGCGCCGCAACGGCATCGGCAAAGCGCTGGGTGTTGACGCCAGCTTGTGCTACGGCGAGCAGATCCTGCGGAGAGATTTCGAGGATGGCATCCATCCGGGTCAGATCGAGGGCGATGCCGCCCCGCAACGGCACACTGCCGCCGGAAAGACCACTGGCGGCACCACGGGGGACGACGGGGATGTGATGGGCCCCGCAGATGGGCAAAAGGGCTGCAATCTCTTGGGTCGTCTTGGGACGAACGACAGCATCGGGCAAGCTGCGCCGGATGGTGGCATCGTAAGCATAGAGCGCGCGCTCTTCGATTGTGGTGCGGACGAAACGCGCTCCCACGATCTCTTCCAATGCGTGGATCAGGTCAGCCGGGAGCCTCCTTTCGTCGGGCATTAGGATCGCACCTCACGGTTGTAAGCAGCGTCCAGTAGACAGACGGTATGGGTGACGGCACAGGACGGGCCATAGGCTTGGACACCGTGCAACAGCTGCAGCCAACATCCCGGATTGCCGGTCACGATTGCATCGACGTCCGAGGGCACGTCGGCCATTTTGCGCGCCAACAACGGCTCTGCCAACTGCGGGTGGGTCAGGTTGTAGATGCCCGCACTGCCACAGCAGCGGGCAGCATCGGGCATCTCTCGGATTTCGAGCCCGTCGATGCTGTCCAGCAGCTGGCGGGGTGCGCTGATGACGTGCATCACGTTGTGCAGGTGGCAGGACTCCTGGTAGGTGACCCGCATTGGCAAGGCAGCAGCAGGCTTTTCAAAACCGTTTTGCACCAGTACTTCGGCGATATCCTGCACGCGGCTGGCAAAATCCTGCGCTTTTTGGGCATAGGCAGGATCGTCGGCCAACAGCTGCGGATACTCCAGCAGTGCAGCACCGCAGCCGCCGGCGTCGGTGACGATCGTATCGGCGCCGCTCGCCAAAAAGGCATCGATGTTGCGGCGGGCCAATGCCCGTGCGGCCTCGCGGTCGCCGGCATGGATCGCCAAGGCGCCGCAACAGCGCTGGTCGGCAGGCACGCAGACGTTCCACCCATTGTGGGCCAGCACATGGGCGCTGGAAAGGTTGGCCTGGGGGAAGATGACGTCAAGGATGCAGCCCAGAAAGAGGGCAGCCGTTCCTTTGATTGCCTCGCTTGTGGGGAGGGAAGTCTTGCTGTCGTCAGGGAGGACGAGCTGAGATCGCCCGCTTTTGGAGGGGATCTGCGGCAATGCGCGGGCCATCTCTGCCCATCCGGCAGGAAAGAGGCGCAGCAGCCCCACCTTATCCGCAAAGCGTATGAGCCCCAGCCGTTGCATCCAGCGCAGTGCACGTGCTGTTCGCTCCAGGCGCTGAGGATAAGGGAAGAGATGGCGCAAGACGAAGCGGACCAGCCGGGAACCGGCCGACAGCTGCCCGTGCTCCGCCTGTTGGGCGGTCACCTGCGCGCGGCCAGTCTCGATCAACTCCCCGATCGGCACGCCGGAAGGACAGGCGACTTCGCATGCTCGGCAATCGAGGCAGTCAAAGAGCGTCTGATCTACCTCGGGCGCATCGAGCGGGACGACACCCCGGTCGACGGCGGCGATCAGTTGCACCCGGCCGCGGGGGGATTCCAGCTCTTCTTGGGTCAGTTGGTAGGTGGGACAGACGCTCAGGCAAAGGCCGCACTTGATGCAGGGCATGTATAAAGGGGCAGCCATTCCCCGCCCTCCTCTCCTTTCCCTTATTCTACTGCAGCTTTGCAGCCGCTTGTGCCAGCGCACGAAAGCGGGCGTAAGGTACGGCGTAACGCCGGTGTGCCGCGGGATCCGGTGAGGTGACCACTGCCTCGGGCAACCAGCCGTGGACCTGCTCCAAGGCATTCCAGATACCGATCGCATAGCAGGTCAGCGCTGCTGCCCCCAAGACCGAAGCGTCGACCGATGGATATGCGTGCAGGGTGGCTCCGAAGATGTCGGCAAAGAGGGTCCGGAAACGGGCATCGCGAAAGCCGCCACCAGAGACGGCCAGCAGGTCCGGTGCTGTCACGTCCAGCTCCGCTGCGATCCAGCGGGCGGAGTAGGCAATCGCTTCCAATCCGGCGCGCAAGAGGTGTTCCCGCCGGTGGTTGCCGCGGATCCCGTAAAAGCCGGCGGAAAGTTCTTCGTTCCACAGCGGGGCACGTTCTCCAGAAAGATAGGGCAAGCAGAGCACCCCGTCTGCGCCCGGCGGTGTGTGGTCCAACGCTGCAAAAAGTGTTTCGAAGCGATCGGACGCTGTCGCATCGGTCAGCTGATCGGCCAGCCACTGCAGCACGATCCCGCCGCTGTTGGAGGGTGCACCGACCACATAGCGACCGGGCGTAAGCAGGTAGCAGAAAGTCCCTGCCTCGAAACGAGTGGTCGGTGACGGCGTGGCCGTGCGTATAGCCATGCTGGTGCCGAGGGTCACCTGCCAGGTACCTGGCTCTAAGACGCCGCTGCCCAGGTTGGCGAGAACGCCGTCACTGGCACCGATACAGAGGGGCGTTCCCGCAGGCAGTCCCAGCTGTGCCAACGGCCCCTCTGCTGGGGAGGGGCGGATCCACGTGGTCGGCACAATCGTGGAGAGCTGTTCCGCAGAGATGCCGGCCTTTTCCAATGCTTGGGGGTGCCACCGATTCTGACGCAGATCGTAGAGCCCCGTGGCGGAAGCGAGAGAGGCGTCGATCTCCCACACCCCAAACCAGCGGTGCCAGAGGTACTCCTTGAGCGAGACGAACCGGACCTGCTTTCGCCAGGGTGGATCTTCGCTTTGAAGCCAACAGAGCTTGGCCAATGGGCTCATCGCATGCAGCGGTGTGCCGGTCTGGGCGTAGAGCAGGGGACCCTCGGCACTGGTGCGCAGTGCTTGTGCAGCGGCTTGGGCGCGGCTGTCCATCCAGGTGAGTGCAGGCAAGCGCACCTGATCTTGGGCGTCGATGGCGAGCAGGCTGTGCATCGCGGCGCTCAGTCCGACGGCGGCTACCCTTCCTTGACCGGCAAGGTGCGTCATGCAGCGCTGCAAGGTGGTCTCAGCGGTAGCAGCGACAGCTTCGGGATCTTGCGTTGCCTGATGATCGGCTCCCAGATCCAGCTGCAGCGGGGCATGTGCCTGGGCCAAGACCTTGCCGTGAAGGTCAAAAGCAGCGGCTTTGACGGAAGTGGTACCTAAATCCAGACCGATCACAACATCTGGAGAGGACATCGTTCGCCTTCTTTGCATCAAGCTACCACCTCTTTCTGGCATCCTGCAAACGCAGGAGAAGCATCAGGCGGTGGCTGTGTTATCCTAAAGAGGTACCCTTAGGAAAAGCAAGCCAAGGATACGGAGGTGCGGCGATGGCGCTGATTCAGCTGATTCAAAGGATCAACAATGTCGGCGTGGCGGTTGCGGATCTGCAGCGCAGCCTCGACTTTTACCAGCAGATCGGCTTTGCGGTGATCGACCGAGACGATGCAACGGCTACCCTGCAGTCGGGTACTGCCACGCTCTATCTCTTTCAGACCGACAATGCTGCTGCCTTGTCCCGTGCGGCGGATCTCATCCACAATCCCCTCGGCTACGATCACCTCAGCTTCGATGTAGAAGATGTCGACGCAGCCTATGCCCAACTTTCACAACAGTTGACCTTCGAAGAACACCCTGCCGATCAGTCCTGGGGCTATCGGGCCGCAAGCCTGCGCGATCCCGATGGCAACCGGATCTATCTGCTTTCCCCCTTGTCCACCTCCTAGCCTGCGGTTGGCGTAGGGAAAGAAAAAAGTGGGTTGAAGGAAGGGGGGGTGCGGGTGGCTTCCGACCTCCACGTGGTTTCGGACAATTCTTCCAACTTCTGTCCCCAATGCGGCCATCGGTTGGCACGCACTGGCTTTGGTTGGTTCTGCCTGGAGTGTGGCTATCACCCTTCTTGCGGATGGGACTGCTAAGTCTCTTCTTCGTATCCGATAGGGGGATTTGGGTGATGATAAATGCTGAATCCATTTGAAAAGGAGTGAATCTCGTGCCGAAAACCATGCGTGCCGCGCAGCTGGTCGCGTACAACCAACCGTTGGAGATTCGGGAAGTCGAAGTGCCGCAGCCCCAAGGGGAGGCAGTGCTCGTCAAGATCGGCGGTTCGGGACTTTGCCATTCGGATCTGCATCTGATGCACGCGGAGATTCCGATGCTGCCCTACCTACCCTTTACCATGGGTCATGAGAACGCCGGATGGGTCGAAGCGGTCGGCGAACAGGTTCAGGGCTTTGCACCCGGAGATCCGGTTGCTGTCTTTGGAGGTTGGAGCACCAAGCCGGATCGTTTTACCTGGCTGGGCGAGGAGCAGCTGACGGACGTGACCAAATGGGTGGGCATCGGCCAGCCGGGTGGATATGCCGAATACCTGCTGGTGCCAACCTATCGTTACCTGCTGCCGTTGGAAGGGCTTCAGCCTGTCGAGGCGGCACCCTTGACCGACGCCGGACTGACCCCGTATCGTGCCCTTAAGAAACTGTTGCCCGATCTCTATCCCGGCAGTACGGTGGTGATCATCGGCGTCGGTGGGTTGGGGCAGTTTGGAGTGCAATACGCCCGTGCACTGACCCCATCGTGTACGGTGGTTGCCATCGATGTCGACGAGAACAAACTGCGCATCGCCCGCGATCTCGGGGCGGACGAGACGATCAACAGCCGTCAGGCAGATCCGGTGGAGCGAATCAAGGCGATGACCGGGGGAGAAGGCGCACAGGGCATCGTCGACTTTGTCGGTGCCGACACCACTATGCAACAGGCCTACCAGATGGCTGGACGCCAGGCAAAAGTGGTCTTCGTGGGACTGGCGGGAGGCAGCTTCCCCTTTGGCACAAGACTGCTGAACGAAGCCACCTTTACCACCAGCAGCTGGGGAACGTTGGCGGAGCTTTCTGAGGTGCTTGCCCTTGCCCGCAAGGGGGTAGCAAAACCCCACATCCAGCGCGTGCGTTTCGAAGAGATGAACCAGGCGTTTGAGGATTTGGCCCACGGGCGTATCGAAGGACGGGCGGTTTTGGTCCCATAAGCCACACAGCAGCCCTTATTCAGAGAAAAAGGCGACGCCGACCAATCCGGGGCCGGTATGGGCACCCATCACCGGAGTAAAGGTGGTCATGAAGCATTCGGCAAAGTCGAAACGTCCTCGTAGCATCGTTTCCAGCTGTTCGGCTTCTTCGAGGCTGTCTGCCTGTAAGATGCCGGCATGCAGACGTGCGCCGGAGGGCACTTGCCCGGCCACCCATTCCACCACACGCCGTAAGGCACGTTCTTTGCCGCGTACCCGTTCCAGCGCATTGACGACACCATCGGGATCGATGGTCAGGATAGGCTTGACATTGAGTAGGGTGCCGGCCATCGCTGCAGCACGTCCAATACGTCCACCACGGCGGAGGTACTCCAGGGTATCGACCACACCGTACAGCTTTGTCTTAGCCCGAATGGTTTCCGCATGCTGCAGTGTCTCCTCTAGGGAGGCACCTTGTGCTGCTTTACGAGCGGCCTCTAAGACGATCAGTCCCTGGGCAAAGGCGGCCGTACGAGAATCGAACAAGACGATGGGCGCGTCGTCCGGAAAGGTCGCCCGCGCTGCTTCGGCAGAGCGCATCGTACCGGAAAGCGCCTGAGAGATCGTGATCACCAGCACTGCTTCACCCTCGTGCAAGCAGCGATCGAATACTTCCTCGAATTGTCCGATCGTTACCTGTGAGGTGGTCGGTAGTTCTTTGTTCTCCCGCATCCATCGGTAGACTTCGTCCGCCGCGAGATCAACGCCGTCGCGGTAGCTCTTGCCCCCTAGGTTGATGAACATGGGCAGCACGATGATGCCCAGTTCGTCGCACAAAGATGCGGGCACACAGGCCACGCTGTCTGTCACAATGCGGACCACCATAGATTCCTCCTCGGCTTTTCAGATGATTGTAACGCGCTAATAGTAGACAGACCAGTCGGTCTCTTTTTTCCAACTTTTGCATCGCATTTGCATTTCATATCGACCGCAGTCATAATACAAACCGGAGGTGGTCTGATGGAAGAAAAACGTGCCAATCCGGCACCGCTCGGCCTTGCTGGATTTGCTTTTACGACCTGGATGCTCAGCATGGTCAATGCGGGTTGGTACAGTGCCGATGCAATGGGCATCGTCCTGGCGTTGGCGTTTGCTTACGGGGGTTTGGCGCAGCTGGTGGCCGGCATTCTCGAATATCCCCGTGGCAATACGTTTGGCACCGTTGCCTTCTTCAGTTATGGAGCTTTTTGGATCTCGTTTGCCTTGCTGCAGCAGTTTTTCGGTACTAAGGTTCCACCGACTACAGTCGATTGGTATCTTTTGATTTGGGGCATTTTTACGTTGTACATGTGGTTTGCCAGTTTTCGCACTGATCGGGCGTTATGGTCCGTCTTTCTGGGGCTTTGGCTCACCTTTGTCGTTCTTGCCATGGGAGGCTTTCTTGGCAGCAGCATGGTCACGAGAATCGGTGGCTATCTCGGATTGATCACGGCTGTTTTGGCTTTCTACAGCTCGGCAGCGCAAGTGATCAATGAGCTATTCGGACGGGTAGTCTTGCCGGTAGGGCCAATGTCTCATAGTTAGGTACGGCAGTTGTGTGGGTAGGCTTTACAAGTAAGGAGGTTCGCAGATCTGCGAACCTCCTTACTTTGCAGTTGGAAAAGGGAAAGGGAAAGGGTTATCCCTCTTGATGCTCGTATTGCTTCTTTAACTCCTCGATCACCAATGGATCGGCAAGGGTCGTTACATCTCCCAACGCGCGTCCTTCGGCCACATCGCGCAGCAGTCGACGCATGATTTTTCCGGAGCGGGTCTTCGGCTGTTCTGCCGTAAAGAAGATTTCGTCCGGTTTGGCAATGGGGCCGATCACTTGGGCGACATGGTTGCGCAATTCCTGGATCTTTTGCTCATCACCGACAACGCCTTCTTTGAGCGTAACAAAGGCGGAGATGGCTTGCCCTTTGATGGGGTCGGACCGCCCAATGACGGCGGCTTCGGCCACGTCGGGGTGATCGACAAGGGCACTCTCGACTTCAAAGGTGGAAATACGGTGCCCCGATACGTTGATCACATCGTCGACGCGTCCCAGAATCCAGATGTAGCCGTCTTCATCGAGCTTAGCGCCGTCACCGGTGAAATAAAGTCCTGGAAAGCGGCTCCAGTAGGTCTCCTGGTAGCGCTTCGGATCTTTGTACAAGCCGCGCAACATCCCAGGCCACGGTTTGGCAATGCACAAATAGCCCCCTTGGCCACGCGCAACGGGCTTTCCGTTGCCATCGACAACGACGGCTTCCACCCCTGGGAAGGCGTGTGCAGCTGAACCGGGCTTGAGCCGTGTGATCCCAGGCAGCGGGGTAATAACATGCCCCCCGGTCTCGGTCTGCCAATAGGTGTCGACAATCGGACAACGTTCACCGCCGATATA
>JADBKH010000044.1 GCA_014896485.1 Bacillota bacterium | reverse complement strand
CGGCCTGCATTGTCGATGACAATAACGGCTCCGGGAGGGACATCGTCGATGAAATCCCCCATCGTTTTGGGATGGATCAAATCAATCGGTTCGTACTTCAACGTGAAGGCACGTCCGACCAACCGAAAGGATTCCGAAAGGGGGCGAATACCCAGTGCTTGACCAGCAATGCCGAGGCGATCCAGCGCATCTGAGAGGGTGGGTGTGGAAAACGATGCCCAACGTGCCAGATCTTCTGCCATCGCATTCACCCTTTTTCCACCATCTGTTCGTATTGCGCACCCATCACTTCTACGATCGAGCGACCCTGACGCACCTCATTAGCCATAGCCGCTTCGCGAGCTGCAATTTGCTCAGCAATTTCTAAGATCTCTTCAACGTGCTTGGTTGGCACAATGACAACACCTGAGCCGTCGGCGAGAACGTAGTCACCGGGATAGACAGCGACTCCGCGCACTTCGATCGGCTGATTGTAGGACTCCTCGATGATGCGTCCGCGTGCGGTTTGAGGCGTGGTGCCAAGTGCGAACAGGGGAAACCCGTACTCCCGTGCTTCATCGATATCGCGACAGACGCCGTCGACCACCACACCTGCAACGCCTTTTAACGTAGCAGCCAGTGCGAGCAATCCTCCCCAACCGGCTGCATCTGTTCGCCCTCCAGCATCGACTACAATGGCATCGCCTTTCACCGCTGCTTCAACGGCTGCTGTATTCAGGTGACGTGTGCTTTTTTCTCCTGCAGAAGCGCGCAATTTGACAGTCACGACACGCCCGGCAATCTTGGGCGTCCCCCAAAGCGCATGAAGCCCTTCGGGCACTGCACGAATCCCCAATCGATCACAGGCATCTGAAACAGCGCAAGTATCCAGTCGCAGCAGTCGTTCTGCAACATCGTGTGACAACACTGACCTCCTTTGTGACACGTTACCGCCAAAGCGCAAATGTCATGGCACAACCCGTACCTGCCATGGAACGGTATCCAGGAACGTAGGCGACCACTTCCATATCCAAACCATCCATCGCGCCACCGACCGCAATCCAGTTGCGAATCTCTGAAGAGCCGGACTGTAACTTTTCATCGGGGATAGCAGCCAGTTTCTCGCGATCGTGTGTTTTTAGACCCTCGAGCACCTGCTGATCCAACATTTCGTCGATGACAAAGTGGCTCAAACCTCCAGAAGCCACCAAAGCGACACGCACTTCTTGCGGCCAGGCATCAATGGCATACCGCAATGCTCTCCCAAGGTCGTAGCACCGACCTGGCGACGGTTGATTCGGGGGATAGTAGCAGTTTAAAAAAAGCGGAACCATGGGAACCACGCGATCGCGCATCAATCGGCGCCGCACAAAGGTATAGGCATGTCCCAAGGTGCGCCCTTCTGGCTGCCGCGTCAGGGCAGTCACGTCAAACCCACTGGCCGTCAGTGACGATACAAGGTGATAACCGAGTTCGGCGTTGGTGGGATACGCTTCAGGCTGTTCCCCGTGCATCGCCCATAACGCTGGTCGGAAAGAAGGGTGCATCTTCAGTGGATCGGCGGGAAGATCTTGAACCGAAGTGCCGTGGAAAACGGCAATGGCTGGCTTCCCATCGTCTAAAAAGAGCTCTTCTTGATCGTCTCCAATGACCAGCACAACATCAGGCTGTGCGTCGTGAAGTGCACGGCTGAGTGTTTCCACCGCGCTTTGGCATGTTTCATATTTTTCTTGCCAAACCTCCGGCCTTAACTGATTGGCCATCCAAGCAGGTGCTTGACGTGCCAACCCCTCAAAATCAAGCTCCGGATTGTGCGCATCTCGATCCGCGTGCAACGCCCAGACATCTGGCGTTGTGTTGACCTGCGGGCTATGGGAAGTCCCAATGCCCAAGACCACGCGCGCCAATGAAATCCCCTCTTCCTAAAAAATTATATTTTTTATTTATTAAAAGCTCGAGAATAGACCTTCCGGGCATTGTCTTCATAGATCAACTGACGATCAGCAGCACTCAGCCATTCGATGCTATCGATCATTGGCTTGACATCGTCAAATGTCCGCCCTGTCGCCGGGTCGATCACCGTTCCTGTTCCTGGGTTCTCTGTACCGAAAAGAACGCGATCAGCCCCCACTGTCTTAATCAGCAGTTCCAGTGAATCTTTTGAATAATTACAGGTGTCAAAGTATAGATGGCGTAGACTCTCATCGAACGTCTCCGGAAGATGTCGACGATATGCCCAGGCACGAAAACGTCCCATCTGGTAGGGAATGGCGCCTCCGCTGTGGGCGACGACAATCTTAAGGTCAGGGAAGTCGCGAAAGACATCCGATTCTAAGAGGGAAAGGATGGCGATGGATTCCTCGTTGATAAAATGCAGCGTGTAGGACTCCCGTGGAGATGCGCTGCTTGCCGAATGGATCAAAGCAGGTACATTCAGCTCCACCAATTTTTCGTAAACAGGGTACCAGTAGCGTTCTCCCAAACCAGGAGGGGTCCCTTGTGCTTCCGTCGGGTCGGGATTGAGGAGGCAACCGACAAAGTGGTACTCACGCACACACCGTTCCAACTCTGAAACCCATTCGCTCGGCGCAACTGTGGGAGACTCAGGCAATGCTGCAACACCACGGTAGACGTCGGGATGAAGCCGGACTTCTTGGGCGATGATGTCATTGACGAACCGCGTCCACGCCTGCACCACGGTATATGGTTGCAAAGAGTGCATCATGTGGTAAGGGCGCGGAGAAATGAATTGTATATCCGTTCCTACCTTACGCAGTGTTTCTAAGTGTGAGGCCACGCTCTGCTCGAGAAGTGCATCGTCGATGTGTGGGGCTCCCAAATCGGGATTGTTGCGGCTGGCAACCAATTGGGCTTGATAGGAATAGACTTCTGCTGGAGCTACAACATGCCCATGTGTATCAATGATCATGAAAGAATCCCACCCCATCCTTTTTGCTGTGTTCCTGACTGCGCTAGCAGCGCTGACTTATCAGGCCATACCTGTATAAGTTGTAAATGCGTAACTAGGATACGCAATCATTAGGAAGTTTGTAAAACGCAAATGTATTCTCAAAAATAGAGACACCTTCGATATTGCACAGATCCATCCAGTAGAAAAGCGTCTTCCGAATAAGGGGGAAGGGGAAGCTGCCACGCCTACCCATTGTCGCTACAAGAATAAGTGTGCTACGGTAGCGAAAATTCCTCGTTGAGGTTAAGAAAATAGAGAGATTTTATGGGGGCTGTATTGTGTATAATGAAGGAATTGAGGCTTTTTTGGCCATCGTACGCTTTCAAAGCTTAAGCAAAGCCGCCGAGCAACTTCATCTTTCACAATCTGCAATCAGCCATCGCCTGGAATTGCTCGAAAATGAAGTTGGCGCACCTCTTGTCGAGCGCAGACGCGGGTTTCGCAAGATCGCTTTGACAGCCGCCGGAGATCAATTCCTTCACTTAGCGGAGGAATGGCAGCGTCTTGAAGACGAGATGCGCTCTTTCCAAAGCAAAGGGCCTCGACTTTCCCTTAACATCGGGGCAGTCGATAGTGTCAATGCTTACCTGCTAGGCCATTTATATCGAATGCTGCACCAAAGTACTCCAAAGATTTCCTTACGTGTTCGTACACAGCAAACACTGGAGTTATACGAGCTCGTTGAAAACATGGAAGTCGACATTGGCTTTGCTCTCCAAGATCGTTACGTCCCCAACGTCGTTGTCACACCTTTCCTCGAAGAAAAGATGGTACTGGCACATCTCATCGAAACACTCAATGATGCGGTCGCCATTTCTCCAGCCGATCTCGATCCTTCACGAGAACTGTTCATCGACTGGGGACCCGCCTTTCGACTTTGGCATGACCACTGGTGGGATCCGCGTCACTTTTCGGGGTATCAAATCGACACGGCTCAATTGCTCATCGCCACCGCCGTCCCCGGTGACTGGGCCGTCGTTCCCGTTTCAATGGGAAATTTCTTGGAAGAAATGTATGGTTTCGGAATTGTAGAACTCTCCGATATGCCGCCGAATCGAACCGTCTACAAACTCACCCATCGACTGCCCTCACCATCCACCAAAGAAAGCCTTCAGCTCTTTGACGAAGTGACCGCTCGTTGGCGCAGCCAAACGCAAGAGCACAGCGCTTAATCTGCGCTGTGCTCTTCCAACAAGCCCTTATGTACATCCGCCCTGGGAGGGACTTGAACCCCCGACCGTTCGCTTAGAAGGCGACTGCTCTGTCCAGCTGAGCTACCAGGGCATAAAAATGGAGCGGGAAACGGGACTCGAACCCGCGACACCCAGCTTGGAGGGCTGGTGCTCTACCAACTGAGCTATTCCCGCACGCCTATGGATGATACCATTGGGATGCTACAGCGTCAACCAAAGCTGGGCAGCACCAGAGAAGGCGACTGTTTCAGTCGCCTTCTCCTTTCAGGGCGGCACACCTTAGGAGTCGAGCCGCAGATCTCCCTCCGTGCCCGAGGTGATCAGGCGGTCAAAGCGCTCGGGCAACTGAGCGAGCAATTGATCGATCTCTCCTGCAGATACGGCTCCCCGCAACACTTGAAAAACTGCACGGCAGTGAAAAGCTGCCCGATCTGGGTCGACGCCCTCCAACTCTGCCACGCGTTCGACGAAACGATCGACGGTGTAGTTCTCACTCCGCTCACCAGAGAGCAACGGGGCGCGTAACCCCTCGGGCAGCTGTGCCGCCAGGTCACTCGTCTCACCCGAAGTGATCCGTTCTCCCAAGGCTGTCAAAACGGCTCGAGTCGCTTGCTGTGCCTCCCCTTGGTTGGCAAGTTGTGCATGGTGCTGCACTTCTCCAAGGAACTGGTCGTAAGTCGTGACGCCACCCCTTTCCTGCAATCCTCAATGGTTGCAGGAAATAGTCTGTGCAAAACCATACGCATTCACGTCATCGGCCTGCCCATGCCTCCTGTGCGGCTTCTTCTTCGCTCTCCTGTTGTCCTTTGCGCGCAACGCCACCGGCAACTGCCGCCTCGCGTACACCCTGTGCCACCGCTTCAACCACTTTGGAATTGAAGACGCTGGGAATGATGTACTCTTCGGAAAGTTCGTCGGGTCCTACGACATCGGCCAGGGCACGTGCTGCGGCCAATTCCATCTCTGCCGTAATAGCACGTGCACGGCAGTCCAAGGCACCACGAAAAACGCCGGGAAAAGCCAGGACGTTGTTGATTTGGTTGGGATAATCCGAACGTCCCGTGGCAATGACACGGGCAACGCGCAACATCTCTTCGGGTGCAATCTCAGGAACTGGGTTGGCCAAGGCAAAGACGATGGCATCCTGTGCCATCGTCTCGATCTGCTCCCGGTGCAACAAATTGGCCGCTGAAACACCAATAAAGACGTCGGCGCCGCGCAACACCTCTGGCAGGGTCCCTCGCACTCTTTCCGGATTGGTATGGGCCGCAATCCAACGTTGCGCATCATTGGGCAAAGCATCCCCCGCCACCAGCACCCCGGCTTTGTCGCAGCAGATGATCTGCTGCGCACCTGCTTCCAAAAGGATTTTGGTGATGGCCACACCGGCAGCACCCATGCCATTGATGACGATACGAACCTCGGGAAGACGCTTGCCGACCACACGAAGGCCGTTCATCAATCCGGCCAAGACGACGATGGCTGTCCCGTGCTGATCATCATGAAAGACCGGGATATCCAGGATCTCGCGCAATCGCTCCTCGACTTGAAAGCAGCGCGGTGCAGCAATATCCTCCAGGTTGATACCGCCAAACTCAGGAGAGATCGCCCGGACAATGTCGACGATCTTTTCCGGATCCCGCTCGTCCAAACACAAGGGGAAAGCATCGATATTGGCGAAACGCTTGAAGAGCATCGCTTTGCCTTCCATGACCGGCAATGCTGCCTCAGGTCCAAGATCCCCCAGGCCCAAGACAGCGCTGCCGTCGGTGACAATGGCGACGCTGTTGCGTTTCATGGTGAGGTTATAGACCTTGCTCCTTTCCTGCGCGATCGCTTCGGCAACGCGGCCGACCCCAGGGGTATATAACGTGGAGAGATCTTCGCGGTTTTGCACTTGTCGCCGCAGCGCAATGCCGATCTTTCCCCCTAAATGGGCGAGGAAGACCCGATCAGAGACTGCGACGATCCGCACATCGTCAAGCTGCGCCACGGCTTGGATCATACTTTCTTGCTCCCGGGCATCTTGGAGGGAGAAAGTGATATCCCGTGTGATGGTCTCGGAATTGGCCTCGACAATGTCGATGGCTCCAACATCTCCCCCATGATCGCCGATGACCGTCAACACTCGCCCCAACGTGCCCGGCTTGTTTTGTAACTGAAGACGCATGACGAGCGTCAATGAAGCCACAGCCGTTCCTCCCTTGCCGTTCCTCGGACAACTTCATTATATCCTTCCTTTTATCGGCTGCAGCCTTTACCGCCTGCAAGAAACTACCACAGCCTGTGCCCAGACAGAGACGATGGCGATTCTCATGCAAAGTGTATAATAGACACATGTACGTGGAGTGGTGTGGATCGTAAGGGAGGGGAACGCACGTATGCCGGAAAGTACTTTCAAGGCCGGACTGGAAGACGTTGTGGCCGGCGAATCTTCCATCTGTTTAATTGACGAAAAAGATAGCCGGCTGATTTATTACGGTTATGATGTCTATGATCTGGTGGAACATTGCTCGTTTGAAGAGGTGATCTATCTTCTCCACCACGGGGAGCTGCCTACCCAGGCACAACTGGACGACTTTACAGCACAACTGAACCAGGAACGTTCGGTCGATGAAGCAGTACTCGATTTAATTCGCCATGCACCGTTGACGGCACATCCGATGGAGACATTGCGGACGGCCGTCTCTGCGCTTTCTTTTTATGATCGCGAAGCCAATGAGATGACGCAGGAATCGAACTTGCGCAAAGCGATTCGGCTGGTGGCAAAAATGGGCACCCTGGTCGCCGCCATTGGACGGACAAGGGCGGGCCAGGCACCGGTTGCACCTCGTGGCGATCTCTCCACGGCGGCAAATTTTCTTTATATGTTGACGGGCGAGGCCCCCGATGATCTGGCCGAACAGACCCTCAACATCGCCCTCATCCTACATGCGGACCATGAGTTCAATGCTTCGACCTTTGCTGCCCGGGTCACGGCAGGTACGCTTTCTGACATCTACTCTGCCATTACTTCGGCCGTAGGGGCGTTAAAAGGTCCCTTACACGGTGGTGCCAATGAGCAAGTGATGCATATGCTCATGGAGATCGGCACACCAGAAAAAGCGGAGAGATGGGTGCGGGAGGCCCTGGCACAGAAAAAGAAGATCATGGGGTTTGGCCACCGGGTCTACAAACACAGCGATCCCCGGGCAGAGTACCTCAAGCAATACGCCAAAAAAGTCGGTGAAGCGTACGGACAGACCCAATGGTTCACCTTACAGGAGGAAGTGCGGAGAACAGTCGAGCAGCAACGCGGCCTACATCCCAATGTGGATTTTTATTCCGCAACCACGTATTACGTGTTGGGCGTTCCCATCGAGCTGTTCACCCCGCTGTTCGCAGTCAGCCGCATTGCCGGTTGGACGGCCCACGTACTCGAACAATATGCAAACAACCGAATCATCCGACCCGTCGCCAGCTATATCGGTCCACAGCCACGTTCTTTCGTCGCGCTGAAAGATCGTCGCTGACGCGTTGTCGATACCCTCTCCCGGCGCGACAAACGCGCCGGGATTTTTCTATCATCCTAAGGCCAAATCGCCCAAACCAAAGAGCTGTTTCGGCCAACGCACCGTCGCACCATACTCCATATGCCGCGTACGCATGGTGATTGAAGCACCGCAGGATTCCAAGAGATGACAAGCCGCCTGGTTGTCCGCAAAAATGGAGATGTGCAGGCTGGACCAAAAGTGCGTGGCCGAAAGGGCAGCGGCCAACAGCGCTTCGGCAATCCGCGGATCATCGGCCATCCACGGACCGATGGCACCCTCTCCCACAAAGATGTACCCACGCAACTGCATCGGATGGTCCCAATAGACAAAGGCCCGCCTGCGCGCCATCCAAAACCGTAACAGCCTTTCCCGGTCTCCCGGATAGTGACTCCTGTCATAGCTTACAATGGTGTCCAGTTGCCTTGGATTGGCCGAGAAAACCGCTTCACTGCCATGCAAGTGAACCCTGCCCCCAACAAGGTAAGAATCGGTCTGCGGCCCTTCGCGAAAGCCAAGTCTACGATAGACCGGCTCCCCCAGCGCTGTCGCCTCCAAAGCGATCGTCTTCACCCCCTGCTCCAAGAGAAACCCCATGGCCCATTGGGTCAGGGAGGTGCCGTAGCCCCGATGACGGTAAGCAGGCAGAACGGCGACATTGCCGATGTAACCGAGGGTTTTATGGGCGATGGCAGAGACCATGCCGACTGCACGATCTCCCTCCCAAAGCAGGAAGAGTCCTGGCCCGACCAGATCCGCCAGTTCTTGCACCGAGCGGCTGTCTGCCTGCCAGCCCACTGCAGCACGCAGCTGCCGAACCGCCCCCAGCTGATCCGATCGGACCGGTTCTATCGCCACCGACGCACCCATGACGCCCCCCTTTCTATCGACAGAACTCCAACAGACTCCTGTACAGAGATGAATTCCATGGTAAGCTTGAAGAAGGTCCAGTTGCAAAGAAAAATCGATCAATCAAGGAGGTTCCCACATGTTTGAAAAGATCCTGGTCGCGACAGATGGCTCCCAAGAAGCATTGAAAGCAGTGACCGCGGCGGCCGAACTGGCATCACTCAAACCAGAAGCGAAGGTCACTCTCCTTACCGTCACACCACCGGTGCCCAGCTACGTTGCTCTGCAACTCAGAGAAAACGATCTCGACCCAGCGGCCCTCCAAAACCAGTATGCCGAAGAGATCCTCGAAGGCAGTTGCGATCCGCTAAAAGCCCGCAACATTTCTTATACCTACCAAGTAGCAGTGGGTGATCCTGCAGATGAAATCTGCCGCGTCGCCGAAGCGATTGGGGCAGATCTGATCGTCGTCGGCCGTCGCGGGCTCAGCGGGGTGCGGGAACTGTTGGCCGGCAGCGTCTCCAGCAAAGTGGTTCATCACGCCCCCTGCTCGGTGCTGGTCACCCAATAATCCTTCTGCCTCCAAAAGCCCTTACCTTCTCCCCTGCACTTGCAGCCGATCGAGGAGAAAGGCTGTGAGTGCCTCGCCGTCGTTCCAATCAAAGCAAGGGACATGCACCCCATCCAGCGGCTGATCACAGGCGACCGCCCACAGCATCGGATCGTTTTGGCAGAGCAAATCAGTCGAAAGTTTGGTCTGCACCACTTCCACTTTCGGGTAGGCACCTGCCTTATACCCCTCTGTGAGCAGCAAATCGAGCTGCGGCGCCCAAGCAGAAGCTGCTTCCACCAACTGTTCGATGGAAGGCGGACGTTTTCGCTCCTCGACGACCGCCAAGCGCGTGGGAGAGACGATCGCCACCCATTCTGCCCCCGCCTGCCGGTGACGATAGGAATCCTTTCCCGGGACATCGATCTCAAAGCCATGCGCGTCGTGTTTGATGGTACCAAGGTGTAATCCCCGGTCCCGCAGCGCCCGGATCAGTTTCTCGACAAGCGTTGTTTTGCCAGCATTGTGGCGGCCCACTACCGATATGACAGGCAACATGCAGCGGCCCTTCTTTTCTTATTAGAATAGTCCTTTAAATCGCACTCGTTTTTGTAAGCACCCACAACAAAGTGGACGGCACCACCAGGAGTGTACTTTCCTCCAGATGGCGCCGTCGGCCGCAATCTCCAGCCTGCCCGCTTTGCCAAGAGCCGATACGTTCCGACCAAAGTTCGTTAACGGTTGCGGATACGTCCGATGAGCGAAGCGGCATCCGCAAAACGTTCGCCCGACTCAAGGAGCTTGCGTGCGTCTCCAACCTTATCCCAGACATTCCAGTTGAGCACGCCGACCAACCGGTCTTCATCCAGATAGTAGACCACGCCTTCTTCATACGGCTTGACCCAATCCTCGACCACGTGCAGCCGGGGATCGAGTACGCCGACGGCTTCGTAGCCCAATTCAAACATATCCGAATAAAAGAAGGGAAGGTGTAGGTGCGGTTTCTGCGCGCCCGCCATATTTTCGCCTGCCAAGCGCCCTTGAAAGGTCGCATTCTCCTCATGCTCGACGCGTAACCGCCGGCCCAATGCAGGAGCATAGAAATTCGCCACATCCCCGGCAGCATAGATCTCTGGATCGTCGGTCTGCAGATACTCATTGACCAAAATACCGTTCTCTGTAGAAAGGCCGGCCTGCTGGGCCAAAGCCACATTGGGCCGGACACCAATCCCAGCAATGACGCCGTCGACCTCCCAGCGCTTGCCGTTTTGACTGGTGATCACATAGCGATCGTCCTCGGTCGCCTCAAAACTTTGGGGGAGATCTTCTGCGTCGACCTCAACCCCTTTTTCCCGATAATAGCGGTTGACATACTGGCCCAATTCGGCAGGAAAGAGCCGCTCCAGGATCGTCTTCTCCGGGAAGATCATCGTCACATCCTTCTCGTGCATCCGCAGCGCAGCCGCTATCTCTGCGCCTTCCTGCTTGCGACCTACCATGACTATGCCCAGGGTATTCTATCCAAAGACG
>JADBKH010000043.1 GCA_014896485.1 Bacillota bacterium | reverse complement strand
GTCTGCCCTACAGAAAACTATAGATGAATAGCTTTGTCTATGGTTTTTGGAGCGGAGAGGAAGCGCCCTGACGGAGCAAGGCAATACCCAGCCACCCTGTCCACAAAAAGGGCACAAATGCGGAGATAGCCAGCCACAGGACCGCTTGTTGACGAAAGATCAGCGCACCCATTAGACCTCCTACGCCAATCCAGGCCTCCACGCGACCAAAGCGCGCCATCCTCAGGGAGATGCGTTTCGTCGCCCCCAGCCCCTGTGCTAGTGCGACAAGGCCCAGCCAAATGAGCACCATGGCAAAATCGCCGGCAAGCAAGGTAAAGCCACCCATCCGGCTGGTCAGCGTTTGTAGCTCCGCCGACTGGCCGACGGCCCAACGCGCTGCTGGCTGTATCCAGGTGGTTTCTAGCGCAAGGATGAGCAGCCAAAGCGTCAACCCTGCCACAAAAGCGCTGACGGCGATGCGGGTCGTAGCCGTATCTTCCCGAATCCCGATGTTCGCCAGTGACCCGATCCAGAAAAACATGGCCGCAGCCATGAGCAGATGATCGGCTCCCCACAGGCGATCTCCGGCAATCAGCGCGAGTACAGCTGTACTCCCCCACGGATCGGCAAAGAGGGGATGCAGCGCCACAGCCACGACCAGCAGCCCCGCTCCCGCCAGCAACCCGATCGCTTCTCTGTGCACGCACCTCACCTGCTCACGGAATGCTCACATGACCCTACGGTAAACGAGCGACTGAAACACATGTTGTCATCTTGCCCAGGGATACTGCACCATTGCCATTCTCGCCTTGCAGCATTGTGCGCATACCTGGCGAGATAATGGATTGACACAGGAGTGTACACACCGTAGACTGGTCTAAACCTGGTCGAAGGAGGAGGTACATGAAGGAAGTCGGCGCTTATGAAGCGAAAACCCATCTCGCCGAGCTGCTCGACGAGGTAAGCCGAGGCGAAGAGATCACCATCACGCGACACGGAGTACCGGTAGCTGTACTCAAGCCTGTCTCTTCACAGCAAAGGATACCACCTACGCAAGCCATTGCACGCTTACGGCAGTTACGCGATCAGTCCAACGCGCAGTTAAACGGTATGCCTTTAAAAGAGCTGATCGAAGAAGGGAGGATGTAGTGGCTTTTGTCCTCGATGCTTCCGTAACCATGGCGTGGTGCTTCAAGAGTGAGCAAAGCACCTATACGGAAGCCGTCCTCGATCGTCTTGCGACAGAAAGCGCGATCGTCCCCGCCATCTGGCCCTTGGAAGTGGTCAACGTCCTGCTCGTTGCGGAACGAAGAAAGGTGCTATCCAGCGCATCAGCAGAAGCATTCCTGGAAACGTTGAGCGAACTGCCCATCGCAATCTCCTGGTTCAACTGGCCGAACGGCGCAGAAATCCTCCTTTTGCGCGGACGTTCCACGGGACTGACGGCTTACGACGCCGCCTACCTCGAATTGGCCGTTCGCCTCGGCTATCCTCTCGCCACACGTGATCGAAAGCTACAGGCGGCGGCCGAACAACTGGGCGTAGCCCTCGTCGAATCCTAGACCCCCTTCATCTGCATGGCCCCTTGGCAACTTGGCGCTTTTTTGGCATGGCTGCGATCATCGCTTTACTTCTGTGTACATTTAGCGCATCATTGCATCTCTATAAAACCGTGTTACAATGAGCATCATTTAGCAATACGGACGCAATAAAAGAAAAAGGAGAAAAACTATGCCAAAAGCAAGGGATTCGGCAGTTTCACAAGAAAATACACCCATCATTGGCAGCGATGACTATGCACTCACGCGGGTTCCCCAAGCAGCTCGTTACTCTTGGGTAAGTGTCGCCATCCAGCGTTTTGGGCAGCTCTCCGCACTCTCGCAGTTTATGTTGGGCGCAGCCCTTGGCTTTAGCATGGATTTTTGGTCGGCATTTTGGGCCCTCACGTTGGGGGCTGTCATTCTCGAAGTGGTTGCCATCTTTGTCGGCATTGCCGGACAGCGGGAAGGATTGAGTACTTCGGTTTTGGCCCGCTGGGCTGGATTCGGCCGCTATGGATCGACGCTCATCGCTTTGGTCGTTGCCATCAGCCTGATCGGTTGGTTTGGCATCCAGAATGCCGTCTTTGCCGAAGGACTGCACGCGCTTATCGGTACACTTCCAATTTGGGGTTGGTCGATCCTCACGGGGCTGGCCGTCACCGCAATCGTCATCTTCGGCTTTCTTTCGATGCAGTGGACGGCGTATATCACTGTACCCGCCTTTTTGATTCTGGCTGGCTGGTCCATCGCCAATGCACTCAGCCATCAGAGTCTCGGATCGCTCATCGCTTCCCCTGCTCCCGGACCACACTTGAGTCTTGCAGCAGGAACGACGATGGTTGCAGGCGGCTTTATCGTCGGTTCCGTGATTACACCAGACATGACGCGCTACAACCGCTCCCCCTGGGATGTCGTCAAGCAGACCGTCGTTGGGATAACACTCGGCGAATATCTGATCGGGTTGATCGGGGTCCTGCTGGCACACGCGATTCGAAGCGCAGACGTCATCCAAATCGTCACCTCGACCAGCGGCGTCATCGGAACCTTGATCCTGATCGTCGCCACCATCAAGATCAACGACTGGAACCTCTACTCTTCGTCCCTCGGTTTTGTCAACCTCATTCACACGGTGACCGGCAGACATGCGAATCGGGCCATCGTAACGCTGGTCGTAGGCCTGTTGGGTACGCTTTTGGCCGCGATCGGAATCCTCCAAAAATTCCAGGGATTCTTGTCCATCCTCGGCGTTTCCGTCCCACCGATTGCCGGTATCATCGTCGTCGATTACTTCTTGTTGCGCCGGCACCGTTCAGAGCTGGATGTTTCAGCCACAACCGATGCCCTCCCTCAACGTATGGAAGCCGTCAATCCCGTCGCAATCGGTTGTTGGGTTGCCGCTTCGTTGATCGGCTACTTTGTTCAGATAGGCATTCCAGCGCTCAATTCGCTGATTGCTTCCGGTCTGCTCTACTATATCGGGATGAAAGTATCCTCTGCCCTGCAGCACCAAAAACACGCACGTTTCTTTGAACGCGACGTGGTCCAGACCGAAGGAGGCCTCTAAGATTCGAACGATTGATGTCGACGAAACCAGCGATCTCGCCGTCGGTGCCACGCTGTTTGGGGCAGGAGGCGGAGGCGATCCTTACATCGGCCAACTGATGGCCCGGGATGCCATCCAGCGCCATGGTGCCGTACCGCTGATTTCGATAGACGAGCTCCCAAAACGCGGGCTGGTATTACCTGTTGCCATGATGGGTGCCCCGACCGTCTTGGTCGAAAAGATCCCCAGTGGAGAAGAACTGGGGCGGGTGATCGAGACGATGCAGGCCTACTTCGAGCAGCCGGTGGTCGCCGTGATGCCGGCAGAGATCGGTGGCATCAATGCAACCATTCCTTTCGTTGCAGCGGCCACTTTGGGATTGCCTGTACTGGATGCCGACGGCATGGGACGCGCTTTCCCGGAGATACCGATGTGCTCGATGAGCCTATCTGGCGTATTGGCCAACCCAATGGTGGTCACCGATGAGAAAGGCAATGTTGTGACGCTGCGGACCATCGACGATGATTGGTCTGAGCGATTGAGCCGTACGGCCACCGTGGCCATGGGCGGCGCCTCCATCATTGCGTTGTACGCCATGCAGACGCAACAAGTGCCCAACGCGGTGATCCCGGCCAGTGTCAGCAGGGCAATCGACGCAGGGCGCCGATTGCGCCAAGCCCGGCAAGCTACTGCGGTCGATGTCGAAACGTTGCTGGCACCTTTCGGCGCAAAGTTGCTCTTTCGTGGGCGGGTAACCGACGTTTTGCGTCGAACCGTGGCCGGTTTCGCGCGGGGACAGGCAACCCTTGCGGGGTTGGATGCCGATCGCGGTGACGTGCTGACCCTCGATTTTCAAAACGAGCACCTCATCGCCCGGCGCAACGACAGGGTCTGTGCGACGGTACCCGACCTGATTACCTTACTCGATGCAGAGGCCCATCTGCCGATCACCACGGAAGGCATTGCCTATGGACAACGGGTCGATGTGCTGGGACTGCCTTGTGATCCGTTCTGGCGGACACCTCAGGCGCTCGCACGGGTGGGCCCCGCCTATTTCGGCTATTCACTCCCCTATCAACCGTTACAGACCACACCTTGAGGAGGCAGACTGGTGCAGTTGCGATTGGGTATCGACGTCGGCGGTACCAACACCGATGCAGTGATCATGGATGAAACGAATCACCTGCTTGCCAAAGCCAAGACGCCTGTCACGCCAGACGTCATTTCGGGCATCAAGACCGTCGTCGCACGGGTAGTCTCCGACGCTGGTGTCGATCCATCTGCCATCACGCAGGCCATGTTGGGAACCACCCAGGTCACCAATGCCATCATCGAACGCAAAGGCCTTTCCCGGGTGGGTATCCTGCGTCTGGGAGCACCTGCCACACAGGCCATTGCGCCTCTGGCTGCCTGGCCAGACGATTTGAAAGAAGCGGTAGAAGGGCCGTGGGCCATCCTGCCCGGAGGCTATGAGTACGATGGCCGACCGATCAGTCCCTTCGATGAGGCGCAAGTCTTGCGTTTCCTCGACGATCATGCCGACGAAGTCCAAGCTTTCGCGGTCTCTTCGGTTTTTTCGCCGGTGCGTGCCGACGACGAACAACGGGTGGCCCAGCTGATCGAAGCACACCTGCAAGGCAGACTCCCCGTCTCCCTCTCCCATGAAATCGGCTCCATCGGACTGTTGGAGCGAGAGAATGCCACCATTCTCAATGCTGCAGTCACTCAGGTGGCCCGCCGCGTCGTACACGCCTTCCAGGAAGCGCTGGAGGGACTGTCCATCCGGCGTGTACGACGCGGCGGGCCACCTGAGTGACCTGATGTCGCTTGACTATGCCCTGCGCTACCCCATCCTCACCGTCGCCTGTGGCCCGACAAACAGCATTCGCGGTGCCGCGTTCCTCTCCGGTGTACGGGATGCGCTCGTCGTCGACGTCGGCGGTACCTCGACCGATGTGGGGGTCTTGAGCAATAGCTTTCCCCGCGAATCGGCCTTGGCTGTCGAAGTAGGGGGGGTACGCACCAACTTCCGCATGCCCGATCTCATTTCGATCGGCTTGGGGGGTGGTTCGATCGTGCGCATTTCCGACGAGGCCGCTTCGGAAAAGATCCAAATTGGGCCACAGAGCGTGGGCTATCGTGTGGCGACAGAAGCCCAGTGCTTTGGCGGATCGACGCTTACCATGACCGACGTTGCGGTGGCTCGAGGCATGGCCGAGATCGGCAATCCCGATCGCATCCAGCTGACTCCCTCCCTGGCCGAGCGCATCTTTGCACGAAGTAAGGCGATGATCGAAGAGGCCATCGACCGCATGAAAAGCAGCGCGGCTCCTGTGCCGGTGATTGCAGTCGGAGGCGGCTCGATCCTTTTGCCCGATCAGCTCGCGGGCGTTTCCCAACTGATCCGCCCCCAGCATTACGAAGTCGCCAATGCTGTCGGGGCAGCGATTGCCCAGGTCTCCGGCACCGTCGACCGCATCTTCTCCCTCGACCAACAGAGCCGAGAATCAGCCTTAGAGGAAGCGAAAAAAGCGGCCATGGACGAGGCAATCCGCGCTGGAGGAGATCCGGAAACGCTGGAAATCATCTCTGTCGAGGAGGTTCCGCTCGCCTATCTCCCCTCCAACGCGGTACGCATCAAGGTCAAAGCAGCCGGCCAACTGAAACACGCAGAAGGATGAGGGGGAGCACGATGCGACAGATCGGTGTACAAGAGCTGGAACAACTTGCGGTTGGCGCGGCCATTCTGGGGACCGGCGGTGGCGGCGACCCGTTTATCGGTCTGATGATGGCACGACAGGCCATTGAAGCCGCAGTCCCGGTGACCTTGCTCGACATTTCCGAAATCGACGACGAGGCCTTGGTCATCCCAACGGCCATGATGGGTGCACCGACGGTCATGGTGGAAAAGATCCCTGAAGGTGGCGAACCTGTTCGGGCACTCCAGGCCCTCGAACGCCGGCTGGGTCGCAAGGCAACCGCCACCTGTCCGATCGAGTGTGGCGGGGTCAACTCGCAAATTCCTTTTGTCGTAGCCGCACGTCTCGGCTTGCCCATCGTCGATGCAGACGGCATGGGGCGGGCTTTCCCAGAACTACAGATGGAGACGTTCCATGTATATGGCATCTCGGGGACACCGGCAGTGGTCGCAGACGAACGGGGTGCTACCGCTCTTTTTGAGACTCCCGACAACTACCAGCTGGAGTGGCTGGCTCGCGGCGTTACCATCCGCATGGGAGGACATGCCTGCTTGGCCGATTATCCAATGAGCGGTGCAGCACTCAAGCGTACAGCCGTCCCCGGAACCCTCTCGATGGCGATGGCCATCGGCACCGCCGTACGTGAAGCACGCCACCAGGGGATAACACCGATCGAGGCGCTGTGCAATGCGACACGACCCTTCGTCTACGGCCAAGGCATCGTCTTGTTTCAGGGCAAGGTAGCCGATGTGCAGCGTCGCACCCAAAATGGCTTTGCGGTCGGTCGCGCAACCCTCTCCGGTTTGGGCGAAAATGCGGGCCAGACCATGGTGATCGCTTTTCAAAACGAAAATCTGGTGGCTTTTCGAGAGAACGAAGTCATGGCCACGGTGCCCGATCTGATCTGCGTCGTCGACAGCGAGTCAGCCACAGCAGTGACAACCGAACGCCTACAGTACGGCCAACGGGTCACCGTGGTTGGCATTCCGACACCAGAGAAGATGCGCTCCGAGGCAGCGCTGCAAGTATGGGGGCCCAGAGCCTTCGGCTATGATATCGATTTTGTCCCGCTGGAGCGCCGCTTCCCGAGCTACTACCAGCAACATGGGGTTCCACCGGAAAAAGCGCACTACCTGAAATCGTAACGGGGTAAGAGCAACCTCCTTACTCTGGCAAAGGCCAGAAGCGATCGCCCGACCGAGCGAAGCGTGGAATATGGCCCAACGCGCGCAGCTTGTCTGCCCAAGCTCCCAGCCGTTCGCGCCACGCTTGGCCTTCAGTCAAAATCGTGCCCAGCCCCACCACCTGGGCACCGGCTTTTTCAACCAGCGAGAGCCCTGCCATCAGGCTGGTGCCTGTGGTGACGACGTCATCGACCAAACAGACGCGCTTGCCCGCTACCTTGGGCACGCTGCGTCGATCCAGGTAGAGCCGCTGCACGCCTGCCGAAGTTGACGAAGCTACCTCTGCACACAGCGCATCGTCGAGGTAAAACTTAGGTGACTTCTGCAAAATCACGTAATGATCCAGTCCCAAAGAACGTGCCATCTCCAAAGCCAGCGGAATTCCCAGAGTGGCTGTGCCAACGACCGCTTCGATCCCATCGTTGGCTGCTTTTTCGGCCAACGCCCGGCCCACCCGCTCGCCGAAGGCGACACCCTGTTCCAGCGTCACCAGCAGTGCGATCGCCCGATCCGCTGCGATGGGCATCACGGGTAACTGGGTAGGCTGCCCAGCAATCGTCACCGTCCACGTACCGATCGGCTGCACCCTGTGCCTCCTCACACCCGCTTCCTACGCGTGGACCTGACCGACCGTCAAGCGCTCTCCCTGCCTTTTCCCCCGCTCAGACGGGCTCGCCGCTTTCGAGAGTCAAGGGGGATGGCTCTCGCTTGGTTTGCTCCGCTGCCCGCTGCCAGAACAGGTAGAGAGCGGCTGTGACAAAGAGCCCCACTGCCCAACTGAAGTCAGCGCCGGCCGCCCAGTTGGAAAAGGGGCCCGTAAAGAGCGGGGTATTGGCAAAGAGCAGCGAAAACCCAAAGCCGACAATCCAGCTGCCCAACGCGGCCCAGCGGATACCTGGCCGTGGCTGCGGAGCCTCGTGCGGCCGAAGCTGCTCACGATGAAAGACGAACAGATCGAGCAAGGCAATGGCGGTCCACGGCGTGATCCACAGGATCAACGTCAGCATCCACTGATCCATCACGCTGGCGATGCTGTTGACGGCGATGGCCGTCAGGCAGATCCCGAAGCCGATACCCCCGCTGATGGCAGCGGCACCCCAGTGCGGCAGGCGCGCCCCCAACGCCTGCAGCGAGAGCCCGCCGGATTCGACATCGATCATGTTGGTAGAGACCGTGCCCAAAAAGATAAGCAACAGCGCCGGCAGGGCGAAGCCCGGAACGGTCCGGGTCACCATCGCCGCAGGATCCATCCCTGTACCCATCGAAGCAGCGATGACTGCACCGACGATCTCCAACCAGATGGTCGGCAAGACGACGCCCAGGTAGCTGCTCCAAAACAGCTTGCGGTTGGAGAGCGCCGGTGCTGCATGGCGCGCATAATCGGCGGCCCACGTTGCCCACGAGAGCGGCCAGCCAATGCCCGCCGCGGCAAAGACCATCGCCATCATGCCGAAACGCTCCATGCCAGCAAGGCTGCTGTGGGTCCAGAGGATCGGCTTTTGGAAGGCAAAGAAGGTCATCGCGATCATCAACAGCGCCATCAGCGGCACAGCGAATCGATCTAGATTCCGAATGAAGCGAAAGCCAAAGACTGCCACCAACACCTGTACCACGAAGATAACCAACACCGTGACCACCGTCGTCAGCGTTGTCTGTGCCATGCCCAGCTGTGCGGCAACCTCCACAGCCACGTTGACGGCGAAAAAGCTGTTGATGCCGACCCAGACGACGTTGTTGATCAGCTGCAGCACCGTGATGGGCAACGCACCCTTGCGGCCAAAGCTGATCCGCGTCAGCAGCATCGCGGTCAGCCCTGTGTTTTTGCCAGGCAGCGTGCAGAGTGCAAAGAGCACTCCGCCCAACAGATTGCCCAGTACCATCATGGCGATGGCATCGCGCAGCGACAGTCCCACTTCGATCGGCAACACGCCCAGGGCCCAGTTGGTCACGGCGATATTGGCGCCGGCCCACAGCCAGAACTGATCGAGGGCACTTCCGTTGCGTTCACTCGCTTCGACCTCTGTCAACGTCGGCGCAACCGCTCCCGTTCCCTCCATCAGCAGCCTTTCCTCCTCCCACGCCTTGGCGATGCAGTTTCCCTATACCACTGTCAGGGGCCCTATCCGTCGTTTTGCAGCGCCTCGACCTGTAGAGCCACCTCCACCCGACGTTGCGCGATCAGCTTGCCGCCACGGAAAACGTGCAGCGCAGGCGTCACTTGGCTGAGCAGGTCCCGCACATCGGATGCCTCGACGAGCAGAAAATCCGCAGGTCGTCCCGGAACAAGCCCGTATGCTTCGGAAAGCCCCAAGGCCTGGGCGCTGTTTTGTGTGATCATGTCGAGCACCGCCTCCAGCTCCTGCGCACCCCCCATCTGTGCCGCATAGACCAACGCAAAGGCCGGCTGCAACATGTTGCCCACACCGAGTGGGTTCCACGGATCGCGGATGTCGTCGTGGCCGACGGCCATGTTGACCCCGGCCTGCCACAGTTCCTTGACCCGCGTCAGCCCCCGGCGTTTGGGGTAGGTATCGGCCCGTCCCTGCAGGTTGAGGTTGGCCAACGGGTTGGTCACCAGGCTTACCCCCGCCTTGTGCAGGTTTTCGATCAAGCGCAAGGCGTACGCGTTGTCGTAAGAATGCATCGCCGTGGTGTGGCTGATCGTCACCCGAGACCCCATTCCCCGCGCATACGCTTCTTTGGCCACCACCTCGGTGTAGCGGGAGTTGGGATCGTCGGTCTCGTCGCAGTGCAGGTCGATGCGGCGATCGTACTTCTCCGCCAAATCGAAGATCCGCCGGACCTGGGCCACGCCATCTTCCCGCGTCCACTCGTAATGGGGAATGCCCCCGACCACGTCGGCCCCCAGGCGCAGCGCCTCTTCCAGGTAGGCGTCCCCGTGCTCATAGCAGAAGATGCCTTCCTGCGGGAAAGCGACGATCTGCAGCGTCATCAAAGGCGCTATCTCTTCGCGCAGCCGCAGCAGGGCGCGCAATGCGGTGAGTTGGGGATCGCAGACATCGACGTGGCTGCGTACCAGCAGCGTGCCATACGAGATCTCCTGCGCCAACGCGCGCCGGGCGCGGGCAAGCACATCCGCCTCGGTCATCTGCTGCTTGCGCTCTGCCCAGATGGAGATGCCCTCCCACAGCGTGCCACTCTGGTTGTAGCGCGGCTGCCCGGCCGTCAGCGCCGTATCCAGGTGGACATGCGCATCCACCCACGGCGGCAACAGCAGTGCACCCTGCGCATCGATCGGCTCCTCTCCCCCTGCTGCATCAAAAGCGCGCTCCCCAGGCTTTGAGGAAGCCGCCTGCTGCTCAGACTGTGCCTGTAAGGAGACGATACGCCCTCCCTCTACGTGCATCTCCCACAAGCCTTCGCGCTCCCGCAGCCGCGCATTGCGAACGATCATCTGCCTGCCTCCTGCCCAACACGACGCATTCGCCAGAAAAGATTACATTTCTGTGCGAAAAGCTCGATCAAATTTGCTCATATGTGAGAATACATAACTCTACGTAGACTGTAAAGGGCTTTTTTGAAAGAACACAGGGGCGATAGTAATCTTTTGGTGTGCGAGGAGCGAAACATAAGCACTTCCTGATCAAGGCCAAAGTGCAGTGCCTCAAGGCCTCCAGCTTGTCGGAGGCCTCTTCTAGACGTACTTCAGGAACAAATTTGAAGCGGATCATTCTTGCCACTGGCTTTCCTTGTAGCCGATATACACAGGATAAAAGACAAAATCGCCAGGTATCGTCACCTGGCGGATTTGGGTGTTGCTTGTCGGCTTTAAATACGGGACTACTAGATCTCCTATCTCCTGTCCAAAGTTCGTGGCTTGAGCCCCTTTAGCCCTGAGAAATAGTTATTCTACCGTGCACCACTATTGAGTGGTCCGGGCTGAAAAGAGGCAGCAACTGTACTGACCATGGAATCGTACTTCTCCTTTTCATCGGCAGGATACTCAATACGCAGATCGTTTTCGGTATCCTTACCCAGATAGACCTTCTCATAGAAAATGTTTGCGCCATCATAGCCTGAGAGAACAAACCAGTTTGGCCCTGACGCTTGATAGGTCACCTCATCTTCTTCCATGGCAATATGCTCTTGCATAAGACTCTGCAGCGTGTCGCCAAACACATTATTTGAGCCGCCAGCTGCAATCTCGGTTGCTCCATCCGGACTGGACCATCCCAAGCCATCGCCATTATCCGGTGGGCGTTGAGCTATAAAATTTGCCGGAACTTCCAAAGAAAAGCCATATCGCCAGTTATGGTAGAACAAATAGCCGGGATGATCAGCGGCGTGGTTCTGATTATCTGGTGGTTGCAAGGTGTTGTTGTCAGCGTCTTCACCTGCCGATGGGATCTGTGGCTCCGGGATTGGAACGCTTGGGACATAGGGACTTACACCCGTTACGGGGGGAATTGTGGTCGCTGCTGGCGGCGGTTCCAGATACAACTGGTTCGCACTACTTGAAGGAAGCCCACCTGGCAAGCTTTCGCAGGCGATACCATCTGCGTCTCGATCCAAATCGTAGGGATCACTTGCCGGATCGTGCGCTTCAAAAAAAGCTTGAGCATCTGCTTGCGTGGAAAAGTCGTTGCAATCAACATCCCCGCTCGCCGGGATCGCTGTCCCTGCGCGGCCGCTATTTGCATCACCGTATGAAGAGGTGACCGGACTACTGCTGTTACTTTTGCTATTTCCAGCCGGATTGCATCCACTTAGAGGCACTGCCAGTAAGATTGCCGACAGCAACGCTGATGCTGCTGTCATTGCTTTACGATTTTTTTTGCCCAAATAGCAGCACATTCCTCTCCTCCTTACAGCTACCTTCACTTTCAAAAAATATAGCAGTGGCAGTTACCTCTTCATATAGCTTCATCTCCAAATTTGAGAGCCGGTAGGGCACCGTATATGCGACGCGCGGCGGAAAAAGAAGGGTTCCATCAAACTTGACCAAGCGTTCCTTGACCATACGCCGCATCAAATCCGAGACGTCTACCTGATGAACGCCATCTCGAAACCGCCCTTCAAACCGATCCCGGTCTAAGAGAGCCATAAAAAGCTGGAAGTCCTCTTCCTTACCGTTGTGCGGCGTCGCAGTCATCAACAAATAATGCCGCGTAACCTCAGAAAGCAGTTGGCCTAAGTGGTACCGTTCGGTGTACTTGACCTCCCCTCCAGTAAAAGTGGCCGACATTTTGTGGGCTTCATCTACAACAATCAGATCCCACCGGCACTCGGGATCGGCCAATTTTTCCTGTACCGTGGTATCACGTGCGCATTTGTCCAGCCGGGCAATGGCAAACGGGTTTTCAAGAAACCAATTCCCACTGTCGGTCGACTCCAATCCTTCGTTGGTCAGGATAGAAGAGGGAAGCTGAAACCGCTGCTCCATTTCGTCCTGCCATTGTTCTGCGAGGTTCCCGGGACAAATGATCAGGCAGCGCTGGACATCCCCCCGTACCAACAACTCTTTGATGAGAAACCCAGCCATTATCGTTTTGCCTGCGCCAGGATCGTCAGCCAAAAGAAAGTGCAAGGGCTGTCGAGAAAGCATTTCTCCATACACAGCTGTAATTTGATGAGGCAATGGTTCAACCAAAGAGGTATGCACGGCCAAAACCGGATCGAAAAGGTGAGCCAGCTTGATACGGTGCGCTTCAGAAACCAAGCGGAAACGTGCACCATCACCATCAAAGCTCCAAGATCGCCCTTTCTCGACTACCTCGAGCTGGGACTCATTGTCCCGGTATAAAAGCACCTGATTGATCCGGCTATCCCTTGTTTTATACGTAAGTTCCAAAGCATCATCGCCATACCAATCGGTATTCACCACGGTAACATTGGTATTAGGAAGCACCCCTCGTAGGACTGCCTTTGGCTGTATTTGTTCAAGTTTCATCCATAAAGGCTCCCAACGTCTCTTCAATTATAGGTGCGCGGACAGATGAAAAGGCAAACTGCGGGAAAAGATAAGTTAGCACAAAGACTCATGAAAATAATGATAAAGGACTAATTGATTGTGCACCTAAGAAGCATTCTCTCACAATAATAGGTTCAGCTCTTTGCTCTTTGATAGTGCTTGTCCAACTCTTCTAAAATAGCGGTGCTATAGAACGTTTGTCTGGTCGAACTGGGATTCTTGGGATTAACGTATCGTGTATAAGCAAATTTCGGATCTTCTAAAACATCATTTTTAATGCGATGAAATATGCTATTTTCTTTAAAGTTAGTATATCTTTCCCTACATTTATTGACCAGTTCACGATAAGTTAAGGGATATTTCTCATGAAACTGCTCTTCAGTTAGGTATATAGGTAGGGCGTTCGGATCATCAGTATTACGAACTGGCATTGCATTCGCATCTTTTGATCGAACAAAGTGCAACTCTATACTGATCCTCACGGAATACCGCGAATTTGGGTCAGAGTCACCTTCACTAAGCTTCTCAAGATAGTGCAGAAAGCTTTCCTCGTATTTGCTGAGTGATGCTGTTTCGACAGAAGTAGGCATTTTAAAGGAAAGGGGTATAGGGTAAAAGTTGAAGCGAGAGAGGTCCTCATCGAACCAATCTTTGGACGATAAAACAAAGTTTTTAACGTTTGCCATGCCGATTTCTTGCAAACGCTCCTCAAAATCAGACTTTTTATTGTGGTAAAAATGAACGGTAGTATCTCGTAGTTCCATCAGAGCCTCCAGATTTTTTTGGCAAGCAGCGTCCAGAACTTTTTTCTCAACAAGCTTCTTGGATAGGTAGTCCAAGTTTTGGGTAAGCGGGGCACCTGATCGTGTGCGTTTGTACCGTGAATGCTGTTTTTTCGTGTTATCTCTGACATAAAGACTGTCCAGCTTATTATTGTGCATTGCCAACCACTTGGCTTTGAGCAGCAGTTCCCATGCGTTCAACGCCAAGACAGTAAACGATTCCGCTCGATAATGAAAACCAGGTTTGTTGTAAACTTCGATCGCAGCAACCATGGCAGAAATGGCACGATCGAGAAGTTCCTGTGAACGAGCTTTCATCTAGTTTTATCCCTTCCAACCTTTGACACGGCCCCTCTTTATACAAACTGGATACTTCACATGGGTAGAAAGCACAGGTCGCTCAATTGTGCCAAAATTGTCGAGGACAATATCGATACTTTTAGAGATCATTAGGTAGCAAAGCAAGAACCCAATCTGCTTTCTCAAGATTCTGCTTCAGCTTTGCATGCAAAGGCAGCTCGACTGCAATTTAGTTATTAACTATTATTTCTACAATCATATTCAATTGTGTAAATTCTAAATCAGATTCACTAGAGAGCAGCCAAAGGACAATCGTTACACTCAATCCGCCTTGCGCTCTTCCCGGCTGTACTGAGGCAAAGAGCAACTCTTGTTCAAAAGCGAAACAAAACAGGCATCCTCCCCTTGTCTGAGAAAAAGTGGCCGTTGCTAAGATGGGTCGAGTTCGCCTTCTACCACCTCACTTCCCATTTGCTTTTCGAAGGCCTGGCGGACGAGTGAAAGGACATAGGGAAGATCCTCCAAAGTGGAGAAGCTGACCTTCACATCACCGGTTGACCAGTGGCCGATATCCGCTACATTCCTACATCGACCACGCGAGTCGTCGATCTCTTCAAAATCGATCACAAGATAGGCATCCAACTCCTTGACTTTAGGCACAATACCCACAAAGTTCGACTCCGCCTTGTAAGCGATGTAATGCTTCAAAAAGACTTCTGTCACACAAGAATCGAGTGCCAGCACCTGCTTGCGAAAGGCTTCGAAGAGCGCGCATGGGACCGTGCGCGAGGGGTTCATAATGGTCCAAAGTATAGCCACCCCTGGTCTCGACTGAACGATAGGTTTCAAGCACTGCTGGATCGAGCTTGGGTGCTGCCCATACGTGCACCGCTTCGTCGGCCAGCCGCTCTGCCCGCTGCTGAATCGCTGATTCGTTCCACCGCTCCACACTGCCCAAGCCTCGGTTTAAGCGCAGCGGGCTTTGCGCAAAACCGCCTTCCATCTCCCGCTTTTCGCGAAATGGACGATCGCTGTACTCCGGGTTGTAGCCGGTGAGCGTCAGGTTGCCGAGGGTGTGCAGATACGTCTGATGGATACGCTGCCAGTCCGGGCCAAGTTCTTTTTGCCAATCCTCTGAAAGATGCTCGTTTTGGGGCATGATGTGCTCGATGGTGTACGCCTCTACCGGCACGCGCTCCTTGCGTCCCGCATTCTCCAGACGACGCAGAAAATAAGTGCAGAAGCGGGTGTGGTACAGATCCCGGGTGAGTAGCGCTTGCCGGAACTCCTCATCATTGGGAAAACGCCGATACGATGGGAGCAAGAGCACCTTGGCCTGGACGCTTTCCAGGTAGTGATCCTTGCGCATCTCTTGAGCCAAGGTAGCAACCATCTTGTTCATCGAATTGCTTGGAACCCCACAGATGGCACGACGGAGCACATAGCTTTCCACCAGTCGGAGGATCCCAAGGAAATCGTCTTTGGATAGAATACCCTGGGCATAGTCATGGTAGGTCGCAAGCAGGAAGGGGTAAGCGAT
>JADBKH010000042.1 GCA_014896485.1 Bacillota bacterium | reverse complement strand
AATTGGTCAACCTCGTCGTCTGACGGTAGGTGTGTACAAATGAAGGGCCCAAGGCCTCTCTACGGGAGTGAACTGGTGGCGATCCAAAGGTATTCTTCAGAGAGAGTAGTTGCGATTGTCAATCCTTATGCCGGGAAAGGAGAAGTGCGCGCCTTGGCAGAGCGGGCGCAGCAGCAGTTGGAATTGCTCGGCTTTCATGTCGATGTGTACCTGACTGCAGGGCGTCGCGACGCGACGACCTTTGCGCAACGGACGGTCAGCGAAGGCGTGACGCGGGTTTTGGTGATCGGCGGGGATGGGACCATCAATGAGGTGATCAACGGACTGGTTCATAGCGAAACAGCCCTCGGCATTGTAACAGCAGTGAGTGGCAACGATAGCGGGCGCAATCTCGACTTACCGAAGACGATGGACGAGCAGTTGAATCGCTTTCTCCATTCAACGCCGCGCCACATTGATTTGGGTCGCGTCAATGGCCGTTACTTCCTCAATGTCGCCGGCTGCGGTTTGGATGCGGCCATCGCTTATACCCAAAACCAAGCGGTGGTTTCAGGGCAGCGCCATGTCAGTTATACCCGGGCTGCGTTGGCCACATTTCCACGCTTTCGTCCGATGCGTTTCTCGATCGAAATAGATGGGGAACATTTGGAAATGCAGCGGGGCTGGATGGTCGCTGTGGCAAACGGACCCATTTACGGCGGTGGCATGAAGATCGCGCCTCAGGCGAAAATGGATGATGGCTGGTTGGATGTCTGCCTGATTGGCGATATGTCGACGGTACAGGTCTATGCGACCTTTCCGTTTGTTTTTCTTGGAAAATTAGAAGGTAAACACGGGGTAACTTACCGGAAATGCAAGCAGATCAAGCTGGCCAGTCCAGGAAATCTGCTCGTGCATGCAGATGGCGAGATGGTGGGCAAGCGATCGATGGAGGCGGAGATCGTCCCCCAGGCGCTTTGGGTTTTGTGACAAGCAGAGAGGCCCCGATCTCTACACATAGTCCTCAAGGATGAGGGAGTGCTTCGATGGATCGATTCTGGTTGCAATGGAGCCGCCGGGAACGGCTGCTGCTGATCTTATTAATCGTGGCTGTATTGTGTGCGGTCGGTTTCTTTGTGATGGGACACCGTCCCCCTTCCGGGGAACCATTTCCGCTTTCCTCCATGCCAGCCCCTTCTGGCAATACCCCGCAAGTCGCTTCACAGGGCAGCGCCGCTGTACAAAGCACGTCAGTTACCCAGCAAAGCATTCCCAACCCTGTCTCCGACCAGCCGACCGTTGTCAAGGTGGATGTAAAAGGGGCCGTTGCTCATCCAGGTGTCTATGCCTTGCAACCCGATGATCGCATCGAGGGAGCGCTGCAGGCGGCGGGGGGTGCGACCTCCAAGGCTGCCTTGGACAACGTCAATTTGGCGCAGCGGCTCAGCGATGGCATGGTGATTCGCGTACCGGTCAAGGGAGAGAAGGCCGTCCAGACCGTTGCGCTTCCAGTCACAGAAACACCTGATACAAGGAGCGGAGCTTCTCCTGAAGCTCCGTCTGCTGCGGTTCCATCGAAGGCAGCGGAAAAGCCTGCACAGGGTGCAAAAGTGAATGTCAATACGGCGGATGCCTCTGCGCTTGAGGCACTTTCGGGTATCGGTCCGGCCAAAGCGGCGGCGATCGTCGCTTATCGTCAGGAACACGGACCTTTTCGCAACGTCGACGATCTCCTCGATGTTTCCGGCATTGGGCCAAAAGTGCTTGACCAGATTCGGGATGCGATCGTTCTGTGGTGAACGGTGCTGCAGATACCCTTCTGCATCGCCATCTGCTGGTTTTCGCAAGTGCAGGGATGCTTGCAGGCGCTTTGTTGGGAGGGCGCAGCGGGGTAAGCCCGCTGTTTTTTGGCATGGGTGCCGTTTGCTGCGGCATCGCGGTTGCCGTCTGTTGGCAGAGTCGGTTTGTGGGGTTATTGTTGCTTGCCGATCTCCTGCTGGCGAGCAGCTTTGCTGCCGCACTGACCTTGCAGCAGCTTACCGATCCGCTTCAGATGGGTACTGAAAAGACCGTGCATACCGTCTACGATGTCGTAAAAGAGACAGGAAACCATCCGCAGAGCCATACATTCCAAGTGCGGTTACGCAACGTCGGCGATCGGCCGGTCCCTCCTTATCGCATCTCCCTTACGGTTACAGGCAAGGCGCGTGATCTCACTGCTGTAGGAGATCGGATCGAAGCGACGGTGCGCTTCAACCTCCCCCAATCGGCTCGAAACCCAGGCGATCGGGCGGCACGAGACCGACTGTATGCCCAAGGTGTCGCCTATACGGGCTACCAAGGGGCCCCAGGGCGTCTGGTCGATCATCGGTTTACGCCGCAGGTGCCCATTGTGGCGTTGCGGCTGGCGGTCCAGCGCTATGCCGAACAACACTGGCCTGGCGAAACGGGTGCCTTTTTGGTCGGTCTCCTTTTCGGCGGTAGTGAGGGACTTGATGCACAGACACAAGCGGACTTCTATGCGACTGGCGTCAGCCACGTGTTGGCGGTCTCCGGCGCCCAAGTCAGCATCTTGATCGGACTGGGTTGGCTTTTGCTTCGGCCTTTGGGACAACACCGCTGGTGGAGCGTGGCGATTTTAGGAAGTTCGCTTGCCCTTTATGTCGCTATGACCGGGGGGCAACCTTCTGTCGTCCGTGCTGCAACGATGGCAATGATCCTGATCGTGGAACAGGGGATCGGTCGGCGGCCTGACAGTTTGAACGTGCTTGCCGTGACGTTGATAGCCATGCTCGTCGTACATCCCTTGCAAGTACTGGATGCGGGCTTTCTGCTCTCATATCTTGCCACTTTGGGGTTGATACTTCTGGCCCCACGAATGGCCGATGCTTTGAGAGGTTGGCCGCACTGGATGGCCGATGTTGTCGCAGTGACCGTTACCGCACAAGTGGCTGTCTTGCCTTTCGCTTGGGTGAATTTCCATCAGTGGTCCTGGGCGGAATTACCAGCCAACCTGCTGCTGGTACCATTGGTGGAAGCAGCGACGCCGTTGGCCCTGCTCGCCTTGATGACAGCAGGACTGCCTCCCCTCTCTTTTGGGCTGGCGAGCGTGGCTGGGATACTCTCTCATCTCTTCCTACGAGGCATCGAGATGCTGAGCCGCTGGACCCATCCCATGACTGTGGCGGCAGGGTGGGCCTGGGCAGGCGCTTACGTGTTCGTCATGGCGGTGCTTTTCGGTGCTTTTGGAGGACCGCCAGCAATGCGAAAGCGCATTGGGATAGCAGGATTGGTTTTGTTGCTGTTACTGCCACTTTTTCCCTGGCATTCTTCGCGGCTGACCGTCGTCTTTCTCGACGTTGGCCAAGGAGATGCAGCTCTCTTGATCCTCCCAGGAGGAGCGGCGTGGCTAATCGATGGAGGTGGGACGGTCGGAGCGTCTGCGGCCTTTTACGATATTGGCGCCTCGACGGTGGTGCCTGCACTGCGCGCATTGGGGGTGCAACGCTTGGCCGGGATCGTTGCCACCCACAACGATGCCGACCATATTGGGGGGTTGCCTGCTGTCATGCGTTCCTTTCCCGTTGCGATGCTTGTCTCCGGCAATCAATCTGCGGATTCACAGGCGTATCGAGAGCTTTACGAAGTGGCCCATGCCTATCACATCCCTTATCGCAGGGTGAGTGCAGGAGATCATTGGCGTCCTGCCCCCAATACGGAAGTGGACGTCTTTACCCCGTTTTTTCCGCCGATGCACGGAACCGCGCACGATGAAAACAACAACGGGGTTACCTTTCGTCTCCGTTTTGGCGCCATCTCTTTCTTCTTTGCTGCTGACATTGCCGAGGAAGCAGAAGCAAAGCTTGTGGAGGAGGGTGTGCCACAAACGACCGTGTTGAAAGTGGCCCATCATGGTTCCGCCAGCAGTTCTTCGGAAGCATTTTTGCAGAGGATGGCACCGCAGGCGGCCGTCATCTCGGTGGGTGCGCACAATCGCTACGGTCATCCGACGCAGGCCGCTTTGCAGCGTCTGGCTGCGACGGGGGCGCATATCTACCGGACCGATCAGGAAGGGGCTATTCGCTTTGAAACGGACGGCCAGCGGGCGTGGGTGACAACCCAGCGATCGCCTGCCACTGCTCACCAGACCATCGGTACCAGTGCCCGAAGAGAGCCCTTCCGTTCTCTTACGTTGATTGCGCCTTCAGGCGTCCTTTTCACAGGAGATGGTAGAGTCGATTCCGCATGCGCTATCATGGCGGCAGGAGGATACCGATGGACGAGAAAGAAGTGGAACGGTTGATCGCCGCTTGGCAGCTGATCGGCTGGCCGCGGGAAGTCCCCCAGCGCCCGGATCCCGCAATGATTGAAAAGGTGGCCGAAACACTCCAATCCATTTTTCAAGAGTTAAGAAATTTGGAGCCACTCGTCGAAGAAACGGTTTCACCTTTCCATGAAACGCCCACACCGACCGGGGGGGAGCAGTCCGCGGATGCTTGGACCGGGAGAGGAGAACACATTGCTGTCGGGCGTGCGGCGTTTGGGAGGGAGAGCCTGAATGGCAGTTTACGGAAGGCCGCACTCCCGTCGGGACGCCAGAAATCCTATTTGAAGACAACACTCTCTGCACTTGCGGAAGCTTTGCACGTAGGAGAGCTCTCGTCCACGGCGATCGTCGATGCATTTGAGGCACGCTATCATCAGGTAGAAGAGAAGGTGCATGCTTTTACCTATGTGCCTTCCAACCTTCGCGCCACCGCCCAAAAGATAGAGCAGCAGATGCAGATGGAGGGACATCGTCCACTGGCGGCTCTGCCCATCGCTGTCAAAGAACTCTTTGCCGTAACGGATTGGCCTCTGGAAGCGGGCTCAGCAGCCTGGCGTGGGCGACGGGCGCAGCGAACGGCTGCTGCTGTCAGACGGTTGGAGGAAGCAGGCATGCTGTTGGTGGGCCAGACCGCTAGCCATGAATTTGCATTTGGGGTCACCACCGATACCCCGTACCATGGTCCGGTGCATAACCCCTGTGATTTAACACGTTCGGCAGGGGGATCGTCTGGTGGGTCGGCCGCAGCTGTGGCTGCAGGTATGGTGCCTGCTGCTTTAGGAACGGATACGGGTGGTTCCGTCCGGATTCCTGCCGCCCTCTGCGGCGTGGTCGGGTTTAAGCCGACGGTTGGGCAGATTCCGGTCGATGGAGTGGTTCCACTGAGCTATACCCAGGATCACGTCGGCTTCCTGACACGCAGCGTCACTGATGCGGCCCTGTTATACGAAGTATTGACTTCCGTACCAGCGCCGGCGCAAGACGGACGAACACTGCGCGGCGACGATGCTGCTCAACTGCTCTCAGAATGTTGCCTGCTGGTTCCGCAGGGGTGGCTGGAAGAAGGCGTCGACCCAGGGATTTTGCGTGCCTTTACAGCGCTGTTAAACCGCTTTGGTCAGTGGGGAATTTCCGTTCGTACGATCCAAATGCCTTGTTCTGCTTCGGCGTTGGCGTTGGTCAACCGCGTGATTAGCATGGCAGAAGCTGCACGCATCCACGATGCTGACCTTCGTCTGCGTGCAACGCAGATCAGCTCAGGCGTGCGCTTGCGTCTGGAAGTGGGGAGTGTGCTGCCAGCACCGTTTTACCTGCGTGCCTTGCAGTTACGAAAAGCTGTGCGGCAAGCGCAGGTGGAAGCTTTGCGACAGGCAAGGCCGCCTGCAGGACATGCCTTCTTCTGTCTTCCGACGACACCGATCTACGCGCCTGTCCTTGGGCAGACGAAGTGGGTGTGGCCCTCTTCTGGTGCGCGTGAGCCGGTCGCCGATCTTTTGGTTCGTTTTACGGCTCCTTTTTCTCTAACGGGTCTGCCAGCCCTTTCGTTGCCGTTTCCCTTGGATGCCTCGAGGCGAAGTGCGCAGCCTTTGGAAGATTCAGATCCGATAGTGCCAACGCTGCCCTGGGGTGCACAACTGGTCGGCTTGCCGGGAGACGATCGGACGTTGTTAAGGTTAGGGCATGTTCTGATGCAACGGGAAGGTCAGGTATTACCATGACCCCTCAGCAGGTGCTGGAACAGTTGCGCAACGGAAAGCGGGCTCCACTCTATTTGTTGATCGGTGAAGCCTCTTATTGGCGGGACGCACTGTTGGCCGGTTTGGGAATACATGATCCGGACGTGGAAGTGGAGTCTTTTTCCGATGACGGCATCTCGGCTGCTGCAGTGATCCAGGCTTGTGACACTTTCACGCTCTTTGGCGAACGTCGCTTGGTCCTCTGGGAGGCACCCCCTTGGCTGGTCGAAGGGAAAGGTCCGTCCCTCTCTGCAGGCGAAGAGCAAGCGTTGTTCCACTATTTGGAAAGACCCAATGAAAACACGACGCTGGTGCTTCTTGCGGCAGCTGTCAATGGGCGTGCGCGGACGGTCCAACAACTGCGCCACCATGCGGTGGAAGTGTCGTTGACTGAGGCAAAGCCGAATGAGGCCATTCGCTTTGTCCGTGACTTTTTTGCGGCAAAGGGGGTGCGGATTACGCCCGCCGTAGCAGAGGCGATCGCGTTTCGGGTGGGAAACGATTGGATGCAGTTGCATTCAGAGTGCGAGAAGTTGCTGGCCTATTGCGCTGGGCAGCCTGTAACTGTCGAAAGTGTCGCAGAAGTGGTCAGCGCATCCGCACAAGGACAGCTCTTTGATGTCGCCGATCTGCTCTTGAGCGGACGGGGAGCAGAAGCGGTGACCTTGGCACGGCGTATGCTGGCGGGAGGCGAATCGCCCCAGGGCCTGTTGGGGTTATTGGCCTGGCAATACCGTTTACTGTATGGGGCGCTGTTGCTACGGGAGCGGAATGGGGATCCCAATGCGTTGGCAAAAGCGATGGACGCCCACCCGTTTGCGGCACGCAACGCTTTTCGACACAGCCAACAGCTCGACGTTGCGGCCGTTTCATGGGCATTGCGGCGCCTTGCAGCGGTAGATCATGCGATTAAAAATGGAGAGGGGAGTGCAGAGACGTTGACCCTTACGTTTCTGGCAGAAGCAGCTTCCCACCGGTGCATTCGCTAATACGAAAAAAGCGACCGTCGGTCGCTTTTCCTCTCTTATCTGTCTTACGAGGCAGATGCATCGCTGGACGACGATGCTGTCGCAGCGGACTGAACCGCTTTGTGGTAGGCTGCCCAAAGCCGCGATTTGTGCCGTGCCGCGTTGTTCTTGTGCAGGACGCCCTTGGTCACCGCCTTGTCCAATCGACGGCAAGCTTCTCGCAAGGAGACTTCGGCAGCAGCGAGGTCTCCGCTCTCAAGTGTACGGCGGAATTTGCGGACATAGGTACGCGTCGCGGACTTGATGGCGCGGTTGCGCTCGCGACGTTTCTCCTGCTTGACGAGCGCTTTTTTGGCCGATTTCGTCTGCGGCATTTCATCCCCCCTCTGCAGCTTCGATTCTGCAGCATTGTACGTCGTTACGTCCGAGGAAGCAACGGGTTTTACGACGATGACCGTTCATACCGTATTTCATAACGACAGGGTGGCTGGGCATGCTTGCAGGAGGAGGGATGGCAATGCAGAAGACAGCGGATCGCCGGGCAGAATCAGCCCACACCGATCTCGCCCTGGAATCGATGATGCTGGTTGCACCCCATGGGGAAGAGATTCCTGGCTTGCGTCGGGAGACAAGAGAACAAAATGGCATTCGCATCACTCAGATGCTGATTGAAAGCGAGGAGGCGTCCCGTCAGCTTGCCAAAGTGCCTGGACACTACGCGACCTTGGAGATCCCACAGATGCGCAACAACGATCCGGCAGTCGTCCAGACGACGATTGAGGTGCTGGCAGAAGCACTGCGCCCTTTTTTGGAGGGGTTGAACAAGGAGGATCTGATTCTGGTCGTCGGTTTAGGCAATCAGGAGGTCACTGCAGATGCGGTAGGGCCCCTTGTGGTCGGGCAGCTGTTCGTCACGCGCCATCTGATCCCTTCGATGGCCGCCGAAGTAGCTGCGTCGCTACGCCCCCTTGCTGCCCTTGCCCCTGGTGTATTGGGGACAACGGGCATTGAGACGGCAGAGGTGATTCGTGGCGTCGTGCAGCAGGTAAAGCCTGCAATGGTCATCGCTGTCGACGCCTTGGCAGCTCGCGAATTGGCGCGCCTGAACACGACCCTCCAGATCGCAGATGTCGGCATTCATCCTGGTGCTGGTGTAGGCAACCGACGGATGGCGCTGGACGCCAAGACCCTTGGCGTACCGACCCTTGCCATCGGAGTGCCTACGGTAGTCGATGCTGCGACGATTGTCGAGGACGCGATGGAGTTGTTGGAGCGTCGGACGCGCCGTCGCACGACGGCCAATCCTTTTCCCCCTTCTGTAGGCTCACGCTCTTCTCGCTATGCGCTGATTCGGGACAGTCTGGCTGCATCCGGCCAAGATCTGGTGGTGACGGTCAAGGAGGTGGATGCAGTCGTCGCACGCATGGCCAAGGCGATTGCCGGTGGGCTGACCGTTGCGGTTCATCCCGGTGTGACACTCGACGATGTCGATGCCCTGCTTAATCTTTAAGCAGGGGTTCTAGCTGTCACTCTCTGCCCATATGCATGGGCTGAGGTGACTCCCAGTGCTTAAGCGAACGCGCTCCATTCGCTGGCTCATTCGACAAGTCGATCGTTTTGACAACTTGCAGGTTCGGAACTTGTTTCCGCATCGCCGCTGGGTGGCCTATGTTGCTCTTGTCTTGACGATCTTGATCCTGGTCGCCCTGCCCACTTTTATGCAGTTGCATTCGCCGATTCCCATTGCGCAACGCCTGCTTGGTGATACCTCGGTTGCGGCTTTCCCAGATGCGCCCAAGCCCGTACCGCAGGTTACTGAAAAAGCGCAGACTCCCGATCCTCTACCCCCCCAGCAGCCGCACGATGAGTCGAAACGTGCCGAGCCGGCGCAAGTGGCCATCTACCACACCCACAATCGTGAAGCCTACCAACCCGACGCAGGCGCAGATCAAGCCGATCGCGACAATGTGCTCGACGTAGGCTTCGCATTGGCAAAAGCACTTCGCCAACAGGGAATTTCGACGATACACGATACTTCCAATCACCTGCGTCCAATGGCCTACGCACAGGCATACCGATACTCTCAGGTGACGGCAAAAACGTTGCTGGCGCAAAACAAGGGATTGAAACTACTCATCGATTTACACCGGGATGGGGCTCCAAGGTCCAGTACAACGGTCCAGGTGGGCGGGCAGCAAGTTGCTGGCGTCCTTCTGGTGATCGGCGCAAAGAATCCCGGGGAGGCAGATAACCTGGCCGTAGCCGAGCAATTGCAGCGCATCTGCGATGAGCGCTTTCCGGGCCTGTGTCGCGGCATTCGCACGGCATCGTGGGCTACCTACAATCAAGAGATTACCCCGGATGCGCTTCTGATTGAAATTGGCGGCCAACAGAATACCCTCTACGAAGCAAAGCGTGCTGCACAAATGTTTGCGGAAGTGATCGCCACTTACCTGCATCAGACGGGCCCGGGAGCGACGCTGTGACCATGGAAGTGACCGATGGACCAGCCTTTTGGCTGCGATTGGCTCTCCGTGCCGGCGCAGCGATCGCAATTACGATTCTACTGCTGGGTCTGCAACTGGGGTGGTGGCATCCCCCCCAGTCCGTCTCTCCTTCCCCTTCGCTTCCGCCTCCTCCCCCTGCTGCAGCAATAAGGCAACCCCCACCCGCTTGGGTGGAAGCGGCCAAATCCCTCGGCAAAGCTACGGGACGATGGACGGCAATCGCGTTTGCACGGGCTGGAGAAGGTGTGGGAATCTGGATTGTCCACCTATTTACAGCACAGCCCTGATCGCGTTTGACAGCGCTCCTTGGTCATGGTACAACCGGCCTCGATGTGCGCGTCGTGAGCTCGTAAGGGGGGAGGATGCGGTGGAAGTCCGTGTCGCGTTGGATGCTGTAGGTGGAGATTTCGCTCCAGATGAAGCGCTGCGTGGTGCTGCCGAAGCGTTGCGCCGTGATGCACAGCTTTGGATCGACGCCGTGGGCCCTCGAGAATTACTCACGGCAAAAGCCAGGCAACTGTGGCAGGAAGAAGCCTTTCCGATCGAGCGTTTGGCCTTTGTCGATGCACAAGGACCTGTTCCAGAGGGGGAACGCCCTTCTTTTGCATTGCGGTCCAAACCTTCCGCAGCTGTCTTTGTTGCGACCAGGCGTGTTGCTGAAGGCCAAGCCGATGCTGTGGTGAGCGCAGGAAACAGCGGGGCGTGCATGGTAGCTGCTGCTCATCTGTTGGGCATGCTGCCGGGGGTGCGACGGGCGGGCGTGATGCTTTGTTTCTTTGAACCTACCGCGACATTTCTGACAGATCCCGGCCCCAATATCGACTGTACGCCACTGCAGCTGTTGCAGTACGGCTGGATGGCATCTACCTACGTGGAGAGTTTTTTGGGTGTGGATCGTCCCCGCGTCGCGTTGCTCTCTGTAGGGGCCGAAAAGGGAAAGGGCAATGCCTTGGTCAAGGAGGCAACCGCGCTGTTTGAACGCAGCGACCTTCACTTTATCGGTAACATCGAAGGACATGACCTGGTGCACGGGAAAGCGGATGTGGTGGTGACCGATGGCTTTGTCGGCAATGCCTTGGTCAAGGAGGCAACCGCGCTGTTTGAACGCAGCGACCTTCACT
>JADBKH010000041.1 GCA_014896485.1 Bacillota bacterium | reverse complement strand
GGTACCGGCAACCAACGCTGTCGATAGGGCGGCACTCAGAAGCGACCGTCCGAGCTATGTGGGACGCACGCGAAGCCCTCCTCCTAATTTAGGAATAAAATAGGAAAACTTATACAATAAGTATAGTGTACCATTCTCTGGGGTTACCGAGGAGGTTGGTAAAGTTAAAAATCGATGAAGTCACCAAATGCAAGCATATGCGGAGAGGAGCAGTGGACGGTTCTTTGGGAGTTGCCGCTATGCCAAGGAAGCACCGTGAGCAGCCCCCTGCCCCGAAGCACCAAAATGGGCAGAGATGTTGGCTGCTGTGGCTTTGACCAACGGGATCAACGACTCAACGCGGGAGGTACCCATGCGCATCGACGGTGCCGAGAGGCTGATGGCGGCGATGACCCGATTGCGGTAATCGTAAATCGGGGCAGCGATACAGATAATGCCCTCTTCATTCTCTTCGTTGTCAATGGCATAGCCCTGGGCACGTACCCGGGCCAACTCATCGAGCATGGCAGGCAGATCGGTAATCGTCTTGGGCGTGTGTGCCGGCATCCCCTTTTCCTGCAAAATGTGTTCGACTTCATCGGAAGGTAGATAGGCCAAGATGGCTTTACCAACACCGGTGCAATGGGCTGGGACACGTTTGCCGACCAGCGAGTGCATGCGCACGGTCTGTGTGCCCTCGAGTTTCTCAATATAGACCATCTCTCCCTGTTCCATGACGACCAGATGGACGACTTCGTTGGTCTGTGCCAGAAGCTGCTGCAGATAAGGGCGTGCTTCTTCGCGGAGATCGAGGCTGTCCAGCAATGCACTGCTCAAACCGACGATGCGCAAGCCCAGACGGTAGCGTCCGTCGGCATCCTGGGTGACGTAACCACGTTTGCCCAAGGTTTGTAGCAGGCGATAGACCGTGCTCTTGTGGAGGTTGACACGACGTGCCAGCTCGCCCAAAGGCAGCGCTCCTTCTGCTTTTCCCAGGGTTTCGAGTAGATCCAAAGCGCGTTCCAACGATTGTACGCTCGGTCGTTCGGTGGCCGTTGTTCCTGTTTTTTCAGTCATGGATTCTTGCGATTTCATGAGTACCCTTCATTCTTTTGGAGGTCATTCACCAACTATAGCATACACCGTTTCGTATTGTGGAACAACTGGCGACGATGCCGATAAAAGTGCAAACAAAAGCGCGTGGCGAGCGCTGTCGCTCGCCACGAATAAGACGCCCTTTGTGTCGATTTCGGGCGCTTAAACGAAACTAGGGGGCGGCGTTGTCGAATGCTTTGCTGTGTTCCCGAATCTAGTGCGTGATGTGCATGCTGCAAAACTTGGGGCCGCACATGGAGCAGAAGGGCGCGTTTTTCGCCGCTTCTGCGGGGAGCGCTTCGTCGTGAAGGGCAGTGGCATGCTGTGGATCCAAAGCGAGGGCGAACTGGTCCTGCCAGCGAAAGGCAAACCTTGCCTGCGACAATGCGTCATCCCACACTTGCGCCCCGGGGATCCCCTTGGCGATATCGGCTGCATGGGCAGCGATCTTGTAGGCGATGACACCGTCTTTGACATCCTGCGGGTTCGGCAGTCCCAAATGTTCCTTCGGCGTGACGTAGCAGAGCATCGCTGTGCCGAACCAGCCGATCATGGCTGCACCGATAGTGGAAGTGATGTGATCGTATCCTGGTGCGATGTCGGTGACGAGCGGTCCCAGGGTATAGAAGGGGGCGTCATGGCAGGTTTGGACTTCGCGCTCGACATTCTCTTGGATTTTATGCATCGGGATGTGGCCAGGGCCCTCGATCATCACCTGTACATCATCGTTCCAGGCGATCTCGGTTAGTTCGCCCAGCGTTTGCAGCTCCGCGAACCGCGCTTCATCGTTGGCGTCGGTGATCGACCCTGGCCGCAGGCCGTCACCGAGGGAGAGTGAAACATCATACTTTCGCAAGATCGCACAGATCTCTTCGAAGTGGGCGTACAGGAAGTTTTCTTCGTCGTGTGCGGTGCACCATGCCGCCAGAATTGACCCACCGCGGGAGACAATACCGGTGACACGTTGCGCTGTGAGCGGAATGTAGGCGCGCCGGACCCCCGCGTGGATGGTGAAGTAATCGACGCCTTGTTCTGCCTGTTCGATGAGCGGCTCTCGGTAGATCTTCCAGCTCAGCTTTTCCGGACGGCCACCGACTTTTTCGAGGGCTTCATAGATGGGGACTGTGCCGATGGGCACGGGGGCGTTGCGCAAGATCCGTTCCCGGGCGGCAGGGATCCCTTTTCCAGTGGAAAGGTCCATAACGGTGTCCGCATCCCACAAGGTAGCCCAACGCAGCTTCTCCACTTCTTCCTCGATAGAAGAAGAGAGCGCTGAGGTCCCGATACTGGCATTGATTTTGGTACGGAACTTGCGCCCGATGATCATGGGCTCACATTCGGGATGGTTGACGTTGGCCGGAAGAATGGCTCTTCCTGCTGCCAGCTCTTGCCGTACCGCAGCAGGATCGACATGTTCCCGAAGGGCGGCAAACGCCATCTCAGGCGTGATGATTCCTTGCCTAGCAGCATGCATCTGGGTCTTGTTTAGGGTCTTTTCGTTCCGCTCCTTCAGCCAAGGCTCTCATAAGGCAGGGAGGCCCGTGTGGGTACCCCCCGTCCAATGGGGATCGGTGTAGGGCCCACTCGTATCGTAGAGCCGGATGCAAGCATGCGTCGAGAGATCAATTTGGCGTTCTGGCACGCGGATGTCTGGTCGGGAACCGGTGAGGTAGACTTTGTGACTCTGTGGAAAATGAATTGGGTGCGGCGTTGCTGTCTCCTCTGTGGATGTGGACATATGAGGAAGACCTCCCTTGATGTGGGCCTTCCACCTGCACTTTTGTAGAAAGCTCGAGGGCAGTCAGCAGCCAATAGAAAAACCGCCCCAGCACAGGACGGTCTATTGAGACGTTCCTCCGCTGGCATTACCCAGGTCAGGTTCAAACGGTCGGCAGCAGATCAGCTGCCCTCTCAGCCCGGTTCCCCCGAGCTCCCGTGAAAGTGCAAATGGTAGCAAAGACAGTATAGCGTCATGGCATGTGAATTCTAAGTAATGGAAATCTTGGGTATCACAGGACATTCTTGTTTCACCGGCATAGTAGAGTGTGATCCCTTGTGCTTCCGGTTCCCATGCGCCGGACGAAGGCAACAGGGCATATCCCAGCCCTGCCTTAACCAGCCATAATGCCATTTCAGAAGGTCGATAAGGACCAATGTGGAAGCGCTTACCAATATGTTTCACATTTACAGTCAGGATACCAGCGGTGCCTCTTCGAAAATGCTGGTGGAGATGGCCAAGCAGTCCGTTTTCTACGGGAATGTTTTGGCAGGAAGCCCTACCACCATTGCCGATCGACTGGAAGAGTTGACTGTGGAAGGTCAGCTCGATGGCGTGCTGTTCTGCTTCCCCGACTACCTCAAAGGATTGAGGGATTTTCACGAAGGAGTAATGCCGTTGCTGGCTGAAAAGACTTTAATTGCCTCCTGAGCATACCGTTCCCCCTCCCCTGTGCTACAATACCGTAAAGGGTATATAAGGGAGGGGTCGTGCGGTGGCTTTGATCGATACTGAAACGGCGCAGCAAGTTCGGGAAATGTTGGCCAATATGCCCCAGGAAGTCCGCCTGGCGTTGTTCGTTGCCAAACTCAACTGTCCCTACTGCGACGATACGCAACGGCTGCTGGAAGAGATCGCAGATCTTTCAGAAAAAGTAAAACTAGAAGTCCATCCGCGCTACGAAGATGAGATATTGGAAGCCGCATTGGGCATCGAGCGCGTACCGGCCTTGGCGATCTTGGGCGCCGATGGCACCGATTATGGCATTCGCTACTATGGCATTCCGGCGGGGTACGAATTCGGTTCGCTGATCAACGATATTGTCATGGTCGGTCGTAAAGAAAGTGGACTGTCTGATGCCACGCGAAACGCGCTGGCAGGCATAGGCGAGGAAGTGCACATTCAAGTGTTCGTGACGCCAACTTGCCCGTACTGTCCGTCGGCTGTCCATCTGGCGCACGCCATGGCGCTGGAAAGTGAGCATGTGCATGCAGACATGATCGAAGCGCAAGAGTTTCCTGATTTGGCACAACGGTACAATGTCTACGGCGTGCCGAAGAGTGTGATCAATGAGACCATCCGTATCGAAGGAGCCGTTGCGGAAGAACAATTCTTGGAAAAAGTACTCGAGGCTGTAGAAAAAACCGGCTGAACGTCGGACGATCATGACGGCCGATCGCAAAAGGGGCTGTCCCCTCCATCCAATCTTCATCGCCGCTCCGGGGATCACCGGGGTGGCTATGAACTGCGGACGAGCATGCGGACAGCCTCTTCGATGTGACGTTCGATGGCCTCTGGATCCTGGCTGCCTTCTTCACGCAGGCATTGGGCCATATAGCGGCCGATCATCAACACAGTGACGCGCTCCGTCGCATTGCGGATGGCTGAAAGTTGCGTCACCACATCTTGGCATTCACGGCCTTCTTCCATCATACGGAGGACGCCGTTGACCTGACCGGCAATCCGATGCAGTCGCAAAATCAAATCGTTGTCGTAGTGCACCGCTGCGGCTCCTTTTCCACCGATTTACCGTGTGGCCATTATACCATTGCGGGTATGAAGTTGCCAGATTCACTTCTGCCAGCCAAAAGCCTTGTATCGCGCCATTGGGCCGGTCGCGCAATACAGGGCAAAAGGGCGTACCCCCTCCTCATCTCCCCAAAGGTATCAAGATGCATTTTGTGTGCTTTCTGGATTGCGTGGTGCCATCTGACCTGCGCGGCGCAAAAACGCAGCGGCGATCTCCAGGCCGCGTGCGACATCTGGATCGCGCAACTCTCGCCATAACCGTCTCAAGGTCACTGGAGCATCGGGTTCGATGGGCCGGGAGAGGATCACGTCTGCGTCGGCAATCATCTCCGGAAGTGCACGTCCCAGCTGTGACTGCATTACAATATCTGCCAATTCTCCCCATTGCATGATCAGTGTCAAAACCCGACTGATCATCTCCGGTGTCAAGGCGTCGTAGAAAGCGCCAATAAAATCGATGGTCTTGGCCAGCTTGGCCATCTGGTCGGGACGCAAGTTGATCTCCGCACATTCTTCTGTCATTTCCGCCATCGCCTTTCCCCCTTATAACACCCCGCGCAAAGAGAGCCAGTAGGTTTCGTTGTAGGCTGCCTTAAACCAGTGCAACAGGGGAGAAGCAGCTACTGGCTGTGGCGGATGGTCATAGTCGAAAGTGATATAGGTCGCTTGCGCTTCGTCGGCTTCGATGAAGCAGAAAGCTTTGCCATTGTAAGTCTGTGTGGCGCGACTGCCATCTAGGGCACGCAGTAAGTTCCCCAGAAGGACAGCAACTTCGTAATGAGTTGTAGAACCTGCTTTGCTGATCGGCAAGTCCGTGGCATCACCGAGCACGAAGATGTGCTCGTCTCCTTTCATCTGCAGTGTCTTTCGATCGGTGGGGACCCATCCGTCGGGGTCGCCCAGATCTGGGGAGTTGCGAATGACAGCAGCTCCTTTGTGCGGGGGGATGCCGACGAGCAGGTCGTAGCTGTAGTCAATGCCTTCCATGGTATGGACAACCTGCTCATTTGCGTCGATTTCTTCCATGTTGACAAAGATCTCACTGTGAATGTCGCGCTGTTCGAACTGCTCTTGCGCCCACTGTGCAACCGGTTCCAAAGAGTGCAGGCGCGCGATTGGATAAGTGTAGAGAATCTCGATCTCTTTCCGCCTTTCTTGGCGACGCAGCACATCGTCGAGGAGCAATGTAAACTCCAGGGGGGCTACTGGGCACTTGTGCGGTATGCCAATCGTGATCAGAATGCGCCCCTGGCGAAAATCACGAAGTGCATCGCGCAAGCGCAGTGCTTCCGGCTCGGTATAAAAGGAGTAGGCTCCTTGGCGAAACCCGGAGATCTCATCGAGGTCGGGATGGGAGCCAGTGGCGATTACCAGGTAGTCATAGGCCAGATGACTTCCATCGGCCAGCTGTACGCCTTGTTCCTTGCGGTCGATACGTGCCGCAGGGATGTTGGTCAGGTGGACGCCCGGTAAGAGCAGACGCCGTTGTCGACGGTGGAAATGCGCTGGCAATTCCAAATCGAGCGCGACATAGAGGAGGCCCGGCTGGTAGAGATGATCCTCGCCATTGCCGACCAGCACGACCTCGACATCGTCGCGTTGCTGTTCGCGCAGCGCTTTGACGAGGTTGTTGGCCAACATGGTACCCCCTGATCCTGCTCCAACGATGACGATGCGCTGGGTCACTTCCATCACCTCCTCTCTTTATTTCACCTTGCGTACGCCGATAGCAGCATAGCCGTCTTCGTCGCGGATGTAGACGAGCTCTTGTTTGGCACGCTCCGCCCACTGGGGAATGTCGCGCTTGGAACCTGCATCCGACGACCAGACTTCTACGACGGTACCTACAGGTACCTGCTTGAGCGTCTTGATCAGTTCCATTAGTGGGCCAGGGCAATAGGAGCCCCGGGCATCGATGGTTTTGTCTGCATGAATGGTCTCAGCCATCTTGCTCACCCTCTCGTGACGGACTTACATCGTCAAAATGATCCCGCCCAAGGCAATCCCAAAGTATTCGGAAACGCCGATCACATCATCGATGATCTCAAGCATCTCCTCTTTTTTCCAACCCATTATGTCGGCAGCCAAGGCACAGGCGTAGATATGCATATCGCCGCTTTCTTTGGCATCGGCGAGCATCTGGTAATAGAGGGGTACTTCTTTGGCGAGCAGGGTTCGGCTTACCTCCCCTTCTACTACAAAATCGCGCTTTTCGACCGTTTCTTTGAGAAACATCCGCAAAGCTTCCATGGTGATAAAGAGATTGACTTGCATCCCTGACAGGGCAGCTACAGAGGTCATCGTGGCAGCAGCATGCAATTTTTCCAGTTGCGGGCTGACAAGGACGACGGAGAGCTTCGGGGCAGTGGCTTCGGCCATGATCCTCGCTTCCTTTCCCCATTGCTTTCGCTTACATGACCAGACTACCACCCAATACAGGTACAGGTATACGGGGCAATGATGTATCTTCTGCTCGGGAGAAAAGGGGAGTGGAAATGGGCCTTTGCTCAGAGGCCCATCCGATCCATTGCTTTCGGATCAGCCTCGTCTGACTGTTTTTGGGGAAGGGAAACTTGCACGACCGGATTTCGTTGCTTAGAATAAAACCACGTTTTGCAATGCGCAATGAATCCCCTGAAAAGGAGCGTCTGTCATGGCAACTGCGCAACCGCGTCTTCACCCGCAAGGTGTTGAAATCCTAGGCCCTGTCTCAGAAGCATTTGCCGAGATCCTCACGCCGGAAGCACTTTCTTTTTTGGCAAAGTTGAGTCGCACGTTTGACGCACGGCGCAAGGCGTTGCTGCAAGCGCGCAGCGAAAGACAACAGCGCTTCGATGCGGGAGAACTTCCCCATTTTCTGGAAGAGACGGCCTCGATCCGCTCTGAAGACTGGACTTTGCCGGAAGTCCCGCCTGACTTGCGCGATCGGCGCGTCGAGATCACAGGTCCTGCCTCCGACCGTAAGATGGTGATCAACGCGCTCAATTCGGGGGCTACTACCTATATGACCGACTTTGAAGATGCCAATGCACCGACATGGGACAACGTGATAGGTGGTCAAATCAATGTGCGCGATGCCGTTCGCAAGACGATCAGCTATGTTTCTCCCGAAGGCAAACGGTATGCCCTTAAGGAAAAGATCGCGACCTTGATCGTACGGCCAAGGGGCTTGCACCTGCCGGAAAAACACATTCGCATTGATGGAGAGCCGATGGGGGGTGCATTGGTCGACTTTGGCCTTTTCTTCTATCACAATGCCAAAGCCTTGCTGGATCAAGGTTCTGGGCCCTATCTCTATCTCCCGAAACTGGAGCATTACACCGAAGCCGCCTGGTGGGATGAGGTCTTCACCTTCGCGGAAAACGAGCTCGGTCTGCCTCACGGCGTCTGTAAAGCGACGGTTTTGATCGAGACCTTCCCGGCAGCCTTTCAAATGCATGAGATCCTCTATGCATTGCGGGATCATGCGGCCGGGCTCAATTGTGGCCGGTGGGATTATATCTTCAGCTACATCAAGACGCGTAAGCGACATCCGGATGTCATCTTGCCGGACCGTGCTTCGGTGACGATGACCGTGCCTTTCATGCGTGCGTACACGCAGTTGGCCATCCAAACGTGTCACCGGCGCAATATCCACTGTATCGGCGGCATGGCGGCACAGATTCCCGTCAAAGAAGACCCACAGGAGAATGAGATGGCTTTCGCCAAGGTGCGTGAGGACAAGGAACGGGAAGCGCGGGATGGCCACGACGGGACGTGGGTGGCACACCCCGGATTGGTCCCCGTGGCACTGGAGGTCTTCAACCGCTTGATGCCGACGCCGAACCAGATCGACAAGAAGCGGGAAGACGTTCATGTGACCGAGGCCGATTTGGCTGCAATTCCCCAAGGGGCAATTACCGAAGCGGGAGTTCGCAACAATATCAGCGTTGCGATCCAGTACATCGGATCGTGGCTCAATGGGCATGGGGCGGTGCCCATCTTTCACCTGATGGAGGATGCGGCGACTGCTGAGATCGCACGGACGCAGCTGTGGCAATGGATGCATCATCCGAAAGGGGTGCTGCAGGACGGTCGCAAGGTCGACGAAGCGCTCTTCCAAACTTTGCTCGCGGAGGAGCTTGAACAGCTGTTGCATGACAAAGGAACCGAATTGGCGCAAGGGCGTCATGAGCAGGCGGCCGAGATCCTGAAAGAATTGACCCTTTCCGAGTCTTTGCCGGACTTTTTCACCTTGCGTATGTACGACGCCCTCGACTGAATGTGAACGTTGGTTTTGCCTGCGCTTGTCTGGAAGAAAACAAAAGCGAAGCAGCTCTCGGTTGCTTCGCTTTTTGCGTACGGCCACATGGGTGCTTTTAGAAGCGATCGACGACAACCGTACCCATCGTTGCGAAGTTCGTCATCGCCTCCAACGTGTTGCCCGCCTCTTCGATCGGGATGGTGCGCGAGATCAGTTGCTCGGGGTGAAGCCGCCCGCTGGCAACCAATCCGAGCAGATCGCTGTACCGGTAGGCTTGCATGCCCAATGAGCCGAGAATGGTCGCTTCTTTAAAGACCACCACATCGCTTGGAATCGGCATGATCCCTTGCTGATCGCTGGAAGTCAATCCGATCTGCAGGTGGCGTCCACCGGTACGCAAAGAGAGGATTGCCGGCACACAAGTCGCTGCGATTCCCAGCGCATCGAGGGTGCAGTCAGCGCCTCCACCGGTAATGCCCATGATCTCTTGCATGATTTCCTGGGGCTGCTTGTTTTTGGTATTGACCGTTGCCGTAGCGCCGATCTCTTTGGCCATGTTCAGCTTCTGATCGTCGATGTCGCAGGCGATGACCCGTGCGCCGATGGAAGCGGCAATCTGGGTGGCGGCCATGCCGACGCCACCGGTACCAAAGACGGCGAACCACTCGCCTGGACGAACCTGTACCCGGTCAATGACCCCGTGGAAAGCGGTCATGTAACGGCATCCAAGGGAAGCAGCGGTGGTGAAGGAGATCTCGTCGGGCAAGGGCACGACGTTAAAATCGGCATACGGCACACGTACGTATTCCGCGTAGCTGCCGTTGATCGTAAATCCAAATGCCACTTGGTTCTCACAAACGTTGGAATGGCCGGAGACACATTGGCGGCAATGCCCACATCCCAAATCAAACGGCACGACTACCCGCTGGCCGACCTTGACGTTGTGGACATTGCTGCCGACTTCAGCCACGGTTCCGGCCATCTCGTGGCCCAAGATGTGGGGAAAATGGGGACTTAAGCCGACCCAGCTCCAGTCGCCTTGCCAAAAGTGCCAGTCACTGCGGCAGACGCCGGTTGCACCTACCTTGACGATAACATCATCGGGTTCAGGTTTGGGATCTTCCACCTGCTGGACGACCAGTGGCTTTTTAATCTCCGTCATCACTGCTGCCTTCAACACGCCACCTCCGAAAGTTTGAACATTGAGAAGGGAAAGCCTTTCTCCAAAATAAATTCTACCTGAGTAGGTGGACAATTGCAATGCAGCTGTGAACAAACGTCATCCGTGGTATCCTAATCCAGTCAGCATAGATGCAAAGGGGTGGAACGATGGATGCCGAACCAGGCAAACTCTATTGGCACGATTTTGCACAAGACGATCGGGTGTCCACGGTATTGATCAAAGAACATGCCGAACTGCTCAAAGCAGCCGATCTGATGGACCGGATGGCGGCCTGGATCGAGTCTGGGGGCTCGGCGACGATGGCACAGATGCACACCTTGGTGCATTTTGCCAGACACTTCGTACAGCCTGGCCATCTGTCCAAGGAAGAGAAAGTGCTTTATCCGGCGATGGTCGAGGCTGGGGCAGCGACGCCCGACGTGGCTCCCCTTGCCGAGGTACTGGGAGAAGATGACGTATTGCGCAGGGAGCTCTCGGCTTTTCACGCCACGTTCCACGACCTGCGGCATGGCGCCGATACGATCGATGGACGCTACCGTTTTGCCTCTGCTGCCCACCAGACGGCCGATCAGCTCCGTAAGCACGTCCAGCATGTCGAAGCAGCCCTCTTCCCCCTCGCTGAAGCCCAGTTGCCGCAAGCGAGAAAAGAGCAGGTCATCGAAGGGTTTGCCGTGATTGAAGAACAGGTGGATCACGAAGATCATCAGGCACAGGTGCACGCCCTGGAAGCGTTGGAAGCGCAACTAAACGCGATGGAGGCCTCCTCAAAGGCATAAAGCAGCTTCGATGGGTTGCCGCTGCCTAAAGGAGCCCTATATACGGCATCCAATCGATCGTGGTAGGATAGGGCACAAGCAGGATGGAGAGGAGGCTTCCTTTTCGTGGCTTCGGCCCGCAAAACATCCAACCAAAATCTGATTCCACCTTGGCTGCCGATGCTATGGCGCTTGGCAGTGGTGGTGGCGTTGATACTAGGGCTGCTGCTTTTGTTCGGTGTTTTGCCAAGCGGTGCTGCCATTCAAGGCATACATATGCTTTTTGGCATCGTGCTGCTCGGCAGTATCTGGTACGCCTGTGCGCGTACTTTGGGAAGGCCCCCGGGAACATTTCTGCTTGTTGCAGCGATTCTGACCTTGGTAGGAGCGATCCTCGGTGGGATTTTTCAGGGCAACGGTGGTCCATGGATGAATGTTCTCCATCCATTGTTAATGGTGGCTGCTGTCGCCCTTGCGGAGATGGCGATGACGCGCAGGGCGCGGTAACAACCTGCGTGGAAGGGGGCAATGTCGGTGAAGCGTTATCCGTATCTCATTGTCGGCGGGGGCATGTGCGCTGATGCTGCGATTGGCGGAATCCGACAGCACGACAAGGTGGCAGAGATCGGCCTGTTTTCCGACGAGCATTTTCCGCCGTACAATCGTCCCCCTCTTTCCAAGGGATTGTGGAAGGACGAGGAATTCGAAGTGATTTGGCGGCGTCGACGTTACGATACGTTGGGCGTTGAAGAACACCTGACGACGCACATCGCCTCGATCGATCGGGCCAGCAAGACGGTTATCGACAGCTATGGGAACGCGTGGGGATACGAAAAGCTGCTGTTGGCAGTAGGAGCAAGTTCTCCTCGGTTGCCTTACGGGGACGATGCGATTCTCTACTACCGCACCCTAGACGATTATTTTCGCCTGTGGGACGAGGTACAGGGCGGGCAACGTTTTCTCATCATCGGCGGAGGGTTTATCGGCGCAGAGATAGCGGCTGCGCTGCGGATGCACGAGAAGGATGTGACGATGAT
>JADBKH010000040.1 GCA_014896485.1 Bacillota bacterium | reverse complement strand
CTTCCCTGTAGCTATCCGCGACGATAGAGCCTGAAAGTAAGCCTGTACACATTCACGTAACGCAGATTCTGGGAGTGTACATTGATCATAGGTTCGCAAAAGCTCAACTGCTGTATCACGATGTACTGCGCCGTAGACCATCTTGCAGTAAGCTCCATCTACCCTTGAACCTTCTTCGGGCACAAGGTTGACGACATACACTTGTCCCCGCTTACTTGGACCAGCATTGCGATTGCAGCGCCCTGCTGCTTGAACAATCGAGTCGATTGGACCGATATCCCGTATGACTACGTCAACATCCAAGTCCACACCTGCTTCGACAACTTGTGTAGAAACAATAATGGGAGGTTTAGAAAGCCCAGATCGGGTCATCGTGCTGATCTTTCTCACACGCCGATACCGCTCGGCAGGAACAACATTCGATGAAAGGTAGACCAACCGATCGCTCTGAAATGACGAGTGGTTGTAAAGCAACTGCATAAAATCCAAAGAACTTCTTATTGTATTGAAGATAAATAAATAGGATAGTTCCGGATGATAAGCCTCCTCAAACTGTGTAGCGAGTTGCTCGAGGGTCGTTGGCTCCATGTTGACGCGCATTTCGATTCGTTGAAACGAGTCAAATCGCTTGCTTACTTCATCCGGTTCTCCGGCCAGTTCAAATGCTTCCTCTTTGGAGAAAAGCTCTGGCTGCGTAGCGGTCATTAAGATGAAGATAATCCCAAGTGTATTGGCAAAAAGCTGCAATGTTCGATGTATCAAGCTCCAATATTCGGCAGGAAGTGACTGTACTTCGTCCAACAGTACAATGCTATTGGCCAACCGATTCAGCTTTTTAAGGTTTGCATTTCGGTAACCAAGCAAGGTATCGAACAACTGTACATACGTAGTAACGACCATTTCACTATCCCAAGATTCGGTAAGCATAAGGGCTTGTTCGACAGGAAGTTCTTCCCCATTTACCTTTTGCGCCAATTCGGCCAAATGATGATGTTTGATCAGATAGCGCTGTTCATTTCCTTTAAAATCTGACAATTGTCTGAAGACTTCTCGCATCACACTGTAATTCTGATCCACAATGGTCGTATAGGGCAGGCAGTAGATGATGCGACCAGGTTCGCGATATTTTCGAGCTTTTTTCTCGCGTAAGCGAAGGGCTGCTGAAAAAGCAGCCAATGTTTTTCCCGATCCAGTCGGTGCAGTCAGGGTAAAGAGACCTTGATCATCCGGTGCCAAGTCTGCACGTTTACAGATTTTCTGGTACAGTTCATTACGCAACTGGTCAATCTCTTTCTCCGAAGCGGTAAAACCTCTTTCCTCCTCGTAGCGATCGACCATATCGACAGGCAGAAATGGCCGCTCAAGCTCCGAAAGCCGTGCTGCATTGCGTTTATCACAGTCTATTAAGGCGGAAAAAAGAGAAAGCAATCGACTAAATGAGACCGCCCCTTCGTCCAGATTTCCTACGATCCTCTGCTTGACAAACCATCGCTTTAAACTGGCCAACCGTTTGAATACCTCAAACCACTCCCCTGCCAAGAATGCCTGTACGCCCCCGTCGATGGTGATTCCAAAAGGTCGCCCGACGACAAAAACGGCATCGAGCTCCTCGCCAAGAACTGCTTCGCGCTCGCGCAAGTCTTCAACTTGCCTTTTGGCAATTTGAAGCCGTCGACTCAATCCGGGTAATTCGTCATTGAGCTCTTCGATCGAATCTGGTACTGATATCCCTAAATCATCATCTAAAGTGGCAAGGTTTCCATGATGATGTCGCACAGCAAGGAAAACAAGAAGGGCAGAAATTTGCCGCTCTTTATCCGCTTCTTCACCAAGAAGCCGAAGTACTTGGTATGCAGCATATAGGGAAGAGAGAAAGGCATGTTCCTTGTAACCATCGCTGCGCCAGCGCTGTAACACGACATTTTCAGGCTGAATATAGGCCTGAAAGAAATGAGTATATTTAGCAAAATCATGGGAAGCTCCCGCAATAAACGCAAAGGGAGCCAGGGATTGGTTAGACGGAATAGAGGCGACCGCCTGAGCAGCCGAAAGGCCGACTTCCTTTAAATGATCACACAACAGCTTTTTCGGAAAATAGTTCTCCCCATGTTGCTCAGGTGGATGAGAAATTGTTTCAAATTCCTCGTTCAATGGTCACTCTCCTCTGCAAAGCAGATCGTCTCTTCGATTTCGTGCTCCTCTTGGGGATTCACATAATGGACAGTATAAACGGGAATGTTTAATCTCACAGACACCGGTCGACCCTGCCTTTCAAAAAGGTAGCGAAGGGTTTTCCCATTTGTTCGGCCTTTTTCAAAGGTATAGGGCATCAGTTCCTGCACAATTTGTAGCTCTCCCGCTCTATTGCGACGTGGAGGAGAAAGCCAGACCAGCTTTTCTGCAGGCCAAGGGGTAACCACTGTAACAACTTCCTGGGCGCCAACAAGTTGGATGTGTTCGGCTTGCAGGCGTTTGACCCATTGCATACTGGCAAGCATGGACGCTGTACCCAAGGCAGGCGGATAGGCAGGACTGCAGCGCCGCATCCGCTGTTCCAATTCGTCCATGACCGCCGTATCGTCGTGCCAGAAGTAGATTCGATAGCGAAGCGGTTGTCCAACAACTGAGGATACGACAAGCTCCGTAGGCACCTGGGTATGCCCTGCAGACCCATTGATATCGCGTTGCGATTTGGCAAGCACAGGATTGACCGTCTGCATAAACGATCGTGTCGGCGTGCGGACAGAGACAGCTAGACGTGCATGTTTTGGCCCCAAAAGCTCGTGGTAAGAGTCTCGTTCGAAACCCAAGATAGCACCGATGATCCCAGCCAATGTCGTTCGAGGTGGAAATGGATAGGAAAGGGATGACGAGTTTGTGTAAAATTTTCGAAAGTGCGCCATTGCACCCATGACATCAAAAATGAGCATTCCGTTTACCAACGCCAAGGGAGCTCACCTCCCTTGAAGTACAGACAGTACTGGTGTTAACAGCTCTACATTGTTTGGAGATAGAATTTCCTGTAGTTGGCCCGCTTTCTCACCGTTTCTTAGCACGAGGTTTTCATCCTGCCAGTACCAGATACGTGCGATGCGCTCGGAATGGTGAGCAATTCGTCTATCGAGTGCTGAAATGTCGAGATCTACGTCGGAAATACTACGCAAGTCATCCTCTTTTGACAATTTCAATGTTTCGCGCCAATCTCCCAGTGCCGTCCATGGATCTTTGTATTCAAAACGCAGGTACAGACGAGGATACTGCCCAATTTTGCTTCGGGTCGCCTGCAGCGGGATAGCCGTGATTAAAGCCTCGTCGAGTAAATGAACATCCTCCTCTTTCAAACGGGTGTGTTCTGCACGCAGCCCGCTGAGAACGCCTGCAAACCCAAGCAAAGAGTAAAAGATACGATAGTCTTTCCCGATGGTACCTTGCTCATTTTTTTCACGAGAGCCGAAATGGGAAGTAATGGAATAGGAATCTACCACATCCGCGTGATTCATCGAGTAACCCCATGTAAACTGAACGGGCCCTATAATCTGAATAGACCCTCCTCTTTCTCCTTCCACTCCCTGAATGGTCATTGTCGCGCCAAAAAGGCGGACATCGATCAAAGTATCGAGCAAAATGGGTAAATCAGAGACATCTGCTTTCTTCTTTTGAAGAATATCTTGCAAACGTCGATCTGCTGTCACCGTACGCCCTTCTGTCTTGTCCACGAAACCGCGCCACCATCGTGCGGTAGTCGCGAGCTCTTGCTGAAGACGGCATCACGACCAAGTTCCGGCGATCGATAATCCATGCGCGGGCGGTTTTCATCATCCGGATCTCCGTTGGGATTGCTCAACCGTGCATCATAGAGAAAAAGAAGTTCGCTGTTGTTCATGCTAAATAACTCCTCTCCAATAGTGAGATGCAATAGGGTAGAGGAACACAGAGGCTACCTTACGCCTTAACTGGTTGTGTCGGTTCTTCCAATGCTTGTTTTCCTTGACGTGTTCTGATGAGTTGCTGAAAGACAGCGAAACCAGATATTACATAAAAAGTAGCTTCTTCATCACGCAATGGCCAACGTTTTGCTCCAAAATAAGGGTTTAGGCACCGCATCATTTCAAACAACGGTTCGCTAACCCATCCGATTCTTTTATAACGCTGCAATGCTTCAGCAACATCATTGGATAAACGTTGTACAGCGAGTTTGTCCATACCATGGTAGTTGATCTTTTCAAGAATAGGATAATTGGTGAGGTTGTTATGATATTGTGCTAAAGCTACATCCCCAACCAAATACCCCAACCAGAAAAGGCCTTGTTGGATTTCGTTGTAGCCGAAAGCAGCTAAAATCCGTTTACTCTGCTCAATCACGGGAATAGAAGGATCAAAGAGCTCATCGCCTAAGGTCCCTGCCACCGTAGACTCCTCCCATGGAAGAAACGAATCTCCCTGTAATTGTCCCAACCTTCGAAATAACCCAAAGAGCACATTCGCTTGCAATGCGGTCATTTCTAACGCGAACAACTCATAACCTGACTTCGGGGGTCGTATTTGAAACTTTCCAAACTGTCCAAAGCGATATACACGGATCAGTTGCACAAACGAATTCAAAAGAGAATCGTAAGGAAGCTTCTTATCTTGTAATAATGCATCTACATATCTCAAAAAGTTTCGGTAAGCCACATCTCCCTGTTGTTTTGTCGATGGAACCAAATAATAGAAGGCGTTCAGATCGATGCGCCACATGCCATTTTTGCCAACAGGGCCCAATAGTTGAAGTGCATTCTCATTGGCTTCGTTGAAAGCACGATTCAGCTGTTTGATCCGCGTAAAAGGAACATCACGAATCAGCCCTAGAATGCGCATCTCCGCCTTGCTTCTTTTGAAAAACAGCAGGTTGACCACATAGCTAAAGGCCCCACTCTCCTGAATTTCTGCGTCTAGGTTTTCTTCAAATTTCTGTAGTCCTTGAAGGTTGACTAGCGTCTCTACTGAGGCACGAATGTCTTTGCTCCATTCTTCAATCTCACGCGGATCGACATAGGCTGTCCCCAGGACATCGGGAATTACATAAAAAGGAAGGTCGCCAATTTTTGATCGTAGATACTTCTGCACATAAGCTTCTGCTGCTAGTTCCGCAGCATAGCAGGACCTGCAAAGGCTCATGTTCTCTTTCCACCGCTTTTGATCCAGCCCACTTGCGAAACTGATCTTGTCTGTGTTGTAGTATTTAAACTTCATGTTTCCCAAATCATCAGTGATCTCTGTCAATTGCCCGCAGCCTTTACAAATTCCCCTGTTTCCTTCGAATGCCTTGCGCAGTTTTTTAAAAGCGACCAGTTCTCGATAGACCGGAAATTCGGCCACTCTCTGACCGTCAATGGCCAATGTCCACAATGCGACTTCTTTTTCTTTAAGGTCCCACACTTTGAGACAGGCTTTCGCCAATTGTTGTGGGTAGCCTTTTGGATGGATCTCACGACCCTTCTCGTCATACCAACACGCTTGCATCTGACTTTCCGTCAAGATATCAAGCTTTGCCAAATCTAAAACCTGCAAGTAACGCTCCGCTTGTCCTTTATTAGATGATCTTGCAGTAAGCGTTTGCGGAGAGGTCTCATTGGTAGATATGTCTCTCCCGGCAGGAGAAGGAGCTTTTCTGATCCAAGCATCTCGAATCCTCACTAGTTTCGTATACAAAGGAGGCTCTGTGTAACCCAGGTGTTCTTCCTGCTCTGCCCTTTCCAATTCCTTACACAAGCTCGGGATGGTCTGGGAAAGCAAGTACTCCAAATGATCAGTCGTCGCCAGCCATTGTGGACTGTTCGCCCCGTCGGCATTGCCTATCCACAAAAACTGTTTCGGTGATTGACTTTCGTCAAAAGCGTAGGAACGAACCTCGAGCCTGCCTTTTTCTGTATCGATATTGAGTTCAGCGACGTAACGCGCGTCGGATGTCGCACGCACCGGCTGCACCAATTGCTCGACCTCAAGGTTCGGGCTTGCTTCACGTAAAGCACGACCCAGCCGAATCATGCCTTCCAGCACATTTTCACCTCCTTTCGCCGTAAATCTGAAAACACCCGAAACCCTCGGAATTTTTTCCGCCAAGGCCACTGTCATAGGCCAAGCGAATAAAAAAGGGATCGCCGGAGAGACGGTAACTGCCCACCCAGCCATGAATCGGTGTGTTTTTAAACATCAAGATCTTCTCGCGTTCCGAAGTCGCATCCCCGATGGGGGTTACGGTGAAATTAACTTCGTCTGGGGTACAATCGCACCCTAAGGCCTTGGCTTTTCTGGCAAGGTTCTGCCGAATAAGCGGCAGAAAGTCTTGCCCCCATGGCGAAATGTAGTGGGTAAAACGTTTACCGCTCTCGCTTACTTCGGTACGATAGGTTGTTAATGGAGAAAGCATTCCGATTTGTACATGGGACCAGCGTTTTTCCCAACTGCGAAAGCTGAGTTCACTTACCTGTACAGCTTGATCGGCCAAAGTCAGCACCTGGGTTTTCAAGAGCGTCTCGGCCAGATCTGAGATCCAATCCTGAGATGCACTGGAGATCACCCAGTTGACAGGGGGTTCAAAGAGAAAGTGGCGTTTGTCTTCGCTTAAACGAACCTTGCCCATTAGTCTAGAAAACGTGAAGAGCTTCATGTGAGGATACGTGGCACCAAACCCGTGATCGTGGGTCAGCGCGCGAAGGGCAGGGTCAGACAGATGCCGGTAGATCAGCCCCTGCAACATGTACATGTGATGAATGGGTAAAACGATGGGCTTTTCCGCCTGAAGTGTGAGCAGGATACGCAAAGATCTCACTCCTTTCTCACTTGGAGAAGACCAAGTGTAAATGTTTGGAATTCTTAGATAGCCACTTACTGCCAACAATATACCATTCTTTTTGAGCTTCGAGCAGACCTCCGACGAATCCTTTGCGTTCTCAAGCAGTCTAACCAATGAAAGTGACGGCGTAGTGTCACGATGGACTTTTCCGCAGAAATGTTTCTCCAAAAATGTCTGAAGAGACTGGGGGGTTTTGTGAAGCGTATTCAGTATGGCTGTTGTCTCAATTTTGTGTTCGGAAGACAAACCAGCTATGCTTGCTGCAGACAACTTTGAATCAAGGAGGCAGGTACAGTGGGTTTCCCTTATACAGAAGAGCATCGGCTCTTCCGACAATCGTTTCATGATTTTCTGGCGCGCGAAATTACGCCATACATGCGGCAATGGGAGAAGGAGCGACAGGTACCGCGAGAGGCATGGCGTAAATTGGGGGAACAGGGCTATCTGTGCACTTGGTTACCAGAAGCTTATGGTGGCAGTGGTCTTTCGTTTGAATACGAGGCCATTCTGATTCAAGAAATGGCTTATCAAGAAGTTGACATTCCCGTTTTCCTGCACTCCGACATCGTGGTCCCATATTTGTGGCGTCTGGGCAATGACGAGCAAAAACACCGTTACCTTCCCGGAACGACGACCGGAGAGATACTCACTGCCATCTGCATGACCGAACCAGGCACGGGTTCCGACTTAGCCGCCGTGGCCACTTCTGCCCGACGCGACGGCAACAGCTACGTGATCAACGGTTCGAAGATCTTCATCACCAACGGCTGGGACGCTGATCTGTTTATCGTCGTTGCCAAGACCGGCAATGATCCCAACCCCCATCGCAACCTTAGCCTCTTTTTGGTGGAAGACGGTACCCCGGGGTTTGCCAAGACCAAAAAGCTCGAAAAGATGGGACGCCATGCGGAAGGAACCGCCGAGCTGGCTTTCCAGGATGTGCGGGTGCCGAAGGAAAACTTGCTGGGCGAAGAAGGACGCGGCTTTTATTATCTGATGCAAAACCTGCAGCAAGAGCGTCTGGTTGCTGCAATCGGCGCAACTGCTGAGGCAGAGATCATGCTACAGGAAGCGTTGACCTACGCCAAGCAGCGCAAGGCGTTCGGACAGCCGATTGGGTCGTTTCAGTACAACAGCTTTCGCTTGGCAGAGATGGCAACCGAAGTGGAGCTGGGCCGCACCTTTGTCGAAGATCTGATGCTCGACCATATTCAAGGCAACGAAATCGTTACGAAAGTCTCGATGGCCAAATGGTGGTGCACGGAAATGGCCAACCGCATTGCCGCCCAGGCCCTGCAGCTGCACGGGGGCTATGGTTATATGGAAGAGTTCCCGATCTGTCGTCAGTATCAAAACGTACGTGTCGAGACAATCTTTGCTGGCACCACTGAAATCATGAAAAGCATTATCGCCAAGCAACTCGGCCTATAAATCTATTTCGGCTGCTGAAAGAGGAGCTACCGACCCGTAACACCGTCTTGTTCTGATTCAGGGGAGCTCGTCTCGGCTTCTCCCGTATCTTCAGAAGAACGGGCCAGTGCCTGTCCCATGCCCTTCAAAAAGGCGAACATACCACGCAGCGCACGGTTAATATCGGGGTCACGTACCATGCGAACCAAGGCAAAAAGGCGCAGCGATTGGCTGGAGTGCATCACTTGCTCCGCCTGTAAAGCCCCGGCTTGCACACCGCTGAACAACTGTTGAAGGTGTGTCGGAGGGAGCGCATCCAGCCAACGCCACACCTCTTCGGCATCCTGAACTGTATGCACGGTCGTCGGCAAAAAGCGCTTGGCAAGGATGGCGAGCAGTTCTTTGCGCGCACCGAGTAAGGCCGCCATCGCTTGCAGCAGATCGCTCTCTGCCAGCTGATCCAAGAGCGCAAAAAGCTGATCCAGTGCTTCCTTGTGGGCAATCAGTTGTGCTTTGAGATCTTCCTGGGTATGTTCCCACTGCAGCTGCTGTCGCTTTTCAGCGGGTAAGCGGCCGCGTGTTGCCAAGGCCTTGGCCACCAGCCGGGCCTCCTTTCTCCAAAAGGGAGACTTCAAGAGGCTGTGCTTCGATGCTTTCAGCCAGCGGTCGATAGTCTGGACGTTGCCACTTTTGCTGGACACAAACACCTCTTTGCGGGCGGCGATGTCCACGGCGATGGTTGGCTTCGGGAAGTGGTGAAGGACCTTGCGGCTGCAGTATCGTCATGCGCACACTGACTTCTTTGAAAGCAGGCGTATGGGTGGCTTCGTCACTCTCGCTCGAAGTGAGGTTGTTGATCATCGAGATCTGCTCAGAGCTGTTCATCGGGATATAAAGCTCATGACCCTGCACCCGATCGGTTACCAAAACCGGCAGTACGACAAAACCGAAGGGCGAATCGAGGCGGACCAGTGACCCCTCCTGCAAGCCACGTTCTTGCGCCAAAGCGGGAGAGACTTCCACCCATGGACCAGGGACCTTGGCGGCAATACCGGGAACGCGATAGGTCATGTTCCCCTCATCGAAATGCTCCAGCAACCGGCCGTTGTTGACATGCAAATCATAGGCTTCCCCCATCTGCACAGGAGGAATCCAGTCCACCGGATACAAGCGTGCTTTGCCGTCCTCGAAAGGGAAACGGTCGGTATACAGTACAGGGGTATCGATGCCATCCGGTCGCACCGGCCACTGCAGACTACGAAAGCCTTCCAGCCGTTCATAAGAGACTCCAGCCAACAGCTGGGCGAGGCTGGCCGCTTCCTCCATGATTTCAGCTGGATGTTCATACATCCAGCCTGCCCCCAAGGCATTGGCCACCCGCTGCAGGATCTGCCAGTCTGGCAGGGCCTCCCCCAAGGTCGGCAGTGCAGGGTAAAAGCGTTGGATACGGCGCTCCGTGTTGGTGAAAGTCCCCTCTTTTTCCAGGCTGGGCGCACCCGGAAGAATCACGTCGGCATACTGGGCAGTTCTGGTGAAAAAGATGTCTTGGACGACCATAAAGTCCAGTTTTTCGAAGGCTGCTTGGACCCGGTTGGCATTCGAATCGACGACCGCCATATCTTCCCCCATTACGTAGAGGGCTTTCAGCTTGCCTTCTTCGATCGCCTCTACCATCCGGTGGTTGTCCAGTCCGGGCTGCTGCGGTAGCGAAACGCCCCAAGCCCTTTCATATTTGGCCCGTACTTGCGGGTCACTGACTTCCTCATAGCCGGGCAGATATTTGGGAAGGGTGCCAAAATCCCCAGCCCCCTGCACGTTGTTATGCCCGCGCAACGGAAAGGCCCCACAACCGGGTTTGCCATAGTTGCCGGTCAACAAAAGCAGGTTGGAGAGCGCTGTTGAAGTCGCGCTGCCGCCTTTGTGCTGGGTCACCCCCATCGCCCAGCAGATCGCGGTGCCGTTTTGCGCCTGGTGGATCATCTCGGCCACGGCGACAATCGTATCGCGGGAAACACCGGTAATACACGCGGCTTCTTCTAGGGTGGCCGACGCTATAGAGGCCTTGTAGGCGTCAAAACCGTTGACCCGTCGCTCCAAGAAGGCGCGATCTTCCCACCCACGATCGATAATTTGGTGGGCAATGGCATTGATAAGTACCAGATCGGTTCCCGGATTGGGGTGAATAAAGAGGTCTGCCCTTTCGGCCATCTCGTTTTTGCGCAGATCGATGACGACCAGTTTTTGTCCATGCAACTTGTGCGCCCGCTTGATCCGCGTGGCCAACACCGGGTGGTTCTCGGCAGGATTGGCACCGACGATGAGAACCAGATCCGCCTTCTCCAGATCCGCAATGCTCCCGGCATCGCCGCCATAGCCGACTGTGCGAAAGAGGCCCTCCGTCGCCGGAGTCTGGCAATACCGAGCACAATTGTCGACATTGTTGGTACCGATGACAGCGCGGGCCAGCTTTTGCATCAGATAGTTCTCCTCGTTGCTGCACTTAGACGAAGAGATCAAGCCGATCGCATCGGCGCCTTCCTTTTGTTTGATCTGGTTCAAACGCTGAGCAATACGTGCGATCGCTTCTTCCCACGAAGCCGGCCGAAAGCTTTCCCCTTCGCGAATCAGGGGGGTGGTCAGACGCTCTTGGCTCTTGACATACTCCCAGCCAAACTTGCCTTTGATGCAGGTAGAAATTCCATTGGCCGGAGCCTCGGTCTTGGGCTCGACCTTGAGGATTTGGCGGCCTTTGGTCCAAATTTCGAAGGCACATCCTACTCCACAATAGGTGCAGACCGTCTTGGTACGCTGAATGCGTCCCTGCATGCGCATCCGCGATTCGATATCCGAGATGGCGAAAATACTGTCGTAACCTGGCTCGATATCTTTCGTATAGTTGATCAAAGGCACCAGTGTGTCTGGATCGATCCCCGTCAAAAACCCGGCGTTCCCCAACATGTTCTTTTCCATGAGGGCATTGCAAGGACAGACGGTGACACAATGACCACAAGAGACACAGGAAGATCGATCGATGGCGACATCTGCATCCCACACAACCCGCGGACGCTCTCGCTGCCAATCAATGGAGAGCGTCTCATTGACTTCGAGATCTTGGCAGGCTTCGACGCAGCGACCACACAAGATGCATTGATCGGGATCGTAACGATAAAAGGGATTGCTGTTGTCCTGGGGATAGGGTTTAGGGGCAAAGGGATATTTTTGGTGGTTGATATGAATCAACTCGGTGGTATTGTGCACAATGCAGTTCCCGTTGTTGTTGTCACAGACCGTGCAGTACAACTTGTGGTTGTGCAGAATGCGATCCATTGCCTCGGTTTGTGCTTGGCGCACCTGCTCACTGGTCGTGACGACCTGCAGGTTTGGAGCGGCTTCGGTTGCGCAAGCACGCACCAGCTGCCCATCTACCTCAACCAGACACGTATCGCACGTCTGGATTGCCCCAAGTTGCGGATGAAAGCAAACATGTGGAATCAACACGTTCGCACGTTCTGCTGCTTGCAAAAGGGTACTTCCGGGAGGAACGTGGACTTCTTGGCTGTTGATACGTACGACAACCTCGCTGCTTTCTCTCGCTCCTACCATCGACGCCATGCGCCCCTTTCCACGCCTTGTAGCATAACCTGCG
>JADBKH010000004.1 GCA_014896485.1 Bacillota bacterium | reverse complement strand
TATTTATGTGAGTGAGCTATACCCCTTCGGTAAGATTTTTACGTGAGTTGACACGGACCGTCGTTTCTGGGCGGGACTTTTGAGGGCCTTTTTCTGCTTTTATGCTCTGCTATACTTTGTACAGAGGTCAGTGGGAGTCAACAGCGACGAATGGGAGCGGATCGATTGGCATTGGCATCCGAGCGGCAGTCTCTTCCCGCCGCACAGGTTATCTTAGAAGCTCTGAACGAAGCGCAGCGGCAAGCGGTCATCACTACAGAAGGCCCCGTGTTGATCGTGGCAGGGGCCGGTTCTGGCAAGACCCGTGTCCTGACCCACCGCATCGCATACTTACTGGCGGCCAAGCGAGTAGCACCTTGGTCGATCTTGGCCATTACGTTTACCAACAAGGCTGCCCGTGAAATGCAGGAACGGGTCCAAGCACTCTGTGGAATGGCTTCTAAAGAGATCTGGGTCATGACTTTCCATGCTTTCTGTGTGCGCATTTTACGGCGTGAGATCGAGCGGCTGGGATATGGTCGCCATTTCACCATTGAGGATACCGCCGACCAACTGGCGACGATGAAAGCCGTGCTCAAGGAGCTGGATCTAGATCCGAAGCGCAATGAGCCGCGCAGCTTGCTCAATAAGATCAGTACCCTCAAAAATGAGCTCAAGACCCCCCAAGCGATTGAGGGCGACAACTTTGGCAACCAGCTGTTGCGCCATGTCTATGACGCCTACCAGAGGCGTTTAAAGCAGGCCAATGCACTCGACTTTGACGATCTGATCATGTTGACGGTAACGCTTTTTCAACAGTTCCCAGAGGTGTTGGAGCATTACCAGGATCAATTTCGCTACATCCATGTCGATGAGTATCAGGATACCAACCGTGCGCAGTACACGTTGGTACGTTTGTTGGCGGCCAAGTACCGCAATCTTTGTGTGGTCGGGGACAGCGATCAGTCGATCTACGGATGGCGCGGTGCGGATATCCGGAACATGCTCGATTTTGAAAGGGACTATCCCGATGCGGCGGTGGTCAAACTTGAGCAGAACTACCGATCGACACAACGAATTCTCGATGCTGCCAACCAGGTGATCGCCCACAACCGCAGCCGACAGCCGAAGCGGCTGTGGACGCAAAATGGAGAAGGGGCATTGCTCTACCATTACCTGGCAGACAACGAGCAGGACGAGGCACGCTTTGTCGTCCAGACGATCGCCCGTGCTGTCGGCAAAGGAAGGGCGTATCGGGATTTTGCCATCCTCTATCGGACCAACGCCCAGTCTCGAGCGCTGGAAGAAGCATTGATGGTCGCTGGGATGCCTTATGCCATGGTGGGGGGACTGCGGTTTTACGAACGCAAGGAGATCAAGGATGCGCTGGCGTATCTGCGTTTGATCGCCAATCCGGATGACGATGCGGCTTTCTTGCGCGCAATTCAGGTGCCCAAGCGGGGCATTGTGGAGACGACTTTACAGCGCCTTTCCCAGCAAGCGGCGGCGCAAGGCCTTTCCTTGTGGGCGTTGTGCAACAGCGGAAACGTCGACAAAAGCAGCCGCAAAAAGACGCTCGATCGATTCATCGCATGGATGACTACGCTGCACGCTGCAGCTGCACAACAACCCCCAAGCGAACTGCTCGATCGCGTTTTGGAGGAAAGTGGTTATGCCGAAATGCTGCGCCAAGAGCACACCGATGAAGCAGCTGCACGCTTGGAGAACCTCGACGAGCTGCGCTCTGCGGCGTTGGAGTACGAGCATGAGACAGCGGACAGCAGTCTGGAAGGTTTTTTGGCAGATTTGGCCTTGGCGACCGATGTGGATCGTTGGGATGCAGATCAAGATGCTGTGTTGTTAATGACCATGCATGCTGCAAAGGGGCTCGAATTTCCGGTGGTCTTTCTGGTGGGCATGGAAGAGGGCATCTTTCCCCATCAACGTGCCCTCTTTGATGCCGAGGAGATGGAAGAAGAGCGCCGTCTCTGTTACGTTGCCATCACCCGTGCCAAAAAAGAGCTCTTCTTAACCCACGCACGGATGCGTACGCTCTATGGACAGACCAACTATGCCGAACCCTCTCGCTTTCTCGACGAGATTTCGGCAGAGCTGATCGAGGAGCGCGGTGTGACCTCGGTGTCGGTACAACGCCAAGAAAGTGGACGCCGCACGTGGATGGCAGAGCAAGAACCGGCCAAAGCGACGGAAGTGGTTCCGTTTGCGCTGGGGGAGAAGGTACGTCATCCCAAGTGGGGCCTGGGAACGGTGGTGGCACAAAGTGGCGCAGGCAACGACTTGCAGGTGGTCGTCGCCTTCGAAGGGATCGGGACAAAGCGACTGCTGGCCTCTTACGCACACCTACAGCGGTTGGAAGGTGAATGCGAATGAGTGAGCCCAAAGAAAAAATCGGTCCGCGCGCCGATCGAGAAGAAGCGGAGTCATTGGAAGCGCTTCATACGCACCTTGAGGATCTGCGGGCGCAAATTCACGAGCACGATTACCGCTACTACGTGCTCGATGATCCGATCATCAGCGATGAGGAATACGATGCGCTGATGCGGGAGCTGATCGAGATTGAGCGCGCTCATCCCGAATGGGTGACACCAGACTCTCCGTCGCAGCGGGTCGGCGGTGCACCACGTGGAGATTTGCCTCAGGTGCGTCACGACGTGCCGATGCTTTCCTTGGAGGATGTCTTTTCTTTCGAAGAGCTGCGCGCTTTTGACCAACGCGTGCGCCGGACAAGTGGGCAGGCGATCCACTACCACTGCGAGCTGAAGATCGATGGCTTGGCCATCTCCCTGCGTTACGAGCAAGGGCGGTTGGTACAGGGCTCTACGCGAGGCGATGGCGTAGTGGGAGAGGAGATCACCCAAAACCTCAAGACCGTCCGCTCGATCCCCTTGCGCTTACGCCATCCGGTGACGATCGAGATGCGCGGCGAGTGTTTCATGCCCAAAGCAGTTTTTCAGAAGCTCAACGAACAACGGCAGCAGGAAGGACTGCCGCCCTTTGCCAATCCCAGGAATGCGGCTGCAGGATCCTTGCGCCAACTGGATCCACGCATCACCGCACAACGCCATCTGGACACTTTTTTCTACAATATCGTCGATCCACCTGAATCCGTGCATCGACAGAGTGAGGCAGTTGCGTATCTCAAGGAGCTCGGCCTGCACACCAATCCGCACAGTCGACGGGTCGAGACGATCGACGAAGCCATCGCGTACTGTCAGCAGTGGGAAGAAAAGCGCGAAAGCCTTCCCTACCAAATCGACGGCATTGTGGTCAAAGTCGATGAGTTCGCGGCCCAGCAGCTGCTGGGGGCTACGGCGAAGTTTCCGCGCTGGGCAGTGGCTTATAAATTTGCCGCACAACAGCAGGTGACCCGATTGGTGCGCATCGAATGTTCGGTCGGGCGGACGGGGACAGTGACGCCAACCGCGAT
>JADBKH010000039.1 GCA_014896485.1 Bacillota bacterium | reverse complement strand
TCCCGAAGCCACCATTTGCGGCAAGCCGTTCTCGATAATGGGGAGATCTCCCTGCTGCAGCCTCGCAATGCGTTGCGCATCGATATCGACACACGTCACACGATGCCCTAGCGAAGCAAAGACCGCCCCGGTCACTAAACCGGCATAGCCTGTCCCAAAGACGGCGATTCGCTCGCTCATGAATTTCTCCCCTCTAGACGTGAGTCGTTTCTGTGGTAACATATTTCTGATTCCATCGATACACATCGGCAATGCCCTGCCGCAGTTGGATGCGCGGACGCCAGCCAAGTCTAGTCAACTTGGAAACATCGAGCAGTTTCTGCGGGGACCCGTCCGGCTTGGAAGGATCGTAAACAATCTCCCCTGTATAACCCACCACATCAGCCACCATGCGTGCCAACTCAGCGATGGTTAAATCTTGGCCCACACCGATATTAACAATCGAAGGATCGTCAAAATGGTCCATCAAAAAAAGACAGGCATCGGCCAAATCGTCCACATGCAAAAATTCACGCCGTGGCTGACCCGTCCCCCAAAGCAAAACCTGTGGTTGCCCGGACATCTTGGCTTCGTGAAATTTGCGGATCATCGCTGGCAGCACATGCGATGTGACCGGATCAAAGTTGTCTCCCGGTCCATACAAGTTGGTCGGCATCACGCTGATAAAGCGATCGCCGTACTGCTTGTAGTAGGACTGACACATCTGAATACCAGCAATCTTTGCTACGGCATAGGCATCGTTGGTCGGCTCTAAGGGACCGGTCAGCAGGTACTCCTCCCGGATGGGCTGCGGAGCGAGCTTGGGATAGATGCATGAAGAGCCCAAAAAGAGCAGCTTATCCACCCCGTAACGGTGGGCTGCATCGATTACGTTGACTTCGATTTGCAGGTTTTCGCGGATAAAGTCGGCTGGATAGGTATCATTGGCGAGAATTCCGCCCACTTTTGCCGCAGCCAAAAAGACGTATTCGGGCCGCTCTTGTACGAAAAAGGCGTCGACAGCGCGGGCATCGGTCAGATCCAACTGTATATGGGTGCGCGTCACCAGATGCGTATACCCTTCGGTCTGCAGTCTACGGACGATGGCCGATCCCACCAGTCCCCGGTGTCCGGCTACGTAGATCTTGGCATCCTTACGCACTGGCAGCCCCCCTTAAAGAAAGCGCATATCCGGCATCGGCCAAGGTGCACTCGCGCCGCGCCAGCTCCATATCATGTGTCACCATCTGCCGCACCAGTTCGTCAAAACTCACCGTAGTCTGCCAGCCAAGCTCCCGACGTGCTTTGCTGGCGTCGCCTAGCAAATGATCGACCTCTGTCGGACGCAAGTAGCGGGGATCCACTTCAACATGCTCCTGCCAATCCAGTCCTGCGCAAGCAAAGGCAGCTTCCAGAAAGTCACGTACCGTATGCGAAATCCCTGTCGCCAGCACATAATTGCCCGGCGCAGGTTGCTGCAGCATGCGCCACATGCCTTCGACATAGTCGCCGGCAAAACCCCAGTCACGGCGCGCATCGAGGTTGCCCAGGTAGAGCTTGTCTTGCAGGCCCATCTTGATACGGCCAACGGCCCGCGTGATCTTTCGTGTGACAAAGGTCTCTCCACGGCGGGGTGACTCGTGGTTAAAGAGAATCCCATTGGCGATGTACATCCCGTAAGCCTCCCGGTAGTTGACCGCATACCAGAAAGCGGCCACCTTGCTCACTGCATAAGGACTGCGGGGATAAAAAGGCGTCGATTCATTCTGTGGGGGCGCCGCCGCACCAAACATCTCCGACGAGCCCGCCTGATACAAGCGTACCTGCTTGCCCGTATGATCCATATAGTCGCGAACGCTGTCGAGCAAACGCAACGTGCCCAAGGCCACCACATCAGCCGTGTATTCGGGCTGTTCAAACGAGACTTTTACGTGGGATTGCGCACCCAAGTTGTAGATCTCATCCGGTTGCACCTTCTCGAGAATCTGTCGCAACCCCGTGCCATCGGAGAGATCGCCATAATGCAAAAAGAGTCGTGTCTCTTTCTCGTGGGGATCCCTGTAGAGGTGATCGATGCGATCGGTATTAAACGAGGAGGCCCGGCGAATCATGCCATGCACCTCATAGCCCTTGTCCAACAGGAGCTCCGCAAGATACGACCCATCTTGTCCTGTAATGCCGGTAATAAGGGCTTTTTTCAAGAAAGGGCGCCTCCCAAGGTGGAACTTTTGTACAACCCGTCCCTTTTCTAATGATTCGCCGCAACCTGTCAATCTCCTGCTTGTTTCCTACTCTTTCGACAAATTCAAAAAGACGCTGCGCAGCGACCGGCAGCGCCTAGGAGTACTTTCCGTCTTTCGCCCTATGGCAGGGTTTCGCAAGCGATTCCGTCTTTATCCCGATCCAACCCATAGGGATCAGCACTGGGATCATGGGCTTCAAAAAAGGATTGCGCAGCTGCATGCGTTGAGAAATCCGGGCAATCCACATCCCCCGTCTGTTGCAAATCGGCCAACGCCTTGGCCCATTCCGGATGGCTTGTCGAAGCAGAAGCAGAGCTGCTCTTGCTGCTACTTGACGAACTCGTCTTGCTTGACGAAGTCGATTTGCTCGAAGACGATGTCGAAGAAGCTTTTGAAGAGGATGTCTTGCTCGTTGAAGAAGTGGATTTCTTAGAAGCGCTTTGAACAGCGCCTAGGTTATATCCTTCTGCCGTCACATAGCCAGGAATAGACCAAATACCTAGCTTTGCTGCTTTAGCCTTGTTCTGTGCCGCTACATAAGCACTGTAGTGGTTGTAAGGTGGATCGTAGAGGTAGGCGATCCGCGCCAGGCCCTTTTCTAGGAGCATTTGGTTAAACAGTTTGTCCCCGACCCACAGATGGACCAACAGGCGACCGTATTTGTCGCGCTGGGGTCCGTCGTACTCCAGCTTGACTTGCTTGCCTTCCAACTGCTGTTTGGCAAAAGCAGAGGCTTCGGGTCCATAGGGTTCTACCGGTGTGTTGGGATCTTTGGTCTCGGGCGTATCGACGCACAACAGCCGAATGGTGTCTTCCCGATTGCCGATGCGCACATGCATGGTGTCCCCGTCCACCACTTGGGTAACGACCGCGGAAACCAGCTGACTCGCTGATGTTGACGAAGAGGAAGTCGTTTGCTGTGGAATGGTCTGTTGATAAACAGGAACAGTCGCTACCTGTTGAGGGATGGCCTTTTGAACCACCTGGGATTGCGTGGGCTGGTTAGTTGCAGTGGGACTGTTTGCCGTCGTACTGGATGCACTACAAGCAGAGACAGCGACAGCCAATAGGCCAATAAGAACAAACAAACCCGCTTTTCTGAGTGACAATGGACCAGTGCTGCTGTTTTCTTTTTTCACGGTCTTTCGTAAGAAGAAGCAGCCGCCCTTCCTGCTGGCGAAAGTGCCTTCCTGGCAAAAACTGACTTCTTACATGCCCCCTTCTATACTGGATGATATGAGTAGTATAACTTCTTGCAAGATTTTGTCCATTACCTCAGCGAGCTTTGTACCAATGCTTTCAGTCGCTGTTCAAAAGGAGGCATGAGTACATCGATCGACAGGTGCGTTTCTGCCCACTGCCGCCCGTTTCTGCCGCAAGTAGTACGAAACGTTTCTTCCTTCGCCAGCCTGCGTATTGCTGCAGCCAGCAGCTCAGGCTGCTCTGGAGGCACCAAAAGTCCTGCACCGGCTTGAGTGACGGTCTCATAGAGAGCAGTACCCGGCTCAGCAGTTGCGACCACCGGACGTCCCGCTGCCAAGATATTGCCCAGTTTAGAGGGCATGACCAAATCGGCCGCATCCCGGCGTTGTACGACCAAGTGTACATCGGCTGCAGCCAACATTTCCGCCAGGCGCTCTTTCGGTTGCACAGGCAAAAGGGTGATGTTTGGTATTCCGCGTGCCTGCTCCTCTAAGACTTTTCGACGGGCACCATCCCCAACAAAGGCAAAATGAATGTGCGTCTCATCTTGCAACTGACGTGCCGCATCGATGGCCGTCTCCAGCCCCTGCTTGGCTCCCATCGAACCGGCATAGATACAGAGCACATGATCTTCGGGGATACCCAGCTGTTCCCGAAAGGCATTCTGTTTGGGCAATGGAGTAATTGCTTGTAGATCGGCCCAGTTGGGCAGCAGAAAAGTGCGTTCTGGTGGTGTGCCCTTCTCGATGATCCGCCGCCGCATGGCGTCGGTATTGGTGGAGACGAGCGAAGCTTGGCGCAATAAGCCGTTCTCGACACGGTAGAGCAGACGGCTGGCACTCGAGGGTTGTAGCATTCCCAAACGAAAGGCAGCGTCGACCTGCAGATCCTGAATGTGAAAGATCCATGGCACGCCCCGTAATCCATGATAAAGCTGTGGATAGACCCCCATTTGTAGGGGTGGGCAGATAGCAATCACTGCATCGTATCGCTGACGTACCAGCATACATGGCAACCAGTACCGCCCAGCTGCCAACGCAAACGAGCTCTCCAGAACAATGCGATCGCGCGACGAAGGAACGCTTCCTTTTGGCGTACGCAGAGGGACACGCAAAACGCGTACCCCATCGATCTCTTCTCGTAAGAAGCACAGTCCAGCGTAAGCCTCGTCCACTTTCCAAGCAGGATAATGGGGAAGTCCCGTAATCACATCCACCTGGTGTCCACGATCTGCCAGCCAGCGGGCCATATCCGTCGTATATGGACCTGTCCCTGTTGGTTCTGGCGCGTAGTTGATGCCATAGAACAGCAACCTCATTGGCTTGTCTTTCTGTCGACGCTTGGTGTTTTTTTATCATTTTCAAGTCTTTCAGTTGTGGAAAAATACGGTCCAACAGTTATAGCAGCCGTTTCTATTTTACGTTCTTTGATAAAAACGCAAGGATTACCCCCATAAATACCATTTGGCTTTAGGGACTGGTGAACAACGCTACCAGGAGTCACGATTGCGTTTTCGCCGATTTCGACACCTTGTAAAACAATACATCGACTCGTTACCCACGCACCATCATGTATAACTATCGGCCTCACTATTAAATCCATCGTTGAATGTGTATCATGCGACCCCGTAGTAATAAAAGCCTCTTGGGAGACAACGACATCACACCCTAATGTAACCTTCCCTTGGTTATGAATCCAAACACCTTCACCGATCCAGCATCGATCCCCTATTTCTAAATTCCAAGGAAATTTAACTCGTATCCGAGGGCGCATGAGCACTCCGTTTCCGATCTTGGCCCCAAAAGCACGAAGCACTGCTATGCGTATACGAGAAGAAACTTGCAAGGCATTTGTGACAAAGATCCATTCAGCAAGCATCCATAGAGCTTCAAACCATTTGGGCGCGTTCGCCGAAATGAACCAGAACCAGCCTGAGAAAGATCAATGCTTGGAGGCAAAGCGTTCATGATAAGCTACCTCCCGATAGATGCTTTCGAGTTGTTCAATGATACGCTCCAATGAGAGTCGTTCAGTTACAAATTTTTGCCCAAGTTCCGAAATTTGCCGAGCGTAGGCGGGGTCATCAACGATTTTTCGAACAGCATTCGCTAAAGCCTCTGGGCACCGCGGTGGTACCACTTCAGCAGCTGAGTACGCACTCAACCAATCTGAGATGCCCGTATTTGTCGTAACAACCGTAGGGACTCCAACAGCAAGCGCTTCAAGCACACTCATTGGAAAAGGCTCGTCCACTGAAGGAAGAATGTAAACCTGAGCTTGTGCTAGCTCACGATAAACCTCCTCATGTAGTAGCGGCCCTACCCACTTCGCATCACTGGATAGATTGTACTCATTGATCTTCGCTTGCACTTCAGAGAGCATCCCTTCATCGGGACCAATCAGCCTGTATTCCATATTCAAGTCTCTTGCTTTCAGCAATTTTGCCATTTCGATAAAATCCTGAGGTCGTTTACGGGGATGAAGTCTGCCAATGAAGAGTGCTCTTGGCTTACTTTTAGGTTGCATCCATTTAACTACCACTGCAGAAGCGTCTATCCCATTCGGGAGCAAAATGGTATTTGCCCGTGGAGCAATAGCTTGGACCAATTTCCTCTCCCGTTCTTGCAATACCAACACTGCACTCGCTCGCTCGAGAATGCGGGTTGTTAGTGCTGTATCAAGTACTGTTCGAAACCCGCCGCGTTTGTCAAGCATACCATGGGTTTGGAGTACTAGTGGAACGTGAAAAGCTTGTATGGTCCGTACCGCAGAGAGAGAAAGGAGACTCCTTGAAAAATGCTGATGGATAATATCAAAATCGTTTACGTGTGCTTTCAACCACTGGATCAGCGTACGAGAGTAGAGCGCTCCCCATCTGGGACTAATTCCAATCGGGCGCAGGATGCTCGAAGGAAAATAGTGCACTTTCACACCATCGACAACGTCACTTCGCGCACTCATGAAGGCAGGGGAAGGTAACAGCTTGTCTACATTGGATGTCGCCACGGTTACGTCATACCCTGCCTTTACAAGCGCTCGCGCATGCTGCAGGGCAACAGTCGTCGGGCCACCATAGGCCACCGCTGGCCAGAAACTATCGACGATTATCAAGATCTTCATACGCATCCTGCCCCTTGCTTGATGGATCCTCGTTACTCGATGCACTACGCGATAGATTATGCCTTTCACATGCAACGGCAATGGCCTGAAGCACGGATTTTCCATAATGTTCCCATGAATACGTACCCTCGACTTTCTTCCGGGCTGCATTCCCGAGCTTACTGCGTAATTCCGATTTTTCAACAAGATCATAAATAGCCTTTGCCAATGCATTCACATCACCAGCCGGTACGATCAAGCCGTCATGGCCGTTTTCAAGGAGCTCACTTGCACCGTTGTGGTCAGTGGTTATCAAGGGCAGCCCCGATGCCATAGCTTCCAATACAACAAGCGCATACGCATCCTCAAAAGACGGCAACACAAAGAGATCGGCTTTTCGCATGGTCTCGGCCACACTACCAGGTAGACGTGTGCCCTCATAAAAGATATTATCCGGCAAGTTTTGAAGTAATTTGCTGCTCACCACAGGACCGATAAGGTGAAATCGCACAGGCATCCCCTGAGACCGTAAGGCTGCTTCTATTAGCACACGAATCCCTTTGCGATGCGAAATTTGTCCTACGAACAAGCACTCAACTGTCTTTCGTTCAAACGTTCGCAGGTCGTCCGGATGAAAAGCGTGCAAGTCAACGCCATAGGGCAGCACGGCAATCTTTTCGGAAGCAACATGATGTGCTCGCAATTGTTTTGCGACAAAGTTGGACGGTACCAGCACCAGATCGGCCAATTCCAACTCATGCTCGACTCGATCTACCATCCAATCGGGAATCAGCTCATGATGAGGCGCATGCAAACCTGCTAGCTCAGACAAGTAGCGATTATGTTCGGCGGGATGGCTATTGACAAAGTTTAACACTGTCATACCGCCATGCTGATGCGTCACCCAAAAGCTTTCAAGACTTGCCCCGTACATCCCAATCAGCACGTCCGGATGTTCCCAAAGCAAGCGCTTTGCAACGGCATGATCAAATCGTGCCTTGACCCAATACATCAGTTCAGATGTCACTGTGGGTCCATGCATTCCAAGTAACCGGCGCACACCTACATGTACAAGTTCTGGAAGCGTTGCAACAGCAGTTACCCGGTCAGAGGGAATATTCAAAAAAGCCCGCCTACCTAATTCTTGTGCTAGTCGAGAACCCACCCAAGGAATTCTCTGCGCCTTCGCCTGGTAAGAGGCCAGATAGAGTGTGGTGTAAAAGTGGCAAAGTTCATGATCTGTTGCTGCCGCCCTTGCAATACTCATAATCGAGTTCTCACGATAAGGCGTGCTTACGAATATCTTCATATCTAACCCTCATATTCAACAATTACATTTATTCAGAAGTATGTCCACAATTCGTTCAAAATCTTCGGCCCACTTTTCAGGCGTGTGTCCTTCAATTTTCTGAGCTGATACTTGCCCCATGCGTGCGCGTAACACAGGGTCTTGTGTTAGGGTAAGCATGCGGTTAGCCAAGATAACACTATCTTCGGGTGGAACAATGTACCCATTGATACCTTCTTCTACACGATCATGAATTTCACCTGCAGCGCTTGTACTGATTACCGGTAGTCCACAAGCCATCGCTTCATCTACTACCAACCCATAGGGATCTCCCAATGTAGGAAAGACAAAAACATCAGCAAGCGCATAATATTGGGGCAAGTCGCTCTTTTGCTTAAAACCAACGAATACGACATTGCGAAGATCATGGTCGATAACCATTTGTTTTAGATTTGTCTCCTCTGGTCCGTCCCCTACCAGTAACAAGCTGACTGGCTCAGTGCTTTGCTTTTGCACTTTTTCAAAAGCCTCCAAGAGATAAAGGAGACCTTTTCCCCACCAGAGACGGCCGACATAGATAAAAGTAGTTCCTTGTAAACCCAGCTTAGTACGTAAGATTTCGCAATGATTTTGGGCTTGTAAGGAACCAAGCATAAAGTGTTTCACATCAATCGAGTGAGGTAAGCACATTGCTCGATCTGCTGACACACCAAAGCGCATTGCAAAAGCACGGCTCTCTTCACCGCCGCCCAATGTAGCATCTACATGTGTAAACAAGGCATGTTTTATAGCATCTTTCCATACTTTTCGTTTTACCCAGGAATCTCTTGTAATTTCGCACCAAAAAACTGTACGTACTTTTCGCAACTTTGCGATCATCCAACCCATTAAGAAGGATGGCTCAGCATATAGGCTGACCAAGATCTCTGGGCGCCGACCAAACAATGGCAAAGGCCAGTGTATTGTGTGCTCAAAAAGACGAGTCTTTGGCAGATAGCGGTAACGGAAGTGCCACCCGGATTCATCTACGTCCCAACTGCGATCCGGTTCTGTGCGGTCGTTAAACCAGGCTTCAAATTCGAAGTTGTTGCGATCGGCCAAGGCATTGAAACGTTCTACCATGTAGGGAGAAGGGATGTTGTTCCAATAAACGACAAAGGGTTTACCTAGATTATCCACTGGTGTGTCACAACCCCTAACGTTGCTATTGTCATGGATAGGCTTATGAACGGATATCATATTCGTTTTCCTCTTCAACACCTATCCAAGATCGCAAAAGCTTAACGACATGTCCCCGATAGCTTTCCAAAGTAAATTGAAGAGCTCTAGAGCGTGCGTTTTGCCCCATCTCGAAACGTAAATTTTGGTGGGCGCGCAAGTATTCCACTCGATCCACAATCGCACTCACATTTCGTGGCGGAATCAGAAAACCATCTATACCATCTCGCACAATATCCCCAGGGCCATTGGGCGTGGTGATTACCGGCAGACCACTGGCCATAGCTTCCAAGACTACCAACCCCATTCCTTCAACTAAGGTCGGAAAAACAAAGATATCAGCTTGACGGTAAAGTTCTCTTAGTTCGGTTTGTGGGACATGAGGTATCTGCTGAAAAAGATAGCGATGCGGGTTTAAGATGCGAGCGCTTCCCTGCATTTGCCCTACTATTGTCAATGTGTAGTTGTTGATCCCTAATTGTTGCATTGCTTGCAACAAATATGAAAGTCCTTTGCGTTGAGTCACTTGTCCAACAAAAAGCAGCCGTAGTTTCTGATTATGCGCACGAGGAGTTTCGATAGGTTCAAACAATTGAAGATCAGCACCGTAAGGTATTACAACGAGCTTTTCTGGCGGTATTCCTTCTGCAATGAAAGAGTCGCGGGCAAAACTTGAACCAACGAGGATATAATCCGCAAGCTCGATCTCTGTATCCAAACGTTGCTCAAACCAGGGCTTTAGATCAAGGCTATTGAGTGTGTCAGCAAAATCAGGCTGTCGTTCGGCTTCTTCTAAAAGAAAGCGTCGCGTGAACCGATGATGTGCCAGAGGATAGTTTAGCACGCAAATGGACCCCGTAGTTTTCGCCGTGCGAAAGAGATACTCAGCACACCCCCAGCTTGCCACAACCGCCGGTTCCCCCGAAAATACCTTTGCTGCTGTTTTTGCAACAGCATTGGTTCGAGCATCCATCAACGCTCTGCGAATGCGGCGATAATCGGGGGTAGTTGAAGGCAATCTCCCGTGTGCTGACATCAAAAAATCAAGTATTACTCCTGTCTCTCTTACATTTTTTTTTGTCAATGGTTGTGGCAGAACACGCCGACCAAATGTGTGTGAATAAACCTTTCCCAGCCACGGCATAGACTCCAAGTTTCTTTCCCATTTTCTTTGAAAATTAGCGTATGGTCTTACATATGTTGAAAGCAATCCAGCTTCTGCAAGTCCTGCAGCCAATTGATTCATTTCAGGAAAAGAGGTATTCACAGCCAAAATCATTGGTATCTGTATCTCCTCCTGACCTGCAAATGATCACGCCCTCTTTTCTCTGAAGCTCTGATGTGAATACGCAGGCCCCAAATCAGTAGGAGTAAAGGAACAAACAGAAAGAGCATTCGGCTAAGTGTATCCGGAATTGTTCCTCGCATAAGGATAATGGCGAAAGGCAACCCCATGGCATAGATCATCTGGGCAATCGGTTCTGTTTTGAAGAGCTGTAGCCAATGCCAAAGCATAGAAAAAAGCACCCCTATGAGCAACATGCCTAGTGCAACCGTTAAATACCCACTGTCAGCGTAAAAAACACCGATTACAGAAAACGCAGGTGCCGCCCGTGACGCTGCATAGTGTTCTGGCCAAAGTGTAGATACAAAAATATCGTTTGATTCCAAAGGCTTATTCGGCCACAACGGCCGCGGAACCATCCGAACAAGGACATCGGTTATTGTCGCTCCATGTTGAAATGAAGTTTGATCGGGTAGTATCAACAGTTCGTTGGTCATCGAGTCGAACATCTCTGCATCCGAACCCGTAAAGATTTCTTCTGCTTGTTGCACTGGCGAAATCAGTGCCGTAATTAAAGCCTGCCCTGCCGATTGCCGAGCAACTGCATCCGCATTTCGTGTTTCACGCATCCAGCCAAGTAAAGAAATACCTACTAAAAGTACTATAATAACGACAAGGAGTCGTGGACGTTTTCCCTTCCAAAGATACCAAAAAACAGGTATGGATAAAGCAAGTGGTAAAAGTTGGCTACGTGCGCCACTAGCGCCGTAATACATTAGCAAAAATGCTGTTGGAAAAATAAACCAAATACGGTAGGCATGACGCTTACCAACCCACGCAACCGCAAAAAATATCAACGCCGTAGCAGCCCACATCGCGATCCCATTGTAAAGATAGCCTGTTGAGCTCAAAAAGAGTTCGTTGTGCGATTGCTGTCTCCCAGCCAATAAACTCTTCAGAATCCCCACTCCACCTTGTGTGGCTAGAAAGAGAGAAAAGAGAGCTCCCCCCAAGAAAAAATACAACCAACCAGCAGCAGCAGCACGCTCTGGTTGAAAAGGTGGTGGCTTAGGCAAACGGCGAGCCCAAACAGATCCTAGAGTCCCAAAATAGCCCATTTCAAAACAGACAGTACCAACCAGTGCAACAAGAAGAGCTTCGTTGAACGTTCCTAGAATCGAATATCCTAAATGTGTAGTTTCTCCTGTAAGTAAATCACTCAAAGGTCGGCCTAAGAACATGACACCCAGAGCAACATTGGAAATGACAACAGGTTCAAATAGGTCTAGCCCTTTCGTGGCAGCGCGTATCGTCATTGGTAAAAGTAACGTCAAAGCAATAGCTACAAGGAGCATCGCACGAAGGGTCAATCCGGTGACACTTAGAATGAAAGCAATAAGTAAGCCAAGGGTAATGAGATACGCCGCTACAATGATCATGCGCTTTTTTTGTTTCATGAGGGTCTCCCTGTTTTGTTGGCCGCTATCGGAAGCTTGTCAGTGGGCTCTTGTGTTTGGAAATCACGCGATTGAACAGGTGATTTTCGCACATGCAGCAGGGCCTGAATTGTCACTACCAAGGCTCCCAAAGACGACAAACCAACGCCGATAGCCGCACCATCTGCCCCGTTTGACCGCGCAAGCAAAAGCACGGAAGGCACTCCAATTGCTAGGCTAATCAACTCTGCAGCTGTCCCACTGATGGGATGTCCCATGCCACGTAGCCCATCGGCTAAAACTCGGTAAAGCGATGCTGGAACGGAGGCTATTACTAAAAGCTGCAAGGTGCTTGCAGCACCAGTAAAAGCTTTCCCGTAAACCAGTTCAATGAGGGGTTTGGCCCAAACGGACGCAATAACGGCTGAGGAAATTCCAAGTAGCAGCGCAAAAGCTGCAAATTGTTCGAGAACTTTGAGCTGTGTCTTGCGATCTAAGCGCTTGGCAACTTCCGGCATTACTACCGTACCTAGAGCATATCCTTGTGCCCTGATCAAGCTGGCACCAGCCATGGCGGCCATATAAAGTCCCAAATCCTGCACCGAAAGCAAAACCGTCAATAAAAGTTGGTCGATTCGCAAACCGTTAAAAGGTTGCAACGTCCCCAAATATGCGGAGAAAGCATAACGCATGTCTTGCCATAGTGCAGCAAGATTGAAGATTCTTACTTTATTTTCACACCTTTCTTTTGCTTGCGGTGTGATCAGGATTAACGCAAGGACTAGGGTAACCACATTACTGAATAGGTTTGCAAACAAAACGCCACCTACGGTCATCTGGCGCAAAAAGACCAATACCAATAATCCAATAACGTAGCTGACTGGAACGCAGATGCGAACTGCATTAAAATGGTTGTACTTGCCCAGTCCTTGCTGGATGGCGTTGATATAGAGCGTAAGCAAGTTGAGTGGCGTGTATGCCAAAAGATAAAGGAAGGCAAGGTGTCTGATTTGGTCGGGCTGATTGGACAGTCCGAGCTTTAAGACAACCCAACCAATGAGCATTAGCAGCGGCCATTGAATGAAGAGTGCTATTAATCCATTGGCCAAAAGCTGCGTTGTGCGGTTCGGTTCCCGTGCAGAAGCATAGGTATAAGCGACAGGCAGACCAAGATTTCCAGCATATACCAGCATGGACACCCAAGCTAGTACCGCAGCCAATTCGCCGCGACCTCCTGGCCCTAGATACCGAGCAACCAAGATTCCTGTCGCCAAACCAATAAGCTGGATTCCGATTTGTGTACCGAGGGTGACAAGAGCACTTCCTTGCATGAAGCGTTTCTCTTTAAACCAGTTCAAAAACAATCCACGCGTGATAATCGCCACTTTCTCACAACGTGTTCTTTAAGAAAATGCGGCAAGTGCGCTACAAAAATTTCGATCTTTTATTCTCCCTTTGTTCTATTGTTATAGCTACTTCGTTCACTGCCGCTGACTCTGGCATTTTCGGAATTCCCGGTTGATGGTGCTTGGTCCAGGTGCTGGTTGCAGGAATCTTGGAGAGATCGGCCCGGTCAGCGTAGC
>JADBKH010000038.1 GCA_014896485.1 Bacillota bacterium | reverse complement strand
ACCGCGATCTTCGAACCCGTACAGTTGGCCGGCACTACGGTTTCCCGGGCCTCGCTGCACAATGAGGATTACATACGTGCCAAGGATATCCGCATCGGTGACCAGATCGTGGTGCGCAAGGCAGGTGACATTATCCCGGAAGTGGTCGAAGTGGTACGGGAGGCTCGCAGTGGGGAAGAGCAACCTTTTCAAATGCCTCGTGCGTGTCCTGCCTGTCACTCACGGCTCATCCGCTTGGAAGGGGAAGCGGCTTGGCGTTGCATCAATCCCAGTTGTCCTGCGCAGCGGGTTGAGCAGCTTCTCCATTTTGCCAGCCGGGATGCCATGGATATCGACGGGTTGGGGGAGCAGCTGGCGACGCAACTCGTACAGAGCGATCTTGTCCATAATGTGGCTGATCTGTATGATTTGCGTAAAGAACAGTTGCTTACATTGGCGCGGATGGGGGAAAAGTCGGCGGAGAACCTGTTGCGCAACATCCGTTCCGCCAAGCAACGCTCCCTGGAGCGTCTATTGACGGGATTGGGAATTCGCTTTGTGGGTAGCAAAGGGGCATTGCTGTTGGCCCAACATTTTGGCGACTTGGACCGTGTGGCAAGCGCGACCAGAGAAGAGCTCACGGCGATACCAGAGATTGGTGAGAAGATGGCGCAAGCGGTCCAGGCGTACTTTGAGTTACCTGAGGTCAACGCGATGATCGAATCTTTACGCCGCCACGGGGTCAATTTCCGCTATCTCGGCCCTTCTGTGCAGCAGCGCCAACGCGCCCCGTTGGCCGGCAAACGGATCGTGTTGACCGGTTCACTGTCCTCGATGACCCGAGAAGAGGCAAAAAGGCGGCTGGAGGAGCAGGGTGCGCAGGTAACGGAGAGCGTTTCCCGACGGACGGATTACGTGATTGTGGGAGAACAGCCAGGTTCAAAGCTGGAACGTGCGCGTCAGCTCGGTGTTGCCGTCGTCGACGAAGCACAGCTGCTCGATTGGCTGGGAGAGACGGTCGATGCGGAGGTTCAAAAGCGCTGATTTCAGAAAAATGTGCTACAGTGTAGGAAATATCTGAAATTCAACCAGAGGAGTTCGGATGTGGAACCAGTGCACAAAGCGGTCATCCCTGCAGCGGGTTTCGGTACGCGCTTTTTGCCCGCGACCAAGGCTTTGCCCAAAGAGATGCTGCCCATTGTCGACAAGCCTGCCATTCAATATATCGTGGAGGAAGCGATCGCTTCTGGGATCGATTCGATCATCATTGTAACTGGGCGCAACAAACGGGCAATTGAAGATCACTTCGACCGATCAGCCGAGTTGGAGATCGAGCTGAAGGAGAAGGGAAAGCAAGAACAGCTGCGGTTGATTCAGGAGATCTCCGAGATGGTCGATGTCCAGTATGTCCGACAAAAAGTACCGCATGGCTTGGGCGATGCCATCTACTGTGCGCGCAACTTCGTCGGAGATGAACCCTTTGCGGTCCTGTTGGGGGATGATATCGTCTACAATCCGCAGCGTCCTGCGCTGCGTCAGCTGTTGGACGCGTATGAGCGGTCGGGTCGCAGCGTCATTGGGGTACAGGAGGTTCCGCGCACCCAGGTGTCCCGCTATGGTATCGTGGCGGCTGGACAAGCGGAAGGCCGTCTCTATACCGTTCGCGATCTGGTGGAAAAGCCGAGTCCTGAAGAGGCTCCTTCACAGCTGGCCATCATGGGTCGCTACGTGCTGACACCCCATCTGTTCGATGTGTTGGAGCGCACCACTCCCGATGCCGGAGGCGAGATCCAGTTGACCGATGCGCTGCGTCTGCTGGCCGAAGACGAGATGCTCTACGCCTATTACTTCGAAGGTCGCCGTTATGATATTGGCGACAAGCTGGGTTATTTGCAGGCGACGGTGGAGTTTGCGCTGCGACATCCAGAACTTTCCGCTCCGTTTGCACAGTACCTCCAGGAGTTGGTCCAGCAGCTCAACGATGCTGGGGAGTATGCCGCTTCTTGAACGTCAAGCATCACAAGCGCTGATCGCGTATCTGCAAGGCACGGTCAATCTCGTCGGTAATCACCGCATCACAACCTGCAACCATGCATTTTTCTAAGTCCTCGGTTCCATTGACCGTCCAAGGATGGACACGGATCTGCGCCTGATGGCAATGCTCGACCAATTGTGGGGTGATGTTGTAGAAGAGCGGATGAATTGCGCCAGCTTGCAAGTAATGAGCATAACGCCAAGGATCGACCAGTCCTTCTGCGTAGAGGATACCGGTAGCTAGCGTCGGCGTGAGCTGGCGGATGCGTTGCAGCGTAGCGTGGTTAAAGGAAGAGAGGAGCACTTGTTCTTCCATCGCTGCGTCGCGGACGGCAGCAATGACGGCCTCTTCGATGCCCGGATAAACGATGGGGCCGTTTTTGATCTCGATGTTGACCATGCGCTGTTCTGACTTGGCCAACGCGAGGACTTCTTCCAACAGCGGGATGCGTTCCTGGGAATCGCCTGCAGCATTGCTGCACAACGCTACACTACGCAGTACCACTGCTGGCGTCTGAAAGATGGGATATCGGGTTCCGTTTGAGGCAACGACCTGTTCGTCGTGGTGCACTACCAGCTGTCGGTCTTGACTCAAGTGGACATCCAACTCAATCCCATCGGCTCCCTGTGCAAAAGCCGCCGCGAAAGCGGCCAAGGTATTCTCCACATGGGCGTGGTGTTCACCTCGGTGGGCCCAAATTTGTGTCTTTGCCATCCCAGAAAGCTCCCTTCAGATGCGGGCGCGGCGATGTTGTGCCCATAGGCGCCAAACGATGAGAGCGACAGCGATGACGAGGGCAGCGATGAGGAAAAGATCAAATTCATGGAAGTAGCTCTGCAAGATCTCCCAATTGGCTCCCAATGCGACCCCGGCGTAGGTGAGGGCGAAGTTCCAAGGGAGCGCTCCCAGCAAGGTAAAGAGCACAAAAGTGCCAAATGGCATACGACCGACGCCAGCCGGCAGAGAGATGAAGGTACGGATTCCCGGTAGCAGCCGACCGATGAAGACCGCCCAGGCACCATGACGTTCAAACCAGCGCACGGCCGCATCCAGGTGTCGTTTATTGAGTAAAACATAGCGACCATACCGCAAAATCAGCGGATACCCTCCATAATATCCAACCAGGTAAGCGAAAATAGAACCCATCGTGCCCCCTACGGTAGCAACGAGGGCGACTGCAACGGCACTGAAAGCACCGGAAGCAGCCAGATAGCCCCCAAAAGGTAAGATGACCTCGCTTGGTAAAGGAATGCAGGCAGATTCGAAGAGCATGCCGATGCCGACCGCCCACAACCCGTAGCTGCTAATCCACTGTATCACGGAACCAAACACGGGCAAAGAGGCCTCCTCTCCTGCTGATTGGACTATACAGGAAGCAGGCTTTTATGACACGGACGTAAAGGAAATGTAACAAGTGGGAGAGGTGCACAAGGAGACGCTCTCCGGTACAATACCAACGTATGGTTGAAGAAAAGGGAGGTGTTGAGTGAGCTGGTTTCAGGCCGTGATCATGGGGCTGGTCCAAGGCATTGCTGAATTTCTGCCGATTTCCAGTACGGCCCACTTGGCACTGTTGCCTTGGGTGTTCAACTGGAAAAACCCCGAACTCCACGCACTCTCGTTTGATGTGGCCCTCCATGTGGGAACACTGGTCGCTATCGTGGCGTACTTTTGGCGAGATTGGGTAAGACTCATCGCGAGGGGATTCACCCATCCGCTGCAAGGGGATGGGCGCCTCTTTTGGTTTTTGGTGATCGCTTTGATCCCGGGGGCTTTGGCAGGCTTTTTGCTTCAAACCCAGGCGGAGACCATCTTTCGTGCGCCGTGGCTCATCGGCCTCATGCTGATCGTGATGGGAGTGATCTTGGGCTTTTCCGATCGGATGGGAAGCAAACGGATTGATTTGGAACATATCTCTTTTTGGAGGGCGATTGCGGTCGGCGTAGGGCAGGCTTTCGCCATCATCCCCGGCGTCTCGCGTTCAGGCAGTACGATGACGGCAGGTTTGTTGGTGGGTATGACTCGGGAAGCGGCCGCGCGGTTCTCGTTTTTACTCTCTGCACCGATTATCCTGGGAGCGGCGCTGGTGGAGGTGCCCCATGCTGCAGCCTCTGGGAGCCTACTTACCACCCATACCCTGTTGGCCATCGTGGTTGCTGCTATCTCCGGGTTTGCTGCCATTGCTTTCTTGTTGGATTACTTAAAAAGACATGGCTTTGGCGTTTTTGTCTGGTACCGGATCGTTGTGGGTCTCTTCGTCATTGGACTTTTCCTTGTGCGTGGCTGACTTGTGGTCATCGACGAGACTTCGTAAAATCAAACGTGTCGTCATTCCCTTGTTTAAAAGTCCGCGGTTGTGACGAAAGAAAGAGGGGTACGCAGTGGCCAAACACAAGCTTCATGTACAGGCAAGAAGACGGCGAACCACGGCCCTTTCCGCGCCGCCGCACGCGATTTGGATCTTGTACGCTCGCTACGGGGATGGTCATCGCCGGGCGGCAATGGCTGTCCGGGCAGCATTGCACGAATTGGACCCCCAGTTACCTTTGGTCGCATTGGATTATATGGGTGATGTTGTCCCTGCGTTGGACAACATCGTCCGTTGGTCTTATACGAACATGATCAAGCATGTACCGAACTTATGGGGTTGGATGTACGATCGCACGGAAGAGATTGCCACGCATTCCTTGCTGCAGACCCGTGTCAACCATATCGGGCTGCGCTCCTTGGAACGTGCCTTGCAGCGCTATCAACCGCGTGCCGTTATCTCCACCTATCCGGTCTGTACGGGAGCGTTGGGTGAGCTCAAAGAGCTGGGGCGTACGAACGTTCCTTTGGTGACTGTCCTGACTGATTACGTCATGCATACCCAGTGGATTCATCCCGGAACCGATCTCTATGCCGTGGGTGCACCTGAAGTAGCTGCAGGGCTGATCGAGCGTGGCGTTGATCCAGGACGCATCCGTGTGACAGGTATCCCGGTGCAGCCTTCGATCACCCGCTTGCCGGATACGGCAACAGCACGGCGGCAGTTTGGCCTCGATCCAGATCGTCCGGTTATTTTGGTAATGAGTGGCGCCTACGGCGTGATGGGAGGAACGTTGGAGGTCTGTGCCTCTCTGGCGAAGCTCGACCGTCCAATTCAAGTAGTGGCCGTCTGTGGCCATAACGAGGCACTGCGTGAAGAAGTCACAGCGCTCGCCCAGGAAAGTCGCGTGCCGATTACGGCACTCGGTTATACGCGGCAAGCCGAACTGCTGATGCGTGCTTCCGATCTGCTCATCACCAAAGCAGGTGGCCTGACCGTTTCGGAGGCGTTGGCCATTGGTGTGCCGATGCTCATCTATTTGCCTATTCCAGGGCAGGAGGAGTTCAACACGGCTTATGTCGTACAGCACGGCGCAGGAGAAGCTGTCTATTCGCGGGAGCAGTTGGTCGAAAGGGTAGTAGAACTTATCGACGAGGATGGGCAGCGCAAAGCGATGGCAGAGGCTGCACGACAGATCGGTCATCCGAGGGCCGCGTACGACGTCGCCAATTTGGCGTTGGATTTGATCGAACAGCGTCAACTTGTGGCGCCTCGGGAAGCCTGAAATGCATCCGGTGGCCGCAGCCGGCATCGGACTGCTCGTAATTGCCGTACTCCTCTTTATGGGTTGGATGGGGCTGGCCGATCTGTGGCATCACCGTTTGCGCCGCGGAGTTGTCGTATGTGGTCCAGCGCGCCACGAGGTGGCCCTCACATTTGACGATGGACCCGATCCACGCTACACCCCGCTTTTACTCGATCTGCTCCACGAAAAGCAAGTACCGGCGACCTTCTTTTTGGTCAGCCGACGTGCACAAGAGCAGCGGGTACTGGTACAGCGCATGATGCACGAGGGGCATGCGATCGGCTGTCACAGCGAGACGCATCGTCATGCCTGGCTCTTGGGTCCTCGAGCAACCTACCGGCAGGTCATTGACGCAGGAGATCATTTGCAGCAGATCGCGGGAAGGCCGATACGTTATTTTCGGCCTCCATGGGGCATGTTTAACGCCCGTACGTATCGCTTGGCACGTCACCGTTATGAACACGTGGTCCTTTGGAATGTCGAAGTGCGGGACTGGGCCGAGCGACGTACGGCAGAGGCGATTGCCCAGGATTTGCTGCGTCAAGTGACAGATGGTGCCATTGTCGATTTGCACGATGCAGGCGGAGCAGAAGAAGCGCCGCTGCGCACCATCCGGGCATTGAGTGAGGTTCTCGACACCCTTCGAGCGGAAGGGTATCGTTTTGTCACGCTGGATCATTGGTTTGCTGCTTCCGATCGTGGATCGATCGGCGGAAAATTCTGAAACAACTCTTCACGGCGCATCCACAGCAGTTGGGCAGCGCCGCTTTTTTGTTCACGCTGTTGTGCGTAGGAACGTCCCTGGGGATGGTAGACGGCCATCAAAAGGTGGTCATACCAGCCGAAACGCTTGGCTTGTGTCTCGGGGAGAGTGTGCACGTGCCAACCCAGTCGGGGGGCAGCGACGGAGAGCAGCGTGCGCCCGTAAAGGACCTCGTAACCATCGAAGCGTGGATCGGTGGCGATGGCAAAGCTGACATAATGCATCTCGTGGCGCATTTGCCGCAGGATACGAAAAACGCCTTCTTTAGGAGAAGGATAGCGATCGACGATACGGCGTAACCCCGCGTTGTTGACATGGACTTCGATCACAGGGGTGCCGTTTTGCAAGACGAGCCTGCCGTTTTCATCGTAGACCTCAGGGCCATGATAGCGTGTGGTCGAAAGGCGATACCCTTCTGAGCCGGGTACCGGGGTGACATGATAAAGCTTTGCAAAAAGGGCTTCCCACAGGTTCCAAAGGCGTTCCACGAGTCTAGGCGTATGGTCAGGAGACGAAGGAGTGGTCATCGGTCTTTCCTCCGGGGAGTGTTGCTTTCCAACAGGTGCGATACCGGTAATAGAAAATAGAAGAGGGCGAGCACGGTGAAAATCGCAGCACTTAGCCAAAAGACGGTACGTGGCCCAGCGGCATCGGCAATCCACCCGCCGGCTGCCGAACCGACGGTGTTGCCGATCCCTTCGATGCCCATAAACAAACCCCACATGCCTGCTTCGGCTTGCGGGGGGATGATACGTGCCTGCAACCCATTCCACGCAGGTTGAAAACAAGCGTAAGAGAAGCCCATCAAAGTACCGGCAAGGGCCAACTGCCATAGTGTGGTCGACCAACTGATCGCTGCCACACCGATGGCGATGGCAAACAGACCGCCGAAAAGGAAGGGATGCAGGGCCCCACGGTCGGCGATTTTCCCAAGGGGGCTCAAGACAGCAACGGTCAACCCACCGATGATCACGGCAAGGATGGCAAGCTGCAGCAGGGGAATGCCCAGATGTTGCACCCATGGCCAGGCGACTGGCGTGATTGCGGAAGTGGCAGCCGTCTGCAGAAACATCCCGGGTAACAACAAGCGGCTCTGGCGGGTTGCTTCGCGGAAAGCGGGTCGTGAGATACTGCCGACGACCGGGGGATGGGTGGTCAGGTGCAAGAAGACCATGGGAAGAAAACTCCAGATGATCGCTACAATGGCAATACCGGGGATGTGCAAGTAAGAGAGAGCCGCAAAGCTGCCGACACCGATGCCCGTTGCAATCAGCCAGAGTGCCATGACAGCGCCCAGTTGCGCTGAAGCATTTTCCTTGTTTTCCCGGGTGATCGACTGAAATGTGGCCGGCCAGATCGGTGCCAGCGAAGCGCCCAACAGACAGGCGCCGACCAGTACTCCCCATGGGTGGTTGCTCAGCAGGGCGAAAGCTGTTCCCAACGGTGCGATAAGAATGGGTAGCCGTAACACACGCCAGGTGGAATGACGATCCATCAGCGGACCAGAGATCAGCCGCGCCATGATATCAGAAAAGTAATAGATGGCCAACGCCCAACCGTTAAGTCCATACCCCCAGTGATGAATCTCCGTGACGAATTGGGGAATCAGGATGATGGCGAAGCCCTGACGCAGCGACTCCCCCGCAGCGAGTGCCCACTGCAGAGCAGTTTGTTCATTGAAAAAAAAGAGGCGTTTTTTCTTGTCCACGACGTGCTCGCTCACGGCAACCTCCTGTACGCCAGCCTACGCCCGCAAAAGCCTACTTCCACATGATACCTTCATCATTCTCTCGGCAAAAGCGCGGCGAGCAATACAGTTGTGCTATAATCGCCCCACGATGCGTGTGGTTACGCGAGAATCAAAACGCAAAGCGTAACAGGAGGTGAAGCGTTGCGTATTTCCCGTGAAGAAGTGGACTACCTTTGCGAGTTGGCACGATTGACCCTCAGCGAGCAAGAAGCGGAGGCGCTGACGAGTGATTTGGATGAGATTTTGAATTTCGCCGAGAGCATTCAATCGGTCGATACGACGGGAGTTGCACCGATGAGCCACGTTTTGTCCCTACAAAATGTATGGCGGGCAGATCGGCTGCGACCCTCCCTTCCGGTGGCATCGGTCTTGCAGAATGCTCCTGAGAGCGTTGAGCAGATGTTTGCCGTTCCAGGGCTTTTGGAGGAGGAGTAGCTTGACGTCGATAGATCTGGGTGAGCGCGATCTTTTCGGTTGGCACGAGGCGCTGGCGAAAGGCGACGTGCATCCGGCAGAGCTGGTTCAAGCGAGTTTGGATCGCATTGCAGCGGTAGACGAGCAGGTTCATGCTTTCTTGACAGTGACGCGAAAAGAGGCCCTCCAGGAAGCGGAACAGGTCGATGTGACCCTTTCTCCTTTGGCAGGTATACCCGCTGCGATCAAAGACAACATCTGCACCCAAAACGTTCCTACAACGTGTGCGAGCCGCATGTTGCACAACTTTCGACCCCCATATGATGCCACCGTCATACAACGGTTGCGGACCGCAGGGGCGATTGCTGTCGGCAAGACCAATATGGACGAGTTTGCGATGGGCTCTTCGACCGAACACTCTGCCTTCGGTGTGACCCGCAATCCTTGGGATTTGGGCCGTGTACCAGGTGGATCCTCCGGTGGATCGGCAGCAGCGGTCGCCGCTGGGGAAGTGCCCTATGCCCTGGGCTCGGACACGGGTGGATCGATTCGCCAACCTGCCGCGTACTGCGGCGTGGTCGGACTGAAACCGACCTATGGCCGTGTCTCTCGGTATGGTTTGGTGGCCTTTGCTTCTTCCCTCGATCAGATCGGCCCCATCACCCGTACGGTCGCCGAAAGTGCCTTGGTGATGAATGCGATCAGCGGGGTTGATCTGCACGACTCGACCAGTGCCCCGGTAGAGGTGCCCGACTTTACTGCGACATTGACGGGTGAGGTACGCGGTTTGCGCATTGGCATCATCTCTGAGTATATGGGAGAAGGCATCGATCCTTCGGTCCGCCAAGCCGTCCAGCAGGCGATCCAGACATTCGAGCGCCTGGGGGCAGAAATCGTCGAAGTGCATCTGCCGACGACCAAACACGCCTTGGCAGTTTACTATTTGATTGCACCTGCGGAAGCGTCTTCCAACCTCGCCCGCTACGATGGTGTCCGTTACGGATACCGGACACCGCAGGCAAAAAGTGTCGTTGAGATGTACAAGCAGACGCGGGATGAAGGGTTTGGGACGGAAGTAAAACGCCGTATCCTGTTGGGGACCTACGTCCTATCGGCAGGTTACTACGACGCCTACTACAAGCGGGCGTTGCAGGTACGGGCGCTGATGAAGCAGGACTTTGACCGCGCCTTTGAACACTGTGACGTGCTACTCAGCCCTACCACACCGACACCGGCCTTCGCCTTTGGAGAGAAGACGGCAGATCCGGTGACCATGTATCTCAATGATCTTTGTACCATTCCGGCCAATCTGGTAGGTATTCCCGCTCTTTCGGTACCCTGTGGCTTTACACCAGAAGGGTTGCCCATCGGTTTGCAATTGATGGCCAAAGCGTTTGATGAGGCGACGCTTTTCCGCGCCGGCGATGCCTATGAACGTGCGGCCGGTTTTACGGGCCGGCTGCCGGAGCTTGCAGCGTAAGGAGGGAGCAGGACGAGTACAGACGTCGCCACACGTTATGAGACGGTCATTGGTCTTGAGACGCATGTCGAGATGATGACCGAGACGAAACTTTTTTGCAGCTGTTCGACGGCTTTCGGGGCCCCCCCCAACACCCATGTGTGTCCAGTCTGCTTGGGGTTGCCCGGTGTGTTGCCCGTATTGAATCGCCGTGCTGTCGAGCTCGCTTTGATGGCTGCGCTGGCCTTGCATTGTGAAATCACACCTCAGGAGCGATTCGATCGTAAAAATTACTTTTATCCTGATTTGCCCAAGGCATATCAAATCACGCAGTGGGATCTGCCGATTGGCAAAAACGGATATTTGGAGATCACCACGGACGAGGGGATCAAACGGATCGGTATTACGCGCATTCATATCGAGGAAGATGCGGGTAAGCTGAACCACGGCGTCGGCGGTTACTCGCTTGTTGACTACAATCGCGTCGGTGTGCCGCTCATCGAGATCGTCTCCGAACCGGATTTACGCTCGCCCAGAGAGGCCCAGCTCTATCTGGAGAAGTTACGTTCGATCATGGTCTATGCGGGCATCTCCGACGCCCGGATGGAAGAGGGATCGTTGCGCTGCGATGCCAACATTTCCCTACGGCCTTTGGGCAGTTCGGTCTTGGGCAAACGTGCGGAAATCAAGAATGTCAACTCTTTTCGCGGTGTGGTTCGGGCCCTCGAATATGAGCAGCAACGACAGGCCGAAGCGCTGCAAAATGGCGAAGTGCTCCACCAAGAGACCCGGCGCTGGGATGAAGATCGGGGCATGACTTTTTCCATGCGTTCCAAGGAGGAGGCCAACGACTATCGCTACTTCCCCGAACCCGATCTGGTCCAATTGGTGATCGAGGACGCGATGATCGCGGCAGCACATGCCGCCCTGCCCGAACTACCCGATGCCAAGCAAAAGCGTTATATCGAAACGTTCGGACTTTCTGCCTATGATGCCAGTGTGCTGACGGCTTCCAAGCAGACGGCCGCCTATTTTGAAGCAGCAGTCGCTGCTTTCCCCAAGGATCCCAAAGCGGTCGCCAACTGGGTAATGGGGGATTTTTCCCGCAAGTTAAATGAGGCGGGGCTTACGGCCGATCAGGCGCCGCTTACGCCCGAACAGCTGGCCGAAATTCCTGCATTGATCGACGAAGGAACCCTCTCTTCCAAAATGGCCAAGGAGCTTTTTGAGAAGGCTTGGGCCAAAGGGGCATCGCCCCGACGCATCGCCCAGGAGGAAGGGATGACCCAGATCACCGATCTCTCCCAGCTGATCGATCTGGCCAGGCGTGTGGTTGCCGGCAATCCGAAAGCCGTGGCCGATGTCCGGGCGGGTAAGCAGAAGGCGATGGGTGCTTTGGTCGGGCAAATGATGAAAGAGACGAAGGGCCGTGCCAACCCTACCTTGGTCCACGAAGCACTGCAGCAGGCCATTGAGGAGCAGACAGAGGGATAGGGGTGAGTGGGTTGGTTTCGTTGCAGGCGCGCCGTCGCGCCTGCTTTTGTGTTTTGTCACAGAGCAACGGGCAACCTATCTAAGGAGGACACTTTTTCGCTCATAGAGGGGGCTTCTACGATACAAGCCGAACCGACGTGGCTGACCGCCGTCTTGCACCCTTTTACAGCAGTCGTCTTTTTTCTTTCTGCAGCGGTCTTGTTTTTCTACGACCAGGGGGTGCTCAACTTTGAGGGAAAGAAGGTCGAAGCCAGTCTTTCCCGACGGCTGACCATGGGGGTGTTGGCGGTCGGTCTACTGATCCTGCTGGCGAACCTGTTTCTGTAATGATGCTTTTGTAAAAAGTTACTGTGCGACCACCCCTTGACGGCGCAGGTGTGTTTCGACGGAAATCTCGACGGGCATATTGGGCCATGCCTCCTCCCAGCGCGCTTTTGATCCGAAGCGCTCCTCCCAAAGCTTCGGTTGTTGCACCCGTATCGTTTCGCCGAAGCCGAATGGATCGACTTTCTCCGCTTTGGTCTTTCGCAGGAGCTTCTCCATGCTCGCCTTGCTCCCGTTTGCCCACTCTTCTTGGATCTTTTCGTAGGCCTTTGTCGTCGTTTGAGGGGCAAAAGCGGTTTTGGATTGGAGTCTTCCATCAAAGCGCAGGTGTAGCTGTAGAACGGGTTGGCCATTGCGCAGGATCACTTTCGTCTTGCGATATCGTGCCTGGACTTGGATGGTATCAACCCCTTGGCTAGAGATAGTCGGTACATTAAAGGGATAACCGGCGGGATGGAGACCGTACAATTCACTAAAGGCAGCCATCTCTTGTAAGTCGACGGTGGATACCATCTGCGTACTGCGAAAGAGGGCCAGGCCAGCGATGGAGATCTGGTTTCCATCTGTCTGCAGGTAAGGCAAGCTGGCTTCTTGACCTTCAGACTGCACCAGCACATCGAATTCTTCGAGAAAATGGGGAGGCAGGCGGCCGTTTTTCACCGCATTTTCAAGCAAATCACGGACAAATAAAGCCGGGACCCGCTCCCCTTTCGGCTGTGCAGCTATCAGCTGGGCAGCCTCTTGTTTGGTGATGATCATCCAATTGGTTGCCGAAACCTCTCGGTTGCGGCGCAAAGGATCAAGTACCCCAAGGATCCCCTGACGGGCGATCTGCTCGTTGATGGCGATGACGCGCAGTTGGCCGAGGTAGATCTCGTTGGGCAACTTCGACTGAATGTCTTGAATCGCTTCTGCAAAATTGCGTCCGGTTCCAGAGAGGATGTACACCGGGGCAGTGCCTGTACTCGGTTGGCCAGAAGGGGGACCCAAAGGAATCTGACCCGTAATGGCGATCTGGGCGCTCAGTTTGATCGGTCCGGAATAGGTCGTCGGGTTTCGCTCCACAGAACCTGGTAACGTCGGATGAACCTGTTGCTGGGCTGGATCGATGCCGATGGCAAGGACCATCGGCCGTTTCTCGATTTCATTGCTGTCCCAACAGCCGACCAGTGGAAGGGCTAGAAGCGCGATGAGCATCAAGAACCTCAAAACGTGCCACAGACGGCTCTTGAAGCGTTTCAACGATCGTGCCCCACTGCGGATCGATAAGGAATTTCCAACGACTGCGGCTGGGTTGCCCCTCTGTTGTGGCGCTGTTTAAGCAGCGTTACGGCCAAGTAGATCACCGGGTAAAGCAACGCCAAGATGCCTCCGATACTGTTGGTGACGGTGATACATTGATAGAGGATAGGCAGGTTGGGCGGTGCCATCGCGGCACAATAGAAGAAGGGCAACAAGCTGGTGACGAGTGGCCGGTGATCGACCAGGTTGAAACTTTGGGCGAGTCCGTACGCAGAGGCATGGTAGACGGTCAACAGTGTGGTAAAGACGGCGATCACCCACTGCGCCAAAAAGACTGAGTCGAGCCGCTCCAGTAAAGAACCTGGCAACGAGGTCGCCTTGGTGTATTCCAACGTGGGCCACTCCAACTGGCGGAGCTCGCCCACGCCAAAGACGGCCAAAGTAGCGATCATCAGCAGAAGATCGTAGAGCAAGACCAGCCCCTGCCCGGTGGCCAGTCCAACGATTGCCTCCTTGCGCTTGGCCAAAAAGGGGAGAAAGATCAGGGGGATGATGATGCCCCGCAGCGTCGTGTAGAAAGCCCAACTGCCTGCTGGAATCTGACGCAACGGAGCGTTGCCCAAAAAAGGTTGCAGGAAGCTGAGATGGGCTTCTTTCAGGCCAAAGAGCATGCCCAATAAGCTGGGCAAAAAAAGAAGGGGTAAGTAGAAAAGGTGCATCCTTCCCTGGCCGACGACATCGTCCCGGGCGGCAATCGCGGTGGTCAACAGCATGACCAACAGGGTGATCTCCACCGGCGTGCGGGGCAAGACCGCAGAGACGACAATGCTGGCGAACTCTCGGGCGACCAGGCCACCGTACCACAGGTAGAAGAGGATCGGGATAAAATTGAAGACAACACCAGCCGTATGTCCAAAGAGGCGCTTGGAGATCTCGAAGAAGTTGAGCTCCGGATAGTACCGCCAGACCGCCCACAGGCCAAGCAGTGGCAAAAAACCGAGCAATCCGCCCAGCAAGATCGCCATGGGGGCAGCGGTGCCGGCAAGTGTGCTGATTCGGCGTGGCAAACCCAAAATGGTCGGGCCGATCTCGGTGCTGACCAATACCGCTGCGATGGTCCAGCTTCCCAGTTCACGCTTCTTGAATTTACGTGCGTTCTCCGGATTGTCCACCCCTTGTTGCGCGACGGGCTGTGACAAGGTGTTTCAACCCCCTCCGTGAGAGATAGCCGTGCGGCTCCAAAACGTTGGTCGGATTGCTCCAGATCGTCGCGGGATCGACACCCAACCGCTTTTGATCTTCAGCCTTCAACTCTTTGGGTCGTGTATCGCGCAACCACAGCGGTCGCTGTACCACGGTGTCGAGCCATTCCTTGGGGTGGGGCGGCACGACAGGCGAAAGGAAGGGTACGCCGAAGGACTTAAGAGAAAGCAAGTGGTTGAAGATGAGCAGCAGGCCGATCATGGTTCCGTACAGCCCAAAGATGGCGGAGATGAGCAGCAGCGGAAAACGTAACATGCGAAGCGCCATCGCGGCCTGATACGAAGGGGCGGCAAAAGAGCCGACTGTCGTCAACGCGACGACGACGACCACAATGGGGCTGGCAAAACCCGCTGAGATGGCCGATTGACCGATCACCAAGACCCCGACGATGGAGATGGCCTGACCCAATCGCTGGGGCATGCGCAACGTTGCTTCTCGCAAGACTTCGACGACGACTTCCATTGCGAAGACCTCGATGACAGCGGGAAAGGGCACACCGACACGTCCACTGGCGACGGCGACGGCAAAGTTGGCTGGGATCAGCTCCTGGTTAAACTCCGTAAGTGCGACGTAGAGTGAGGGGGTCACCAGAGAAAAGAAAAGAGCAACAGCGCGGCTGAAGCGGATAAAAGTCGCCATCGGCCAACGTTCGTTGTAATCTTCACTTGCCTGGTAAAACTGTGTGAAAACGCCCGGTACGATCAAGGAAAAAGGGGAGCCGTCTACGAAAACAGCCACGCGTCCTTCCAGTAGGTTGGCGGCAGTCTTGTCTGGCCGTTCTGAAAGCTGTACCTGGGGAAAGGGCGAGACATGGTTGTCTTCGAGAAATTGCTCGATCATGCCGGCGTCCCATATCCCATCGATCTCGATCATCGCGAGGCGTCGGCGCACTTCGGCGATCAGATCCGTGTTGGTCAGGCCATCGATGTAGCAGATAGCGACCTTCGTCAAAGCGGTACGCCCTATCTCCATGGTTACAACACGCAGATCCGAAGAGTGCAGATACTGTCGCATCAAGGAAAAATTGGTCTGGATTTGCTCCGTAAAGCCGGCTTGGGGGCCTAAGACTGCTGATTCGATATTGGGGGGTTCCACACTCCGCCCTTTGGGGGCTTCCACGCCGATTAAAATCCCCCGGTTGATCGTATCGACGAGCAGAAGCGCTTCGCCTTCTAACAGGTGGTGGACGGCCTCTGCGACATGGGAGACTGTGCGAAAATCCCCGTCGGGGAGAAGATGTGCGTGGAGGTGCTGATACAGCATTTCCAGAGAAAGGGCAGGAGGGAAGTGCTTTTTGTCCATCAACGGACGAAGGATGAAGTTGTTGATGTCTTCCCTTTTGACGAGCGATGAAAGGTAGATCAGTGCGGCGCGAACAGGCTCTTTCATCGGCAGCTCAAGTTCGCGTACGACAATGTCATTGCTTTCGCCAAAGAGTGTACGGATGACGCGCAAGTTGTACGAGATCTCTTCAGCGAAGTAGGGTGTCCGTTTGGCCAGCACCGTGTCGATGCTTCGATTCACCGCATCCGCTTCTAAAGCGATTTTCTGTAGTACGATCGAGTCGAGCAGGTCGACGCCCGAGGTTTTCATTTGCTCGCGCGCATGCCGTGCTTCCTGTTGGGACTGCTGGGATCCAGCGGGTTGAAGCATGGATTGTCGTGTAGGGTAATGCTGTCCTGCCATCTTCACCCTCCTGGGCATTGCCAAGGGTAGGCTGGCTTTGTGACGCTCAAATTATGCACGCTTGAGCGTCACAAGTGGCAGTAGCGTTTGTCGTCGAGTCGTGAAACAATATGCAACGAAAGGCAATCGTCTGCGGCGGGGAAAAGGGGAAGCAGGATGAGAAGGGTAGGAGTTGATCGCTTGGCAGTGGTATGGGACGGCCAGACCGCGGCTTTGCTCAACGAGTGGGGCGATATCGTCTGGTGGTGTGTTCCCCGTTTCGATGCTTTCCCGTTTTTTGCACAGGCCCTCGATCCGCACCATGGCGGCGCTGCAGGGTTGCGCTTCGAACCGGCGGTAGAACCGGTTTTCCAGCACTACCTTTCCCACAGTGCCGTTGTCGAGACAGGTCTGCAGGGAAACGGGATCGAAGTGGTGCTGCGCACCTTTATGGTGTGGGGCAGCCGTCTGCTTTTGGTCGAAGCTACTGTCACCAACCGTGCTTCGCTCTCTTCCCCTCAGATTCGCCCTTTTCTCTCTCCCATTCGCACAAAGGCGTATCCTCTCTCTGTTTTCACGGGAGTGGAAGCGCTAACGCTCAGCGCTGCGCACGGATGTATTGTACGGGAACAGCTCGACGAGTTGCCGCGCTTGTCCATCGGTGAGCAGGCCCAGGTGCGCTTTGTCTTCGCCTATGGGCAGGATGAGTTCGATGCACGTGCCGTACTCGGAGAGGCGGCGATCGCTGAACCGCTGCAGGAGGCTGCCCAATGGGAGGCCTGGCTGTCACAGGCCTTCTCCCCCAACTTGTCCGATGCGGATCTTTCAGAGGGGTATGAACGCAGTCTGATGACGATGCGTTTGCTTGCAGATCGAGAATCGGGGGGCATGTTGGCTGCGGTAACCGCATCGTTTCCGGCAACACCGGCAGGCGATGAAAATTGGGACTACCGTTTCGTCTGGCTGCGCGATGGTGCGCTGATGGCCGATGCGTTGGATCGGGTGGGGATACACGAGGAAAGCAGCCGGTTCTATGATTTTGTCTTTGCACGGCAGGAGCAAGATGGCAGTTGGACAAGTCCTCTCTATCCGTTGTCCGACGAGATGCCGCCAGAGTCGGTCATCAATGATTTGTCAGGTCCACATGGAGAACAACCGATCCGCTTTGGAAATGCAGCTGCACAGCAGCTGCAGCTGGATTCGACCGGCGTGATCTTGCACGGATATTGGGAGCATGTGCAACGCAGTGGCCGCTGGGAGCAGGCGCGGCAGCGTTGGCCTGCCATCTTTCGGGCGGCACAGTGGACGGCGAAACATTGGGCACTTCCCGAGAATGGGATTTGGGAGGTTCGGGAGCGCCGCGATCATTGGCTGTGGGGGAAAGCGGCTTGCTTTGGCGCAATGAGCGCAGCAGCGCGGTTTGCCGCTCACTTTGGCGATCGGGAGACTTTCACGGCTTTTCGCGAGACAGCGGAACAGATCCGTGCATTCATTGTGGAAAGATTCACCTCCCCTGCGGAAGGGGTTTATCTTGGTGTAGCAACGGAAGACGGGGCTTTAGACATCTCTGCCTTTGGACTGCTCTACTTTGATGTTCTTTCTGAAGAAGACACCATCCTACAACAGACCATCGCAGCGTGGGAGCAACCCATGGCGCGTGTGCGAAAAGCCGGGGAAGGTTTGGGACAGACCTATTTTGGCATGCGCCTGCAACAAGGCAACGGGCGTGGTGGTTTACAGATTCATGGGGGAACGGCGCGCTATGAGCAGGCGGCACTTCCCTTTTACCTGGCAACTTTTTGGCTGGCCGAAGCCGAAGCGAGGATAGGGAAAAAGGAAGAGGCTTATCAGCGGTTAAAAAAAGCGGTACAGACTGCGTCACCCTTCTATCTTTTTGGTGAACATTACGATCCGCTTACGGGGACAATGTGGGGGAATCTGCCACAAGGCTTCGCCCACGCCGGCTTTGTCGACGCAGTACTCGCGCTGGTACAAGGGGAAAGGGCTTCTGCTTGCAGGCAGAAGGAAGATAGTATACAGTGATGTTGCAAAAGTCGTAAGGAGGTCCATTGATGGCGACGCCTGTATTGGAGATTCGGGATCTCCATGTATCAATCGGTGAAAAAGAGATCATCCAAGGAGTTCATTTGACGATTCGCGGCGGTGAAGTACATGCCATCATGGGGCCCAATGGGGCGGGCAAATCCACCTTGGCAGCGGCGCTAATGGGTCATCCTGCCTATACCGTCACTTCAGGAGAAGTTTTGCTCGATGGCGAAGATCTGCTACAGATGCCCGTGGATGAGCGTGCCCGGCAAGGGCTCTTTTTGGCGATGCAGTATCCTGCCGAGATTCCTGGCGTAAGCTTGGGAAATTTCTTGCGCGCTGCGGTCAACGCCCGAATGGGAGAAGAGCAGGGATTGTCGATCATGGCATTTCATCGCAAGTTGATGGAGACGATGAAATCACTGGGCATCGATCCCTCTTTTGCGGAGCGTTATGTCAACGAAGGTTTTTCAGGTGGCGAGAAAAAACGCAGTGAGATGTTGCAGATGACGATGCTCACTCCGCGTATCGCAATGCTCGATGAGATCGATTCCGGGCTGGACGTCGATGCCTTGCGCGCTGTAGCGCAGGATATCAACCGCTTGCGCGGCCCGGAGTTGGGTTTGATGATCATCACCCACTACGAGCGCATTTTGCAGTACGTCGAGCCTGATTTTGTCCACATCCTGATCGATGGTCGGCTGGTCCGTTCCGGTGGGAAAGATCTGGTCGCACAGATCGAGGAGAAGGGATACGATTGGCTCCGTGCAGAGGCTGGCCTCCCAGCAGGGACAGCGGAATGAGGGGGCTGAAGGCATGACCACATCGTCAACATCCTTGTGGAGCCGCGAAAGTCTGCTGTTATGGGCCAAGCAGCGGGGAGAGCCGGATTGGCTGGTTCAACAACGCCTTTCGGCCTGGAATGCCTTGGAGCAGCTGTCGTGGCCGCGTTGGGAACGTACTGATCTTCCCCCCCTCGACGATCAGAGGCTTCAACCAGCGGAATCAGATGTTGCCGGCGCACAGGAGGGCCTCAGGCAGCAACTCGGGATTACCGCGGAAGGAAAGACGCTGGTGCTTCCTGGGGGGACCATAGAGGATCGAAGTGCGCTGCCAGAAGACGTGCTCTTTGAGGATTTGGGCCAGGCGGTGTTGGGCAGCGGTGATCACTGGCAGCGGTGGCTGGGCGCGTTGGTACCGGCGCAGACCGACCGTTTTACAGCTCTGGCCACCGCTTTGTGGCAGTCCGGTACATTGCTTTACGTGCCGAAGGGATGTCAAATCGATGTGCCGTTGGAGAGCTACCTGTGGCTTCCTCAGGGGGGAGCTTGGTATAGCCGGACGTTGTTGATGCTCGAGCCGGGCGCCAAAGTGACCTTGGTCTTGGGAAGTGCAGGCCCACGGCAAGGAGAGGTTCTCCACGCAGGCATTCTGGAAGGTTATGTAAGTGCTGGTGCACGACTGCAGCTTGTCATTTTGCAGAACAACGGGGCAGAAGCCGATCTTTTTTTGCAACGTCATCTGCGCGTTGCGAGAGATGGGCAAGTGAGTTGGGTATTGGGCGATTTTGGTGGCGGCCTGCAGCATACGGTAACGGCGACCGATCTCAGTGAAACCGGTGCCTCGATGGAGAGTTGGTCCGTGATGGTCGTCGGAAGAGGCCAGCATGATGACTTGGAAGTGATCGCCACCCACGATGCGCCCAACACGCGTTCGGAGATGGAGACCCGCCAGGTGGTGACAGAAGATGGTGAAGCAGTCTACCAGGGGACAACGGATATCCATCGGGGCGCGCGCGGTACCGTCGCGTACAATCGCGAGCGGACGCTCCTTCTTTCTGACGAGGCCCATGCCGATGCTCTTCCCGTGCTGCGCATTGATGAAAACGATGTGGTCGCCTCCCATGCCGCCAGTGCAGGTGAGGTCGATCCCGAGCAGCTCTTCTATTTGGAGAGCAGGGGAATTCCCGAGCCCTTGGCCATCGAGATGATCGTCGCTGGCTTTTTGGCACCTCTGTTGGATCGCATTCCAGTTGCCACCGTATGCCAGCAGATCTCCCAACTCGTCCAAGCCAAACTGGGAGGCAGTGTCCGATGAAGTCCCTCTTGCCCGTCGAACAGATTCGTGCGCAATTTCCCATTCTCAATGAAAATCCGCACGGGAAACCGCTGGTCTACCTTGATTCGGCTGCTACCAGCCAAAAACCCAGGTTTGTCCTGCAACGGTTGCAAGCGTATTACGAGCATGAAAATGCCAATGTCTATCGAGGGGTCTATACGTTGTCGGCACGTGCCACAGAAGCCTATGAGCAGGCCCGCGCTCATGTGGCTGCATTCATTCACGCGCCGGCTCCCGAAGAAGTGATCTTCGTCCGGGGGACGACGGAAGCGATCAACCTGGTGGCCGATCGTTGGGGGCGCGAGAACCTGCAGCCTGGCGATGAAGTGGTCGTCACACCGCTGGAGCACCACAGCAACTTGGTTCCGTGGCAGCACATCTGTGCGGAGCGGGGAGCGACGTTGCGCTATGCAGAACTGGCAGAGGACGGCTCGTTGCCTGTCGAAAATGTGGCGGCGGTCGTCGGGCCCAGGACCAAGTTGGTCGCTGTGGCCCATATCTCCAATGTGCTCGGTACGATCCTGCCTGTCCGCGAGATTGCCGAACTGGCCCATCAAAACGGTGCCCTCTGCCTCATCGACGGTGCCCAGGCTGTGCCTCATCTTCCGGTTGACGTACAGCAGATCGGCTGTGATTTCTATGCTTTTTCGGGGCATAAGATGTTGGGGCCCACCGGGATCGGTTGTCTGTGGGCAAAGCGATCGATCTTAGATGCGATGGATCCTTGGCTGTACGGGGGTGAGATGATCAGCCGTGTGACGCGGGTGTCGAGTACGTTCAAAGAATCGCCTTACAAATTTGAAGGTGGAACCCCCAATATTGCTGGTGCGGTCGGGCTTGATGCGGCGCTGACGTTCCTGGAACAGGTGGGCATGGAACGCATTACTGAACACGAGTCTGCTCTGACGGAGTACGCCCTTTCACGCCTTTCAGAGATCAAGGGATTGCAATGGTATGGGCCGAAAGAACGTGGTGGGATCGTCACTTTCAACCTCGAAGGGATTCACCCGCACGATGTGGCTACGGTATTGGACAATGAAGATATTTGTGTGCGTGCTGGGCATCACTGTGCACAGCCGCTGATGAGCTGGCTCTCTTGTACAGCGACGGTCCGTGCCAGTTTCTACTTGTACAATACGTTTGAGGAAGTCGATGCACTTTGTGCAGGCCTGCTCAAAGCAAAGGAGTTCTTCCATCATGCCGTCGTCTGACGATCTGCAGCAGCTGTATCAAGAAGTGATCTTGGAGCATTACGGACATCCGCACAACAAGGAGACGCTCGATCAGGCCGATGTCGGTGTGGAAATGTACAATCCCAGCTGTGGGGATACGATCGTCCTGCAGCTGAAATTCGATGAGGAAGGCCGCATTGACAAGATCGCCTTCAACGGCGAAGGTTGTTCCATCAGCCAGTCCTCGGTCTCCATGATGACCGATCTGCTGAAGGGCAAGTCGATCGAAGAGGCGCGGCGCATCGAGGCGGTTTTTCGGTCAATGATGCGTGGCGAATCGGGTATCGATGAAACGCTGTTGGGTGATTTGGTGGCACTGCAGGGGGTTGCACGCTTTCCCGTACGCATCAAGTGTGCCACGTTGGGCTGGAATGCACTCGATCGTGCCCTTGCGCTGGCGGAATCGGGTGGTGGCGAAAAACGCG
>JADBKH010000037.1 GCA_014896485.1 Bacillota bacterium | reverse complement strand
CTCAAGTTTGACAGTAAAACGCCTCATCGGAACGTCCGAACCGCGCTACAGCGCAGTTTTTTCGTCGTTTGAGGGCGTTTTGTTTGCGAAAATGTAGTTCAAACTTTTTTCATGTAATCGTTGATACATAAGCACATATGTACTATGATTGTGGATATAAATTCCCGTGGCGGTGATCCTCTTGTTCGCGCAAATTGTATCCACAAAGAAGCCCGACGGTAAGACCTACAAGTATCTCCACATCGTTGAGTCCTACCGTGATGGTCGAACGGTCAAGAAGCGGCGTGTCGCAAGCCTGGGCAACATCGGTCAATATTCTGAGCGCGAAATCGAACAGATTATCCGGACCCTCGAGTCTCTCCTACAGCATCGCACCACCGGTTCGCTCGAGGACTTCGAGGCTCAGCAGGTGCTCCATTTCGGCGTTCCGTATGTGGTGCAATTTTTGTGGAACCAACTCGGGCTCACCGAGGCCATTCGTGACGCCCTGCGTGACCGCGAGGTCACCTTTGATGTCGCGCGGTACGTCCAAGCCATGGTCATTCATCGGCTCGTCGATCCCTCGAGCAAGCTTCGCCTCTTTCACACGCTGGACGATCTCTATCTGCCGGACTGGGGCGGGGAGCCGTGGCAGCTTCAGCACTTCTATCGAGCGCTCGACTATCTCGTCGACATCAAGCCTCAACTGGAACGTGTGTTGTACGGGCGACTGACAGACTTGCTGAACTTCAGGCTCTCGTTGGTTCTGTACGACTTGACCAGCACCCACCTCCACGGTCACGCCTGTCCCTTAGGAGAGCATGGATATTCCCGAACGCATCGCCCCGACCTCGAGCAGGTGGAGCTTGGACTCCTGGTGACCCCTGAAGGCATTCCCATCACGCACGAAGTGTTCGCAGGCAACGTGTCCGACAAGCAAACCGTGCCAGACATCTTGAAACGTCTGAAAGAAGACTTTGCGGTCGAGCAGTGCGTGTTCGTGGGAGACCGCGGCATGGTCACGGAAAAGAACATGGCCCTGATGGCGGAGGCGGGATTCCCGTACATTGTCGGGTTCCACAAGCGCGGGCGCATCGTGAGCGACGCGTTGCTGGAACAGTTTGCGGACGTCAACGCCTACCATGAACTGAAAGACAACCTGCGCTACCTCGAGGTGCCCGCCACAAGCGTGGACGACGTCGAAAAGGCCGAAGGCGTCCGGTACATCCTCTGCTACAATCCGGAGAAAGCGCGTCAGGATGCCGCGTTTCGGGAGAGCGCGATGGAGGAGGCTGAAGCGGGCCTGAAAGCCTTGGCGGAGAGCTTGACGAAACCGAAGCGCGGCCGAAAACCGACCGACAAAGGCGTCATGCTCAAGGTGGCGGACCTGTTGACCAGAAAAGGGGTTGAAACGTTTTTTCAGGTCGATTACAAGGACGGCATCCTGACGTATCGGCGCGATGAGGACGCCATCACCAAGGAAGCACTGCGCGACGGAAAGTTCCTGATTCGAACCAATACGGATTTGCCTGCAGCCGACGTGGTCCAATCGTACAAGACGCTGATGGGGATCGAACGTGCGTTTCACCAGATCAAAAACTTCCTGGATGTCGGGCCTGTCTATCACTGGAATGAGCAGCGGGTTCGTGGGCACATCTTCGTCTGCGTGCTGGCCTACCTCTTCGAGCAGGAGATGCAAGTGTTGTATCGCCGTCAATGGGCGCGCGACAAGGTCGCAGCAGAAAGTCTTGCGTGCGTTGAAGACCGATCCAAGGCGCTGGCCGAATTAGAGTCGCGGTGGTACACAGGAGAAGCCATCGTACGGGAACTGAGACGCTGGAAGGCGGTGCGCGCCACGTTTTTAGACAAGGAATTCGTCAGCGTGACCAAGGCGAAGGACAGTGTGAAGGCCATCCTCACAAGCCTGGGCATTCCGACGCCGAACAAGACCTTGTCGGTGACGAAAGCACAACACATGACGTCGGCCGAGTAAACCGCACAAGATGCCACAAGACGAATCGATCTCCAACGAGCCCCGCAGCCACGCGGGGCTAAAGTGCGTGTGGTACAAACTTGCCCCTACAATCCGCGCCATATCAAGGGTACTGTCAAACTTGAGTTTGACCTTTGGTCCTGACTATGCCCCTTCGCTCCGTGCCTATTACGGCACATCATCGCTACTACGGGCTGCTGCCCCCGGGGTTCGCAGGCCATTTCCTGCACTGCTCGCTTCATAGGCCCGATTGGCCTCCCACGCCCCGGGTTCCGCTGTTCCGTGATTCCTAGCCCTTCTTTTGGCCACGTTAGCCGCCCGCTATGACCCGGAGTTCAGTCCTTTCGCCCATGGGTTGGAGGGCTCGGACAGGCATCACGCCTCTGCCTTGGTAGGGATCATTGCCTTGGCAGTTCCCTCTCTCCTTTTCGGGAGTGCTGCGCCTCCGTTTTGGCGTGCCGTAGATTTCGAGCCGTACAGACGTGGGTTCCTGGAGTGTCGGCAGGGTGGTCTTTTAAGGCGGCCCGACTACTTCCCTAACCACTTCTCAGGTCTGGTTTTCGCCGACTTCGCCGAGCTTCATACGGTCGTTGCTATCATCATCGTCATAGACCGCATGTCGGAGTCTTGGACCTACGTCACCAACCTTTGACGTAAACGGGGGTTTCATCCGTCCAGTCGGAATCAGAGTTCGCTAGCGATTGCTAGCGCCTGTTTTTGGGCTAGAGCTTTCGCTCTAACGCTGTACAGGAACAGCGCGCACGATCCCTTCTACTGCCTTGCGCAGATCTGCCTCACTCGGTGTGACATACCGCCTGGTCACCTGCAGCGACTCATGCCCCGCCAGCTGGGCCATTACCTGTAGCAGCGTCCCTCTATCGATCAGGTTTTTCGCAAAGCTGTGCCGCAGGTCGTGGACCGTCGCTTTTTCTAGGCCTGCTGCGTCCATGTAGGTGCGCATGGCATGTTCCAGCGTGCGCCCTGCTAGTCTGCGCTTGTCACGCTTGGTAACAAACAGTGCCGGGCGAACAACGCTTGAATTCGGGTAGCACGGTCGCTTGCTCTCGATCTGTTTCGACCCACATCACACAACATGCGTTTATTCAGGGACATGCGATCTCAGGTCGTATGTATCGCTGTTTCCGGGCAATTGCAGTCGGGCCAGTTCTTTACCTGCGCTGGAGACAATGGCAAGCTCGTGATCCCCCACTGCAATGACTTTGTCCGCCACAACGCTCAAGGCCGTCAGAGATTGCATGTTTTCCAGTGGTGTACGATGTGTGACTTGCCCGAGAAGCGGATCAAAGAAAACAAGGGTGCGCTTTGGACCCGTTTCAACGTCTGTCACTGCCAGGTGAGCATCTATCCAAGCGACGTTTTGGGGGCTATCGCCAACTTGGACAAACCGGATCGGCTGACCGTTGTAGAGGATAGCCACCCGATTGTCCGGCAGCAGTTGCTTGGCCTGTATCCTTTGTCCAGAAGGATAGCGCCCCGAAAGAGCGACCAGAGCCCCCTGTTCGGTACATGCCAGACCGCTCGGAGCAGATTCGGTAGTAATCTGTGTCTGTGCACCAAGTTGAGTGCCCTGGATGCGTTGCAATGTCACCCAAACGGCACCCTTCTGCTGTTTCTCCCCCACCAGACAAGATGCGTCGCGGCCTTCAAACGAAAAGGAAAGGGGCGCACTCTTCTGGGGAGTCAGCGAGGGAAAGCGATACCATACTATCTTGGAAATCTCGGCGTGGCCGGGAAGACTCCCCAACGCACTCAAGCTTCCCGCTGCAATTTCCGGTTGAACGCCGTCATTCATGTTGCCCAGCGACGTGACCGTGCGCCGTGTCAGAACCACATCGAAAACGGTAGCGCTGTACGGTTTGGAGGCAGAAGGGGTCTCTACAAAGACAGCGAACCGCTGTTTTCCTTGTGCTATTACGGTACTTTGTGAGACCACGTTGGCACCCGCTGGGATCGGCAGCTTTGCCAGAGGGGTCAGGCGTGGCGGTTGTGCAGCAAGATCGAGACCAGATAACAGCAGCGCTTTCTTTTGCTGCGTGACGAGTACCAACGAGCTGTTCGCCCACGCCTGGGACGAAGCGTGCGGCACACATCCGCTCAGTACGAGCCATGCGAGGATAGACAAGGCCAACATCCAAGGGAACCGTCGAGGATGAAACTTCCTGTGCATGCCTACCACTCCCGCAGTGCCTCGTCAGGCGGAATCTTGCAGGCCCGGCGTGTCGGAAAATAGCCTCCCAGGACCATAGCGGCTGCCGGCGCAAACAGCAGCAACACAGACCACCACACGCTCGGCAAGGCCAACCCTTGAAAGTGCAGCCCCAACCAGCTGCGCCCCGACAATACGGCGCCAAGCACCGCGCTGAGCCCGTTGCCGAGGATCACGCCTGCAGCATCGGCAAGCAGCCCAGCGATGCTAAGCTCTGACAAAAAAAGAACCAGGATCCGACGCTGTCGAAAGCCGACTGCTTTCAGTAAGCCGATTTCGCGTGTGCGCTGGCGCACAAAGAGACTACTGAGCGCAAATCCAGCGGCAAGGCTGAACAACAAGATCAAACCGATGAGCAAGCGCACAGCGGAAGAAAACAGACGCAGCGCACCAGGCAACTGTGTCAGCCGTTGCGCCAGACTGGTGGCATAAAAACCGTCCTGGTGCAGCTGCTGCAGTACACTGGAAACATGCTCGGAGCTATCCACGATGACATTGGCTTGGTTATAGCCCATCACGTCGAGATAATTGTTTTGAGGCAACCCGGCTCTGGCTGCTGCCCAGCGCAGCACAAGCGCCGGATCGACATAGGCGGCGGCAGGGCCATCCTGCTGGTAGTTGGGATCGTAGAGCGCGACCACACGAATTTTATCGAGTGCGGGCTGACCCACTCCTTCCGCCACTTTCTGCGTAAAATCGATATTCAGCGTTTGGCCAAGGATCTGGTGAAAATCGACGCCTTGGCTCTCAGCAGGCAAGACCGCTTCGCCATCACGTAGGGGAAAAAGGTTGGTCCGCGTCGATGTCACAATCGGTGGCAAAGAGGAGGGTTGCGGGGTCGTCGCAGTTAAGAGGGCTGCCCCAAGGCCTTGTTGCTTGAAGTCGAAGCTGGCTTGCAGCTGCGGCTCCACTGCGGCGATGTTCGGCAGGGAACGAATCGCCCGGATTTTGTCTGTCGTCAGCGGTTGGATGCCCTGCTCATTTTGGCCGTAAACCTCAATGGTGCGCAGTGCTACCCCTTCTGCCACATCGTTCTGCAACTGGCTGGCCCCTTGGGCGACAATGCCGGCACAGGCGAGACTGAGCACGCAGCCCAAAGTGATTAGACCGCCGAGGGTCCAGAGTCGACTGCCGTACTGGCGCAGGTTGCGCCACGCGATCGAGAGATTGCGTTTCAGCGCGTCACCTCTTCCTTGTCATCAATCAGCCGACCCGCTTGCAGGGTAAGCACACGATCGGCGACACGTAAAAATACCTCACTGTGCGAGGCGACCACTACCGTCTTTCCATGGCGGTGTGCCTGTTGCAACTCTTGAAGCACCAGCTGTTCACTCTCAGCATCCAGATTGCCGGTAGGTTCATCCGCCAATAACAACACGGGATCGTTGATGAGTGCCCGAGCGACAGCAACACGCTGCTGCTCGCCTCCCGAGAGCTCTCCGGGGCGCTGATCCGCGCGGTCAGCCAACCCCACTTGATCCAGCAAAGCACGGGCTCGCTGTTCGGCTGCAGCGACATCTCCCAAGGCAGGCAACACGACATTTTCCAAAGCGGTCAAGTGGGCCAGCAAATGAAACGATTGAAAAATGAAGCCGATCTTTTTGGCACGCACAGCAGCCGCTTCTGCCTCACTTAAGGTGGCGGTCTCTACGCCGTCGATCCATAGCTGTCCTACTTGTGGGAAAGCTAACAAACCAATGAGATGGAGCAGCGTCGATTTACCGGAGCCAGAGTGTCCTTGAATCGCAACGAAGCTCCCCCGCTTCACACGAAAAGAAAGATGATCCAAGGCGACGATGGTTTTCCCTCCGACAGCGTATCGTTTGGTGAGGTTCGCCACTTCGACAATGGTCCCGTCCATTTAAGTTTCTTCCCTTCGCTGGATTTTCTCATAAACTCATTTGTTGTTGAAAGTGCCGAGTATCCGAAGGATTCTCCATGCATCGCTTGTCGCTTCCAGATCACAGGTATCAGAGTCCATCGATAGACGATAAAGCTGCGTAAAATGGCCGCATCCCTTGAGCTTTTGCAATGAGGTATTCACCGCATCGACAGGAAGAAGGTCAAGATTGCCTGTGGCAGACAATGCTTCGACCGCAACTTCTAGCTCTTTTAGATTTGGGTCGGTTATATGGGCAGTGATCCATGATGGAATCTTCGAGATTTCTTGTTTAAACGACTCAGGAATGGGGTCATTGATTGATTGTAGATGAGCTAAAACAAGCCAAGCGGCATAACGATTTTGCTCGGATGTCAACGGCCACTGCTCAACCTTTGCTTTTGGCAAACTATTATTTTTCACATATTGAAGCAACATTTGAGCTTTGCCCCACGTATTCACATTTTCAAGTGTAATTGTGCTAGGCGCATTTTTGATGATTTGAACTACGGCACTTTGCTCAAGCCTCGGGTCTGATTGTCCGATATTATGTAAAGTAGCTGCTATTTCAAGTTGAGTGAACGGCGATATAGCAAGATCAGGCTCTTGCAGTAAACGGTGCAGCGTATTAGCTAACGATTTATCTGACACTTTTATATGCGACAATACTCTGATCTCAGATTCCAAAAATGACTGGTCAATACTGCCTAACTGAGCGGTGTTTCCATGGGACCAACCAGAATCGTTTTGATTAGAGCGAATTTCTGGGATTAAGATTTGTAGTGTGTTTTTGTTACCACCTAGAGCCTCCCACGTTAAAGCTAAGTAATAACGAGTAAATGCATCAGCGGGGTGATTCAAACGCTGTTCAATGATACTTTCGATTACCTCTTTTTGCGCGTTAGGTATTGCACCACGTGCTTTTTCTGAAAGTACATAACCATATATGTCAAGCAATTCAGGGTCGTCATTAATATTATTTATATATACTCCTTTTTCCTCCCACCACGTCTGTAAAAAGGCTTTTGTATTAGCTGGAGCTAGTCCATTTAAAATTTCTAATGATGATATCACATTATACATCTGGTACGGATTTGATACGTTTTGTATATTTTTATCGATCCATTTAATAATTTGAGAACGTTGTTTCTCAGAAAGCGAGAGGTGCTTCTCTGATATTACCTGTAGAGCCGCGGCAGTCGATGCCAGTTTAGAAGCTAAATCTGGTGGTGGGTTTGGATTGTCTGCAAAAAAACCGTGCGTATCGTACGAACTAAGGAGTAAATCGTACGGAACATCTTGCTTAGGAATCCCCGTCGCCTTTTCAATAGTATGAATCATCCAAGTACCCCATACACTTTCTGCTTGTAATTGCTGCTGTACTGCAAATTTCGCTCCATCATCTGACCAACTAACCGTACGCTTATGCCCTGTTAACGCCAGAACCGAAAGATCGAAAGCCGAATCTTCAAGATTAACTGGCTCAACTGAGGCCGTTACTGGTGACATATACAGCCCATTAGCAGCTTTCAGTTTATTTAGTTCATCGTTGAGCATTGTTGTTTGCCCTGCTTGTTCTGGAGAACAAGCAGAAACAAAAAAATTTATAGATGAAACGATCAGAATCATTCCAAATACACGTTGTATAGACAGTTGCAAGCGTATCCTTCCTCACAAAACAGTACATTACTCACACAAAAATTATACCGGTGTGGTAATGTACCAACTAATTATTAAATAAATACATATTACTAAAGTGATACAGATGCCGTTCTTGGGGATCCGTATTGAGGGACATATGATACTGCAGTAGATCCCAATGAAATATACACAGTCAGCACGTTGCCACAGACATTTCCAGAAAGATCGCTGATCCAAGCGTTAGTGTTCGTCCAAGAAAATGAAGCAGGAGATCCCCCTGAAAAACTTCCACTAGGACCACTGCCACTAATAGACGCACCGATACCATAAGGTGTCAAAGTTGCAACATTCTTTATCCACGCTGCGTAAGGAGGGTTGTACCCCAAAAGTTTCGCTGAGGTTGACCAATCACCGCATCCTGTCCATGTAAAGTTTTGTATCCAAGCGTTAGCTTGCAAGACATCTCCGCCGGGATACGTATAGGTAGACGTTCCACTATGTGCACTTGCTGAACCACTCATGCTAATCCCTAAAAGCCCTAAACTTAAAAGCATCGTGGCTGTGATTTCCCAGCGCTTTGATATTCGTCGCATTTTTACCTTTCCTCCTCCAGTAGCTAATTGTTGATTGAAATATGGTACTTACAACAAATTATGGCAACACGATTATTTCCTCAAAATTCGCTATATTCTCCTCTCACACCATTATTATCTTGTTCTCATGCCTCCTTACACAGATTTTCATCATTTTGGTTAAAATGCTGTTAAACGCAAAATAGCCAGCTCTATGGAGGCAGTCATCTTGAAACGAGACTGCCCCCGCACACGTACAAACCCTTTGAGTATAATAGTGGCGGTAAGGTACTGGTGAACCCATCCCAAACCGGGCAAGCCGCAATCTAGTGAGTGCTAGAGTGCGGCTTTACTTGTACTTTCGGCGCGAGCTGGTCTGGATTACTGCCGTTGCGGTCATAATTATGCTAGCAATTCCAGCAATCCATCCCGCCATGGAAGAGGCAAAGGCGATTGCCCAGGAATTTGCGGAGTATATTAAAGTGCACAAAAAGGGGGCTGTGTGAAGCGAAGAAATCAGAAAACACGAAGCAAAATAAGAAGTATACGCGTGAGGACCTCAGGAGCGTAAAGGCATCGATGAAAATCGAAGGTTTAGAACTCACGGAGGAGGACGAAGAGGAAATCCTAAAAGTGCTAAACGGCGAGATGACCAGTAAAGCATATGTCGAGGAAATCAAGAAAAGATATGCAAAACTCTGAAATTTTCACCTGGACATGAGCAGCAGGGATCACGCCTAGCTATTGTCGTAGGTCTGCCATCAAAAACTACGGGCGCTGGTTTTGAGCAGTGAAGCATGATGTAATGACTCCCAGTAACGTGATCGACAACAAAACCTGCTCGCTGCAATGCACGGATCGCTTGAAGCGGCTTAATAGCAGGCAACCGCCTCAAGAGGAGGTCACTTCAACTTCCACCGTGTCTATCTCGCCAGTTCCCTGAGGGATTGGCTCTCCATGCTTAACTAACGATGCTAGGTATCCTGCAATTGCGTCTTGCGCCATCTTCAGAGCCTCTTCACGTGTTTCGCCTTGAGTCACACATCCGGGTAATGCAGGTACCCGAACAATGTAACCACCCTCCTCAGCGGGTTCCAGGTAGATCATGAAGCGTTGTTTGGCCATAACGATCCTCCCTTTTGATACCTCTCAACGACTACATTAGCATAAACACGAGGATCTGCACCGATGGAACAAGCAAAAGACAGGTAGAGTTTAACTGACACGGTTACCATTCCCAGCTGATCCCCTTTACTGCTTTCCTCAGATCCGCCTCACTCGGTGTCACATACCGCCTGGTCGTCTGTAGCGACTCATGTCCTGCCAGTTGTGCCACCACCTGCAGCGGTGTGCCGGTATCGACCAGGTTTTCGGCAAAGCTGTGTTTTGCCAGCAGCATGCCGCACGTCTACTTTTCCTCCTCAATCAGCTTGACTACGGCGTTGCCTTTGTTTCGCAACGCTTCGAGCATTTCTTCCGCTGAGGTGCGATCTTCAAATGGGCCAAGACTAACCGGCTGATGGTTTTTCAGCGGCAGCAGCATTTCCTTGATTTCGCGCAACTTTCCGAGCCCGTGTTCATGCAGTACACGCGCAATGCGTAGCAATGTATCGCCATGAACCGGAACGTCGGGAATCTGAACGTAGTACATCTCTCCCCACTTCCAAACAGTAGAAGTTGCAGATCACAAACATCCGACACGGATGCGTCATAGTAAGGCTATTCACAAGAAGACGATAATGCTGAAAAGAAATCGCCTATATACTCTTGACTTTCTTCCCTATGGCGTCTGAAACAACTGTGTAACCAGGACGTCCCATCTGCTTGTCGTGAACGAGCTCAAAATTTATAATCTATAGTTATTTATTGTCGTTCATGTGTTTCAAGAGCATACGGCTGTAGAAGTATCCATAGACAAAGATGGCAAGGACGATAATCACTTCGACCACAATCAACAGTCCGCGGTTCTCACCCCACAGGCCTTTTGCCAAAAAGGCCACTCCGATCAACACCAGATAGGGCAGATGAATCCAGATCCAAAACCCCTTCAAAAAGATCACTCCTTCGAGACGCTCTTCTACCTTCGCGTTTCTTTGATTGTCCCGCGCAAGTCAATGAGAGGCTTGTCCTGAGTCTGTTTCGGCTGCGACATCGTGGGCAATCCCGCGCGTCGGGTTTTGCAGCCAGTCGACCATATCCAATACCCGCGTATACGCCAGTCCTGGCTGCGGGAGGTGGGAGACAATCAAGAAGGTTTTTTGCTGCTGACTACTCATCCATTCCGCCAGCGTTTGACGGCTTGCGACATCCAACGTGTTAAATGGCTCGTCGAGCAAATAGATGGAAGCCGGTCGGCTGATAACCAGAGTGAGAAAGAGCTTGTGCTGCGTGCCCAGCGAATCGTTTTTGACCGGCTCCTGCAGCAGCTTTTCATCTAAGCCCAGTCGCTGACAGAAGGAGCGTGCAGTCTCCGAGTAGATCGCATCACATCCCCACAACAAGCGAAAGACCTCGATATTCTCAAAGCCGGACAACTCCAAAAAGAGCTGAGGTTCATCTAGCACAAAGGCAATCTCGCGGCGCAGCTGAGAGAGGGTGGTTCGCTGCCCCTTCCAACTCGCTTGATAGGAAAGCTCGCTCTCTCGCATCATCCCGCTGAGAATCTTCAGTAAGGTGGTCTTGCCAACACCATTGGGTCCAGCGACCTGGATACGCTCACCTGGGTAGATGTCCAACGCTCGGTCTACAAAGAGCGGCTTGTTAGGCTCGTATCCAAAGGTCAAGTGCTGTATGCGCAAAAGGAGTTGCTTTGCCATCCGTCACCTCACTCCGTCGATTTAGGCATGGGAGACAAACGATTCGATGCCTGCTGCAAGCGCAAAGAGTATCAGCGCCACGACTAATAACACGAGCGTCTCTTTTACCTGCAAAATCTCTTTACGGGGCAGGGCAAGATCGCGTTTCAATGCGTTCATGACACGGTACGACTCGTATCCGAGCGCGCAGCAGATGAGGGTGGCTACAACCTCTGGTACAGCATGCGGCAAAACACCTGTAACCAACGGCTGTGGCCCCGACGTATTCCAGACACCCCGGATGGTGACCCCCAGCAAACCAGCATTGAACAACAGGTAGACGGTATTGACCACACCGAATGAAGCCACCCCTGCAACCACCATACCCACGCCAATGACCGCGTTATGCCATAAGGTCGTAAAAAAGGGCAGTGCTGTCGGATGGATAGGCAGGCGCAGGCTGTGGCCAACAACAAGACCTGCAAGCAGCCCGATGACATAGAAAAGCAGGGCAATCAGAAAGTAGCGTAGACGTGTGTGAAGGACTCGGCCAAGGTTCACAGGGCTGCACCTTCTTGCTGCCCTGCCTCTCTGGCAGACAGGACAAAGACAGCCGACCAAAGGAGCGCAACGATCCCATCAAAGTAGAGCCATTGGGTGCCTTGCACCAACACAAAGAGTGCACAGATGAACATCGCAGCTGTCGTCACTGTAATGCATAGATAACGCAGCAGGTGATCTGAAAACGAAATGATTGGGTAAGCAGAGTAAGATTGTATCGCTTCTATCTCAATTTGTTGCCTTGCAGACAAGAGCATCGTAAAGATATGATACGGTACTTTCAGCGCCGACGCGGCGATAAAGGGAAAGAGCAGCCAGAGCAAGCAGGCAGGAAGCAACAGCCAAAAGCTTTCGATACGCATCCAACAAGCAAAGGAAATAGCCAACAAAAGAAGAGGCACCCCTATCGCACGCCGTGCCTGCCGTATCAACAGGTCACGCTTGGACGAATAAGCAGCAAAGGGATTGGCATGAGGAGACAACGCATAGAGAAGAATGTGACGTATATCGTCTTCAAATTGAAAAATGGAAGCAAATTGAACGGCCAATGTATGGGCGCTGCCACTGATGATGCCGTAACCTTCCGCGAAAAACAGGAGTAAAAAGATATAGGGATTGTGGATCATCGGTAAGAGTGCCAGATTGGCGCCCACCAGCAAAAACAGCTCACCCGGGAGCACAAACGATGCGGGAGGCTTCGACATGCTACCCGCTACTCGCTGCAATAAGAATTGGTCTTTGGCTCCAAAAGGATTGTTTTTGATTGCCTTCGGCAAAGAAGCTGGAAACATCCAACGCCACAGCGTGTAGCGTCCCATGTTCACATCTGCTGAAGCAGCTTTGTATACCACCACGCTCAAGCAACCGCTGAGCAACACAAGCACCACGAGTATGTGCAATGCCATGGGAGCTGAGAGAAAAGAGGCACCGTGATCGAAAAGATGTGTCGAGCGCACCGCCTGTTCCAACTGGGTATTGATCTGTTCGACAACCACCGTGGCGTTTTGAAAAGTCCAGCCTGCCTCTCCGATAGCTACCGCCACGGTAGAACGCGTCATTTTCAGCAGTGCAGCCACCAACCAAAAGAATCCATAGCCAACAGCCACAAGTACCGCCCTGCCTAGGAGAAGGGAAAGCCATGTAGAAACCCCACTTTGCCGGCCGGCAATGCCTTTGAGGTAGAAGTAGACAAGCCAGGTCAAGCCTTCGAGAACGACGAGCCAAAGCAGAACCAGGCCCCCTTGAGTGACGCCCCACACGATCCAGATCGGCAGCTTGAGCGGCAAAGCGAGCAATGTTTCCACACATCCATTTAAGAGCAAAATACGGCGATAGAACTGATCATCGGAAGATGCAGAGAGTCGGTGATAGGCAAACCCAAAACGCTTTTTGATGGTTTCCGTCGAGTCCAAAACAAGGACGAGGCTACTCCCAACATATGTACCTAGAAACAGAAGTGCAACGAGCAGGTTCATCGCTGGGGTAAGTCGCGCAACGCGCTCTTGCACAACATAAAACAGCGCACTATTGACGAACAGCTGAAGAAAAACGAAGAAGAGAAGCATCCGTACGGAAGGCTGTTTACGATTGAAAAAAAGTCTTGAAAAAAGAGAACCTCTTGACAAGAGGACCTCTTTATAAAAAAGCAGTATCAACTTCAAAGAAGCTCGCATCCACGCGTCCCCTGTGATACGCTTCTGTAGATCTCGCTGACGTGCAACTCCAATTGTATATTCCGTTCTACTGGAATCGATTTCCCATGTGTTGACTTTTACCAGGCAACAGCGTATCCGATGCCCCTCTTTGCCAGGCTTTTTACTGTGTTAACGAATGTCGTCCACCCTATGGTGGCAATGACGCTTGCGGCACCTCCAACAATAGTAGTTAATGCTAAAATGATCGAAACAACGGTCGATCCCGTTAATACGATGTTGACGATAGTATTAGCGAGGACCGTCGGGACGCCCAGTATTCCAGCAACCATCAAAATGGGCATGCAGTAGAACCTCCTATTCACCAGTTATAGGTCATTTCACGTAATAGACTAAGCAAATAGAAATCGAAGGAAAATTGCCACTTTCTTGAACCGGATGCGTTTAGGCGTTCAGATCTTCACATCCCATTCGCTCCCTTCTCTCCCAATCGAAACAAGCTTAGAGTATTCGAAGCAATATTCGAACAGCAACCTTCCTATTTGGCCAAAGTTTTCTCTCTCTCTCTTGGTATGATTTTCTTACTCTTACGTCATATCTCACATACTTTGCATAAATTTGGTTAAGCTTCTGTTAAGCGCTTGTGTTCCATCGGATAGACAGCGTTGAGAGATTGGCCCGTTTTGTAATCGCGGACGACCATGTTGCCAATAAAAGGCCAGTAGAGAGCATGTAAAGTAAGCCAGTGCCGGAAGGGTACCCAAAAGCAACGGTCGTGAGAAAATGAGCTGGTTATTGCTTCTCACCTCTCCCAGCTATAGCGATAGGTAAGGGCCGCCGCCAGCTTTACCTGCTACGGTTCC
>JADBKH010000036.1 GCA_014896485.1 Bacillota bacterium | reverse complement strand
CTAAAGAGCCGAGGGCGTTCTTGCAATATTGCGCTTCAGTTTTGAGGGTACAAGGAGTATCCTATAGAATGTATTCCTCGGTAGCTCAATGGTGGAGCGGCCGGCTGTTAACCGGATGGTTGCAGGTTCGAGTCCTGCCCGAGGAGCCAAATTTGACGGGTGTTTCCGAGTCAAACAATTGATAACCAACCGCCGTTTGATGCTTAAATGACAACGCGACGTTGGTAGGCCCGTTCTTTGTAAGAATTGCTGCCGTCGGGGTGCAAATCCCGGCGGCGGTTTATTTCTAATAGGTCGCTCACTTGTAATACAATCTCAGTTGATCAACTGTCAGTTGAAGGAGAGGGGCTGTAAAGATCATCCGCGCTTATCTTTCACAGACAGTTTTATCCCTATGCCGACAGTTACGACAATTTGGGGTACGTGTTGGACCAGGGGAGACGGTTACAGCTTTACAGGCGATTGAGAGCGTACATGTGACCAACCGGCAAGAAGTCTATTATGCTCTGCGTGCTGTTTTGTGTGGGCAGCCAGAAGATTTTCCACTGTTCGATATGCTCTTTTCAACCTTGTTTGTGAACAAAGGACAAGGAGAAGGTTCCTCAGGTGACGTAAGCAATGCGGACTTGTTGCAGGAAACAGAGCCGATGGAAAGCGGGAGGCCTGATGAAGGACGGGAAGTAGCGTCTCAAGGAGCCAAACCGCGTGCGGCAGAACGAGAAGCGACTGAAAATGCGGAGCTTCAAGGTGCTGTACCGTTCAGCATCCGGGAGGGTACTGCTTCAGAAAACGAACCTTCTGCCATGCTTGGTGTGCGCTTTAGCCCAGAATCTCCGCAACAGCGGAGTGCAGCTGCAGTCTCTGGAAAAGACTTGGACCAGATGCGTCAAACAGCGCAAGCGTTGGTCGCCAGTGTGCGATTGGGAAAAAGTCGGCGCTGGCAAGTGATGGAGAACGGCGGGCGGTTTGATTTTCGCCGCACCTTACGGCAAGGGCTACAGGCTGGGGGAGAGTTTGGCATACCGAAATGGCAAGGCCATCCTCAGCGAAGGCCGCGCTTTGTACTCCTGTGTGACAGCAGCCGATCGATGGCATCGTATAGTCAATTGTGGCTGCAGCTGGGTTTTGAGTTGCTGCAGCAGTCTCAACGTGTGGAAGTCTTTCTTTTCTCCACCGAACTGCGTCGCGTGACAAACGATTTGAAAGTCAGTCCAGGGGGTGCCCTCCCCGTCTTACGCGACTTGGGAGCTGAATGGGGGGGTGGTACGCGCATTGGGGCCTGCTTGGAACACTTCGTTCGGAGCTACGGGTTGCGCTTGCTAGACCAAGATACCGTCGTATTCATCGCTTCAGACGGCCTGGATACGGGAGACATCGAACGTTTACGGTGGGCCATGCGCGAACTACATCGGCGCAGTGCGGGTGTGATCTGGCTCAACCCCCTGTTGGGGACGCCGGGTTACGTGCCTCGCGCTCGTGGGATGCACACGGCACTTCCCTATATCGATACCTTTGCCGATGCCCATGATGCAGCGAGTATCCGAAAATTGGCCAGACACTTACGCCTGCGCCGATAGTCCATAAGGGTGGGTTGTCCCACGGTTGGTCCCACTGGCATCGGGTGGGTATACCTTACCCTTGTAGGTCTTGCCTCTACGGTTTTCCTACGACTTTTGTGGATGAAGTCAGGCATTGGTCCTCTTCCTTCTCCCTAAAGCATCGGATAGAGAAATGCTGGTATTTCCCGATAGGCGGCCGCTCGATTTCCCTCTATGCTACAAGTGTAAGCAAGAGAGAGGAGTGAGCTGCCATGATGTGGTGGGATACCTTCAAAGGTTGGTTGAGAAGCCCGATCGGCAGTTTTATATGGCTGGTGGTACGTGTCTATATAGGGTTTGAATGGATGATGGCAGGATGGGCCAAGCTTTCCGGCGCTGAACCTGGATTCTTTACTTCTACGAAGGGAATCGATGGGTTTCTCCAGCACGCATTGAGTATGACGGGTGGCGAACATCCTGCAGTACAGGGTTGGTATGCGGCACTCATTCAACATGTTTTCTTGCCACTGGATGGGGTTTTGAGCGTTGCCATTCCATTGGGTGAATTTCTGGCAGGACTCGGTCTGATTTTGGGTTGCTTTACGACAGTTGCCCTGTTGGGAACATTGGCCATGAACTTTGCTTACCTACTTGCTGGGACATTGAGTACCAATCCGCAGTTGGCCATTTTGGAAATGATTCTGCTAGGTGTCGGCAGTATGGCGGTCAGCCGTTATGGCCTGGATCGTTGGGTGATGCCGGTTGTAAATGAGAAGCTACATGTAACCGCAGCATGGCGGCGCCCAAAGCCAACAGATGCGCATAAGGGGCCTCAGCACAAGGTGGCATGAACCTTTCTATCCAGGGCGGCGACAAAATGTACATCAGGCGACAAAGCGGCACAAGAACGAGATGGTTCTGTGCCGTTTTGTTATGATAGAACCAATGGCTCTATAGGCAGGAGAGTAATCGTAGATGGACTTTGACGCTTTACAATATCCGTATCCTTCACGTCGCAATGTGATCTTCGCATCCCAGGGAATGGTCGCCACATCACAGCCTTTGGCGGCACAAGCAGGTCTAAGGGTGCTGCAGCAAGGGGGCAATGCGGTCGACGCTGCTGTGGCCACAGCAGCGTCGTTGACCGTCGTCGAACCGACCTCAAACGGCATCGGATCCGACGCCTTTGCCCAGGTCTGGTTTCAAGGCAAGCTCTATGGCCTTAACGCCAGTGGCCCTGCACCGCGTTCCCTCTCTGCGTCCGCTGTACGGGCAACAGGCCTTGCAAGCATGCCCGCTTATGGCTGGTTGCCTGTCACAGTTCCGGGGGCCCCGGCAGCGTGGGCCGCATTGTCGAAGCGTTTTGGTCAGCTCCCCTTCGAGAAATTGTTTGAAGCAGCTGTTCTCTACGCCACCGAAGGCTACCCCGTCTCACCTGAACTCGGTCGCAGCTGGGCGTCTGCCTATCACGCCTACCGGCACGTCCTGCAGGGAGCGCTATACGCACCTTGGTTTGAAACCTTTGCACCTGCTGGGCATCCCCCTGCCATCGGGCAGATATGGCGGTCCTCCGATCATGCGAGAACGTTGGTACGCATTGCAGAGAGCAAGTCTGAGGCTTTCTACCGGGGTGATCTCGCGGAGCGCATCGATGCTTTCTCACGTGCTACCGGCGGTCTTTTACGCTTTGGCGATCTTGCGGCTTACCAGCCCGAGTGGGTGGAGCCTCTTTCTGTGCAGTTTCGCGATTACCGTGTGTGGGAGCTTCCACCCAATGGCCAGGGGTTGGTCGCGTTGATCGCCCTTGGTATCTTGGACGGATTTGAAGCGGTGTCCACGCCTACGGTAGAAAGTGTCCATCAGGCCATTGAAGCCATCAAACTCGCTTTCGTAGAAGGCCACCACTGGATTGCTGATCCGCGCTTTCGCGAGGTGCCTACACAGCAGCTGCTTTCTACCGACCATCTGGAAGTACTGCGCAGACGAATCGGAAAACAAGCCCGACTTCCGGAAAGGAACGCAGATGCTTCTGGTGGTACGGTCTACCTTGCTACCGCAGACGCGGCCGGAAACATGGTCTCCTACATCCAAAGCAATTACCAGGGATTCGGTTCTGGGATTGTCGTTCCCAATACGGGGATCGCCTTGCAGGATCGGGGCGAAACTTTTTCTCTCGATCCCAAGGCGGCCAATGTTGCCGAAGGCGGGAAAAGGCCCTACCAGACGATTATCCCCGGGTTTCTCACCATGCAGGGCGAACCGGTGGGACCGTTTGGAGTCATGGGCGGATTTATGCAGCCGCAAGGACATGTTCAGGTATTGCTACGTTGTATCGATGAAGCCGCCAATCCACAAGCAGCGCTGGATGCACCAAGATGGCAATGGATCGACGGCAATCGGGTGGCTTTCGAGCACAGCTATCCTACTCACCTTGTGGAAGCATTGGCACGCCGAGGGCATCAGGCAGAAATCCCCTTGCTATCGACGGCCTTTGGGCGAGGGCAGATCATTTGGCGCGATTCGCACAGTGGCGTTTTGGCCGGAGCCACAGAACCTCGAACCGATGGTTGTGTTGCCGCTTGGTGACTCTGACAAGCTTTTCCCTTGCCGATAGCGGATTTCTGGACAAAGGGAGAGGAGAACGACGGGGTATTTTGTCTTCCCCTCGGTTGATGTCGTGGGAAGCAGAAATAGCGCGATGGTTGTCGAACTCTGTTTATAACAAAGCGATCTTTCAGTGGGAGTGACCATGGAAGGTTTGATCGATATTCATGCCCACGTATTGCCGCAAGTCGATGATGGCCCTTCTTCACTGCCTGAAAGCATGGGTTTGTTGAAAGAGCAGGAAAATGCAGGTGTGCGTACCATCGTAGCCACTCCACATCTGCGTTTTGGTGTCTATGAGAATACCCCTGCTGCCATTGATGCAGCCTTGCGTGCTGTGCGCCGGGCACTTGAACAAGAAGGTTCTTCATTGGAAGTACTACAGGGTGCCGAGGTTACCTTTTATGAAGGTTTGGTACGCGATCTGAAGGAAGGCCAAATTCCACCCTTTGCAGGACATGGAAAATACGTACTGCTCGAATTGCCTTACTCACATTTTCCCCATGGTGTTCGCCAACTGATCTTCGAGCTGCAGCTGGAAGGTGTGGTCCCTATTATCGCGCATCCGGAGCGTTGCGACGGCATCCGGCAACATCCCAACCTGATGACCGATCTGGTGCAACGGGGGGCTTTGGGCCAAGTTACGGCGCAGAGCTTGCTCGGTTTTTGGGGTAGTGCTGTGCAAAAAACAGCTTTGACGATGGTGGAACATGGGCTGGTACACGTGGTGGCGGGAGATGCACATGACTCCACCCATCGCCTTGGACGCTTGGACGAGGGGATGGCGTTCCTTGCCACTACGTTTGGGAAAAGTGTGGCACAGCGTTTCCAGGAAAATGCCCGTCGCATTGTTGAAGGAAAGCCGTTGCGCTGGAATGAGCCTACGGCTGTCTCGCATGCGATACCCAAGCGCACGTTTTGGAGCGGGTTGAGGGGAAGACATCACCACTAAAGGGGCATGACTCCCAGGCAAGATGGAAGAAACGACCCTAGATGCCGAGCCTGGGTTTTTCAAAACCAGAATTAATGAAGAGAGCCGCCGTCTACACGGGGGGATGTTATGAAACGCGGATGGAAAATTGCGATTGCAGCCATTGCTGTTGTCGTGGTCGGGGGGGCAGCGACAGGCGCATGGTATGTGGACAAATTGCAGCGAGCGGTCCAACATCCAGAGCAGGTCTTGACATCCATGCCAAAGAAAGACACAGGGGCCGCAGAACAACAGACGCAGCTGAATCCGTGGAACCAAGCGCTTTTGAATGTGGCCTTTTATGGAGTGGATACAGGAGTGGATGGGCGTGACTTCTCTTCTGTTCGAACGGATACTATTGTGGCCATGCGTCTGGATTTGCAATCCAAGCGCGTGGCAGCGATCTCGGTACCAAGAGATACGTATACAACACTGCCCACCGGACAAAAGACGAAGATCAATGCCGCTTTTCCATACGGCGGCGGTTTCAAAGGCGGTGGCTTTCAAGCGAGCAATCAAGCCGTAAGCGAACTGCTCGGTGTGCCCATCAACAATTACGTGGGCATCGACATGCGCGCTGTTCCTACCCTTGTCGATGCGATTGGCGGTGTCGATGTTCGCATCGATAAGCCACTGGTAGGTCATGGGCTGAATTACCAGCCAGGAACTTATCATATGAACGGCCAGCAAGCGTTGGCCTATGTGCGATGGCGTTGGGATGGCTTGGGAGATATTGGCCGAGTTGAGCGACAGCAACGTTTTCTCGTTGGGCTGGTGTCGCAGATGGCTGACCGCCATCTTTCACCTACACAGCTCTTCTCGCTCTATCAGAGTGCTTCCGAAGCAATTTACACCGACATGCCTGTCGAAAAACTGCTGGCCTTTGCACAATTTGTCGAAACCGTTCCGACCGAGGAGACCCTTTTTGCTCAGGTTCCTGGTAATTATTGGAATAGTGCAGGTGTAAGTTACTGGAAGTACAGCCCTTCTGCGCTTCAGCAGACCATGAAGCATCTGGATGCCTTCCTTCAGACGGGTACCAAACCGCAGCAACCTCTGCCAATTTTTGCACTTTCGCATTAAACGTTGAACCCTCGATGAGAAGTCCGCTTGGTCCTATTGTACCGAAACATGAGGAGGAGTTTTCGTGTGGCAAGAAAAGGAGAGGGATGCTGTGATCGTTTCTTTTGCCCGGACTCCGATCGGCAAGTTGGGTGGAAGCCTCTCTGCGCTTTCTGCTGCAGCATTGGGAGGCTTGGCCATGCGCGAAGCGTTGGAACGTGCTGGTCTGCAACCAGATCAGGTTGACGAGACGATCCTAGGGATGGTGGTCAGTGCAGGCGCAGGACAGGTACCTTCACGCCAGGCACAACGATTGGCAGGTATACCTGACGATGTACCATCGACGACCATCAACAAGGTCTGTGCTTCCGGGTTGCGCGCTGTGGTACTGGCCAGCCAGATCATCCGTTGTGGAGATGCAGAGGTAATCGTAGCGGGTGGAATGGAGTCGATGTCCAATGAACCATACCTGATACCCAAAGCACGCTTTGGGTATCGCATGGGAGATGATCGGCTTTACGATGCCATGTGGCGGGATGGTCTGTTCTGCCCCATTTACGACGTACACATGGCCGCTCTTGCTGCACAGTCGGCCCGCGAGTATGAGGTTTCCCGTCAGGAACAGGACGCATGGGCGTATCGCAGTCAGCGGCGATGGGCGGAGGCTGAAGCAGGAGGATTTTTTGAGCAAGAACGATTTGCAGTGGCTGTCCCTCAGAAAAGGGGGGAACCCCGATACCTCGAAGTAGACGAAGCCCCTCGGCCACAAACGACCCTCGAAGGGTTGGCTGCCTTACCTCCAATCTTTGACGAAACAGGGACTGTTACGGCAGGCAACGCGCCTGGCGTCAATGACGGAGCAGGTGCACTGGTCATCATGAGTCGTGAAAAAGCAAAAGAGCTGGGATGTACGCCTTTGGTGACCATTGCTGCCCATGCAGAAGTTGCCCGTGATCCAAAAGAATTGGCCACCGTGCCGGGCCTTGCCTTCCGAAAGTTGTTGGGAAAGACACAGTTGGCATTGGATGAGATCGAACGGCTAGAGATCAACGAAGCTTTTGCAGCAGTACCTTTGATCTCTGCGAAGGCGACTGGGATTCCTTGGGAGTGGATGGACGAGCATGCCAACCAGCATGGAGGAGCAGTGGCCTGTGGCCATCCCATTGGCGCGACTGGAGCACGCTTGCTTGCCACGTTGACCGCACAAATGGTGCAAGAGGATTTGCATGTTGGGGCCGTGACCCTCTGTAGCGGCATGGCACAAGGTGACGCTGTCTTGCTGATACGCTGAAGCTTTAGAGTGCTTGGGTTTGGCGCAAACTAGCAGCTGTTGACAGCTGTAGAGGTGGCTCCGTATAATAGCTTGCGTTTTACTGAGGTGATACCGATAGAGTTTTCTTTGCATGAAATGAATCGCCTGGGTGGCAACCTTGACCTGCAGGGAGAAGTCAGTATCGCCGAACGGGTAGCGGGTGAAAAGCAAATCGTAGATACTCCTCCCGTCCATGCACAGTTGCATGCCCACAGGGAAAAAGGGCAGATTCCCGTTGACGGGACACTAACGGGAGAAGTAACCTTTTTGTGCTCGCGGTGCCTCGATCGCTTTCGCTATGTTTACACGCTGCCATATCAAGAAAGCTTTGTACAATCACACGAACCGGTCCTTTCAGGAGAAGAGGATGCCAAAGGACGCTACCTTTTCAGCGGGGATACGGTCAGGTTGGACGATTCGATCGCAGATCTTGTTTTGGTTCAGTTGCCGCTTATCCCTTTGTGCCAACCCGATTGTAAGGGACTGTGCCCGGTTTGTGGCACAAATCGAAACAGGCATTCCTGTGAATGCAGTACCGAACGTCTGGATCCACGCTGGGAGGTATTGAAAGAACTCCAGTGGGGCGATGGATAGGCAGAGAAAGCGTGCAGGAGGTGAATGGTAGTGGCTTTCCTTTCATAAGACACCCAAAACAAGAACGAGAAATCGGCGTTCACATTGGAAGCTGCAAACCATTGGACGCGTGTGCGTGTGTGCTCCCATTGTGGCGAGTTGGTCGTCCCCCATCGGGTTTGTCCTTCTTGTGGTTATTACAAAGATCGCAAAATCGTAGAGGTTTAAAGGGTTTCCGAAAAAAGGCGCAGTGGAGCACTGCGCCTTTTTTGCGGGCAATTCCTAGGAGCAGCGGATGTAGAGGTGTTATGATAAATAGGCGTTTTTGGAGTGGGTCATTCCAGCGAGGAGTCTAGGACGCATGCGACAGTCAAAGCAACAGCGCCAGCAGCGCCTCTCGGAGATGCTCGAAGAAGATCCTTTTCTCACCGATGAACGGTTGGCACAGGCACTGGGTGTCAGCGTGCAAACCGTGCGCTTGGATCGGATCGAATTGGGCGTACCGGAGTTGCGTGAACGCGTGAAGAATGTGGCACGGGCAGCGTATGGACGGGTACGCTCGATGGAAGCCGGTGAAGTGGTTGGAGAGCTGATTGATCTCGTTCCCGATCAAAGTGGGCTCTCGATCATGGAAGTTACGCCGGAGATGGTCTTTCAAAAGACCTCTTTTGCTCGAGGTCACCATATTTTTGCCCAAGCAAACTCCTTGGCTGCAGCGGTGGTCGATGTACCCGTTGCATTGACAGCTTCTGCCCAGATCCGCTTTTTGCGTCCAGTCAAGGTGGGAGAACGGTTGGTGGCCAAAGCGCAAGTGCGCAATACCGAAGGTGACTTCAGCGAGGTCGAGGTCGTTACCCGGGTGGGGAGAGAAAAGGTCTTCGAAGGCCTTTTTCAGGTCTTTCGCGCCCGTCGGGAGCATGGCCGGAAAGAGGGCGGAGTGTGAGGATTGCGTTGGACGTGATGGGCTCGGATGCCGGTCCGTCGATGGTTGTAGAAGCATCCCACATCTTAAACGAGGAGCGCCCGCAACTTGAATTGGTGCTGATTGGGGATCGGAGCACCGCCGAATCCTCGTCCCTACCTGCCCGCGTACAATGGGAACAGACGGCTGAGTGGATCTCCAACGATGAAGAACCGGCATGGGCGGTTCGACATAAAACCGACGCTTCTATCGTACGCGCGATGCGTCTGCTCAAAACGGGTCGTGTCGATGCTGTCGTCACTGCCGGTTCAACAGGGGCTACCATGGTTGCTGCGCTTCTCATCGCAGGGCGTCTTCGCGGCATTCAGCGTCCCGCATTGACAGCCATCTTACCAGGCGGAAAGCAAGGAACGATGATCCTCGACGTCGGGGCGAATGCGGATCCCAAGCCGGAGCATTTGCTTCAGTACGGTTTGATGGGGGAGATCTACGCACGTGAACTCTTTCGTATCGCTCAGCCGAAGGTACGCCTGCTCAACATCGGTGTTGAAGAAGAAAAAGGCAACCAGCTTGCAAAAGAGGCATACAGCCTGTTTAAAGGCTCGACGATTCCGTTTGAAGGCAATATCGAAGGGAACCAGGTGCTCGATGGGGTGTGTGATGTCATCGTGACCGATGGCTTTACCGGCAACGTCCTCACCAAAGGATTAGAAGGCATGGGCCATGCCATGAGCCGAGCCATTCGCACTGCACTGACCCAAGACTTCCGCTCCAAACTCGGCGGTTTATTGGCCAGGCAAGCTCTAAGTGGCCTGACGGCACAATTTTCGGCAGAGGCGTATGGTGGTGCCCCACTGTTGGGGGTCAATGGCGTCGTCGTCAAAGCACATGGTTCCTCCAATGCACGCACTTTTGCCAACGCTGTAAAGCAGGCGGAGCGACTGGTAGAGCGCGGTGTTTTGACTGCTGTTGCCCAGCGTGTGGCCGATTCGTCGCCCCAAGTGGACAAGGCTAGGAGGTGACATGTGGGCGAGCGTATTGCCATCGTATGCGACAGCACCTGTGATTTGCCCCGTGTGTGGATCGAAAAATACGGCATCACTGTGGTACCCGAACATGTTCGTTTTGGTGATCAGGACTTTCGCGATGGCGTCGACTTAGATCCCCCCGCATTTTATGCGAAGCTGCGCAGCAGCGATCTATTGCCTAAGACCAGTCAGCCTTCTCCAGCTGAGATGCAGCGCGCATACGAAGCGTTGGCCCCCTCCTGTGACCGCATTTTTTCAATTCATCTGTCCAGCAAGCTCTCTGGAGCGGTAGACTCTGCGCGGGTGGCGGCACAATCGGTAAGCGTACCCGTCGAAGTCATCGACTCGCAATTTGCGTCAATGGCTATGGGTTTTATCGTTGTCGAAGCGGCCGAAGCAGCGAAGCGTGGGGATCCGCAGGATGTTCGGAACGCCATCGAGCTGACACGCGCGAGGATGCACGTCTACTTTTTGGTCGACACTCTGAGCTATCTACAACGCAATGGTCGATTGGGCCGGGCCCAGGCTTTCATGGGTACCCTCTTGAACGTCAAGCCATTGTTGCAGTTAAAAGATGGCGAGATTCTGCCCTTTGAGCAAGTCCGATCGCGCAAGCGCGGGATGGAACGGCAGATTGAGCAGATGCGCACCCATTTTTCCGTCCAGGCGCCAAAACGTGGTGCCATTGTGCACGCCGATATTGCCGAGGAAGCAGAAAAATTCGCTGCATTGGCACATGAGACTTTTCCGCAGACCGAATGGGTCGTCACCTATTTGGGAGCGGTTTTGGGGGCCAATGCAGGACCAGGCGTTCTGGGGATTGTCGCCTATAGGGGGTCGGATGCATGAGTTTGGCTTTCCTGTTCCCGGGCCAAGGAGCACAATACGTGGGAATGGGGCGATTGCTCGCCGAAAGCGATCCTCAGGCAAGGCATCTTTTTGATAGAGCGGCCCGGCTTTTGGGGCCGGATTGGCAACAGGCAGTATGGGAGGGGCCAGAAGAGCTTCTCACACAGACGCGTTATACACAGCCAGCGCTTTTCGTTGATGAAGTAGCGGTGGCCGAGTCGCTGATCAGCCACGACGTACATCCGGATTTTGTAAGCGGTCACAGCATCGGAGAGTATGCTGCGCTTTGTGTGGCAGGGACATTGAGCTATGATACGGCACTGCAGTTGGTCGCGCTACGCGGTGAGGCAATGCAAGAAGCGCTGCCCCCATATGCCGGCGGTATGGCAGCTATCGTGGGGTTGCCGGCCGAGGTGATCGTTTCGGTCTGCCAGGACGTGAGCCAAAGCAGGGGAACGGTTGTTGTGGCCAATGTGAACGCTCCAGATCAAATTGTCATTTCCGGGGAAATGGCGGCGGTTGAAGCAGCCTCCCGCCTGTTGCGGGAGCGCGGCGCGCGGCGCGTCATCCCGCTTAAGGTGAGCGGGCCTTTTCACTCACCGTTGATGGCCCCGGCCAACGCTCGGCTCCAACCTGCCTTAAAAGAGGCTTCCTTTATCGATGCCCACATCCCGGTCGTTTGTAATGTGGACGGAGTCCTGCGGAAAGAGGGTGAAGCACTGCGGGATGCCCTGTGGGAACAAGTCGTTCGCCCGGTTCGCTTTACAGACTGCCTGCAGACACTGTATGCGCAGGGTGTTCGTGATTTTGTCGAAGTCGGACCCGGAAAAAGCTTAGCAGGGCTGGTCAAAAAAACGCTGGGCAGTGATGTACACGTGGTTTCCGTAGAAAAGCCAGAGGAGATCGAAGTGTTTGTGCGAGAATGGAGCGTGGCATGAGCGACGCATTTGCTGGCCAGGTAGCCGTTGTCACTGGCGCTTCCCGCGGCATTGGGCGTGAAATCGCACGGGCGTTGGGGCAAGAAGGTGTCCGCATCGTGGTCAATTACGCCCATCAACAGGCTGCGGCCGAGGCCGTCGTCGCCCAGCTTCAAGAAGCCGGAACAGAGGCCATGGCTATCCGAGCAGACGTCAGCCAACCTGGGGAAGCCTCTGCCCTGATTCACGCTGCGACGGAGCGGTTTGGACGCTTGGATATTCTGGTCAACAACGCTGGCATTACGCGAGATGGACTGCTGTTGCGGATGAAAGATGAAGATTGGTACGATGTGTTACACACGGATCTTTCCAGCGCCTTCTTCTGCTTGCGGGCAGCGGCACGGCCCATGATCCGGCAACGCTATGGGCGTGTAATCAATGTCGCTTCAGTCGCAGGTGTGATGGGAAATGCAGGTCAGACCAATTATGCGGCGGCCAAAGCCGGGATGATCGGTTTGACAAAAGCGGCCGCACGGGAATTGGCCGATCGGGGAATCACCGTCAACGCCGTTGCTCCGGGCTTTATCGAAACTGAGATGACAGAAGAACTCACGCCAGAACAGCGGGAGCGTGCTGCTTCGCAAATTCCGGTTCGGGCGCTGGGCAAAGTATCGGACGTCGCCCGTGCTGTTGTCTTCTTGGCCGACCCACAGCAAGCCTACGTGACAGGTCAAGTGCTCCATGTGGATGGCGGATTGGCGATGTAAGCATCTCCTTTCCGCAGGGTAAGGTCAATTCCTATGAGCTGAAGATAGAGGCGCGTGCTAGTCAACATCGCTGGGCTTCGTTATAATGCTGCAGGAGGTGAGCGCAATGGCGGAAAGTGAGACCTTTGATCGCCTGAAGAAGATCATCGTCGACCGTCTCGATGTAGACGAGGCCGACATCACGCCGACAGCGTCGATTAAAGATGATTTTGGTGCAGATTCACTCGATATCGTCGAGCTCATTATGGAGATCGAGGACGAGTTTGGCATCGAGATCTCTGACGAAGATGCCGAAAAGCTAGTAACGGTCGAAGACGCAGTCAAATATATCGATACACACAAACAACAATAGCACAGTACCAGTCGTTCAAAGCGTTACATAGAAGTCCCGTCGTGAGGACGGGACTTTTTCAAAGAGAGAGCGCAACGGTGGACGTGGAGGGGATGTCTTGGGAAAGCGTGTAGTGGTGACCGGGCTAGGTTTGCTGACGCCGGTCGGCAACGATATCGAGCACTTCTGGGAAAATATCGTTGCCGGGCGTTCTAGCATTGGCCCGATCACGAAATTTGACACAACGGGGCTGCCTACCACGATCGGCGGCGAAGTACGAGATTTCGATCCGCTGCGCTACATGGATAAAAAGACAGCCAAACATAACGATCTTTTTATACTCTACGCGATCGCTGCCACCATGGACGCGGTTCGTGATGCCGGCCTGGATTTGCAAAAGGAAGATCGCCGGAGGATCGGCCTCTATTTGGGGACGGGCTTTGGGGGTGTGCACACTTTTGAAGAGCAGCACACGCTCTTTCTTGAAAAGGATGTCGGTCGTCTGACGCCCTATCTGGCACCGATGATCATTGCCAACATGGCCAGTGGCCAGACCTCCATCCTCCTGGACATACAAGGGCCCAACAGTGCCGAAGTAGCAGCCTGTGCCACCTCGGCCATCTGTATTGGGGATGGCGCAAAGTGGATCCAAGAGGGCGAAGCGGATGTGATGCTGTGTGGTGGCTCAGAAGCGAGCATGACGCGTTTTGCCTTCGGCGCCTTCTCGAAACTGCATGCATTGTCGACGAATAATGACGATCCGCAGCGGGCCAGCCGGCCGTTTGACAAGAACCGCGATGGATTTGTCATGAGTGAAGGTGCGGCTGTTCTGGTTCTGGAGGAGCTCGACCATGCACTTGCGCGTGGTGCCCATATCTATTGCGAATTGATCGGGTACGGCTTGACAGGTGATGCCTATCATATGGTCGAACCCAATCCGAGTGGGGAACCTGCTGCCAATGCAATGCGTATGGCCATGCGGCGTGCTGGCGTTCGACCGGAAGAAATCGATTATATCAATGCACATGGCACTTCTACGTACCTCAACGATCTCTCTGAAACACGGTCGATCAAGCTGGCTTTGGGAGATGCAGCCTATCACGTCGCAATCAGTTCTACCAAGGCTGTGACCGGACACCTATTGGGTGCAGCTGGATCAGTCGAAGCGGCCGTCTGTGCACTCGCCATCCACCACCAGATTGCACCCCCTACTGCACACTTGGAGACGCCCGATCCGGAGTGTGACCTTGATTATATTCCCAATCAGCCGCGAGAGATGCCGATCCGAGTCGCCCTTTCGAACTCTTTCGGTTTTGGTGGGCACAATACCTGTTTGGCTTTTTCCGCCTTTATGTCGTGAATGCTTTGGGCCATGGGGCACCAGCGTGTCCTCTTGCTTGCGGCAAAAGGGGGACAACGGAAAAGTTAGAGGGCGATTGTTGTCGAGAACATATCATCGCAGGTAGAAACGGCGGAATTCTAGCCGTTTCTACCTATGTTTGGATGATTCCTCTTTCTGAGTACTTGTAGTGGTAGGAAGAAATTGTGGCGATAATGGCTGTGGGTGATATGAAGGTGGAACTGCAGGAATGGATAAAGACATATGGCATAGCGCTGAACAACCCCAGCTGGCTCAACCAAGCGTTGCGTCACTCCTCTTATGTCAATGAGATTCCAACTGCTGCAGAGGACAATGAACGCTTGGAATTTCTGGGAGACGCCGTTTTGGGTTTGCTGGTTGCAGATGAATTGTTTCGCCGCTACCCACAATGGCCTGAGGGGGAGCTGACCCGGCGTCGGGCTATCATGGTGCAAGAGCGGAGCTTGGCCGATTGTGCACGTGCGCTACACCTGCCCGACCTGCTGCAGTTGGGCCATGGCGAAGAGCGGGCCGGTGGGCGCCAACGCGACTCGGTGCTGTGTGATACGTTGGAAGCTGTGATCGGCGCCCTGTATATCGATCAGGGGTATGCATTCATTCAGACGTTCTTTCAAAAGCACCTGTTGCCACTGCTCTCTAAAGAAGAGGTTCACGATTACAAATCACAACTGCAAGAGGTTGTGCAGGCGAGTGGCAAGGGCAGTATCCATTACGATATCGTAGAAAGCAGTGGACCGCCCCATCAGCCGACTTTTGTGGCAGAGGTCCAAATTGGGGATACGATCCGTGGCCGGGGAAGTGGAAGTTCCAAGCAGCGTGCCGAACAGCAGGCTGCAGCGGATGCGCTCCAAAAGTTGCAAGCCACTTCGGATGCTGAACAAGCGTAAGTTGTATTCTTACTGAGCTCACTTGCTCCGACGCTTCCCTATTCTCGTGGTGAAGCAATGGGAAGAGGACCACCGTCTGATGTAGTGCAATATTTTTGATGTCCATGAGAAGAGGGTTGCTTTTGGCTTTGGGTGATCGACTCCGTTCGGGGCTTTCAAAGAGTCGGCAGCGTTTTGCTCGACTGTTTCACCGGGACCGTAAAGCGGATGCCGCGTTCTTTGAAGAGTTGGAAGAAGCGCTGTTAGGTGCCGACGTAGGTTTGGAGACGACAGAGGCATTGATCGATGCGTTGAAAGAGAAACGAAAGGCATTTGCGGACGTGCGTGATGCGGCTGCGGTGCTGCGCACCGAAGTTATCGACTTGCTGGGGGAGACACCTCCGCTCGCCCAAGCAGCAGGTGGTCCGAGTATCTACCTGTTTTTGGGGGTCAATGGTGTTGGGAAGACGACCACGCTTGGCAAGATGGCAGTCCAGTTGTCTGCCCAAAAGAAAAAGGTGCTCCTTGCGGCTGGTGACACCTTTCGCGCAGCAGCTCTGGAACAGTTGCAAGCTTGGGCGGACCGTGCCGGATGTGACCTCGTGCACCATACCTATGGCAGTGACCCAGCCGCCGTGGTCTACGATGCCATCGTTGCTGCCCGAGCACGCAAGGCAGATGTTGTCTTGATCGATACGGCCGGTCGCCTTCAGACCAAACAGAATCTGATGGCCGAGCTTGGCAAGGTGGTTCGCATTATTCAGCGGGAGATACCCGGGGCACCCCATGAGAGCTTCTTGGTACTCGATGCAACTACAGGGCAAAATGCACTCTCTCAGGCACGTGGTTTTACAGAAGTGGCGCCGCTGACGGGTATCATCCTCACCAAGCTCGACGGCACGGCCAAGGGGGGTGTGGTTCTGGCCTTGCGCAGTGAACTGGGACTGCCGGTTCGCTTTATCGGAGTAGGAGAAGGGCCGGATGATTTGCTTCCGTTTGATGCTGTCGCATTTGCCGATGTACTTTTTTCAGTTGACGATGCTCAAACGCCTACCGTATAATAGCTCCCGTTGCTGTCAAGGCAAGTAGCTTGACAGGGGGACAAGGGGTTTGGACGAAAGGGTAGCCCTACTGTTGCGCTTTGATCGATATGCTCCGCTCCTGACCGACGGACAGCGCGAATTTCTTCACTTGCATTATGAAGAAGATTGGTCACTTGGAGAGATCGCAACCATCTTTGGGCTCTCTCGGCAAGCGGTCAACGATCGACTGCGTCGAGCAGAAGCACTTCTCCAACAGTATGAAGAACGACTACATCTATGCGAAGAAGATGCCCTGCGTCGGTACTGTGGGGAACAATTGCGGGATTGGGCGGCGGCGCAACCGCTCAGCGATTCGGGACGTGCGGTGATCGAATGCGCCCTTCAGGCACTCGGCGTAGAAAGGGAGACCGAAGATGGCCTTTGAGACCCTTTCGGCACAGTTGGATCGAATCTTTTCTCGGCTACGTTCCAAAGGGAAATTGACCGAGAGCGATGTCGATGAAGCACTCAAGGAAGTACGCCGGGCATTGCTCAACGCGGATGTCCATTTCAAGGTCGTCAAGCAGTTTATCGCTTCTGTGCGGGAACGTGCGGTGGGAGAAGAGGTCTTAAAGTCGTTGACCCCTGCGCAACAGGTGATCAAGATCGTCAACGAAGAGTTGACACACCTGTTGGGCGATACCGCTGTGACCTTGGCACGATCCAGTGCCCCGCGGGTTTTGTTGCTATGTGGCTTACAAGGCTCTGGCAAGACGACGACAGCCGCCAAGTTGGGTCTTTACCTGCGTGAGCACGAGCATCGTCAGGTCCTTCTGGCCGCGTGTGATCTGGTGCGACCGGCTGCTATCGATCAGCTTGAGCAGCTTGGCAATCAACTCAGCCTGACTGTTTTCGCCGATAAGGATGCCCGGGATGCCGTTGCGGTTGCCCAGCCTGCATGGCAGGAAGCAAGGCATAAGGCCTACGACGATTTGATCGTCGATACCGCCGGGCGGCTGCACATCGATGAGGACTTGATGCGCGAACTTGCCCAGATCAAGCAAGCGCTCAAACCTGCTGAAACGCTGCTTGTGGTCGATGCGATGACTGGAGAAGATGCGGTCACAGTAGCAGAACGGTTTGCCCAGGAGATCGGCATCAGCGGTGTCATCCTGACGAAATTAGACGGTGATACGCGGGGCGGTGCTGCGCTTTCGATACGAGCTGTGGCTCAGGTACCCATCAAATTCATCGGTGTCGGTGAAAAACCCTCTGCGCTTGAACCCTTTTATCCAGATCGGATGGCCTCGCGGATTCTCGGCATGGGGGATGTACTCTCCTTAATCGAGAAGGCCTCGCAAGAGGTAGACGAGCAGAAAGCTGCCGACCTGTCGCGCCGTGCTCGTAGAGCTGAACTGACTCTGGACGATTTTCTTGAGCAAATCGGCCAGCTGCGCAGGATGGGCTCGATGGAGCAAGTGCTGGGGATGTTGCCTGGGATGGGGCGCATGAAGGAACTGAAGAATGTCCAAATCGACGAGAAAGAACTCAAACACATCGAAGCCATCGTGCGTTCCATGACCAAGGAAGAGCGTGCCCACCCAGAGATCCTAAATGCCAGCCGGCGCAGGCGCATTGCGAGTGGGAGTGGAACAACGGTCAGTGATGTCAATCGACTGATCAAGCAGTTCGAAGAGATGGGAAAACTGCTCAAGCAAGTCTCCAAGATGCCGAAGAAAGGCGGGCGCGGCCGGGCTTTGCCATTTCGTCTGCCATGATGGTGCCATCGTATCAAGGTGTTTAGACTGAATGGAGGAATGAAGCAGTGGCAGTCAAAGTACGATTGAAGCGCGTAGGAGCGAAGAAAGCCCCCTTTTATCGCATCGTAGTGGCGGATGCGCGTTCCCCGCGGGATGGACGATTCATCGAAGAGATTGGATATTATCAGCCCCTCTACGATCCAGCGGTTGTCAAAGTCGACAGTGAACGGGCACAGTACTGGCTCTCTGTCGGAGCACAACCGACAGAAGCCGTTCGCCGCTTGCTCGTGCAAACAGGCGTGCTTCAGCCACAACAGAATCAACAAGGATAATGTAAGGCAGGGCAATTGCAGTGAGTTATTTTGAAGTTGGCAAGCTTGGGCGCGCCTTTGGGCTGCGGGGCGAAATACGGCTCTTTCCCAACACCGACTTTCCGGAACGTTTCCAGGCAGGGGCACGTTTTCGCGCGGTCCGTTCTGATCAGACTGAAGCAATGGTTGAACTGGACTCAGTTCGGATGCACCAGGGAAATTATCTGGTACGCATCAAAGGCGTCGAGACACCAGAAGCAGCAGCTGTCTGGGTCAATGCCACGTTGTATGTACCAGAAGAAGCGCTTTATCCCCTGCAGGAGGGGCGCTATTACATCTATCAAATTCTCGGAAGTCGGGTGGAGTCCACCGAAGGAGAACCGTTGGGGCAAGTGGTCGACGTTCGGACCGATGGTGCGCAAGACCTTTGGACAGTGCGTGATGCACAAGGTCGGGACCATCTCGTCCCAGTGGTCGATGCTTTTATTCGCAACGTTGATCTCTCACAGCACCGCATCGTTGTCTCTCCCATTGCAGGGTTGTTTGACAGCGATTAGCCGATAGTAGCGGAGTGGCACGGGTGATTTTTGATTTTCTCACGCTTTTTCCAGAGGTGGTGTGGCCTTACCTGCACGCCAGCATCTTTGCCAAAGCTGTAGAGCGGGGCGTTGCTTTATTCGACGTGCTCGACTTTCGGGAGTTTAGTCGAGACCCCGATCGGCGTGTCGATGATCTCCCCTACGGGGGTGGGCAGGGAATGGTACTTCGCCCCGAGCCGTTGGTGGAGGCACTGTCTTTTCTGCAGACGTTGCGAGGAGATCGCCAGCGGCATATTGTCCTGACCGCAGCTTGGGGGCATCCGTTTACGCAGCAGAAAGCAGAAGAGCTTGCGCAAAGTGAACATCTGATTTTCATCTGTGGCCATTACGAGGGGATCGACGAACGGGTGGTCGCATACTGTACGGATGTCTTCAGTATCGGGCCGTATGTGTTGACAGGAGGAGAACTTCCTGCTCTGGTAATGGCGGACGCGGTGCTACGCATGTTGCCTGGAAGCTTGGGCAATGCGGCTTCGGCAAAAGAGGAGTCCTTTTCCGCTGGCCGTTTGGAGTATCCGCAGTACACCCGTCCCCGGATTTACAAGGAGGAGAAGGTACCAGATGTTCTCCTCTCCGGCAATCACGGCGCGATTGAGACTTGGCGAAGACGTCAGGCATTGCTTCGGACACTTCAGTATCGTCCCGCGTTATTGCAGGAGTATCCTCCCGATGTACAAGAGTTACAGTGGCTTAAAGAAGAGCAAAACAGCGAGCAGCGCAAGGGAAGAGACGATCCATAAAAGACGCTGTGCTACAATGGGCCAGATGGAGAATGGGCGCTGCGAACAAAGAGAGGAGCAAACCGTCGATGGATATCATGGAAACGTTGAATCGAGAGCAACGCAGAGAGAATTTACCTGATTTTGCACCGGGAGATACGGTTCGAGTAACCTTGCGTATTGTGGAGGGTTCTCATGAACGCTTGCAAAACTTTGAAGGACCGGTGATCGCACGCGAGGGCAAAGGACTCAGCGAGACCTTTACCGTGCGGAAAGTGTCGTTCGGGGTCGGTGTAGAGCGTACTTTCCCCCTGCATTCGCCGCGGATTGAAAAGATTGAAGTGGTACGCCGCGGAAAAGTTCGTCGTGCCAAGCTGTTTTACCTGCGTCAACGCAGTGGTAAAGCAGCGCGCATCAAAGAACGTTCTTGAGATTTTATCAGCTGCGGCACAGCGAAAGGGGAGAGGTGGGTGGCTGACGGTCGTAAGAAGGCGGCGGGGTTCGATGAGCCGGAGTCAATGACTGCTGTCCATCCGCGTTCCCAAGAGCGGCAAGGCAGAGAAGCACTGCAATGGCTGGAAGCCGTAGTCATCGCCTTGGCGGTGGTGATCGTGGTGCGTATGTTCATCTTTTCTCCCTTCGTTGTCTCCGGCAGCTCGATGTATCCGACGTTGCAGGATGGGGAGCGGGTGATTGTCAACAAGCTGGTCTATCGCTTTCATCCCCCAGCCTACGACCAAATCGTGGTCTTTGTTCCTCCTGGCCAAGCTGGTGAAGATTACATCAAACGTGTGATTGGCTTACCCGGAGATATCATTGCTGTGCGTAATGGTGTGCTATACCGCAATGGGAAGCGCATTGAGGAGCCTTTTATCAATGGGCCGATGACTTCAGACTTTCCTGCGACACGTGTGCCTGCGGATCATCTGTTCGTCATGGGAGACAATCGCAATGACTCATTGGACTCGCGCTCTCCTACAGTTGGCATGGTGCCCATGGAGAATCTCGTTGGGGAAGCTGCTTTGGTTTTGTGGCCGCCCAGCGACTTCAAGGTGTTGCCGTGATTCATTGGTACCCGGGGCACATGCAGAAGGCGACGCGCCAGATTCAAACGATCTTACGTCAAGTGGATGTAGTGGTCGAGTTGCTCGATGCCCGCTGTCCCCGTGCTTCGCACAATCCGAAGATAGCCTCCTGGCTTGGAAGCAAATCCCATCTCTTTGTTTTGACCAAAGCGGATTTGGCACAACCGCAGTGGACCGAGCGATGGTTGACGTTCTTGCGATCCAATGGAGTAGCGGCGTTGGCTGCCGATTTGCGGACAGGAGGGGTCGCCCGCACGTTGTCCGAAGCTGTGTTGCGTGCCGGTGCGGCACGGCGTGAGCGGGAACGCCGCAAGGCCCTGCAGGCACGGCCGCTGCGCGTGGTGATTTTAGGGATACCGAATGTCGGCAAGTCCGTGCTGGTCAACCAGTTGGGTGGTCGTAAAGGGGCAAAGACGGGGGATCGCCCTGGTGTGACGATGACGGGACAATGGATTCGTAATGACCGTTTTTGGCTCTATGATACGCCGGGCGTGCTTTGGCCAAAATTGGAAGATCCCCAAGTGGCTTTTGCATTGGCCGCTTGTGGCGCGATTCCGATGGAGATCCTACCGATCGAAGAGGTAGCCAACTGGCTGGTTGCTCGCCTTTACGAACTTCAACCCAGCATTTTAAAAGAGCGGTATTCGCTTTTGGGAGAAGAAAGGGAGACATTAGAAGGTATCGCGCGGGCTACCGGTCTCCTGCAAAAAGGGGGCGAGCCCGACACGCAGGCAGCAGCCGTGCGGCTGCTGCGTGATTTTCAAGAGGGTCGGTTGGGTCGAGTCACGCTCGAACAACCTGATGAAAGCTTTTTTGTGCGGTGATTGGAGGTGTTGGCAATCGCGATCTACACGCGATCAGGAGATCGTGGGACAACGTCCATTTCACATGGAAAGCGTGCTTCCAAAGATGATCCACGCGTTGAAGCGTACGGCAGCGTCGATGAGGCCAACGCTGCGATCGGTTGGGCAGCCAGTCTCTGTACCCAGGCAGGTTTACAGGAGATTGCGGAACTGTTGCACGATGTGCAGCAGACGCTTTTTGACGTAGGTACCGATATCGTCTGGCCGGACGAAACACCCCGTCTTGCCGCCGAAAAAGTGACAGCTCTTGAAGCAGCCATCGACCGGTTTGATCCCTCGCCTTTGACTGCCTTTATCCTGCCGGGTGGTGCCCCGCCAGCAGCAGCGCTGCATTTGGCCCGTACCGTCTGTCGCCGCTGTGAACGTCGGGTGGTTCATTTCTCTCGCCAACAGGCGATCAACGTCGAAGTGCTCCGGTATCTCAATCGTCTCTCTGATCTTTGTTTTGTATTGGCGCGGGCAGCGAACCGACAATTGGGTGTGGCTGATGTGGAGGTGAGCGGACTTGGCCCAAAGCAAGCAGACAGGCGTTCACCGGACGAATCAAGTTAGCACGCGCCAGATATGGGAGAACGAGGCACCCTGGCATCGGGGGGGTCGGTTGGTGGCCGGAATGGATGAGGTCGGCCGCGGTGCCTTGGCTGGACCCGTAGTCGCTTGCTGTATCATTCTGCCACGGACACCGATGGTGGAAGGAGCTACCGATTCCAAGTTGCTCTCGCCAAATGCGCGTCGGCGACTGGCCAAACGGATTCGACGTATCGCTTTATACATCCACCTTGGTGCTGCCTGGCCAGAGGAGATCGATGCCATTAATATCCTGCAGGCAACCCGTCTGGCGATGCAGCGCGCCTATGCCGGAATGGCTACGGTTGATCCCCTGCTGCTTTTAGACGGACTTCCCATGGGAATTACTACGGATGAGATCGCTGTCGTCGGTGGAGATCACAGCCTCTACTCGATTGCATGTGCCTCTATTGTCGCCAAAGTGACTCGAGATCGTTTGATGCGCCTTTATGGACAACGCTGGCCAGCGTACAGTTTTGCCCAAAATGTCGGTTATGGGACGGCCGCCCACCGTGCAGCATTGGAGGAAGTAGGTGCTTCTCCTGTGCACCGAAAGAGTTTTGCGCCTGTCCGGGAAGTGATTTCCTCAACGTTAGAATTACTACCTTCTAATCGTCCTGTTTCCACAACAGGAGCTTCAAGCGCTCAGAGTGCTATGGAGGCAACGTTATCGAGCCCTATCGACACGAAAGAGAACGTCCTCTCATGACCAAGGATGGGCGTCGCCGGACAGGTCAGCGGGGCGAAACGATCGCGGCAACGTGGTTGCAACGACACGGTTATCGCATCCTGGAGCGGAACTGGCGCTGTCCGATCGGCGAGCTCGACATCGTCGCTGAGGAGCAAGGGGTGATTGTCTTCGTCGAAGTACGCACCCGGACGACCGTGCGATTGGGGACGCCGGAAGAATCTGTCGATGCACGCAAGCGCGACAAACTACGACACTTGGCCCTGTGGTATCTGGCTGTACGCCATTGGGAGCCACGAACCTATCGTATCGATCTTTGCGCTGTTTACCTGGATCAGACATCCCAGCGGGCACATGTTGTCCACCTTCCCCATGCAGTAGAAGGATAGATGAAGGAGATTTCCTTTCTCCAAGGATGGAGGACCCATGCTTGCAAAAGTCTTTTCGGCGACATTGTGGGGGTTAGAGAGCCGGTCGGTGGAAGTCGAGATTGACATTGCCCGAGGCCTACCGGCCTTTGAAGTCGTTGGCCTCCCTGATGCTGCAATTCGCGAAGCGAAGGAACGCGTGCGTGCCGCTGTTCGGAACAGCGGCTTCGACTACCCGATGGCCCGCATCACGGCCAATCTTGCCCCCGCAGATTTGCGCAAGGAAGGCTCTGGCTTCGATCTCGCCCTGGCGGTTGGCCTGCTGATTGCCAGCGATCAACTGACTCAAGAGACGACAGAGGGAATCTGTTTCGTTGGCGAGCTCAGCTTGGACGGTCGTTTGCGAGGCGTTTCTGGGATCTTGTCCCATGCGCTTGCAGCAGCTCATGGTGACAGACGCCTCTTGATCGTGCCGGTTGAAAATTTAAGCGAGGCCCGTCTGGTTCGCGATGTCCAAAGCATCGGATGTGCGACATTGGCAGAAGTGATCGCATTTTTGAAGGGGACCTTTAAAGGATGGGATCCCACGTCTGCGCCGACGATGAAAGCAGCAGTGCTCCCCGATCTTGCCGATATCCGGGGCCAAGAGAGCGCACGTCGTGCGGTTGAGGTAGCGGCTGCTGGTGGGCATAACCTGCTTTTGACGGGTCCCCCTGGGTCTGGTAAGACCATGCTGGCGGAGCGCTTGGGTGGGATTTTACCTCCGCTGACGGAGCAAGAGGCACTCCAAGTCAACCAAATTTACAGTGTTGCTGGACGCTTTTCAGAAGTGGCACAGACCGTCCAGCGGCCTTTTCGTTCCCCGCATCACACCATCAGCACCGCTGGATTGATCGGAGGTGGAAGGGTGCCACGACCTGGTGAGATCAGCCTGGCGCATGCCGGCGTACTCTTTCTCGATGAGCTCCCTGAATTTTCACGCAATACTCTTGAAGCTCTGCGCCAACCCCTCGAGTCGGGTGAAGTCATTATTGGCCGTGCCAATGCCACATTGCGCTATCCGGCACGATTTACATTGATTGCTGCGGCAAATCTTTGCCCTTGCGGGCGACTCGGATCCTCGCAGCCCTGTAGCTGTACCCCCCATGAGATCGCCCGCTACCAGAGTAAGATCTCCGGCGCCCTGCTTGACCGCATGGATCTGCAGGTTTCCGTAATGCCTCTCACATTTGACGAGCTCAGTGCACCGCCGGGGGAATCCTCAGAAACGGTTCGCCAACGGGTGCGTGCTGCAAGACAACGACAGAAGGAACGGCTGGCACGATGGGGCATCGCCTGCAACGCAGAACTACGCGCAAGCCAGCTCAAAGAGGCTTGTCCGCTGAGCAAACAGGCACGAGATCTGATGCGGCAAGCTTTTGAGAACTTACATCTCTCTGCCCGAGCTCATGATCGCCTGCTGCGCGTCTCCCGTACCATCGCCGATCTTGCCGACTGCGACCGCATCGAAGTCGCCCATCTGGCCGAAGCCATCAGCTACCGACAGACCCCGCTGGCCGAAGGCAGGTAGGAATGTGCTCCTCATGGACGTGGAGGGGCATTCATCAATGAAAAGGATACGGGTTTATCTAGGTCATTTTCGGGAGGGGTGCCGGCGATGGACCGGCACCCATCTATCCACAAAGGAGATGGGGTATATCCAAAAGCCAGCCCGGATGACAACGATGTGTACACCGGCAACGATTCTTTCCAGATCACCGGAGAAGCGGGTATCAATAAAATATCAAGCAGCACCTGCTGATCTCCGGCGATGCCAACAAGAAACTGGCGGAAGCAATAACGTCGTGGCGGAGTACACCTGGGATGCCCAAGGCAATCCGGTGACAAGGAATAGAGGCGGGGCAACGTACGACTACCACCGCAATGGTCACTTCCCGCCTTATCGGTTACGCTTTAACCGGTTGCGCGTATCCTGAATGTTTTAATTACGTTGCGCTATGTGGGATCGCTTCCTCTTGCTTTTTGTCGCTGCTGATTTCGCTGGGGGAGTATCCCCACAAAAACGCTCGCCACGATCAGCAGGCCCCCGATAAGGAAAGAGGGCGTGAGCGATTCACCCAACAGGGCCCATCCCAGCAGGGTGCCAACGACTGGCTGCAACAGGAAGAAGAGGCTGCCCCCGCTTTGGGGTAGATACTCGAAGCCCTTGTTCCATAGAAAGAACGCCAGCGTGGTGGATACGATCCCGAGATAGAGAACACCTGCCCACACCGCGCCGCTTGAAGGGAGTATCCAACCGGTATGTTCCCATTCGATCAATGCCAATGGGAGCGTAAACAATGCGCCAAAGAGTGAAGACCAGAAGGTGACCGTCAACGAAGCGTACCGCATCGTCGCCCGTCGGCTGAGCACGGTATAGGCTCCCCACAACAGCGCCGCGCCCACCAGCCACAGCGCTCCGGAGAAGGTGCTGCTCTGCAATGTATTTGCTCCCAACGTTGGCAGTACCACGATGGCTACACCACCCAGCCCCATGCAGAGCCCCAGCAGATCCATTCCGGTGATGCTCTCTCGCAACCACCAATAAGCAAAGCCGCTGATCAGTGCCGGTGAGGCAGAAGTGATCAGTGCGCCCATCGCCGCGCCGCTTTGCGCCGTCCCTAGAAACTGCATTCCAATCGATCCTGTGTAGCCGACCACTCCCAACAGCGCCATCTGCAGCAAATCACGCTTGGCGATCGGCAGCTGCCCCATCCGTGCCGCCACAGCAGCTAAGGCAGTACAAGCAAGAAGAAAGCGCAACTCCAGCAGAATCCATGCAGGTATGACCCGCAATACCGCAGCGCTGACAACGTACATACCGCCCCAGATGGCGGCCGCTGCGGCGAGGCAGACGACGCCTATCCACGAACGCCCCCTTCCAACCATTCCGCAGCACCTCCCCGGTAAGTCGGGCGTGTGCCGGGAGGCTCATCCAGGCTAGCGGGAGGTTGGGCATCTACTTCGAAACGGAGCAGGGATACGTAGAACACCCCCTTACCGGGATAGCCGTTGCTATCCGCAATGATAGAGTGATAAACAATAGAGTGATAAACAAAGGATACGCTGTGTTGTGCAAAGGCGCAAACCAGTGAGCGATACTTCTGAAGACTCGTTTGCTCGATTAAGGCAAGTTTTCAATCTTCGTATGTGATTGTTTTGCTCTTTTGTTCGGATTGCACCAGTCGGAACAAGCTGCGCAGCAGCGACATTCCTCCGATGATAAGGTCGTCCATCGGAATTCCCCGTGGGGAAGGCGTCAGACCCATGACCGCGCAGGAAAGCTGCATCACACCACCGTATGTGGACCCGTGGAGGGCAAATATCTGGCGCGGCTGTCGTTTGCCAAAATGGTGGTTGACCCACGTGGGCACCCATGAGCACACCCATGCCTTCGATGATATATAGGATGCCAATGGCAAGTCCGCCATGTGATAGATCTACTGGCCCAGGACGGAATGGGCATGTAGTATCCACCGTGCAGATCGCAAGGGGGATGCAGCGTAGACACTTAAGCAGGCGAAGAGTCCGATCGCTGTTGCAACTATACTAGCTATCGTTCGTACAGCGCCTTGTCGGGATTTCCAAGGCGTTGGAGCTCTTCTGGACCGGCGGTTTTATTATGGCCGAGCAAGCCCTACAGATGGGTATCGTCAATCATGTGGTGCCCAAAGAAAGCCTGATGGATGAGACGATGGCATTGGCCAATCGCATTGCCGAAGGGGCCCAGCTGGCCATCCGGATGACCAAACGGGCGGTCTACCAGTCGTATCGCAGCGATCTGCGCACAGCGCTGGATCTGATCTCGAGCCACTTGGCGGTTGTCAGTGGCTCCAAAGACCACGAAGAAGGCGTGCGTGCTTTTTTGGGAAAACGAAAGCCTCATTTTACAGGGGTGTAGAAAGATCGTATACTTCGCTTTCCAGGTAGATCAGGTGGCGTTGCGTTATTTGTTTAGCTTGATCAGGATCATGAACACGAATGGCTTCAACCAGCTGACAATGATCCTCGTATAAGTGTTGCTGCTTTTCTTTTGGAACTGGAGTGGGTTGTTCTGCTAAGGCCCCCTCAAGTAATGGGAAAAGCGACATTGTTGTCGTAAACAACACAGGGTTGTGAGTTGCTTTTGCAAGAACTTCGTGAAACGAACCGTTTACCGTAAGCTGCAGCCGACGGTCTTTCGACGAGGTGACACCAAGTGTGGTTTTGGCTGTCTGTTGGAGCAGATGCACTTCTTCTGTACGTCTGATAGCCGCCAATTCCGCTGATGCAGCCTCATTTAGACGGCGTGCCTCGCTGATGTCAGCAAGGGAGGCTTGTTTGAGTTGCAGTAAACCATCCAGATC
>JADBKH010000035.1 GCA_014896485.1 Bacillota bacterium | reverse complement strand
TACCATTAAGGTAACATGCCACGAAATGGTTGTAAATACCATGGCGAGGGGGTCCCCCATTTCTCTAATAGGATGGTACGTCCTGGTCATTGGATGGGGAGTCGTCTATTTCTTTTTTGATCTTTACCTGCCTCCTGTGGTGACTGCAAATCTCCACCTGTTTATCGGTCTGCTTCTTGGTTAAACGGGCATTTTCATTGTCGGTGGACTGATGCTGTTCCACCGGAAACGGCACGGACGGAATCTCGACCTTACATTGTCTGATGCAAAGCCTGTCGGGGAGGATTCTCATGTAAACAGTGCGCTGTATGGACAGAAATTTACGCAAATGTCTCTTTTTAAACACCCGCATGAAGAGAAAGAGCATGAAGCGGTTTTGCGGCTCTCTTCCGCCATGAAATCGGCCAGAGAAGGCCAGTGGACCGAGGCCGTAAGTCAATTCCGAACCATCGTGAGTTTGCCAGAGACGCCAGACCTTATCCGAGAAATTGCGCTTCAAAAATTATCCGAATCTTTAGAAGAGCTTCTCCGACAAAACGCCTTTTCTTCGACCGCTGGGGGGAGGTAGACGATGAGCTTGGTGGATCCGAAAGAGCTGGATGCGGAGATCCATGCCCGGGGGTTTGATCGTGTCATCAAGGGATACAACCCCGAACAGGTGAATGGCTTCCTGAACCGGATCTTGCGGCCGTACAAGAACCTTTACATACGAAACAAAGAGCTGGAAGAAGAGCTGGAGAAAGTAAAAAAGGAACAGGACGGCTTAAAGGAAACATTCTTTCACGCGCAAGAGACCGCAAACCAGATCATTGCTGAGGCAAGACAGGCTGGCGAAGAAGAGAGGAACCGTGCGGCCAGAGAAGCCGATCAGATCCTCCAGAATGCGAAAGACAGGGCTGAGGAACTCTACCTGACTATTGTTTTACAGAACGAAAAGTACAAGGATGCGGTCAATAAGTTGGTTGATCAAAGCTATGCCATTTCCAAAACGCACATACAGGCACTGGCGAATGAACTGTTTCATAAAATGGTCAGTTGGTCGTTGCAGTAGGCGGAAAAGGATGAAGATCGTCACCGATCTCGGCTTTTTTATCCTGTTTTTTCCGCTCCTTATGGGTGTGGTCTGGGCACTCTTTGGACTGTTGGACTGGATGGCATATGAGCGCAAGCCCCAAGATGATCCGCCAGAAGTGGAATGGCCGGCCATTGCCCTCATTCCTTGCCACAACGAGGCTCTTTCCATCGAAAAAACTTGCGATGCACTCACTTTCATCCAATATCCGGACTACGAAGTCTATTTCATCGACGATGCCTCTACAGACGACACGGCAGCCATCTTAAAACAGCGGGTCAGCAAAAATGCCCATTACACCCTCGTTGCATACGGCTACGGAAGGCATTGATGTAACGTGGCGTTTACAAGAACGCCATTATCTGGTTGGTTTTGCGCCAAAGGTCGTTGCCTACATTGAAGCCCCGACACGTTTAAAGGAGTTGTGGAAGCAAAGGAAACGGTGGGCCTTGGGCGGTTGGCATTTGCTGAGACAGCATGCCCCTGTTCTGCAAGCATGGCGTTCAAACCATTTGAAACTGCTCTATCTGCATTTTTTGGTTTTCTATTTGTGGGCTGTGCTGCTGCTCGCCTTTATTGCTGGGGGATCCTTCCTTTTTCTGGTGATGTCCAGCATGCACCAGCCTTCACCCATCCCCCTTTTTTCCCTCGGTTCTGTACTCACGATCGTATACATTGCCCAAATGCTGATTTCCGTAAAAATTGGTCGACAGTATGACCCTTCCCTGGATCAAACATTGTTGTGGTTGCCTTGGTATCCGTTGTTTTATTTCAGTATCGGTGCGCTGGCCATCTGTGCCACCTTGCCGAAGGGACTCTTCCAAAGGATGGAACACGCCGGCAAATGGAATAGCCCGCGGCGTGCGAAAGCCCTCTAAAAGGACGGTTCAGCTTGAGAAAGATTTTCATCGGCTTCCTCTCTCTTCTCTCGTATTGGCTTGACCTTTTTTGCAACTTGGAAGCTGCAGCCTGTTGCCCAAACCAAAGCGGACGTTCCCGTTTTACAGGGAGATGGGTGCCTGGTTCTGGCCTACCATCGCATTCGACCAGCCAACCCTGTGATCAAGACGCTCGACCGAATCACAACGCACTTTGTCCCCAGCAAGGAAATCACGACCTACTCTGTCTATCAGGATGAATTTCGGCAACAGATGGAAGAGATCAAGCAGAGCGGGGCAACGGTCATCACCCCTGACCAGCTGTTGCGTGCACTGGAAGGTAAGCAACCCTTGCCGCCCAAGTCCGTCATTATCACTTTCGATGACATTGATATCAGCGTCTATAAATATGCATTTCCCATCCTCAAAGAGATGGATCTACCCTTTACGATTTTCATCATCTCCGGGGAAGTCGGCAATCCTCGTTTCAAAGGACTGCATTTGGCCAATTGGGAGCAGATTCAGGAGATGAATGCTTCTGGATTGGTCACGATTGGGTCGCATACGGACCGGATGCATTACCTCACCAAGTCTGAAAATCCACCGTTTATGGATCCGCACAACAAGGTGGCCTTTGAACAGGACGCGAAACAGTCTGTCCAGACCCTTCAGGCGCACCTGGGGAGCAAGCCCCTTTATTTCGCCTATCCGTACGGTTTCGGATCTGCAGCGACAGATCAGGTATTAACGCAGTCAGGATTCCGGCTCATTTTCACCCTGGCAGCCGGTATCGAACATGCTTCCGATTCTCCTCCTTCCATCGATCGGTTGCTTATCACGAGATAAACCTGGCCTGCTGCCATCCACTGGTTAAAACATCCCGTGGAAGGAACCGAGTGAATTTGGGTCCGCAAAGATCGCTGTGCTACTGGCTGGTAGACGTGGATAGCCACATTTGTCAGTCCTGAGGTGTGCTCGGCACGTTTAGCGCAGCTGTCCTCCCTGGAAACCTCTTTTTCCCTAGTGCTATGATCCTTTCCGATTAGACCTAATGGACTAAACATCGCAGTCGCCATGCCGACGTGAGAAGGACCGGCCTTTCTGATCGTGCAGAGAGGAGTGAGAGGATGGCGTCAGGAACGACAGTCCAACGTGCTTTCGTCGATGGAGAGGAGGTTACGGTTTCCGGGGAAGAGAGTGTTTTGGAAGTGCTTGTGCGCAGCGGAAAAGAGATTCCGCACGTCTGCTATCATCCGAATCTTGGCCCGATTCAGACCTGTGACACCTGTCTGGTCGAAGTCGACGGCAAGCTGGTGCGTGCGTGTGCCACACCGGTATTGCCGGGCATGCACATCGCCGCAAGTTCGTGGGGAGCGCAAAACGCCCGACGGGAGGCGATGATGCGCATCCTCTACGATCACGAGCTCTATTGCACGGTCTGTGAGAACAACAACGGTGACTGTGCGGTGCACAACGCCGTCGCCTTGATGCAACTTACCCACCAGGAGATCCCCTTTGATCCGAAGCCTTATCCGGTGGACGACTCCAACCCTTTCTACCGGTATGATCCGAACCAATGCATTCTCTGCGGGCGTTGCGTGGAGGCCTGCCAAGAAGTCGAGGTCAACGAGACGTTGCACATCGACTGGAGCCTCGAGCGTCCCCGAGTCGTTTGGGATGACGGGGTGCCGATCAACGAATCTTCCTGCGTCTCTTGCGGTCACTGTGTCACGGTCTGTCCGGTCAATGCGTTGATGGAGAAGAGCATGTTGGGTGAGGCCGGCTACCTGACCAACATTGCGCCGAAGAGCAAACGCATGCTGATCGACTGGACCAAGGCGTTGGAAGAAGAGACGGGCTTTCCAATGGTCATGGCGGTCTCTGAGGCGGAGTCAGCGATGCGCGCTTCACAGATCAAAAAGACCAAGACGGTCTGTACCTATTGCGGGGTCGGTTGCTCGTTCGACGTGTGGACCAAAGGACGCAAAGTGCTCAAGGTACAGCCTCAACCCCAATCGCCAGCCAACGGCATTTCCACTTGCATCAAGGGCAAGTTCGGCTGGGATTTCGTCAACAGTCCCCAACGCTTGACCCAGCCCTTGATTCGTGAAAACGGCGCTTTTCGGCCGGCCAGCTGGCCAGAAGCGCTCTCCCGCATTGCCCGAGCTTTTGGTCAGATCAAACAGCAGTACGGTCCGGATGCATTCGCTTTCATCGGTTCATCGAAATGCACCAACGAAGAGGCCTATTTGACACAGAAACTGGCACGGCAAGTGATCGGAACCAACAATGTGGACAACTGCTCGCGCTACTGTCAGTCCCCTGCAACCACCGGCCTGTGGCGGACAGTGGGCTATGGAGGAGACTCCGGCTCCATCAGCGATATGACCAGCGCCGATCTGGTTTTGATTGTCGGCTCCAATACCGCTGAATCCCATCCGGTCATTGCCAGTCGGGTCAAGCGCGCGCACAAGCGCAATGGTCAAAAGCTGATTGTAGCCGATCTGCGCAAACACGAAATGGCAGAACGCGCCGATCTCTGGCTGCATCCACGTCCCAGCACCGATTTGGTCTGGCTGTCGGCGGTGGCCAAATATATCATCGAACAGGGATGGGCCGACGAGGCCTTCCTGCGCGATCGCGTCCATGGGTATGAGGCGTATCTCAAGAGCCTGGAGCCATTTACACTGGCGTATGCCGAACAGATCAGCGGTATTCCCGCCGAACAGCTGGTCCAAGTCGCGAAGATGATTCACGAGGCGAAAAGCGTCTGTGCCCTGTGGGCGATGGGGGTCACCCAACATCAGGCGGGCAGCGACACGGCGACAGCGATCTCCAACCTGCTGCTGCTGACCGGCAATTACGGCCGACCGGGGACCGGCGGTTATCCGTTGCGGGGGCACAACAACGTACAGGGTACCAGCGATTTTGGATGTATGCCCAACTACCTGCCGGGTTATCAGAAAGTCGATGACGATGCGGTGCGCGAACGCTTTGACAAGGCGTGGAACGCTTCCGTGCCGGCGAAGCCAGGGTTAGACAACCATCAGATGATCGATGCAATCCACGACGGGCAGCTGCATGCCATGTATATCGTCGGCGAGGAGATCAGCGGGTCGATTCTAACGCCAATTACGTCCGCACGGCGTTGGAGAAGCTCGATTTTCTCGTCGTGCAAGAGATTTTCTTGTCCAAAACAGCTGAATACGCCGATGTGATCTTGCCGGGTGTTCCCAGTCTGGAAAAAGAGGGGACATTTACCAGTACGGAGCGGCGCATCCAGCGACTCTACCAAGCCTTAGAACCTTTGGGGGAGGCCAAGCCCGACTGGCAGATCCTGCAGGAAGTGGCCAACGCATTGGGCGCACATTGGTCCTACACGCATCCAAGCGAGATCATGGACGAAGCGGCGTCGCTCTCCCCCATCTTCGCCGGTGTCCACTACGATCGACTGGAAGGCTATCAAAGTCTGCAATGGCCGGTCGCTGAGGATGGTACCGATCAACCTCTGCTGTACACCGAAGCTTTTCATTTCCCAGACGGGAAAGCGCGCCTTTATCCGTTGGAGTGGCAAGAACCGCTTACCGAAGACGAAGAGTACGATCTGCACGTCAACAACGGGCGGCTGTTAGAGCATTTCCACGAAGGCAATCTCACCTACAAGAGCCCGGGGATTGCGGAGAAGGTGCCGCAGACCTTCGTCGAGGTTTCGCCCGAACTGGCCCGAGAGCGCGGGCTGCAAGACGGGGATTGGGTGCGTCTCCGCTCGCGGTGGGGGCAAGTCAAGGTACAAGTACTCATCACCGACCGGGTACAGGGCAATGAGCTCTACTTGCCGATGAATGACAGCGGAGAGGCAGCCGTCAATCAATTGACCTCGAGCTTGGCCGATCGGGCCACCGATACACCGGCTTACAAAGAGCTACCTGTGCGCATGGAGAAGCTGGAGAAAGGTGATGGTAAAAAGCCCTTGCCGACCGTCAATCCGCGTTTCGGTCATCCGCATCCCCAACACGGCGTCGCCGTCGAGGAGAAGTGGCAACGGTCCGATTACGTTTTCCCGGGCGTAAGAGAGCATGCATTGAGAAGAATAGGAAGGTGATCTGGTGGCAAGGCCTATCTCTATCGTGCGCGAAGCCCCTGTGCAGCAACCCGATCAGGACCTTGAGGCCCTTGCCGTAGCGGTTGCTGAACATCGGCCGGCCATTGAAGAGATCTTGCGCCTGTTACAAGGGCTGCATGAGCGGGGACTCTTGGCGATGCTCATCGGTGCGGTCGAGCAGTTCGACCGGGTGACCGAAGTTGTGGTGACATTGCTCAATCGCCCGGAAAATGTACACAGTTTGCAAAACGGGCTCGCTCTGCTATCGCTCTTGAGTCGCCTCGATCCCCACGCCTTGGCGGCATTGGTAGAAGCGGTCAGTGGTGCCGCGCAAGCGGCAGCGGCTCAGTTGGAAGAAGAGCATACCCTGGGTGTGATCGGATGGATGCGGTTGCTGCGTCAGCCGGAAGTCAATCGGGGTTTGCAGCTTCTGTTCGGCATGTTGCAGGAGCTTGGCACGGTTTCATCAAAAGAAGAGCGCGTGGGCCACAACGGGGAAGGGTAAGACGAGGAGGCTTGCGCTATGGCGCTTTTTGCACGAGCGGCAGCCACCAAGCGGGTGGAACGGCTGGCCTGGTGGCGGGACGGACGCGTCAAACGGCAGGCCGATCCGCTGGCGGTGGAAGAGCCGCTCGAAATCCGCCTCTGTTTTGGCGAGCGCAGTCGGCATAGCACTGTCACCGTCACCATGCGAACGCCAGGTGGCGATTTCTACTTGGCCGCTGGGTTTCTGTTTACAGAGGGTATCCTCCATCGGGCAGACGAGGTACGCGGAATCGCCTATTGCACCGATCCGGCGGTCGATGTTGCCCAACAGTACAACATTGTCAATGTTTTTGTTGCGCCCCATTTTCCTTACGATGAAGCAAAGCTGCAACGCCGGTGGTACATCAATTCAAGCTGTGGCGTCTGTGGAAAAGCCAGCATTGAGGCGCTGCAGGCGTGCGGTCTGCCGTCGGTGCGGGGCGATCTGCAAGTCGATCCCGATTTGTTGCTCGCGCTCCCAGAGCGGCTGAACGCTGCACAACGGCTCTTTCGCCGTACGGGAGGTGTGCATGCTGCCGGGCTCTTTGACAGCGCCGGCAACTTGCTTTTTGCGGCTGAAGATGTGGGGCGCCACAATGCGGTCGACAAAGTGATCGGCCAACGCTTTTTGGAGGGTGGCTTGCCGGCTTCAGAGACGATCTTGCAGGTCAGTGGCCGGCTGAGCTTTGAGCTGGTGCAAAAGGCGGCGATGGCGGGCATCCCGATCCTCAGCGCCATCTCGGCGCCGAGCAGCCTGGCCGTCGATACCGCCCAAGCGTTGCAAATCACGTTGGTCGCTTTCGATCGTGGCGATCATTTCAATGTCTATACGCATCCACAGCGTCTGGGATTGGCAGCAGGAGCGGCTGTGGCGCAAAGCGCAAACGGCTGAGCAAACGGCTGCCCAACGAAGCAGCGGGGGCGACGACGTCTTTCTGCGTTGGCAGACTGACCGTACGGCAGTATACTAAGGCGGGTGTGCGCCCGTAGCTCAGTGGATAGAGCAAGCGTTTCCTAAACGCTGTGTCGGAGGTTCGACTCCTCTCGGGCGCACCAGTGGCCTCATTCAAACGTGCAGATCCCTGTTTAAGGGATCTGCACGTTACGTTTCGAGAAGGCGTGTGTCTGTCTTTGCTAGGACAAAGGCTAGGCGTTGGTGTTCATACCTCTGAACGGAGTGCTCCCTGGAGAGAACGCTGACGGGCAATCTCATGCAGCTGCTGTGCATAGCGGGCATAGGTATCGGCGATGAGTTCCACCTCTTTCGGATCCATGCGGATAGCCCGTCTTTCGATTGTTGAATAATGGCGCTCCAGTTGCGTCAGGGCACGCTGCCAAGGGGTTTGTGGCAGCTGTTGGGGTGCACGTGGGCGGGCGGCGGTGGGCAGGTTCTCCGGGCTGGGCTGCTCTAAGTAATGGCGTAACGCCGCAGCGATCGCCGCATCGGTCGGACGCGCCCGACCGATCCAGGTGAGGAAAGCATCGATCGCCCCTTCTTCCAATGCCTTTCCCTGGCTATCGAGCAGCCGGGCCAAGCGGACGACGAGGCTGGGGGAGAGATCTCCTTTTTCCATTGCCTTGTGCAAACGTTCATTTCTGTAACAGCGCAAAAGCGACGAGGCATACCCGACACTGATGCGTAGCTCCTCCGCGGCGTGGCGCAGCGACCAGCTGTTGCTGCGCATCAGGGCGTCGATCCGTTGGGCCACTTCCAATGGGTGGAGATCCCGGCGATGCAAGTTCTCGGCGAGGCTCTGCTCTTGTTGTTCGATGGGGGTTGCCTGGACGACATGAACGGGCACTTTTTTCGTGTCTGGCCAAACCTGGCGCATGGCCGCATAGCGGCGTAGTCCGCTGATCAATTCAAAATTGCCCCCTTTGCGACGTACCACCGTCAGCGGATGGATCAGCCCGTGATGGACGATCGATGCCGCCAAACGCTCTAAGTCATCTTCGTCTTCATCGGCGCGCAGCCGTACCTCTGCGCCTTTGCGGGGCTGTATCTTTGCCAGGGGAACCATCTCCACCTGCCACGCACTCATCTCCGTCATGCAACTCACTCCCTTGTTTTCCTATAACTGGATATACTTCGCCACAAGAAGAAGCGTTTCCTGCTCAGACGGACAGTGAAAAAGCAGAACTTCTTGCTAGCGGGGAGGGCGGTTGCGTAGTACGCTGAACAAAACCAAAAACGGGATCGGTCGAGGAATTCCGACAACAGCGACGCTACGGTAGGCTCCAGTGCTTTGGCCCGCGGGCCATATCGTTTCGGAGGGATGGGCAGAGGAGGTACTGCAGCGCCATGGACGAGGCGGGGAAAGGCAAGTTGCGCGTATGGACGGGGCCACCGGGCAGCGGCAAGAGCACGGCGCTTTTCGAAGAGATTCGGGCATTGGATCGTGCCGATCCGCTGGGAGCGCCCCTTTTTCTGATTGTTGCAGAAGATGCCTCGCTTTCTGCCAGTCAGTCGCTTTTTACCTCGGATTACCCAGGAAGCATGCGGGTCCAGGTGATGGGTTTTCGACGGTTGGAGCACTGGTTGGACGCTCTCGCGGAAGCGCCTCTCCCTTCCTTGCCGAACAGGGAACAGCGTTGGTTGCTTGCCGATGAAGCGCTCGCTGCCCTGCCGAAGCAGGGATCCCACGTTTTGGGATTACGGCGTAGCAACGAAGGGGCGAAAGCAGCGGCAGCGCTCTTTGACCTATTCATTGAAAACGACGTCACGCCCCATGCACTCCGTACGGTGGCACGCGGCGACCAAGCGGAACAGCTGCAGGCCCTCGCCACGCTTTTGGAGACGTATCAAGGCCTTTGGAAGGTCCATGGCTTTTCTTGGGCACGAAGCGATCGTCTGGCCACTGTCCTCAGACAGCAATCGTGGCAGGGAAGCCGGCTCTATCTCGATCGCATCCACCGACTTTCGCCCGCACAGCAGCAGGCGCTGCTCGCTTTTGTGCAGCAGGGTGCGCAGGTGACTGTCACAGCGACGACCCGGGCATGGGAGGATCCCGCCTGGGTGACGGCCCTGGTGCGTACGACGCAGGCCGCTGGGGTAGAGACAGAGCGACGCACTTTTGCTGAGAATTATCGGTTTCACCATCCGGCCTTGTTTCATCTGGCTACCTCGACAGGCTCGCTGGAAACACCTCCACGCCCTGCCACACACGATCCGGTGCCGATTGGGGTGGTTGCAACTGCATCGCCGGATGCAGCCGCTGGGTGGACCGTGCGGCGTATTCGCCAGTTGGCCCGCACACAAGGGGTGCGGTGGTCAGAGATGGCGATTGCGGCCCGCCATCTGGAGCAGGACGCCGACAGGTTGACGCGCCTGCTCTCAGCCTATCGGATTCCCCATGTGATCGGTCGTGGCGAACCGATTCGGACACATCCGCTGATACGACTGGTTTTGGATGTCTTGCGGGTTGTGGAGAGCGGTTGGGTGCTGCGTGAAGTGATCGAGGTGGTGCAAAATGGACTGGTGCCGATGGCAGAAAAACTCCGTGTGCCCCTCATCGACGCGTTGCTGACCCAGGCGGTCAGTGGCGCAACAGGGTTGGCTTCGCTCGCTCAAGGGCATGCCCAGGGTGGCAGACCGATTCCTCCCGCCCTGGCCCATGCGGCGGGGATGGTCCACGCTGCGCTCACCGAATGCCAGCAGGGCATCGAGACTGCAGTCGATGCGCCCCAGATGGCCTCTTCCCTGTGGCAGCTGCTGAAGCGTTGGGGAGTCCCCCTTACCTTGCAACATTGGATCGACGAAGCAGAAAAGGCCCCTTCTCCCGATGCAGCCGAGAGGAGTGCGCATCACCGCCAGGCATGGCAGGCGCTGGTCGAGGCTCTGGAGACGCTGGTGAGTTTTGGTCCCCAACCCCAGCGTCCGGGGGCAGCGGGCTGGTTGGCGCTGCTGGAACTGTTGCTGCATGATCGCACGTTTCCTCCGTTGCCATCGGCTGCCGATGCGCTTGTGGTCGTCGAATTGGGAGCAACTGCCCTCGACGAATGTCGTTTTCTCTTCGTGCTTGGTGCGACAGATGGGCGACTGCCTGCTCCGGATGCCCCTTTCCCACTGTTGGGGGAAGAGGGGCGGACGCTGCTTTGTGAAGAGGCCCTTTTGCCCGAGTGGATCCATCGAGGGACAGAAGAAGAGCGATTTCGCCTGTGGTGGACGCTCTCCCGCGCCAGTGAAGCGATCACCTTGATCTGGTCGCGCAACGATGCGCAGGGAAGGGCGCAGCGCCCATCGCAGGTGCTCACCTACCTGGAACACAGCGTTGGGCCGCTGCAGCAGCTGCAAGCCGCTCCCCTCCCGCCGATTGGAGAAGCGGAGACATTCGGAGAAGCCCTCGATCAGGTCACAGAGGCCTTCATGCGTTGGCGAGAAGGGGAGGCGCTCGATGCACAGGCGGGAGCGCTCTACCTACAGCTCGTGCAAGAAGCACGGTTTCGTCCGCGCTTGCAACAACGCCTGGCGGGCTTGGCCTACCATCCCTTTGGGGCTGCGGTGGGGCGTTGGGCAGAGGCCCTCTACGGCAATCAAGCGATCAGCCCTTCCGTGCTGGAAAGGTTCGCAGCCTGTCCTTTTGCCGGTTTTGTCGCCAATGGGTTGAAGTTGCAGCCGGTCTGGGAAGAGGATCGTCCCCGGCCAACCAGCTTGGGCCGGTTGCGCCACCAGGTGTTGGCCGAGGCAATCCTGTCCATGGGACGTGCGGCCGAAAGTGAGCGTGTCACCGGTGCTGATCAGGTAAACGCCCTGGTCGATGCGGCCTTGCGGCGTGTTCTCGCCGATCCCCAAGCAGCTGCGCTGCAACGCTGGCTCACTGCCCCTGCTCACCGACCGCTTTTGTCCCAGTTGCGTGATGAATTGCAGCGAGCGGTGTTGGCCTGGCAACAGGATCTGCTGCACAGCCGGTTTTACCCCGTGGCGGCGGAGCTACCCTTTGAAGGACAGGCGGCAGAAGGTGCTCTCTTTGCACCACAGCGCCTGCCTGCGCTGACACTGGGAGAGACGCAAGTGCGTGGCATCATCGATCGCGTTGATCTGGCCGAAGAGGAGGATGCCTTGTTTGTGCGGGTGATCGACTACAAGTCAGGGATGCGCGACAGCGATCTACGTCTGATCGCCGATGGGTTACAGCTGCAGCTGCTCACTTACCTCGAGGCAGCACGGATGGGTCTCTCCCGGTGGCCAGGAGATCGGCCTGTGAAACCCGCAGGATTTTTCTACTTTCCCCTACAGGATCGGCCAAGCGAGCCAAAAAAGGCGGATGAAGACCCGCTGCAAGCCTACGGCAGACGGCATCACATCCGCGGGTTTGCCATCGATCATTCAGATGCAGGGGATCTCCTGGAACGCTTTGGTGGTGTTGCCCCGGCACCGATCATCCCTAAAAAGATGCCTACCCTTTCCGAGCAGGCATATGCGACGCTGCGGCAGCTGGCGGCCACGGCGGCAGCGGAACACACACAAGACATCCGCGAGGGTGTCACCGAGCCTTTGCCCTACCGCTTCGGCTCTCAGATCGCCTGTGACGTTTGTGGATTCGCAGCGATCTGCCATGTCGAACCTGCCTACGACCGGGAGCGTTTCCGCATCGTGCCCACGATCAAAAAAGAGGAATTCATTGCTGCGCTGCAGGAAGGGAGGGACCCCCGCGATGGTCGTTCCCTCGCCCAATGAGGATCAGCAGCGAGTGATCGGCGCCCGTGCGCATGACCTCTTGATCGAAGCCGATGCTGGAACAGGCAAGACCGCTACTCTGGTCTGGCGGCTCGAGCAGCGCCTTCATGAGCAGTATGTGCGGGAGGGGCAGGTCGACCTGCGCCGCTTTGTCCTGCTCACGTTTACCGATGCAGCTGCAGCACAGATGCGGGAGCGGGTGGCTGCCGATTTGGCGCTGCAAGCGATGCAAAAGCCGGGAGAGGGGTTTGGGGAAGCGCTCGCCCAGCTCGATCAGGCACCGATCGAGACGATTGATGCCTTCTGCAGGCGTCTGGTCGCCGAACATCCACTCGCCCTGGACGTGTCGCCAGCCGTGACGGTGGTCGATCCACTGGCCCTGAGCTTGTTGCGCGAGGAAGTGGCCGACCGTGTCGTCATCGACGCACTGAATACGCCGACACGGGCCGAAGAGACGCTCTGGTTGGCGCGAGCGTACGGCAATCCCTATGACACGCGCAATCCACTGCGCAACTTGCTTTTGGAAGCGAGCGAAAAGCTCGACGTGCTGCCCGATCCCCAGCGTTGGTTGCGGGAGCAGGTGGCCCAGCTCGATCTGGCCGACGAAGCCGCCCTGCTGCAGAGTCCTTGGGTCCTGTGGCTGCAGGAAGAAGCGGTGCGTACTTTGCGCGATGGTGCCGCCCGGTTGTCGGCGATGGCCGACACCTTGGGCGGATACGATCTGTACCGGGACTTTCTCAGGGAGGAAGCGCAGCAGCTGCTCCTCCGCGCAGAAGCACTGCCAAAGGCAGCGCATTTTGAAGAGCGCTTCGCGTCATGGAAGTGGCGAAATTGGCCTCAGAATCGTTCGCACGATCCCCAAGTCGATGTCGCCAAAGAGCTCCGCAACAGCGTCAAAAAACAGGTACAAGCGATCTTTGGGCAGATGATTGTCGGCTTTGGGAGTGCAGCCCTGCTTTCCCAGTTTGCGACATTGCACCACCACGCGGTTGCTTTTGCGCGGCTGCTCACGACCTACCGGGGGCGTTTCCAAGAGGCCAAGCGCGAGCATGGCTGGGTGGACTTCGCGGATCTGGAGCGCGGGGCATTGCAACTGCTGCAAGATCCGCAGACGCAGCAGCCGACCCCTTTGGCGCGGCGCTTTCAGTGCAGTCTGGTCGAAGTGATGGTCGATGAGTACCAGGATATCAATCCGCTGCAAGACACCCTCATCGGCTTGCTGACCGGAGAGGAGCGTGCAGTCTCGCGGCAAGCCACCTTGTTGGTCGTGGGAGACGTCAAACAGAGCATCTACCGCTTTCGCATGGCCGATCCCCAGCGTTTTCTCCAGCGAAAAGAACGCTATCGGTTTTCAGTAGATGCGGCATTCCTGACGCTGTCGGAGAATCACCGCAGCCGTCCGGAGCTGCTGCAGGCGCTCAACGGCCTCTTTGCCGCCTTGTTTGTCCCAGGGCTATCTGGGGAACGGTACGACCCCACGGCACACTTGCGCCCAGCGGCGTCTTATCCACCAGCAGACGATCCGCCGATCGAGCTGCTGCTGGTGCGCAGTGAACCGGATGTGCAGGAAGAGGAGGAGTCGGACTTTCCCCTTTCTTCCCAAGGATCAGGCGGCGAAGGGTTGGGCTACCTGCATCATATCGAGCAACAAGTGGCCGCTGTGGCTCCGCGGCTGCAAAACTGGGTGGGACGGTTGCCGGTCACGATCGATGGAGTCCAGCGTCCATTGGCCTGGCGCGATATCGCCGTGCTCATTGCCAATGCCAACCAAGTGATGGCGTCGGTCTTACAGATGATGAACCGGTTTGGCTTGCCTGCGGTCGGGCGGGCGAACGACGGTTTTTTCCGCACAGACGAGGTGCGTACTTTCCTCGCGTTGCTGCGTGCCATCGACAACCCTTATCGCTCGATCGATTTGGCCGCAGCCTTGCACTCCCCGATCGGACGGTTTGACGCTGCCGATCTGGCGCAAGTGCGCTTGGCTGCTGCGGAGGCACCCCTCTATGAGGCGTTGCGCCAAACTGCGCAACAAGGCGACGCGTTGGGACAGCGATCTGCTGCTTTTGTACAGCGTCTGACGCGATGGCGGCAGGCGTCTCGGCAAATGCCGCTTCCGCGCTTTGTTCGAGAGCTGGCCGATGAGAGCGGTTGGAGTGACGCTGTGGCAGCACGTCGACAAGGTCAGCAACGCCGTGCAAATTTGGAACGTCTTTTCCAGATCGTCGAGACGGGGGCACAAACGGCGACCGTTTCGCTCAGCGGGCTGGTCCAAATGCTCAGCCGCTACCGCGAACGTGCCGATCTGGGGGAGGCAACCGATTTTGGGAACGCGGACGCGATGCGGGTGATGACCATGCACCAGGCCAAAGGGCTGGAGTTTCCCGTGGTGATCGTGCTCAACCTGCAGCGATCGTTTCGTGGGGATGCCAATGGTGTCTTTGGCATCGATCCGCTGATTGGCCTTGGGATGCAGCAGGTCGATGTGACCCAGGGACTGCGCTACGAGACGCTACCCAATCTGCGGTTTCGGCAAGCGTTACAGCGGGCCCACCGTGCAGAAGCGCTGCGCCTTTTCTATGTCGCTGCGACACGGGCGCGCGAGAGGCTGGTGCTGGTTGGGAGTATCCACGATCTTTCCAAGGCCACCAAACAATGGGCCTCCCCCATGGTTGCTGAAGGCGAGCAACTCAGTGAGGCGCTGATGCTTGGCCAACTGGAGGGCTTCCGCAGCGCAGGGTATCTCGACTGGATTGGTCCCTACGTGATACGTCATCCGGATGGCAGCGGCCTGGCTGCCATCAACCAAGGAGCTGCACCCACGTCGTGGTCAAAGCCCTTGGGTCACTGGTCGGTTGCTGTCGTCGATGCACCCCCTTTGCGTGAGCCCCCTTCCCCTCCCGTCGATTGGGAGAAGGTGGCGGCGGGAACGTGGCAACCGGAGGAAAGTGCCGAGCTAGCGCCCCTGCACGAGGCGCTGGATTGGGCGTATCCCTACGGACGTCCGGACTTGCCGGCTGTGATCAGCGTCAGCGAAGTAAAGCGACAACTGGATCAGGCAGGGGAACAGGAGCTGTCCGATAGGCCCGCAGATGCCGAAGCGGGATGGGTCTCCCCTTCCAAGCTGGAAACGCCCTCCTTTGTGCGCGCAGATACTGTCCCTTCTGCCGTGGCGATCGGGAGTGCCGTCCATGCGGTTTTTGCGGCAATGCCACTTGCCGACCCGACAGAAGCGGGGGTACGGGCTTGCATCACCGATCTGGTCAAACGGGGGCGATTGACCCTGCAGGAGGCAGTCGGTGTCGATGTGAGCGCCATCGTCGCCTTTTGGGCCAGTGCCCTTGGAGCACGGGCACGCCGGGCGACACTGCTGCGCAGAGAGCTCCCCTTTTTGCTGCGACTGACGGAACAGGAGCTTCAGGATGCGGTCGTCCTACAGCTTTTGAGACAAGAACGGTCTCCCTCACCAGAAGGCGTCTTGGAGAAAATGAAAAGCACGAATGCAGAGGAGCGGCAGCACGTGCTTCGCGATCCAAAAGGCAGCCCGTTGCTGCTGCGTGGCATCATCGACTTGTTGTGGCAGGAGTCTGATGGGTTTGTCGTCGTCGATTACAAGACCGATCGCGTCGATACCCCTGCTTTTCGCGCGCAGGCCGTAGCACGCTATCGTCCTCAATTGGCACTTTATGCCCGTGCAGTGCAGGGGATCCTGCAGGCTCCGGTCAAGGAAGGCTACCTCTACTTCACCCGCCTGAAGGAAAACCAGCGGGTCCTGTAAACCCAAGGGGAGGGGGGCAGTGGCAATAGGAGGGCTTTTTTTCTAGAATTGAATTCGATGTGGGGAGGGGGAAACGCGGCGGAGCGGGAGATCATGACAAGAGGGCAAGGCGGATGGGCGCGCTTTGTCTGGATGATGACCGAGGTGCGACCGATCGTGTGGGCACTCTTTTTCATCAATGCGATCGGCACGCTGTGGGGGTTTGAGTGGTACTGGAACCAGCTGCGCGATTCGCCGTGGTACCTGCTGCCCTTTGTGCCCGATTCGCCCAACGGATCGCTTTTTTTTGCCGCCACACTGTTGATCTGGCTGTTGGGTGGCCGTGCGCCCGTGTTGGAGGCGCTGGCGGCACTCTTTCTGGTCAAATACGGCAGCTGGGCGGTAGGGATTGATGCGCTCTATTGGGCGGCAGAAGGCTATATCACCCCAATCCTGCAGGCGATCATGCTTTCCCATGCCGGTATGGTCTTCGAAGCGTTTCTCTTCATGCATCGCTATACCTTCAGCGCAGCCCAGCTCTTCGCCTGCGGTTTGGCCCTCCTGGCCAATGATTACGTGGACTATCTCTATGGTGTCTGGCCCTGGCTGTACAACAACGATTTCCTTGGGGCGATTCGGGTAGCTACACCGTTGTTGAGTCTGGCCACCATCTTCGCCCTGTGGTGGGCGGGCCAGCGTGCTGGCTTATGGGCAAAGGACAAGACGGTTGGAAAGGGACCGTAGGATAGACCGCAGGTGTAAAGGAGCAGGCTGGAAAGGGAGGAAAAGATGGAGAGCTTGCGAGATCGTGTGGGCTCGTTGTTTGACGAGCTTCTCACGGCGCGGCAGCAGATGCGACGCAGCCAGCCCCAGCCCGGGGCATTTGAGGCTTGGGCTTCGGAAGGCAAAAGCTTTGCACGTGCGGTGCTGGGCCTGGAAGACTTGCCTGCAGCTGTACTTGCCGAAGTTCAATCAGAGGAAATTCAAGCAGGCGTACGGCGCAGGACGCTGCGCTATCAGACTGCGCTGGGCAGTTGGGCAAACGCCGATTTGCTGCTGCCACCCTCGGGAACAGGTCCGTTTCCAGGTGTCGTGCTCCTCCATGAACACGGGGGCAATTACCTGTGGGGCCGTCGCAGCTTGGTCGAGGAGGAAAAAGCACCTGCAGCGCTGATGGAATGGCAACAGCTCTGTTACGGGGGCAACGCGATCGGACCCGCATTGGCCCGCCAAGGCTTTGCTGTGCTTGCAGCCGATGCCCTGCTCTTTGGCGATCGCCGTATTCATTTTGACGATGAACCTTCCTTGAGCAATCCACAGAGGCAACAGGAGTTAAACAAGCGGTTGTGGCATCACGAGGAAACCGTCCAACGGGCCTTGGCGGCGTTGGGAACCAGTCTGGCGCGGGTCATCACGCAAGACGATGTCCGGGCCGTCTCGCTGCTTGCACAGCAGCCTGAGGTGGACAGCAGTCGCCTTGCAGCACTGGGCTTCTCCTTCGGTGGGTACCGCGCTTTACAGCTGTACGGTCTCGATGACCGGATTGGCTGCGCGGCAAGCCTCTGTGGGTTGACCGACTTTGCGGCGGCCCTCGATGGGCCTTTTTACGGCGGGGTAGGCTTTACCATGCTAGAAGCTGCGCTGTTGGCCCGTTACAGCACCGCAGACATCGCCTCGTTTGGCGCCCCCAAACCGTTGTTGGTGCTTTTGGGAGAGACAGACGCGCTCTACCCGGGATCGGCGCGTGATCAGGCGCTTGAAACGCTGCGCCGGCGTTTTGCCGAGGCAGGAGCGCAGGAAGCGTTGACTGGCGCGGTCGTGGAGGGGGGACACCATTTTGGCAAACGGCGACAAGCCCAAGTTTTCCCGTGGCTGGTTCGCCAATTGTACGTAGGGGGGTGACCGGTGGGCTTTGACGCCTGGTTCGCGATAGCGGTCTTTGTCGTCACCTACGGTTTTATCGTCTCCGAGAAGATCCATCGCACGATCATCGCTTTGGTCGGTGCCGGAATTGTGATACTGACGGGCCTGTTGACCCAGGAGCAGGCCCTTGGCCACATCGACTGGAACACCCTGGCGTTGTTGACAGGGATGATGCTGCTCGTCGGCGTGCTGCGAGGGTCGGGCCTGTTTGAATTTCTTGGTGTCTGGGTGGCGAAAGTTTCTAGGGGACGGCCCAAGCTCCTCTTGTTCTTGCTTGCGGCGATGACGGCGGTCCTTTCCGCTTTTTTGGACAACGTGACCACTGTCTTGCTGCTCGTCCCCGTTACCTTGGCGATGACCGATCGGCTGCGCTTGCCCGCTTTTCCCTACCTGATCGCCGAAATCATCAGCTCTAACCTGGGCGGCACCGCCACGTTGATCGGCGATCCGCCCAACATCATGATCGGTTCGGCAGTCGGGTTGGATTTTATGGACTTTGTGACCAACATCGGCGATGCCGTCTTTGTCATCCTGCTGTTGACGATCGGTTTGTTGCTGTTGCTCTTTGGACGAGAGTTGCATACCGATGTCGAAGCTACTCAGGCGCTCGCCGATCTCAGCCCGAAAGACGAGGTGAAAGATCGCGCGCTCTTGCTCAAAGGCGTCATCGTCTTGGGATTGACGATCGTCGGTTTTGTGCTGCACGGGCAGCTGCATCTGGAGTCGGCTACGATCGCTTTTGCCGGTGCTGCACTGATGCTCTTGCTCGGTGGGGCGCAGCGGATGGGGGAGGCGTTTCACCACGTCGAGTGGCCGACACTCTTCTTCTTCATCGGCTTGTTCGTGCTGGTCGGTGGCTTGGTCGAGACGGGCGTGATTGTGCGACTGGCCTCCTGGGCACTGGGCGTGACCGGTGGATCGGTGCCTTTGCTGACGGTTGTGGTCCTTTGGCTTTCTGGCTTTGCTTCGGCTTTTGTGGACAATATCCCTTTTACGGCAACGATGATCCCCCTCTTGCAGCAGATTGGGACACAATTGGGGGAAGAGACCATGATGCCGGTCTGGTGGGCGCTCTCGTTGGGGGCCTGTTTTGGCGGCAACGGGACCCTCGTCGGCGCTTCGGCCAATCTGATCGTAGCCAGTTTGGCGGAACGCCAAGGCATTACGATCACCTTTGGCCGTTATTTTCGGTATGGGTTTCCGGTGACCCTTGTTACCCTGCTGTTGTCGACGGGATACCTGCTGCTTTTTGAACTGTAGCACAGCCGTGCATCGCATTGATCCGGATGGGGCACTGGGTTAGGCTTGTCCGAGAAGGAGGAAATCCATGGCTGATGCAAAACAGGCGGTGGAACTGCTGCAGAAAGACATCGCCCAAGAGCACCAGGCAACGGTGCAGTACCTGATCCATGCCTGGCTGATCCCGTCGATCAGCGACGAGATCGAAGGGATTGCCCGGGAAGAGATGCGCCACTGGGAGTGGCTTTCCATGGCTGTCGTCGCGCTGGGCGGCCAACCGACCTTGGCGCGTGATCCGCTCGTCATCGAGCCTGAGTCTGCCGAAGTCTTGCTGACCGCCGATGCGGAAGCCGAGCGATTGGCCATCGATTCATACGAGGCAGACATGGAGCAGGTGGAATCCCCCGATTTACAGCATTTGTTCCGCCGTATCCAAGCCGATGAACGGGTCCACCGCGGCCTTTTTTTGGCAATGCTCGACGAGGTGCGACACTCGGAAACAGTCGTTCGGCCAGCTGATCCGGCGCCGGATGCCGAGCAGCTGAACCGGGTAGTCGCCGATGAATACCGAGCCGTGCTCGCTTACCTGTACCAAGCCTTCTGCTTTCCGGAAGATGAGGTGCGCCACTTTTTGATCGAGCGTGCCGTTGAAGAGATGAAACATCTGGCCTGGGCCGGTGAGCACGTGGTAGCTCTGGGCGGACGGCCTGATTTTACCCTGCCTCAACTGCCACAGTGGCAGGACGGCATCGCGATGCTGCGCTGGGATCTTGAGCACGAGCGCAGTGCAGACGCTTTCTATGGGGAGATCATCGCCGCGTTGCGCAATGAGCAAGCGCGTAGTGAGATGGAACGGGCGCGTTCCCAGGAGCGTTTTCACATTTACGAATTCTAGCGTCTGTTGGAAAAAAGGACTGTGAGCGCTTCGACGGAAAAGGATCCGGTCGAACAAGCACAGAAAACGTTGCAGAAACTGCTGGGTAAGCCGCAAGGCCGTGTGGAGGTGAGACGGTGAGCGAAGCGATCGATTTGTTGAAGCGCGATGAAGCACCGTTGACAGCAGCGGAGTGGGCTGCAATCGATGAAACGGTCCGTCAGGTGGCCGAGACCAACTTGGTTGGGCGGCGTATGTTGCCGATCTATGGTCCCCTCGGCGGAGGTGTACAGACGGTCATCCACGACATTTTCAAGGCAACGACGATCGGCGGCGTCGATCTGCTGGGCCAGTCGGGTGAGGGCGAAGTAACGCCCGATGAGCGTCATTACCTGCCATTGCCCTTGATCTACAAAGATTTCCGCATGCATTGGCGTGATATTGACGCCTTTCACCACGGATTGCCGCTGGATGCGGGTGCAGCGGCGGTGGCAGCCGCGTGGTGTGCTCGTGCCGAAGATCAGCTGATCTTTTCGGGGGACAAGCGTCTGGGGATCGCAGGGCTGACCACCGCGTCCGGGCGGCTGACCCGAAAGATGGGGGACTGGTCGCAAGAAGGAAGCGCTTTTTCGGATATCGTCGCAGCGACGGCTCAGTTACTGGCAGCGGGTTTTGACGGTCC
>JADBKH010000034.1 GCA_014896485.1 Bacillota bacterium | reverse complement strand
CTTCATGAGTGAGCCAACCCCCTTTCGGTAAGATTTTAACTGAGTGATTGCGCCTGCTTCATTTCTCATACGGTTTATATCAATCTGGTTAATTTAGTGATACGTACCTGGCAATCCACAAGACAAACCGTCCGAAACAAACGGGAGTGAACGTCCCTGCGTAAGGCCTAGGGATGTCGCTTACTGCCAGCAAATGGACCATGTAGAAATGCATTCAAAAAAACAGTCTCGACTAAACTAGGACCGAAGGTGGTTTGTTCAAAGCTTGCCTACCTCTCCCAGCTGATCCCTTCAACCGCTTTTCTTAAATCCGCCTCGCTGGGCGTGACGTATCGCCTGGTCGTCTGCAGCGGCGTACCGATATCGACTAAGTCTTTCGCAAAGCTGTGCCGCAGGCAAGTGGACCGTCACTTCTTCCGCCTGCTGCGTCCATGTAGGTGCGCACGGCATGTGCGTTAAATTTGAACACCACTGTATTTCTGGAAAGTCTTTACTCATATGTAGAATCTCTCATTTTTATGGCTACTTGGAGAGCGCAGTCTCTGCCTCTCTCAGCAGGGCATTAAGAGGCGATGGTCAGAAGAGCAAAGACTATGGCAGAGAGCCAATAGACTGTAAGGGTGGTAAAATATTGCGCTATAAGACCGGCAAGCACCGCACCAGCAGGTGTCACGATGCCCAACAAGAAATTCGATCCTCCCGCTACCCTGCCTAACACTTCATCTGGTACCAAGGAGTACACCAAAAGCGGCCCCACGCACGCCTTCTGCAACGAGATAAAGTACGGTGAGATGCCGCAGCAGGCGCACACGTCTGAACCAATGCAGTCCTTCTAAGGCTTCTTTCATCCGGCCCAACAATAGTTCCGGTGAAAAGAGTGGCCAAGGTAAATCCCCAGATAAGCGCTTGCAACCCCAGAGACAGCCAGCGGACTGTGAATCAGTGTCTCGGTAAGCGTAAACACCCCGAAAAGCCCTTTAAGACAACAAAAATGGTGCGCCTGGGGAGAGTCGAACTCCCGCACCTGGTTCCGGAGACCAGCGCTCTATCCACTGAGCTACAGGCGCACTTCGCAAGTATTCTATAAGGTTTTGCCCGGGAGGGCAAGTCGAACAAAACTGGCCGTTGTCAGAATACCAGAGACGCTTGATCGGCTAGGCCAAAAATATTATAGTTAAAAAACACAAATTCATATAAGGGGTGTTCGATTCCGATGGAGCAATCAAAAGCAGCCCCATCCCTTTTTAAAAGGTTGTTGCAACATGAGCTTCAGAGACGTACCTTGAAACACTACCCCCAGGGTTGGTATCGCATTTTTCTTTTGGCCATCGTGGTGCTGGCCAACGTCGCCGCAAGTTATGAGGGTAACCTGGCACCTATCGTGCCTTTGCTTCTCCCGTTTCTTGGTATCTCTTCCGCAACCTACGGCTTGTTCGCCGCAATTACCGTAGCAATTACGGCCATCGTCGCTGTAGGGGTCGGCCCATACGCCGACCGGTTCGGCCGATCGATCTTCGTCCTTATGGGTATTCTTCTCACAACCATTTTTGTATTTGTATTTGCAAATATATCTACTCTTCCTCAATTCGTTGCCGTTCGAGTGCTGCTCGGCATCGTGGATGGGCTCACACTGACGCCGATCGCTGGTTTGATTCGCGATTTTTCTCCACAGATGGGCAGAGGGCTTGCGTATGCATTTTGGACTTTGGGACCGGTAGGAGGCCCTTTTCTTGCCAATGGCGTCGCTGCATGGACACTTCCGCTCTTTGGAACATGGCAGTCACAGATCTACATCATCGGCAGCGTCTGTACCGCAGTCTGGGTGCTCATCTTCTCTGCATTGCGCGATCTTTCTCCCCAATTGCGTCTACAAGTCATTCGCGACGAGTCAGATATCGAAAAAGTCAACCGGCAAGGTCCTTTGCAAGCTGAGCTCAAACCGCCGCCCGGCATGAGGTTCCTTATCAAAAAACCTCGGGTTTGGTTGCAGCCCTTCGGTATAGCCCTGTTTCTGCCCATTTATTTTACCATGCTGGTGTATGGACCCCTGTTTTTCTCAGAGGCCTATGCAGTGAGCGTCCAGCAGGCCTCGCTCCTGTCTATGTTTTTCTGGATTGGCACTTTCATCGGGCTCATTGGGACCGGTTGGCTTTCCGATCGCCTCGGATTACGCAAAATCGTGACGTTGTGCGGTGCCATTGCCGCCGTCGTCTTCAACCCCATCTGGATTGTCGCTGCCATGGGTCCCCAAACCCCTCTAAACGTGGTTGCTCCGTTTGCCTTGATCAGCGGGCTGACCATTGCCAGTGCGTATTCCACCTGGATGGCGATGTTTTCGGAGAATCTGGAGGAAGTCCATCCGGGAATCCAGGCGACCGGCTGGGGCGTCTTTGGCTTTGCCATGCGACTGATGTCCCTGCTGGTTGCACTTTTCGCTCCGCGGGTCGTCGCGATGTTTGGAGGTTGGCGGTCGTGGTTTTGGATCGCTGAAATAGCGATGATCGTCTATCTCTTTTTCCCGTTTTTGGCATACGGCCCTTGGTTGTCATTGCGCCGCCGCAAAACGGAGACGGCCTCGTTGACAGCCGGACAGACAGTAGGCATTGATTGAAAAAGAAAAGGACAAGGCTGCAACGCATGGAAAGAGTACCTTACGGTCGTTGAGGAAAAACACGCGTGTTGGAAGAATAGACAGTGGTTTTACGTAGAAAGGTTCATTAAAGATGGCGGTCGAACACATCCCGTAATTCGGCTTCCGTCGAAGCCGCAGCATGGCCATGGGAACCTTCCTGCAGCCAACGCGTGTATTCAAGCACTTTCCAGATGTCCTCGTCGTTCAACAAGGCAACCCGCTGCTGCAATTCTCGTTTTAAGTCCATACCATCCTCACCTCACCAAACTAGCAGAGTGCGACGATAATCTAGCATTTCCTATTAGATATACGCTGCCAAAAGTGGATCTATTCCAAAGGAATCAAAAACATTTCAAAGCACCGGAGAAACTCCGGTGCTTACCGCGTCAGCCCTGCGGATCTTCGTCTTGCTCACGACCGACTGCACCTTCCCCTGGCTCAGGAGGCGGAAGCGCCCTAACCCCGCCCTTGCCCATTGGGGGAGCCCCGTAAGGTCCTTCGGGAAACTCCTCGGGCATCAACCGATTGTACCACTCCTCTTCTGCCACAAGACGCTCTTTCTCGTCTACTGGACGGCGGTCGCGGGGATGCACCCACCGAAAGCGCATGGTCTGGCCTCCTTCGATTCGCAGATGCAGGTAGCGCGGCGCGCTTATTTTGCCCAGACCGTTATCGTGATAAGATCGAAAAAACAAGAGTGCTGAAAACGGAGGCCGACACCCATGGCCTTATATGTTGATACGCCTGCTTTTCGCGAGTACCGCTGGGTGCCCGGGCATCCGTTTGATCCATTGCGGCTTGTGCTCACACGTGATCTTCTGGAAGAGATGGGGCTTTTAGAGCCAGAGGAAGTGGTAGCACCCGACCCCATCGATGACGAGGTTCTGACAGAATACCATACGCCTGCATACATCGAAGCCGTCCGAGAGATGGGCCGCACCGGCCAGGCGAGTGAAGATGCGGAACGTTTCGGTCTCAACACCGAAGACGATCCCGTCTTCGTCGGCATGCACGAAGCTGCGCGCTGGTACGTTGCCGGAACACTCTTTGCCTTGCGTCTTATCCTTTCTGGCCGGGACGATCACGTGCTCAATCTGGGTGGAGGATTGCATCACGCCAAGCGATCCAATGCGTCGGGCTTTTGCATTTACAATGATGCTGCAGTGGCCATTCGTCACATTCTGCGCGAACAGCCCCAGTTACGCGTCGCCTATATCGATATCGATGCCCATCACGCCGATGGGGTCCAGGATGCGTTTTATGCGGACCCGCAGGTATTGGTCATCTCTTTTCACGAAACGGGCCGTTATCTCTTTCCTGGCACCGGCGCGGTCAATGAACAGGGCATTGGCGCAGGTTATGGCACCACTGTCAATGTTCCCCTCGATGCCTTTACGGAAGACGACTCTTACCTGCTTGCGCTACAAGAGGTGGTACCCCCACTGCTTGAGGCATTCCACCCTGATATCCTGGTAACCCAGCACGGTGCAGATGCCCACCGCGCCGATCCGCTCTCCCACCTCGCGGTGACCACTGCTTTTTATATCGAGGCAGCCAAGCAGATCGATGAATGGGCCCACCGCTATACGCAAGGCCGTTGGGTGGCATTGGGGGGCGGCGGGTACGAGAAATGGTTTGCTGTCCCTCGCGCTTGGGCAGCACTATGGGCACAGATGCGTCATACCCCCCTTTCCCCAGGGCAACCTTTACCGAAAACATGGCTCGATCGCTGGACGCCGAAAGCAGATGTAGAACCAGCGACCACTTTTTCCGATACGTATCCGCCTATTCCCCGGCGCTCCCAGATTGAAGCAACGAATGAGATGACCCTCTACCACGTCCTCTCGACCGCTCCCCTGCTTCGAGGCGTGGGGCAAAAGTAGGTTGTTCGACTCGTGACCTTCTGCGCCGTCTTGCTTACGCTGATTGAAGAGTGCAAAAGAAAGGCGGCGAATGACGTGGTGGAAGAAGAGAAAGCGGAGATCGAGGGCGGCTGCTACCCTGCGGGGAACGGATGGGTTCTGCTTCTTGTGCTCTTCCTCTTGTTTGCGATCGCGTGGAACTGATACGGGCACCATTGCCGACAGTGGATCAAGGACTGCAACTAAAAGAGGGGAAGGACAATGAACATTGTCCTTCCCCTCTTTTGAACAAATAAAAGAAGAATTCCATTTGGTAGCCCTAAGCGGATTCGAACCGCTGTTTCCGCCGTGAGAGGGCGGCGTCCTAGGCCTCTAGACGATAGAGCCAAATTGGCTGCGGGACTAGGGCTCGAACCTAGGCTTCATGATCCAGAGTCATGCGTGCTACCGCTACACCATCCCGCATCGACAGGCGTGAATATAGCACGCTTGAAGCGATAGATCAAGTATCCGATTTTGAGAGCAGAGAAGGTTGCGCGCGCAGTTGCTGGGCCACCCTACGCAATCGTGCAACAGTCGGCTCCCGTCCAAGGGCTTCGAGAAGGTGAAAGAGACTTGGGCCGACGGTTGTGCCCGTAACGGCGACACGGGTCGGATGAATCAGATCACGGGCTGGTAGACCAAGCTCGTCTGCCAGCTGCCGATAGGTCTGTTCGATCTTTTCTGCCGTAAATACGTCGAGCATTTCAATACGATCGGCGCACTGCTCCAGGCGTTCCGCCACCTCAGGGTGCGCCAGCACCTTGCGCACACCCTTTTCGTTAAATGGATAATCGTCCGAAAGAAAATAGCGCATCGCTTCCACAAGTTCAGGCAAGGTATGCGCACGCTCGCGCGCCAGATCGAGCTGACGGAAGAGCTGTTGGTCCGGTTGTTGGTCGGGCGCCCACAATCCAGCAGCCTCCAGCCAGGGACGCACTTCTGCAAAGATGCGCTCTACTGGCAGACGGCTGAGGTATCGGCTATTCATCCAGACCAGTTTCTTGTCATCATAGATGGCCGGATTCTTATTCACCTTTGAAAGATCGAAAAGGGCGACCATCTCTTCGAGATCCAGCAGTTCACGTTCATCGCCAGGCGTAAAGCCGAGCAAGAGCAGGTAGTTGCGCAATGCTTCAGGCAAAATCCCCATCTCGCGATACTCTTCTACCGCAGTTGCACCATGCCGCTTGGAAAGCTTGGTCCGATCCGGAGCCAAAATCATCGGCACATGGGCAAAAATCGGCAGTTCATACCCCAGCGCGCGGTAAACCAGCGCCTGCTTTGGCGCGTTGGAGAGATGCTCCTCACCGCGAATCACATGGGTAATCTCCATGGCGTGATCATCGACAACGACGGCAAAGTTGTAGGTAGGCATCCCATTGCTCTTTTGAATGATAAAATCATCCAAAGTGGCAAGTTCGAAGCGCACCTTGCCCCGTATGGCATCTTCGACTTCAAGCGCACCTTCTTGGGGAACTTTTAACCGCAACACGGCCTTGCGTCCTTCCGCTTCGCGCTGGGCGCGCTGCTCAGAGGTCAGATTCCGGCAAGTTCCCTCATAACGAGGCGCTCGTCCAGCGCGCTGTTGCCGTTCGCGGCTCGCTGCCAATTCTTCTGGTGTACAGTAGCAAGGGTATGCCACCCCGCGATCTACCGCTTCCGCCAATGCACGCTGGTAGATCTCTGTACGCTGGGTCTGAAAGTAAGGGCCATAACGCCCACCAACCTGCGGTCCTTCATCCCAGGTGATACCAAGCCAACGCAGCCCCTCACAAATCCGCTCAACCGCACCTTCAAGGGTTCGAGTTTCATCTGTATCTTCAATGCGTAAGACAAATGTCCCGCCATTGTGGCGGGCAAACAAGAAATTGAACAATGCCGTCCGCGCCCCGCCAATATGGAGATATCCCGTCGGACTCGGCGCGAAACGAACGCGTACTCCCACCATCGCTTTCGTCACACTCCCGCATTCTGGGGACGAGTCTATCATACGCACTTCCCTGTAACCAAACGCCCACTGCAGAGTGTTGCCTAAACCCGCTCTACACTTGTCGGCAGCACCCCAGCGCGTTAGAGTAGAGTTACATTTTTTATACCCATTTTCTGCACGAAAGAAGGTCTGCACTTGGGCGCCGCACCGAAAACACGAAAACCTGCCTGGTTGAAAATTCCCCTTGCCGCTGGACCGGCTTACGGGGAGCTGCGCGAGCTGTTTACGAGCCATCAATTGCATACCGTCTGCGAAGAAGCCCGTTGTCCCAATCGGATGAGCTGTTGGAGTGAGGGTACCGCCACCTTTATGATACTGGGACGCATCTGTACACGCGCCTGTCGTTTCTGCGACGTGACGGCAGGTCACCCTGGCCCCATCGATCCTTTCGAGCCTGCCCGGGTGGCAGACGCAATTGCTGCCATGCATGTGCGCCACGCGGTGATCACCTCGGTTGCCCGCGATGATCTCCCAGATGGCGGTGCCTCCGCTTTTGCCGCCACGATTCGCGCCATCCATGATACAACCCCCGAGGTTCGGGTCGAGGTGCTCATTCCTGACTTCGGCGGTGATGAAAACGCCCTGCGAACCGTTTTGGAAGCAAAGCCGGATGTACTCAACCACAACGTTGAGACAGTCCGCCGGCTTTCCGATCACATCCGCTCGAAGGCGAAGTATGATCGCTCCCTACAACTTTTGGCACGCAGCAAAGCGATCGCACCCCAGGTCTGGACCAAATCGAGCATCATGGTAGGTCTGGGCGAGACATTTGCAGAACTATGCGAAACGATGGACGATCTGCGCCGCGTCGACTGCGACATGGTCACTTTTGGGCAGTACCTGCAACCGGCACAGGACAAGCGTCATCTGCCGGTAGAGGCCTATTATCCGCCCGAGCGCTTTGCGCAACTGGCCAAAGAAGCCAGGCAGCGTGGTTTTCGTTGGGTAGAGTCAGGCCCGCTGGTACGCAGCTCTTACCATGCCGGACGTGCATTTGCGGCAGAAAACGGAGGAAAACCTGCATCCCTATGAGCGAAACCTGGCGGTTGCTTCCCGATTTGTACGCAGACGGACAGACGCAGATGGCCACCGACGAAGCGCTCTTGCTCGGCGGATTTCCCTATCCAACGCTGCGGTTCTATCGCTTTTCCCCGCCCGCGCTGACGTACGGTTACCATCAATCCGCCGATGAGATCGATCAGCAGGCTTGCGCCCTCCAACACTGGGATGCCGTACGCCGGCCAACAGGTGGGCGCGCTGTGCTTCACCTGGAGGATCTGACCTATGCTGTCCTCTTGCCGGAAGGCTCCCCCTGGGCAGAAGGCTCCATCGGTACGGTCTTTGGCCGCATAGCAGCCGCATTGGCCGAGGGCCTGAAACGCATTGGGGTAAAAGCCCAATTGGCAACCCCACGCGATCGGTCTGTAGATCCTGCTGCTTCTTCTGCGCATCGGCAAAAAGAAGCTGCCTGTTTCGATGCTCCGGGCGCTTATGAGGTTGAAGTATCGGGCCGTAAACTGGTCGGTTCGGCTCAAGTACGTCGGGAGGGGCGTATTTTACAGCACGGCACCCTCCCCTTGCTCGACATTACCGCAGAGACCGCGCAGGTCCTCTACCCCAATGATCCGGACCGCAAGGCGCGCACCCACCAGGCGCTGTTGGCAGGCAGCACCTCTGTTGCGCAAGCTGCCGGCCGATTTGTCCGCTACCCAGCGTTGCGAGCTGCCCTGCTTGAAGGCTTCATGGAAGCCTTTGGAGGTCCCCCCACTTTCACCATGTATACCAGCCAAGAACTGCGGTTACAGGCAACGCTTCGCGCCAAGCGGACAGGGAACGAGGCAAAGGAAAAAATCCTCACCCGTGCTTGACCGGCCGTCTCTCAACCCCCCAAATAGGCACGGCGCACTTCGCTGCTGGAAGCCAACTCCTTCGCTGGTCCTTGGAGGGCGACACGCCCCGTTTCGAGCACATAGGCAAAAGAGGCTACGCCCAACGCCATGTAAGCGTTTTGTTCGACCAGCAGAATCGTCGTTCCCTGTCGGTTGATCGTTTGAATGATGGAGAAGATCTCCCTCACCAAAAGGGGAGAGAGTCCCATGGACGGCTCATCTAGCAAAAGCAGCTTGGGTCGCGCCATCAACCCCCGCCCGATGGCCAACATCTGCTGCTCCCCGCCCGAGAGTGTCCCCCCGAGCTGCTTGCGTCGCTCCCGCAGCCGGGGAAACAGCTCATAGACAAACTCCAAATCTTTTGCAACCTCTGCCCGATCTCGCCGGGAGTAGGCACCCAGCCGCAGGTTTTCCTCTACAGTCTGATCGGCGAAGATGCGCCGTCCCTCCGGCACATGAGAGATGCCGGCTGCAACGATGCGCTTGGGTGCCCAATGGGTGATCTCATCTCCTTGGTAGCGAATGCTCCCAGCACGTGGGCGCAGCAATCCCGAGATCGTCTTCAGCGTCGTTGATTTGCCCGCCCCATTTGCACCGATCAGACAGACGATGCTTCCATCCGGCACTTCCAGCGAAATGCCATGCAGTGCTCGAATCGCTCCGTAGGAAACCTCTAGCTTATCAATGGTCAGCAATGGCTTGCTCCGCCTCCTCTCCCAGATAGGCTTCGATCACCTTTGGATTCTGGCGGATCTCCTCCGGTGGACCCTGCGCAATGACCGCACCATAATCCAGCACGTAGATACGTTCACACAGGTTCATGACGACGGACATGTCATGCTCAATCAACAAGACGGCCAGATCAAAATCATGGGCGACCGTCCGAATAAGCTGGACCAAGTCCGCACTCTCCTGCGCGTTCATGCCGGCAGCCGGTTCATCGAGCAACAAGAGTTTGGGATGGACAGCCAAAGCCCGGGCAATTTCCAAGAGCCGTTGGGAGCCGTACGGCAAGTTACGCGCTTGATCTTGGGCATGCGTCTCCAAACCAAAGCGGCGCAACAGCGCAATCGCCTCTTCCTCCATAGCAGCTTCCGTTCGCCAGTAACGTGGGGTGCGCAGCATCGCATCAAACCAACCATAGGAAACATGACCATGCATGGCAATCAGCACATTTTCCAAGACAGTCAGCTGGCCGAACAAGCGTATATTCTGAAAAGTACGCGCAATCCCCATCTGAGCGAGACGATGGGTCGGCGCATGCATAGGCGCCCCCAAATAGCGAAGGGTACCGTTGGTAGGTTCATAGACACCGGTGATCAGGTTGAAGATCGTCGTCTTTCCTGCACCGTTTGGACCAATCAACCCCACCAGCTCTTGGGATTCCACACGCAGATCGACATCGCTCACCGCCTTTAACCCGCCAAATTGAATGGAGACTTGCTCGAGCTCAAGAACGGGCTCCATCCGAATGCCCTCCCTTCTCCTCCCTGCGTAAGCCTGGAAAGATCATCGAAAGATGGAACTCATAGCGCCCCAGCAATCCCTGACGGCGGAAAAGCATCATCAGGATGAGCAGCAGGGCAAAGATCACGTTTTGAATATACGGGTAAGACTGGAGCGCGGCCTGAAGTGCGGTCACCACAACGGCTCCAACAATCGAACCGGTAATCGAGCCGAGCCCTCCCAACACCACGAGCACCAAGATGTTAAACGAGTGCAGAAAGTCGAAGCTACTGGGTTGAAACGCGTAATTATAGAACCCATAGAGACCGCCAGCAATTCCGGCAAAGAACGCCCCGATGATAAAAGCGGTTACTTTGTGTCGTGTCGTCGCAACGCCCACTGCTTCGGCAGCAATCTCGTTCTCCCGAATCGCCTGAAGCGCCCGGCCATGGCTAGAATCGACCAAATGCCAGATGATGAGCACACTCAGCACGGCCAACCAGAAGACCCACGTCCAGTTCGCAAGTTGGGGAGGGCTCATCCCGACAGCGCCGCCGACATAATCCCAGTTCTGGTAGACGATACGCAGGATTTCGCCAAAACCGAGGGTTGCGATTGCCAGATAATCTCCACGCAAGCGCAAGGTCGGCAGGCCGATCACCAATCCTCCCAGACCGGCCACCAATCCACCGCCGATCAGGCCCACTGGAAAGGGCAAGCCCATCTTATAGGTAAGAATTGCAGCGAAATAGCAACCGAGCCCCATGAAGGCCGCGTGGCCCAAGACCAGCTGTCCCGTTACGCCGGTGATTAAATTGAGGCTGACGGCCAGGATGACGTTGATGCCCATGATCACCAGCGTCTGTGTGATGAAGAGGTTGAGTACCCCACTTTGGGAGAGCCATTGCACGACTCCCCACACCACGACCATGCCCAAAATGCTGATGCCCATCGATCTCCACGGGTAAAGTGCAGCAGTAGAGGTACGCGCAGGGATTTTTGCCGGTTGCGTCGCCATGCTACACCTTCTCCTTTGCTGTGCTGCCGAACAGTCCGCTGGGTCGCACCAACAAGATGAGAATCAGGATGATAAAGGCCACGGCATCACGATAATTGGAAAAACCGGCCCAGCTGACCAACGATTCGACCTCACCCAAGATGAGACCGCCCACGACAGCTCCCGGAATGATCCCAATTCCTCCGAGTACCGCAGCGACGAATGCCTTCAACCCGGGCATGATCCCCATCAACGGGTCGATCTGGTAGACCGTGCCGATCAGCACTCCGGCAGCACCTGCCAAGAAAGAGCCGACGGCAAACGTGAGGGAGACGGTCTGTCCGACGTCAATGCCCATCAGGGAAGCAGCATCGCTATCAAACGAAACAGCGCGCATCGCTTGTCCCGAACGCGTATTTTGGACGAAGAACTGAAGTCCAAAAGTTAAGACAGCGGTCACACCCCAAAAGAGGACGTCGTTGAGCGTAAAACGTACCCCTCCAAAAAACTGGAACGTGTGCTGGGGCAGTACCCCCGCGGGATAGGTACGCGGATCGGGCGAAACCAACACAATAAAGAGGTTTTCGAGAAAGAGGGAGACACCGATGGCGGTGATCAGCATCGTCAACCGCGGTGCATTCCACAGCGGCCGGTAGGCGGCACGCTCGATGATCATTCCCAAAAGGGAGGTGAGCAGCATACTGGCCACCAAAGCCGCTGGAAACGGCCAGTGCAGATCAGCTGTCAGAAAAAAGCCACAAAAAGCGCCCACCATGTAGACATCGCCATGAGCAAAGTTGATCAGTCTCATGATTCCGTAAACCATCGTGTAGCCCAGGGCGATCAGTGCATAGATCGCGCCTTGGCTGAGTCCATTCAGTAGCTGCTGGACAAGCATTTGGAAAAAGCCCACTGCCATCCCCCCTTCGTCCGTTTCAGAAAGTATGCAAAACGGAGGGAGAGCCCGGTCGAACACTCCCTCCGCATGCCAACCACGTCATTATGGATTTACTTTGCTGTCAAAGACATACTTGCCCGCTGCTTGATCAAATTTCAGGATGACTGCCGCTTTGACAGGGTCGTGCTGCGCATTGAAGGTGATATGGCCGCTGACCACATCGAGGTCGGTCTTTTCCAACGCAGCGACGATGTCCGCTCCTTTTGTGCTGTTTGCGTTTTTGATCGCATTGAAGAGGATCTGTGCAGCATCATAGCCAAGCGCTGCAAAGCTATCCGGCGTTGCATTGTATTTGGCCTTGTACGCTTTGACGAAATTCTGGACGGCAGGCGACGTATCGTCGGAAGAGTAGTGGTTTGTATAATAGGTGTTAACAAGATTGCTCGCACCGGCGTTTTGTAACAAAGTCGGTGAATCCCAGCCATCCCCACCTTCAAACGGCATGGTCATTCCCAATTGGCTGCGCGCTTCCTTCATAATCTGCGCAATTTGATTGTAATAACCGGGCACGTAGACCACGTCGGGATTGGCTTGTTTTACCTTTGTCAGAATTGCGCGAAAATCTTGATCGGTTTTGGTGTAGCTTTCTTTGTCAACGATCTGCCCACCGCTCTGCGTAAAGTGCTGCTCGAAAGACTGAGCCAATCCCTTTGAGTAATCTTCGCCCACATCGGTGATGATGGCAGCTTTCTTGGCATGCAACGTATCCAGATCATATTTTGCCATCACTTGCCCCTGGAAGGGGTCGATAAAGCAGGCACGGAAAGCGTACTGACGCGTTTTGCCCGTATCCGGATCGACGGTTACATCTGCGTTGGTGGCCGTCGGTGAAATCAGCGGGATCTGCCGACTCTCGACAAGCTTGGCCATGGCGATCGTCGGGGAACTGATGGAAGAACCGATAATGGCAACGACTCCATCTGAAAGCAGCTTTGTCGTGGCCTGGGTAGCGCCAGTAGGATCGGATTTGGTATCCTGGAAATCGAGCTCGATCTTCTTGCCGTTGATGCCGCCCTTCGCGTTCCATTCTTCGGCGGCCATCTGCACGCCCTTCCACCCAGATTGGCCGTAACTGGCCGCATTTCCGGTGTTTTCTAGAGCAACCCCGATCTTAATCGAACCGCCCGATGCACTGCCTCCGCCACTGGAATTGCCTCCTCCACTGCCGGAAGAAGCGCCCCCGCAGCCGGTTAGGACAAGTGCAGCGACCGCGACCACACCGACACTGGCCAGTGCACGATTTCGTAAGTTTCGATACACTTTAAACCTCCCGAATCTCCATTTTAATGATGACACACTCTAAAGCAATTGCAGCGCTGCGTCAATCCTTTTTACATCAACTGCTGGAACGCATTGCCGTGTTACCAGCATCCGGTGAAGATGCCCTGCCTTTCAAGAAACCCGTCCCGCCGCCACTTCACTTTCCACTTCTTCCACGCTGCGGTACGGCTCTTCGTGGACTATCGGAACACTGCTACGCCACGCCCTGAGCCAAATGCGCACGGCATCGATCAACAAGACGAGCATTACAACCAAAAAGACCGCGCACAGGACACCATCGACTCGGTTGTTGAAGACGGTCTCCAGATTGGCAGCCGTTGCCGGCAATGTGCCTGTAGCCAATTGCTGTTGCAGCTGTGTCGATGCTGCAAAGAAACCGATCTTCGACGAGAAAATCTTCGTGAGTGCGGCAGTCCAGGTATCGGCATACATGAACAGCATCGGTACGAAGGTGACTAGGCTCAACCAGCGTCTGCCCATCTTAATGAAAACGGTCGTACCGATACATAACGCCATGGCAGCCAGCATCTGGTTGACGATCCCAAACAAGGGCCACAAAGTGTGGATACCCCCATTCGGATCGATGACGCCTGCATAAAGAAAGTAGCCCCACAAGGCGACGAAAACAGCGCTGGCGATCACGTTACCGGGATACCAAGTCACCTGACCGAACTTTTTCCACCCGCGCCCGACAATATCTTGCAGCAGAAAACGGCCGACCCGGGTACCGGCATCGACCGTTGTCAGGATAAAGACTGCTTCAAACAGGATGGCAAAATGGTACCAAAATGCCATCACGGCATCTCCACCCAAAAACGATTTGAACAAGTTGGCCATCCCTACCGCCAAAGAAGGGGCTCCACCTGTCCGGGAGAGAATACTCTGTTCGCCAATGTTGTTGGCAGTCTGCTGCAATGTCGCCACGTCGACCGTAAAGCCCCAACTCGAGATCGTCTGGGCCGCCTGTTGCACGGTCGTTCCGATCGCAGCAGGGGGAGCGTTGATCGCAAAATAAACACCTGGCGTGAGCAGACAGGCGGCGATCATGGCCATGACAGCCACAAACGACTCCGTCATCATGCCTCCGTATCCGATCCAGGGAATATCGTTCTCGCGGCGAATCATTTTAGGCGAGGTTCCCGAAGAAACAACTGCATGCCAGCCAGAGACCGCCCCGCAAGCGATGGTGATAAACAAGAACGGGAAGATGGAGCCGGCTGCTACAGGTCCCGTTCCATCGACAAAACGAGTCAGTCCGTCCATCTGCAGCTGGGGATGGACGATGACGATGCCAATGGCCAAAAGCACCATCGTGCCAATTTTTAAAACGGTGGAGAGATAGTCACGAGGCACGAGCAAAAACCAAACGGGAAGCACCGAAGCGACAAAGCCATAGATCATCATGGCAATCGCCAACTGCTGAGGGGTCAGCGTGAAGATCGGTGCCAAAAGAGGCGAATTGGCCACAGCGCGTCCAAAAATGAGTGCTACGATCAGTAAAATAACTCCGAGGATTGTCGCTTCGCCGATGCGGCCCGGCCGAAAAAGACGCATGTAAAAGCCCATCAGGATGGCGATGGGGATGGTCATGGCGATCACAAAAGTGCCCCACGGACTCTGCGCCAGCGCATTGACCACGACCAACGCCAAAACAGCGATCAAGATGATGGAAATGAGGTAGATGCCAATCATGGCGAACCAGCCGCCAACTGGGCCGATCTCTTCCCTGGCAATCTCACCCAGCGATCGGCCGCCACGACGGGTACTCGCGAAAAGAATGACAAAATCCTGAACACATCCTGCAAAGACGGCCCCTAAGATGATCCACAAGGTACCCGGAAGCCAGCCCATCTGCGCGGCCAGCACAGGGCCTACCAAAGGCCCTGCTCCGGCGATCGCGGCAAAGTGATGGCCGTACAAGACCCATCGGTTTTGCGGGACGTAGTCCGTGCTGTCCGTATGGGTAAGTGCCGGTGTGGCACGACGGGGATCTAGCCCCATAATCCGTCGGCCAATCCATAAAGCGTAGAAGCGATACGCCAACGCGTAACTGCCCAACGCTGCCGCCAACAGCCACAAACTGTTGATCGTCTCCCCGCGGTGAACGGCCATCACCCCAAACGAGACGGCAACCAACAAGGCGATGAGCCCCATGAGGATGTGTGCTCGAATCCGTGCACCCTGGGGGCGAACCGACATAGCCGCCAATAAGATCCCTCCTTTTATTATGATCATAAAATTAAAGGGGAGAGTCGCCATAGATATAATGCGATTGATAACAAAAGTCAAGCCTCAAACGCTGGCCATAGGTGCATTGGAGGGCAGCCAAAAGGAATGCTGCGCAGCTGCCAGGCGCCGTTGTGCGATCTGCTCCGCTGCCCGATGCGTTGGAATGCCTTGCTGTTGTGCCAACGCGAGAATGCGTGCCATCGCATCTCCGATACCTGCCACACGCGCCAGGATCTTTTGCGTGTCATGCTCTCCATAGAGGGTGCGCGTGACCAGATAGATGGCGCCACCGGCGTTGATGACATAATCAGGAGCATAGAGGATCCCGCGGCGTTGTAAAAGCTCACCATGCCGTTCTTCGAGTAACTGGTTATTGGTCGAGCCGGCCACAATGGCGCATTGCAACCGCGGAATTGTCGCATCATTGAGAATGCCGCCCATTGCACAGGGAGAAAAGACATCACAAGCTTCATCAAAGATCGCCTCTGCTGCCACAATCTTGGCCCCAAACTGCGTCGCTGCCCGCTTGGTCTTATTGGGATCCACATCGGCCGCGATCAGGTGGGCACCTTCTTTGTACAGCAACTCCATCAGCACCATTCCGACCAAACCGCACCCTTGTACGGCAAAAGTTCGTCCCCGAACTTCGGGATGTCCGAAGCGCGCTGTAAGACAGGCCCGAATGCCGTAATAGATGCCGTAGGCAGTGACGGCATAGGGAGGTAGCTCCGTGTGTGCCATGACATGGCGCGTCTCTTGTGCCACAACCGCCATATCCTCCGGTGTCGTCCCGACATCTTCCCCGGCTACGTAGCTTCCTCCCAAGCGTTCGATAAACCGGCCCAAGGAACGAAACATCTCCGGCTGTTTTTTTGCCGAATCCCCCCAAATCACGGTCTTTCCGCCCCCTGCATCCAAACCCGCAGCAGCACATTTATAGGTCATGGCACGTGCCAATCGCAATGCATCTTGCAGTGCCACGTCTTCATCCGGGTAAGGCCATAGCCGAACACCCCCAATCGCCGGACCCAATGCCGTCGAATGAATGGCGATGATGGCATGCAGTCCCACTGATTTGTCCTCACAAAAGAACAGGTTCTCATACGCACCAGCTGCCATTTCCTCAAAGATTTCCGTACGCATCGACTAGATCTCCCCTTTCCAAAATGGAGAGCAATTTTTGGCGCACTTCTTCCATCTGTACTTCTTTTTGCAGCATCGTTTCCATGGTTGTCACTGCTCTCTCTTCGTAGTGGGGCTGCCCTCCCGCCAAGGCATAGAACGTGTTGACCGCCTGTGTCGGAGCACGCATCTGCCCCTTCACAAATAGGGTGGCATGTGCCAATACCGCTCCCTGCCGACTGGGCACACCTGCCAACCCGCCGATCCACCGCTGCGCCGTCCCTGCGATCTTGTGGCCACTTGCGACGAGGTTGTAGCTGCCGTCGCAAAACGCTCCCTTCACTTCACCAAAGCCGACCTGAATCCCGTACGTTTCCAGCAATCCCACCAGCGGAGCAGCGAGCCAAGCATACAGTTGAGCGATACGCTCCACGACGATAAGGCCACGGGGTAAAATCAGACTCAGCTGTAGCATCTCTGCGGTATGCGGCAATGTGCTGCCCCCGCTCCGCCGCACCACAACAGGCCATCCCTGACGATGCAGGGACACAGAAGCCGAATGAAAGTGAGGAAGATGGGTTTCTTTTCGGGTCACAACCAGCGCTTGCCCATCCTGCCACAAGCGCCACGTTGGTCCGACGTCCCCCTTCGCCGCCGCTTGCAGCAATTGTTCATCCAGGTTGAGCTGTGCTTGAGGCGATCGCTGCTCGATATCGTTGTAAACAACGATCTGCATGCTTCCCCTTCTTTACCTTACCGTGTCGCTTTTGCCACATGGATCGGCCGGCCAAGGGCGAGATCTGCCGCTTCCATCAATGTTTCCGAGAGTGTGGGATGGGCATGGATTGTCCAGCTTAGATCCTCCAAAACCGCGCCCATCTCGATGGCCAATGTCGCTTCTCCCACCAAAGTGGAAACCTGTGCGCCAATGAGTTGAACGCCGAGCACCCGGTGGGATTGTCGGTCTGCAACCACCTGTGTGAAACCATCACTCTCTCCCAATGTCAGCGCCCGGCCATTGGCAGCAAAGGGAAAACGTGCGACCAACGGGTTCATACCCGCCGCTTTCGCCTCTTCTTCTGTCCTACCGACGACGGCGATCTCCGGATCAGAAAAGACTACCGCTGGAATCGCAGCAGGTTCGAAAAAACTTGGCTTCCCGCATGCTGCTTCAGCAGCAACAATACCTTCGTGGCTGGCCTTATGCGCCAAAAGCATCCCTCCAGCCAGATCACCGATGGCATAGATGGACGCCACATTGCTCTTTCGTTGGCCGTCCACTTGGACAAAGCCCTTGCCATCCAATGCAATACCTGCTTGCTTTACGTCGAGCGTGTCGCTGTTGGGGCGCCTGCCCACACTGACCAAGACCTTTTCCGCTACGATGCGCTCCTCCCCTTTTTCGCTACGAATGACGATGCACCGCTCTCCTTCCCGCTCATCGGCGCCGATCACGTTGACTGCCGTGCGCACTGTCACCCCGAGTGCACGTAACCGACGTTCGACCAACTGCACCAAACGGCGATCAAAACCGGAGAGAATACTCGGCAATGCTTCGAGAAGGGTCACTTGACTGCCCAACTTGGCAAAGGCCGTTCCCAACTCCACACCAATGTACCCACCCCCGACAACCACCAATCGCCGCGGTACTTCTTCCAACGCCAACACTCCCGCAGCATCGACCACAAAGTTACCGTCAAAGGGCAACATGGGAAGCGCGACAGGGCGAGAACCCGCAGCTAGAATCGCCTGCCGAAACGAGAGGCGTTGTGCTTGTTCTCCTTCAACCACCACGTGTCTCGGGTCAATCATCCGGGCCCGACCACAAAGGAGAGAGACACCGTTCTGACGCAACAGTTGAGCAACGCCACCGGTCAAGCGCTTCACCACCCCCTCCTTCCATCGCTGCAGCTGGGCAAAGTCCAGTGAGGGGGAATCTGCTGTAACAATGCCCATTTGGGCATCTTGCGCCAGTTGATGCAAGCGATCGGCGGCTGTGATCAGCGCCTTAGATGGAATGCACCCCTCGTTTAGACAGACACCCCCGATGGCACCTTGCTCGACGAGCGTGACCTTGCGGCCCAGTTGTGCAGCCCGGATTGCTGAGACATAACCACCTGGCCCTGCACCGATGACGAGCAGGTCGACCTCTTCATCGTTCACTGATTTCCTCCCTTTGGATATCCGCGGTATATCGAAATGCTTAGTTCATTTCCAACAACAGCTGATCCGGATCCGAGAGCAGTGCGAACAGCCGGTTGAGGAAACGCTGTGCCGTTTCTCCATCGATCAGGCGATGGTCAAAGCTCAACGAAAAGGGCAAAACCGGTGCAACAACCAGTTGATGATCACGTACCCACGGTTTCTCATCAATACGTCCAATGCCCAAAATGGCGCTGTTTGGAAAGTTGAGGATCGGCGTTCCAAAGCTGCCGCCAAACGCGCCATAGTTAGTCACTGTAAAAGTGGAACCGCGCAGCTCTTCCGGGGTGCAACGTCGTTCCCGTGCACGCTGGGCAAGCTCTTGGATCTCCTTGGCCAGCTCATGCAAACTTTTTCGATCTGCATCCCGAAGGACCGGGACCAGAAGCCCTTCAGGGGTCGCTGTTGCAATGCCAATATGATAGAAGGGATGCAGGACAATCTCCTGTCCTGCATCGTCCAAGCTGGCATTGAGCATGGGGAAGGCATGTAGACCTGCCACGACTGCCTTGACGACAAAAGGCAGGTAGGTCAATCCGATGCCTTCCTCTTGAAGGCGCGGATAAAGACGATCCCGCAGGGCCACCAAGTGCGTCACTTCGGCTTCTCCAAAGAGGGTGACATGGGGCGCGGTAAAAGCAGCTTGAGTGACATGCGCCGCAATCTCACGACGTAACCCTCGCAGGGGAATGCGTTCTTCCGCAGAGGAGGAGGCAAGCTCAGGTGCGCGTTGTGGAGAGGATACTGCCGTTTTCGCTGCTGCCTGGCGAACATCCTCTTCCGTAATGCGTCCATGTGGACCGCTCGGTGGAACCGTTGTAAGGTCAACCCCCAGCTCTCGCGCCAAATGGCGCACCGCTGGTGTAGCAAGCACCTGGTTGGCAGGTATCGCTTGCCCCTCCGTCGACACTCGCAGGGCGTCCGCAGGCGGCGCTTGGAACAATGCAGAATGCGTGTTTTCAGCATCACTTTCTGTATCCTGCACTGCTTCCTGCTTGTCTTCTTCGTCTTCTGCCTCGATTGTCACCAATGTTGCACCGACAGGGACAACTTCTCCTTCTTGTGCAGCAAGCTCTGCTATCCTCCCGGCGGCAGGACTGGGTAATTCAACCAAAGCCTTGTCCGTCTGCACTTCTGCCAGAGGCTGGTCACGTCGAACCCGTTCTCCCGGCTGCACAAGCCAATGCACAATCTCTGCCTCGGCCATGCCTTCGCCGAGGTCCGGCAAGCGAAAAACGACGGACATCCGCACGCTCCCTTCAAAAGCTCATCGATTCACGGGCCGCATGGACGACACGCTCGACCGAAGGCAGGTAAAAGGATTCGAGCGGGCCAGCAGGGTAAGGAACGTCCGGTGCAGCGACACGTAAAACCGGCGCCTGAAGAAAGAGAATGCCTCGTTCGGCCAACAGTGCTGCTACCTCAGCGCCAACGCCCAGCATTTTGACGTCCTCTTCGACAATCATTGCACGCCCGGTCTTGCGCACAGAGGAAAGGATGGCCTCTTCATCCAGAGGCGAGAGACTTTGCAAATCGACCACTTCGACAGAAATCGACTCTTGCTCCAGCTGTTCCGCTGCCTGTTCGGCAACCGGTACCGTGCCACTCCAGCAAAAGAGGGTCATGTCGTTTCCGGGGCGAACCAATCTTGCTTGACCCAATGGCAGAGGATCTTGCTGTGTCAACGGTTCTTTGATCGTGCGATACAGCCGTATCGGCTCCAAAAAAAGCACCGGATCTGGATCTTCGATCGCCGCCAGCAACAGTCCGCGAGCAGCATTGGGAGTGGCAGGAGCCACGACCTTCAGCCCCGGGGTATGCACGAAAAAGGATTCCCACGCCTCCGAGTGAAGCTCTGGGGAGTTGACATGACCCCCATACGGCGCTCGGATAACCATCGACAGGTGCATGCTGCCACCAGAGCGGACACTCATCCGGGCCACTTCCGTCACCACTTGTTCAAAAGCAGGCAGCAGGAATCCAAAAAATTGAATTTCAGCAATCGGTTTGAGGCCGTATCCCGCCATTCCGATAGCTGCACCGATGATCGCAGACTCCGCTAGCGGCATATCGATGACACGTTGGGGACCGAAGGTGTCGAGCAAGCCATCGGTCACACGAAAGACACCGCCGTTACGGCCGACATCTTCCCCCATCACCACAATGCGATCATCTTGTTGCATCGCCTCTCGAAGCGTCTGGCGCAACGCTTGCACGATATGAACTGCGTCTGGTTTTTGGGCCACCGCCGTCACGAAGGTGCACCCCCCTCCCGCAGTTCCCGTAAGAAAGCGTTGCGCTGCGCCAAAAACGTCTTGGGAGGATGGGCATAAACGTTGTCGAAGATCACGCGTGGATCGGCCTCAGCCAATTTCACGGCCTCTCGTTCCGCGCGATGCAGCTCCTCCACAATCCGATCGGTTGCCTGTTGCTCTTTGGTGTCATCCCACGCGCCCTGCTCGCGCAAGTACTGGGTCAAGCGCGGGAGAGGATCCTTTTTGCGCTCTGCCTCCAACTCTTCCTTGCTACGGTACTTGGTCGGATCATCTGCCGTCGTATGGGGGCAAAGCGACACTTCCGGTTTAATGAGCGTGGGCCCCTCCCCCTGACGTGCGCGTTCGACCGCGCGGCGCACCACAGTATAGACCGCCAACAAATCGTGCCCATCGACTTGCACCCCAGGAAAGCCATAGGCCTCGGCTTTTTGTGCCAATGTAGCCGAAGCGGTCTGGCGAGAGCGGGGCAAGCTAATCGCGTAACCGTTGTTCTCGATGACTAAGACCACTGGCGCGTGAAAGAGTCCTGCGAGATTGAGCGCCTCATGGAAGTCCCCTTCCGAAGTCGCCCCATCTCCACAGAAGGCAAGAACAACCAGCGGATCATGACGAAACTGTGCAGCCATGGCAAAACCGACCGCATGGGGAAGATGCGAGGCAATAGAAATCGCAGGTGGCCACAAGTGCAGTTTTTCTGGACGCTTCCATCGGGCATCGACACCTGTGGGAAAGGCAAAGAGGTAGGAGAGGGGATAGCCGAAAGCCGTCAGTGCGGCTCCGTCGCGATAGGTAGGAAAGAGCCAGTCATTCGACTCCATGGCCATCACAGCGCCAATCTGGGCTGCTTCTTGGCCGGAAAAAGGAGCGTAGGTGCCGATCACTTTCCCTTGCCGCTGTAACGAAAGAACCCGTTCGTCTAAGGCACGTGCACGTTTCATGAGATAAAGTGCACGTTCAAGGTCGGAAGGTTGGAGGGCGGTGTCTGCTCCTTTGCCGCCCTTCATCTTCTCTTCGGTCAACATCGAGTACAACCCCCTTTTGGGCGGATGCATCGATGAACACGGATCTGCGGGATCACCGCATACCCGATTCTCATCGTCATTTAACTGTATTTCATTGACGTTCTGGTTGCAAGAACATGAAATCACGCACTGCCCGAGTAAAACAGCAGTGCGTGACGAATTTCCAAAAGCCACTTTTTCTCCTTCTATAGCCCTCACGGCACAGATTCTTGCTCTCCTGCCCACTGCAAGGGATGTTGCACCGCGATCATCGTCGCCTTGGCATGAGCACACACGTCTCCTGCAGCATTGCAGATCGTTCCTTCGACTACAAGACCCCGGTGCTTTTTCTCGACGACCCAACTATCAAGCGTCAGAATCTCCCCAATGAAAGCAGGATGGGGATAGCGCACCTCCATCCGCCCCGTTACGGCATCCACACCGTGCTCCCAAGCGAGATGGCCCATCGCTTCATCCAGTAGGGCAGCCAAAAAGCCGCCATGTACCATTCCCTTCCAACCCTGTACCCCGTCCCCTGCTCGGCATTGGCCTTTCACATGGCCATCGATCGTCTGCAAAAAAATGTCCAATCCAATATTCGGAAAGGTACGTGGTTTGTAGTCCAAACGAGTCGCCCCAACTCACTTTCAAGACTTCGATCTGAAACTGCTGCCTTTGATGCGCCTACAACGATGCCTCCATATCCGATGAGAAGGAGGTACCAGAGGAAACCGAAGCGGAGATCAGGCGCCGTTCGATTTCTTCCAAGGAATGCCATAACCCCATCGCAGGCAAGGCCTGCGGCCTTGCTGAGCGCAAGTGTGCCGTCGCCTCGGCCAACGATTCTCCCTCCAACATCAGATAGGCAATACCAACAGCAGCTGTCCGCGAAACACCTGCCTGGCAAAAGATCCCGACTTTTTGCCCTGCCTGTACGGCTTCTTGGATTCGCGAAGCCGCTTCCAAGATGATCTTTTCCTGATCGGGTGCACCATCTTCCAGTGGAAAATGCGCAACGGGCACTTTGTAGCGAGTTGGCAAAGTCTCCGCTCGAAGATCCACCAACAGCTGTGCTCCAGCGCGGATCATGGCCGGGGGCTCACCTGAATCGCCCAGCAAAATGTTTTCCGTCAATGCGTCCAAAGTGATCCCTCTTTCCGCATGTCAATGAAGGCTTCATTTTTTCTATAGTAGCAGAGTAGAAGGGCATTGTCATGGTACAGGGGGATACGGAGAGAGATGAATCGTACGCAGCATCTCCTGGGGCACCCCTTTTCCTCGAACGTAATCGGCCACGCCCATCGCAATGGCCTGCGCCAAACGATTCTGCACAGCACCACTTTCCAGGTTTTTCCTATCCGTGGCGTTGGAGAGAAAGCCTGTTTCGATCAATACGGATGGCATACTGGGACGCCGTACCATCGCCAACACACTGCCATTTTCTGGAGTGAAGTGACCGTCCAGAATGGGATTGAGTCGCATCTGCAACAGTACACCCAGTCGTACCGAATGGATATCATCCGGATAGACAAAGATCTCTGGCCCATGCAACTGGGTGTCCGAAGCAGTATTACAATGAATCGAAAGGGAGAGATCAGCATGTATCTGTTCTGCTTTCGCTGCACGTAAAGCGAGACTCTGTGCGGCCGTAGCTGCCAAATCCCTATCATTATTACGTGTCAGGATCACCTTTGCGCCCATCTCCTGCAAGGCTTTGGCGGCCTTTTGCGCAATAGCAAGATTTATGTCTTTTTCATATGTTCCATCCGGAGCAATGGCCCCGGTATCGCTTCCCCCATGTCCCGGATCGAGCAGAATTGTCATTTTTTCAAGCAGCAAGCTCTGCTGTACTTGAGGCAACGTTGGTGCTGCCCCGGATGCTTGTCCATCTACTGACGACGGATCACCGTGCTGCTGCGGAGCTATCGCAGATGCCGGATTGGCGTCTTTGGAAGGTGGAGAAACGTCAGCACCACCTTGCGGGGCTTGGCTGGACAGTCCCAGATAGGTAGCTGTCGGATGGGCGACGCTCGGCAAATTTTGCTGAAAGGGCAAGTAAAAACCAAATAGTAGCGCAAGGAGTACCCCCCCGCGAAGGACCCACCCCGCTTTGGTGGAACGATACCATTGGCCGATTTGGCGTAAGTGATGCATGTCTACTGTCCATAAGTGAAAGCTAGTCACTCGACGCTTTGAAGACTTGTACACCCTTGGCCCTCCTCGTTCTAACCTATGGGAGGGCCGTGAGGATAAGAACTACTGCGGCAAACGCTCTTTCCACACCACAACTGCGCTGCCGGAAAGGCGCGATGCTTTCAAATCAGCCAGTGCCTGGGGTGTCTGATCTGCAGCATAACAGCGCACAACGGGTTGCAGTTCCATTTGGGCAGCTTGCCTCAAAAAGGTGCGTCCGTCCTCCCGCGTGGCGTTGGCGACACTGCGCAAAACACGTTCCCCGTACAGCAGTCCGTAATCAAAGGCTGGCACTCCGTCGAGATGCACTGCATTGACCGCCACCGTCCCACCGCTGCGAACGGCCCCCAGTGCCTGGGGAATGGAAGCACCCGTCGGCGTAAAGGTAATGGCCCCGTCACACAACACCGGCGGGCGTGCATCGGGCATCCCTACCCACACTGCACCGAGCTCCTTGGCCAACTGCTGATGGTGCGGCGCCCGAGTGAAGACAAAACACTCGATTCCTTGTGCCTTGGCCACTTGCACCACCAGATGGGCAGAGGCTCCGAAGCCAAAGAGCGCCAAACGATCACCAGCAGAGACATTGGCCAGACGCAAGGAACGCCATCCGATGATTCCGGCACAAAGCAGCGGTGCCGTCTGTGGACGAAACAGGGATTCATCGAGGGGGTAAACAAAATTTGCGGGTGCAACCATCTGCTCGGAATAGCCGCCATCGTGATCCCAGCCGGTAAACTGTGCCTGCTCACAGAGGTTCTCTTGACCTCTTTGGCAGGCGGTGCAAACTCCACAGGCACGATAGAGCCAGGCAACTCCCACGGCCTTTCCATCTGGCCAGGCCTGTGCATCGACGCCTGGCCCTCGCCCGATCACACGGCCAATCACCTGATGACCCGGAACCGTGGCAGGCTGGTGGGGAGGTAGCTCCCCCTCGATGACATGCAGATCGGTATGACAGACACCGCAAAAAGCAACATCGATCAGCAATTCACCAGGACCCGGTTGTGGAGCAGGACGTTCCTGCAAACGCAACGGTCCTGCCTCCAACGGAGCTGGCCGAGAGACCACCCAAGCGTACATCTTTTCACTGCCTCCCTGTCCATCTTACCTTCTTGGAAAGATCGCCATCAGGAGAGCCACCGCCGCCCCACCCCACAAGCCATACGCCAACGCCTGATCCCCGCCTCCATTTGCATAGAGCCAACTGCCGGCGAGCAAAAATGCTGCACCCCACAACGATGCGGTCAAGCGATCCACTCGGCTGCCAATGTGACGCATTTCCCGCTGCAAAGGTTCGCTTTCAACCGGTATGCGCCACTTTCCCTGGTGCAGTGATGCCAGCTGTTGCTCCTGTCGCAACGGCGCTTCAAGCCATGCACGGCCCTGTTGAAGCAAGCGCCTGCCAAGGGCACGCACCCGCTCTTGTGACGGGCTAGGATCCTCTCCCTCTGTCAGCATACGGTTGATCTCTGGCGAAGCAGAAACGCCCAGAAAACGCAGCGCCGCATCGACCAACAAGGAGAAAAACGATTGATTCGGCGATAGGGCACCGACAATGCCGGCAAGTATGCCCATGGCACGGCCCAAAAAAGTAAAGCGCGCTTGCAGCTGAAAAGGATGACTATAGAAGAAATCCTCCATCTCATCCAAGAAATCCTGAAAAGCTTGCGAACCCGGTGGTGCAGACTGCAGGCCCAGCACGGTATCCACGGCGAAGGCAATCGCTTTGCTCAAGGCGATCCGGTCTGTACCAGGTCGAACCAGCCCCATGTCAATGACTGCATCGGTTACAGCGTCCACATCACGCTGCAAGACGCCCATTGCAAACTTGCGAACTGCCAGCCGATCTTGATCCGTCAACGTCCCCATCATTCCAAAATCAACGTAGACGAGGGTGCCACCTTCCTGGACGAAGAGATTGCCAGGATGGGGATCAGCATGATAAAAGCCATCTTCGATGAACTGTTTCATATAGCTTCGCAGCAAGTGATTGGCCAACACCTGTGTATCGATCCCGTGAGCACGCAAGGTCTCCGGATCGTCGATGCGCAAACCGCTGACACGTTCCATGACCAAAACCCCAGGACGCGTCCACGCGTCGTAAACCAGTGGTGCATTGACCCAGCGGGTCGTGCTGAAATTTTCGCGAAAGCGGGCAGCGCGTGATGCTTCCCCCTGCATATCTAGTTCCTGCCGACTGGTTTGGGCGAACTCTTCATAGACGGCCATGAGATCGTAGCGCTTGCCCCAGGAGGTCCAGTGCGAAGCAGCGTGGGCAGCAAAATGCAGCGCCCGCAAATCGGCGTCCACCAAGGTTTCAATCCCCGGGCGGAGCACTTTGACCGCTACCGACTGGCCATCTGGAAGCGTGGCTGCGTGAACCTGCGCCAATGAGGCAGCCGCAATGGGCGTTTCGTCAAAGAATTGAAACAGCGATTCAGGTGAAACACCATACGCTTTTTGTAGTCGTTCCTGAAGTCGTGGCCATGGGACTGCCGGAACCACGTCTTGCAGCGTACCCAATTCACGCGTAAAAACTTCTGGCAGCAGATCGACCCGTGTGCTGAGAAACTGACCAACCTTGATGATCAATCCTTGCAGCTGTACCGCACCTGCCCGAAAACGTCGACCGGCCCGGCCGTAGAGTCGCTTCTGCGCCTGCGCTGCGGCTGTTTCGCCGCGTAATCGTCGAAGCAAGGCGAGCCAAATCAGTGGCAGCGCTACTGCAATCGAGAGACGGAGCACACGCAGAGTGCGCACGAATGCTTTGGCCTGCATCAAGTACACATCCGCATTCAATCATCCAATGGATCGCTCGCATCCCGTGCAGGGGGATTGGCCGCAGACCCCTGTGGCGGTGCAGGCACCACCTTCCGATCACGCAGTACGTCAAAAGCCTCGTCGAGCTTGCGTCGAAAAAGCGTCCAACGTTGTGCGCAGGCTTGTTCGTCCTCGATGCCGTGGCTTTCTTGCAGACGATCCCTGCGACCGATCAAAAACCCGAAGCCCAACAAGAAGAGGAGCCACCGCAGTATCCGCCTACCAGGACTCACCCGCTTCATCGATCACAGCCTCCTCTGTCTTTTTTTGCTCACTGAGCGCCGGCTTGTACTCAGATCCCGCCGACGGGGTTTTCTCGAGCAGCTTGGGAGATACCCCAAGCACCCACCCTTCTCGTGCCATGCCCCAGGCTTGCCATACCTTTTTATCAAAGTACAGCCATTCGGCCAAAGCTCCCACCTCATCTTCGCTTTTTGTCCACGAAAGGCAAGCCCAGGCATCAGATTCATCGCTTTTAATCCCATGATTGTACAGACGCGGGTAAGCTTCTACGCAGAGGGGCCCCTCTTTTGGAGGATATGGGCCATCCTGTGGCCAAAAAAAGAGGGGGATATTCGCTTGCAATGCCCATCCCCGCAACCTCGCCAGGAAAGAGATGCCATACAACGACTGCAAGCCAACCGCGCCAATGCCTCCCAATTGAAAAATGGACTTGCTGGTATGCATCGACGGCTGCCTTTCCACCCACCGGCGCTCCGCAAATCCTGCTTTTGCAAACGGAAAGGCAGGCTTGTGTGGTTGCGGGGCAAATCCTGCTCCCCAAAAAGGACCACAAGCAAGGTCAAAGCGCTCGGCAAGGCGGGTGTTGCAAGCTGCTGCCCAGCGCCTGGGATCGCTCACATCAGACGCACCCAGCGCTGCATACAAAGCGCCGATACTTTTCCCCCAGTCCGTGCAATCCGACCCAAAGGCGGCCTCAAAAAAGCCGAAGGGGAAACTGAAGCTAAAGTCGAAACCAAGCATAAGGCGTTGTCCATGTTGCTCGGCGGCCATCAACGCCTCAGTGACTGCTTGAAACAGGCCCTCGCGGGTCAGATGCTGTAGCGCTATCGAATGATTCGGCCAAGCGGTGGCAACCACCAGGTGCTTTCGTTGTTCCCGTACCGATCGCGCACCACTGTAGTCTGCAATGAGATAGCTATCAAAGATCGCTCTTCGATTCGACATTGAACACAGCCTCTAACTGCACCTTTGACTTCTGTCTACCGTATCCCGTAGAGCCAAGCAACGCGCTTCTTCAAACAGGATTGTACCATAGCAACGCGATCCACGACGCATGAAGGACACTCCGCTCCTCACTGAGCGCCAAACAGCTCGTGGTATACTGTATTCGCATCGATACAGCGAGAGAGAAAAACGAAAATCCGTTTGTTTGGCCACGGGGGTGGGTAGAGCCAATGGAGGTCTTTCGGCCTCTTTTTCCTTTTTTGCGCACACAGGTCCGTTACTATCTTTTAGGCATTTTCGCCCTGATTCTCTGCGATACCATGGGATTGATAGAGCCGCTTTTGATCGGGCGGGTGACCGATGCGTTGGTGCAGCATCACGCCGGAATGAACGTCGTCTGGAAGTACGTCGGGCTTATCGTCGGATTGGCCATCATAGCGGCTTTCTTTCGCTTTGCATGGCGCCAAAACGTACAAGGTGCCTCGCGGCGCATCGATTATCACTTGCGCGACATGCTCTTCCGTCACTTCCAACAGATGGGTCCCCATTTTTACTCAACACACAAGACCGGCGATCTCATGGCCCATGCCACCAATGATGTCCAGGCCGTGCGCTTCGCTTTCGGCAATGGGGTGGTCAACTTGGTCGACTCCCTGTACATCACGTTGGTGACGATCGTCTTGATGGTCACTTCAATCGATTGGAAACTGACCGTCGTAGGCCTGCTGCCGTTGCCCCTCATTGCTGTCGCGGCCCTCTACTTCCGACGTGCGACAAGGGAGCGCTTCGCTGAAGTCCAAGCGAGTTTTGGCGATCTTTCCGACATCGTCCAAGAGAACGTCGCCGGGATTC
>JADBKH010000033.1 GCA_014896485.1 Bacillota bacterium | reverse complement strand
GAAGCGCTCCTCGGAGGTCACCAGAAGCGCTTCGCGATCGCGAATTTCTCCCCCAACATAGTAAGGCAACCCACAATTGGCAAAGGAGACGTATCGACCCGCTTCGAGCAGTAGGATTTCGCTCTCCTCATTCCGACGACGCGCACGGGCTGCTGCACTGGCTCCTGCTGCACCCCCCTCCAACAATGACAATTCGCAACCGATGATACCTCCCTGCCAATCGTATGCCCCTTCCTTTACTCGTCCTGATCGCCAATAGCTACCGAAGGCGCTGATCAACCTGCTCCACTTCCAAAGAAGCCGCTCCTTGCATGCCTTTAGGGGTATATGTATAGTAGCAAGAAGAGCGTCCGGCTGCAATGAAGGCCACGCTGCACAAACGTTCACGAGAAGAAGAGAAAGGAGTCTTGCGTGAGTTTCTTGGATCGCTTGTTCGGGGCAGATACTGCTCACTCCATCACTGCAGAAGAGGTGGCAACGCAACTGGAGACGGGCGAGAAAATACAGATCATCGACGTACGGCAACCTTCAGAGTATCGGCAGGGACATATTCCTGGTGCACGGCTCGTGCCCCTCAGTGAACTCAACGCGCAATGGTCAAAGCTCAAACGCGACGAAACCTACGTGATGGTCTGCCGCAGTGGGGCGCGGAGTCAACAGGCCACTCAATTCTTGCTGTCCAAAGGCTTTTCCAACGTGAAGAACATGCGTGGTGGCATGTTGGCATGGCGGGGACCTGTCCAAAAGTAGTGCCCCGTGCTCACGGTCACCCATTTTGTCGGTTTTCCATCCACAGGCGACCCTTTTGAAAGGGCCGTCTGTTTGTTGTGTCCATACTGTTGGTTATGGAGCAATCAGGGCCAGATCATAGGCCAACGTTTGTGCGCTCAATTGTCCTATCGTGTGCGCACGAATCACACCGTTTCTGTCGATGAAAAAGTTCTCTGGGAAAACCCGGATGGTGTACAGATCTTGAACGAAACCATCGTCTACAAGTTGATTTGGAAACGAAAAACCCCTCTCTCGCAAATACTGCTGGCCCGAATCAGGATGCCGCTCGGTATTGGCTGCGTTGACTTCCAACACGACCAAGCGATCCCCATAGCGCTGCTGTGTCTCGTACAGCAAGGGCATTTCCGCTCGGCAGGGCGGACACCAGCTTGCCTAGAAATTTAGTAGCACCGGACGACCGCGATACTCCGAAAGCGAGTGGCTATGACCCGAGACATCTTTGGCCGTAAAGTCAGGGGCCGTACTGCCGATCTGCAATCCCACCGGTGGCTGCCCTGCACTGCCTGATCCAGCCACAGCCTGCGGGTGGTTTGGATGCCACAGCAGTGCACCAACGAAAACCAGCGCCGCAACAACGAACACGAGAAGGATGCGCTTACGCAATCTTTGCCTCCTTTTTTGCTGCTTTCTTTATAGCAAAAGGTCCACACCCTGCGGCATGGACCTTCTCAAAGATAATACCCGGCAATACCTACCCTCCCACTCCAAAAGGAGCAGTACTCTCGACGCTGGTGGGCTTCACGCACGTGTTCGGTATGGGAACGGGTCTTTCCCCACCGCTATCCTCACCGGGCAAACTTCTTCATCGCTTTTGCGACAACAGATGATACTATAGAGTTACTGGCTACGCTTGTCAAGCGTCAAAAAGCCCTGCACCGGATTTGCAAAATGACATATACCATGCAATATCCGGTATCTGTTGATCAGGTGGACGGATCCACCTATAATACCCCGTAGGGTATTAAGGGAGAGGAGAAGCGCTGTGATTGCACGGATCTACCTCGACGAAGCCAATGGGTGTGCATCGTACCTGATTGGGGACGAGATCGAATGCAAAGCAGCCATCGTGGATCCCCTCGATGCGCTTGGAAGCCTGTTTTACGCCGAAAAGGCAGCCGCGTTGGGCATGGAAATCGCTTGGATCTTGGAGACGCACATTCACGCGGACCATCGCTCCTGCGGACGCGATTTGGCGGCGTTGACAGGAGCAACCGTAGGCATCTCGGCACAGGCACCCGTTCGTTACCCAGTTCATACGCTGCATGAAGGCGAGCAAATCAAGCTCGGCAGTGTGCTGATCGACGTGCTGGAAACCCCTGGACATACACCGGAAAGCCTGAGCTTCCTGGTCACCGATTTCCGCCGTAGCGCGCAACCTTTGCTGTTGTTCAGCGGAGACGCGTTGTTCAGTGGCGACGTTGGCCGTCCGGATCTGGTAGGTGGCGTGGAGAACGAGGAAGCTGCTGCAAAGGCGGCGCAGGTGCTCTTTCACACGTTGCAGGAAAAGATTTTGCCTTTGCCCGATGAGTTGCTTGTCCTCCCCGCCCACTATGGAGGCTCTGCCTGTGGGGGGCTGTTCATGAGCGGTGTTCCTTTTACCACACTCGGCTATGAGAAAAAGAGCAATACCGCGCTACAATCGAAAGAAGAGCAGTCCTTTGTCGCACATGTCCTCAGTTTACTCAAACCGCCTCCCCGCGAAGCTGTGACAAATCGGGCAGAAAATCTCGGTACAGCCATAGAAGCATAGGAGCGTTGCCATGAAGGCCTATCTACCACAAGAAGCATTCCAACTGGTAAATCGCGGAGAAGCATTGCTGATCGACATTTCTTCAGATCGGCAATTTGCACAGGCGCATCCAAAAAATGCGATCAACCTCCCCTACACTGCCAACGGTTTGCAGGCAGGACAAGTTGAGGAAACCTTAGAGAAACCGTGGATCCTTTTCGGGCGCATACCAGCAGTCGCCCGCTCTGTGGCAGAATCGCTGGCTCCTTCGCGTGAGATAATGGGCTACCTGGACGTCGGACTGGAAGGGTGGCAGGCAGCCGGACTGCCTGTAGAGGGCGTCGGAAACATTACACCGGATGAATTGCACGCACGCCTTCAAAAGGGAGAGCCACTTACTGTCATTGATGTACGGGAACCCTACGAATGGCGTAGCGGGGTGATTGAGGGCGCGCTGAAGATACCGATGGGGCAAATCCCCTCCCAGCTTGCGTCGATCCCCAAAGATCGGCCGGTCGTGGTCGTCTGCGCTTCCGGAAATCGCAGTGCCACGGTAGCCACTTTTTTGCATCAGCAAGGTTATCCACGCGTGATGAACCTAGCCGGCGGCATGTCGCTGTGGATCGGTGCCCAACACCCAGTCGTACGGATACCCTAGCAGCCCAAGTGCACACCGCTCCTTTTACGCCTTCGTCTCTTCCTGCCATAGGGGAAGCCGCACGATAAAGCGGCTTCCCTCTCCTTTTCTGCTCTCTACATCCATTTGCCCTCCATGGCTCTCTACAAGAGCCCGCGCTACGGCCAAGCCAATTCCGTGGCCTTCCCCCTGTTGACGCGTACAAGGGGCACGATAAAAACGTTCAAAGATATGCGGCAACGCTTCTGCCGCGATTCCCGGACCGGTGTCAGAAACCGAAAGCACGGCCCACCCGGTCCCATGCCCTGCTGTTTCAGCCCTTTTTTCGGTAGTCAACGAAACACGTACACTCCCCCCGGCAGGGGTAAACTGCAGCGCATTTTGCAATAAGTTGACCAATACTTGTACCAATCGATCGCGATCGCCCAACACCTGCACCAGTGGCTGTTCCACCACACACGAAAGAGCAATGTCCTTTTCTTCAGCGATAGGCTCTAATTGCATACAGACCTCTTCGATCATGGGCCCCAACACCACAGGTGCATGCCGCATGGTAAACGCAGAGGCTTCGGCCTGCTGCAATCGTCCCAAATCCTCTACCAGACGACCCAACCGCTCCACCTGCTGGCGAAGGGTCTCGATTCGTTCAGGAGTAGGTTCAAAAACACCGTCCTGAATCGCTTCCAAGTGGCTTTTAAGCGTGCTCACAGGGGTGCGCAGCTCGTGGGTCACATCAGAAAAAAGTGCTCGGCGCAGTGTTTCCTGCTTCTGCAATGCCTCACTGAGGCGATTGAAACTCTCGGTGAGTGCCTGCATCTCCTGGGGGGCGCCTTGTGGCAGAACCAGCCGCCCTCCAAAGGTACCCCCTGCCAGCTTTTGTGCGGTCTGGGTCAGCTGCTCCAACGGCCGACTCAACCGCCCGCCGAGGAAACGTCCTACTCCCCAGGCAAGCAGCAACCCGATGACGGCAGCAGCAACCAATGCACGCTGCAGTCCCTTCAAAAAAGCCGCATCGGTGGCGCTCATCGATGCTGTCCCAGGCAGTGTAAAACGCACGGATCCAACCTGGGTATTGCCCACCTGAATCGGCAGTGTGGCGCGGGGGATATCGCGCACCGCATCTTCGCTCCCCATCGGCATAGGTGCAGTTGAGGTGGCTCCCATCATAGGCCCCATCATGCGCTGCATCTCTTCAAAGACGGCACGATTGTCCCACAGTGCGCGGCCCTGGTTGTCATAGACCGTGATCAAAAATCCGTCCATCGCAGCCTGATGCCCCACTCCACTGAGCACCGCGGCATCCGGAGATTCCCCGTGGATAAAAGCGGCCGATAATGCCGCAGCTATCTGTGCAAAAGCCGTTTGTTGCCGTTCTGAGAGATACCGATGAAAATCATGGCGAACAGAAAGATCGAGTACGGCCGAAAGCAGCAGAACAATCACTGTGATCCCAACAAGAAAAGCCAGCGTCAGTTGACGATGGAGCGGAAAACTCACGATCTTTCGTGCCACCGGTACCCCACCCCAAAGACAGTCTCAATCCACCTCGGATGTTGCGGATCGTCTTCGATTTTGTGCCGCAGGTTCTTGATGTGCGCATCAACGGTCCGTTCATAGACCTCACCGGTGTCTGACTCGTAGCGCTCCAACAACTGTGCACGTGTGAAAGTCCGCCCCGGCCGCGCTCCCAAGGTCTCTAAAAGTGCGTATTCAGCCGGTGTCAACGGGATCTCCTGTCCGTCTTTGAGAACCACATGGGCCTCACGATCGATGTTGATGCGACCTGCCGCCAGCAAAAGGTGTTGTGCCGAATTCGATGAAGCAACTCGGCGCAAGACAGCTTCAACGCGGGCGACGACCTCCTTCGGCGAAAAGGGCTTGGGAATGTAGTCGTCTGCTCCAAGCTCAGAAAGTCCCTTCACACGCTCGTCCACCGCATCTTTTGCCGTCAACAACACAACCGGCAGGCCCATGGCGTGAAAGCGCTGGCAAAGCTCATCTCCGGAGATTCCCGGTAACATACGATCCAAAACCACCAGTCGGGGCAGTGCTTGCGAAACGGCAGTCAACGCCGTCTCGCCATCTTTTGCCTCTCGGGTAGCAAAACCCGCTCGCTGCAGATAAGCGCAAATTACTTCGCGAATCTCCGACTCATCGTCGACGACCAACAGGTACGACATCTACGCCACGCCCCTGATCCAAATGCACCCATTCGGGTTTGCTCCTGAGTCCTTTGGATGCATTTTTATTGGTTCTCCACCATCTTCATCCGATCTTCACATCCCCGCCGTATGCTTCCAGTGTAAGCGAAGGGGAAAAAGGAGGCACGACGATGAGAAAGTTCTGGATCCTCCCTGTGGCACTATTGGGAATTGGCGGCGCTTTTTTGGCCGGAAGCCTGTTTACAGGAAACGGATCTGCTGCCCAACCTACCCCAGCGGTCCAAGCGACGCCTGCATCAGAAAATACAGCGGCTCCCTATCGTTATGGACCGGCTATGATGGGCGGGTCCGTCAATTCCTCCGCTTGGCAAAACATGTTCCAAGCGTGCGGCAACTTCATGCAAGCCTATTGGGGGACGCCGAGTGAAACGCCGGGCAAATAGCCCCCTGTCAAGATGGAAAGCCGTTCGCACGAACACGCTGCGAACGGCTTTTGCTGTAAGAGAGAGCCTTCTGGACTGCTCACTCCAGAAACAGCTGTTTACGCTCCAACATATTTCTGCGGTTCCTTCTCAAAGCTCGTCTTGCAAGCATCGCAGCAGAAATAATAGGTCTGACCCTTGTAGCTGCTGCTCACGCTCTTTTGTGGGTCAACCTGCATTTTGCAAACGGGATCGGTCGCCATTTCAGCCAATGTCTTCACCTCCTTTCTTAGAGATTCCTTATTCTGCCTCCGCCTCTGGCACCTCTTGCAAGTAACGCTTCGGATCTGCTGAAAAATCGCGCAGGCAATTCTCGTTGCAGAAGTAGTAGGTCTTCCCTTCGTACGAGAAACTGCCCGCTTCCTTACCGATCGTGACCTGCATGTGGCAAACAGGATCGGTGGCCGTAGCATAATGTTGAGGTTTTGCATCAAATGCCTGCTTACAGGCTTCACTGCAGAAGTAGTAGGTCACATCATCGTAGGTGGACGTTGCCGCCTCTTGTCCAATCTGCACCGTCATTCCACAGACAGGATCCACAGCTTGTCCCGCCGAGGCCTCAGCTGAACCTGATGGCCCCTTCTCTTCCTGCTCCAGCTGCGCAGCCCACTGCTCCTCGGTTTTGGTCAGACCACGCAGGGGATTGTATCGGTTGAACAGGGCCGAATTGCTCGTGACAATAATCGAAGAGAGGGCCATCGCTGCACCGGATAGCACAGGAGCCAAATACCCCAACGCAGCAACGGGAATCAGCACAACGTTGTAGACAAACGCCCAAAACAGATTTTGACGGATCTTGCGCACCGTCGCCCTCGCCAAGCGCAAAGCGGCTGCCACGCCGCGCACATCCCCGCTCATCAAGGTGATCCCTGCCGTCGCCATGGCCACATCGGTTCCCGTACCGATAGCGATGCCAACATCAGCCGTGGCCAAAGCAGGTGCATCATTGATACCGTCCCCAACCATGGCGACCACCTGCCCCTGCTCCCGCAAGCGCTTGATCTGCTCGGCCTTTTGATCGGGCATCACCTCGGCCAAAACGTGCTCCTGCGGAATACCGATCTGCTCAGCTACGGCCGCCGCAACCCGCCGGGTATCCCCTGTCAACAGATAGACATCGATATGATCCTGCTGCAATGCTTCAATGCCTTCAAAAGTCGTCTCCTTGATGGTATCTGCTACTGCCAACAGCCCGATCAGTTGGTGATCGGCAGCGACAAAAAGCGGAGTCTTTCCAGCTTCTTCAAGTGCCGACGCTTTTGCTGCAAACGCATCTATCGCAATTCCCCAGCCTTGCATGGCCTTGGCGCTTCCGATTAAAACACGTTGGCCGTCCACTTCTGCCTGTACACCACGACCGCTTTCAGCCGTAAACCCTTGGACACGTGGCAAGGAAAGGTGCTGTTCCTTTGCCGCTTCGACAACGGCACGTCCCAAAGGGTGCTCCGAGGCAGACTCGACAGCCGCTGCCAAACGCAACAGATACTGGTCTTCGATCCCTTCGGAAGGGATCTGGTCGGTCAGGGTGGGTTTGCCTCGCGTTACGGTACCGGTCTTGTCAAAGACGACCGTATCGACTTTTGCGGCGGTCTGTAAGGGTTCGCCACCGCGAATGAGCAAACCCCGACGTGCACCGACACCCACACCTGCAGTAATGGCCGTCGGCGTCGCCAAACCCAGGGCGCAGGGGCAAGCGACGACGAGCACCGCGACAGCCGCAATCAACGCCGAGACGGCAGACCCAGCGACTACCCATTGTGCCAAAAACGTGACAGCTGCGATGCCGACAACGGCCGGGACAAAGACGCTCGAAATCCGATCCGCCAGTGTCTCAATCGGCGCTTTTTGCGCCTGTGCCTCTTCCACAACAGCGACGATCTGGGCAAGCGCTGTGTCGCGTCCCACTCGGGTAGCTTTGATGTGCAATGCGCCGCTTTGGTTAAGCGTCGCGCCTGTCACGCTGTCTCCTGGGCGCTTTTCAACCGGCAGAGGTTCGCCGGTCAGCATCGATTCATCGACGCTGCTCTTTCCCGAAACAACCACACCGTCGGTGGGAATCTGCTCCCCTGGCCGAACAACCAGCTCCATGCCTGGCGCGATGTCGTCGACTGGAATTTCTTTCTCAACATCGTCTATCACCGCATGGGCACTCTTAGGCGCCAGTCCCATGAGCTGCTTGATCGCCGACGAAGTTGCGCCCTTCGCCCGCGCCTCAATGTATTTGCCCAACGAGATGAGGGCCAAGACGATGGCGCTCGACTCAAAGTAGGTTGCATACGGAAGTCCAAGCAGCACAACGGCCAAGCTGAAAAAGTACGCCGCAGAGGTTCCCAAGGCGACCAGAACCGACATGTTCGCATTTCTGTTTTTCAGGTTGTGATACGAATCGATGTAGTAAAATTGCACTACAAATGCTTGCACCACTGTAGCCAGAGCCAGTTGCAACCAGCGGTTGGACAAGGGGGCACTGACACTTCTTGCCCCGAGCAGATCAGCCACCATCCAGACAGCCAAAGGTGCAGCAAAGACCGCACCGACCACAAAGCGAATCAGCCAGCGCCGAATCTCCGCTTCCCGCGCCAGTTGAGCCGCGTCACGTTGTTCGCCCAGATCCTTCGTCGGGCAATCCCAATCACGCAATATCCGGCGCAACTCCGCTGGGCGGATGGTCTCTGGAAAGTAGGTAACCACCAAGGAGCGATCCGGAGCTTCGTAGCGCGCACGCACCACACCGGTAAGATCCTGCAGCCGTGTTGCAGCAGATCGGGCCGTATCGTCTTGGACATCCTCTTCCAATCGCAATCGCACACTGTCGGTGACAGCACGGTAGCCAATGTCTTGAATCTTTTCCACGAAACGATCCGGAGGTATCCGAGTGGGATCATAGGCGATGGTTGCCTTCTCCGTGCCGAAGTTGACGTTGACACTCTGTACGCCGTCGAGCTGTTTCATTCCTTTTTCTATCCGTAAGGCACAGGAGGCACAGGTCATGCCGCTGATACCGATCGTCACCTTGGCCGGAGATTTGGCCTCAGATGGTTTGGAAGACGCAGCTGCCATCGTCTCACCCTCTTCTCTCTGCTATCCCTCTGCTGTCGTGACGCTCGCCCCTGTCGGCATGTGCTGCGCGTGCGCAATGATGGGACAGATGCTACCATCGTCCTTTGGCAAGGTATTGGCATAGCGCTGCAATTCCTGTAGCGTCGTTTTCAGCTTTTCCAATTCGTTGATCCGCTGATCGATCTCTTCCAGACGCTCACCAATGAGCTGTCGCACATAATCACAGGGACGTTCGCCGTCCTCTCGAATGCGTAAAATCTCCGCAATATCATCCAAACGCAGATGTAGCCGCCGGGCCGTGGAGATGAACGTCAACCGTTCGACATCCGCTGCTCCGTACTCCCGATACCCGGACACGGAACGTGGTGGCTGACGCAGTAACCCACGCGTCTCGTAGAAACGAATCGCCTTGGTCGTCACACCCGCTTGTTGAGCCAATTCTCCAATACGCATCGAACTTCCCTCTTTTCTACCCTTCTAGGGTAAACCTTCCTCCTACTGGAATGTCAAGCGACGATCATGCGCCTTCACCGATATGGACCAACTCAGGATGCATGGCCTACATATGACAACCGAGGAAAATTGGCCCCTCTGGTAGGGAAGCCCGATAGAAAATACGAAATGCGCTGGTTGAAACGATTGGTATCTTTTGGGTACCCTACAGGCTGTGGAAGGAGGAGAAGGATGCAGGAAAAGCAAAACGCCATGCAAATCACTGCCTATCATCGCCTTGGGGCAGAGATTGGGATGCAGCACCTGACCGATGCCTTCTATCAGTGTATCCAATACTATCCTGAACTCGACAGCTATTTTCAGGGAACCCCTGCAGAAAAGTCCTCTATCTCGCGTCTTTTCACTTTTCTGTTGGGGGGGCCCCGCCACTATAGCAACCAGCAGTTGGCCCATGTACATCGGAAACGGCAGATCGGATCCGCCCAGTGGAATGCGGTCGTCGCCGTAATCGAAGACTTGTTGTTGGAAGCAGGACTTTCCCAACAAGAAGTCTCGCACCTGTTGCAAGAGGCAAGTCGCTACCAATCCCAGGTCGTCACTTCCTAAAGAAGGTGAACCTTGTGGACATTACCGAAGCCTCCCGTATCTTGATGGGCCTCTCCCTCGGCTTCCACATCCCCTTTGCTACGGCTGGTGTCGGGGTACCGGCCATCATCACCTTGGCCGAAATTTCAGCGGCCATCACCAAAGACCGCGACTACCGCGACTTGGCACAGCGTCTGGCCAGCGTCTTTGCCGTGCTTCTGGCCGTCGGTGTGGTCAGTGGCACCATCGTCGCCGTACAGTTGACTTTGTTATGGCCGCGCTTTATGCAACTGGTAGGCGAAATTATCTCGCTGCCATTTCTCATCGAGGTCTTTGCCTTCTTCATCGAGGCAGTCTTTACCGCCATCTACCTCTATGGCGGTGATCGGCTCGCGGCCTGGCAACGGATTCTCAGCGCTGGTTTGGTCAGCTTAGGGGCAGTCGCATCGGCTGTGCTCATCACCGATGCCAACGCCTTCATGAATACGCCGGTCGGTTTTACCTTGCGGGACGGGCACGTCGTCGACGCACACCCCTGGCAGGCTTTCTTCAATCCGGCTTTCCCAAGTACGGCGTTTCATGTGGCTGTCTCTGCTTATATGACCATCGGAATGGCCGTTGCGGCTTTTGCCGCTTTTAACTTGTTGTGGGCCCGCAAGCACACCCGCGCCTTTGGCTACTATCGTAAGACAATGATGCTCTCCATCGCCTTCGGCGGGATCATGGCCATCGCGACGGCGATTGCTGGCGACTTACAGGGGAAGTTCTTGGGGGGCCACCAACCAGTGAAATTGGCCGCAGCAGAGGGATTTTTCCATACCCAGACCCATGCTCCAATGGTGATCGGAGGCTGGCCCGATGCCACTTCCCAGCAGGTGATCGGCGGGATACCCATTCCAGGATTGCTCAGCTACCTCGCCACTGGCAGCCCCAGCGGTCTGGTACGTGGCCTGGCAGACTTCCCCCGCTGGCAGTGGCCCCCGCTGTACGTGCATCTGCTCTTTGACGCGATGGTCGGCGTTGGCATCTATGCCATCGCCGTTGCCATCGTAGCTTGGGTGGTACGACGCTTCCGCCGCTCCCGCGAAGATCCTTTTCCACACTGGGTACTGTGGCTGGTCGTCGCTGCCGGGCCGCTGGCCTTGCTGGGCATTGAATTCGGTTGGGTTTTTGCGGAGATCGCACGGCAACCTTGGATCGTCTACGGGATCATGCAGACCGCCGATGCTGCTACCACCAATCCCGCAGTCCCATGGGTTGGCGTTCTTTTCGTACTGCTGTACATCGTTTTGGCCGTGGCCACCATACGTGTCTTGCGTCGCTATCTCCGCCGCCATCCACTGAAAGATGCCGAAGCACCTGAAGAACAGCCAAAACGAGAGGTGTGGCTCCCATGACCAACTATACTTGGGCCGGTCTATTGTTGTGGGGTGTCATCCTCCTCTATGCCCTCGGGGCGTCCTTTGATTTCGGTGCCTCGTTTTGGAACTGGTGGGATCGACGGCACCAGGAAAAAACCGAAGAAGCCAATGTGGCAGAGCGTTTTGACGCACCGATGTGGGATGTAACCAATGTCTTTTTGGTCCTGATCGCCGTTGCACTGGTGGGCTTCTTCCCTTCGGCAGCCCGCGCCTATGGGACGCTTGGTCTGGTGCCCATCTCTCTGGTGCTGATCCTGCTCGCATTGCGCAATGTCTTTTTGGTCATCGGGCATACCGAACCCAGCTTGCGTCCACGGGCCATCCGCATCTCTGGCATCACCGGCCTGCTGCTGCCGGCCCTGCTCACCCTCGTCTTGCCGATCTCACAAGGGTTGGGCTTGCGCGGCAACCCAGACGCTCCCCAGTTGGAGATGGGCTTGCTGTTCCGTGCGCCGGTCACCTATGGGTTTTTGGCTTTCGGCCTCTCCAGTGAGCTCTATCTCTCCAGTCTGATGCTGGCGGACTACGCACGTCAGATGGTCGCAGAGCGACCCTTCCGCCTCTACCGCAGACGGGCGCTCTGGTTGGGCCCACTCACCTTTGTCTTTGGTGCGATCATCTGGGCACTCCTGCCCGATACACAGGCTTGGATCCGCAATGGCCTGATCACTTCGTGGGGTTGGTTTGCGGCTTCTTTCGTCGCCTTTCTGGCCACCGGTTTCTTGCTCTACCGCCCCACAGCCCGCAGTGCGCAAATCGGCGAATGGCGTAGTCCAGTTCGTTGGTCGGTGATCACAGCCTGTATCCAGTTCTTTTTGGCAGGTATCGGCTACGGCCTGGCACACTGGCCATACGTGCTTGCACCGGTGCTGACGGCCAAACAGGCTTTTACCTCTCCGGCCATCTTCACCGCCGCGCTGATCGTGCTCATCGTCGGAATGGCTGTCCTTTTCCCCGGCTTTGTCTGGTTCTGGCGGCTGTTTATGGCGGAAGAAAACGACGAAGGTCAGACGAAGCAAGTCTAGCTCCCCCCTCCAAATGCATCAGGCGCTCTTTTTCAGGAGCGCCTGATTTGTTCTAAGAGAGACATCAGCGCTTTGGAAGGGGGACATGCAGGTGGGTTTTACGAACGCCACGAGAACGCCACAGCAGCATCGTCAAGACAAAGAGAATACTGCCTGCAGCATGGACAATCGCAGCCAGATGTTGATCGGCCACCAGGGAGAAGGGACCCAAACGGGGAGCATAGAGATAGGCCGCATACAGCGGGCGTTGACCTAAAAGGGGTAGACTGCCCACCAACACGGTGGCCACCAACAGGCATCCAAGGATGACTACGTGCTCACACCTCCCTGTGTCCTTGGTTTGGCGCAGCCGTTGCATGCACCAACCGAGGAACAACGAAAGCAGCAATAAAAGATCGAGCGATCCAAAGTGGACATGGGCATCGATCAGTTGGGCGTTGACCACAAAGGGCGTGCGCAAGGCGAAAAGATAGCCCTCAAAAAGGGCCATTGCAAGCCAGGTCAACCAGCGATTCCAATCTACAGGCCATTTTTCGGTGAAAACGAGCCGATTTGGCAATACGTGCAAGAGAAGCGGCGCGACTCCGAACGCAACGATCAGCTCGACCAACACCAACGCGCTGAGCAGGTAGCCACTCAGCAGATGGAGCGGACTGCCGGCGGCCACCCAAAGTAAGAAAAAAGCGCCTCCGAGTGCCGTCCATTTACGGCGAAACGATGAAGCAAGCGGTACGTGATGTGCCTCTGCAACCAGCTCGGCGGTAAGGTAGGCAAGCAGCACCAGCAAGACCAGACATCCGATCAACTCGGGATGGATCAGTTGGACAATGCCGACTGCAAAGGGATGGTTTGAAGCAGGATAGGTACACCAACTTCCTGCCCCTTGTGGATAGCTGACCAATAGCGAAAGCAGAAAGAGCATCCCGGTTTACTTCCCTGCACTTTCAAGCGCTTTCACGTCGGCAAGGATGGCCCCGTAAGGTGTCTGTACGCCATCATACATATAGCGGACACGCCCGTCTGGACCAATCACATAAAAACTCGACGAGTGGATGAACTGATCTGTCATTGGTTCGGCTTGGACGGGGGCGCGAAAAGCTTGGTAGGCAAATTGCTGGATTTCCTGGGGCGAATAGCCTGTAAGAAAGTGCCAGGTGGACGTATCGGCATGGTAGTTCTCTGCAAAAGTGCGCAGCGCTGCCGGATCGTCCCGCTTTGGATCGACACTAAACGAAACGATGGGCACCTTCAATCCCTGCTGCGCAAGCTGCTGTTGCAGTTTGGCCATATGGGCGGTCATGGGCGGGCAGACGGTTGTGCAGTGGGTGAAAATCATGTCGGCCAACCATACTTTCCCCTTCAACTGCGTGCTGTCAAACGGCTTACCCTGTTCGTCGGTGTAACGAAAAGGAGGAACCGTCAGATGCAGGGCAGTGAGATCTGTTCGCCCACTACCGGATGTACTCGCCTGTTGGTTGACCGCAGACGATTGGTCGGGGGAAAGGGACGGGTTGGCTCGCCCGCTGCTTCCGCAACTGGCGAGTACAACCACGAGGGATGCTGCCAGCAGCGAAAAACTTCCCACGCGCCAGGAAATGCGACGAATCACGCGTTCATCCCCTCATCGGCTTGTCTGTTGTCTCTATCCTACCTTGGAAAGAAGGGACACGTACATCCGGGAGACGCTCTAGGACAAATGGCGGGCTCCTTTGCAAAGTGTCCGACGTTGCCGGTGGATTACACCCTCATAGACATACCTGGCTGCGCATGCAAGAGTGGCGGCAATTGGACCGCATTGACCACGTTTCCACCAAAGCCCCGTGTAAAGTCCTGCGCATCCTCCCTGCGCAAAAAGGGGAAAATGGTCGGCTGACAGCACGAGATCGGCCGTGCCCCAACAACGAACCAGCCATCGGCAGCCACAAAGGTCTCGTTGGTGATCAGATCCCGGCAAAAAAGATGCGCCAACTTATCCGGAGAGAGTTGGGTAATGGCACAATGCAGACAACAATATCCCTGTTGTGGCCGACCGGACCCCTGGAGATAGACTGCCGGCCGATCGAGCGCCTTACCGCAGACGCTGCAGCTATGGGGCAATGTCACAGGCTGTTCGACAGCCCAAACGAGGCTATGGTTGTACACCACTTTTTCTTGTTCCGCCAACGCCCGCACGTCCCGATAGATGGTCATGATAGAGACCCCCAGCTGCTCGCTGAGGGCACTGACGGACAAGGCGCCTTCGCGTTGAAGCAGGGCAAGCAATTGCTGCTGCCTGCGCAGCGGACCGGTTCGATGTACAGTGCTCATCCTAAGCTCACCACCTGATTGACAGAGATTGTTTCAATGATGATGCTACATATCAGTAAAACATTGTGTGCAATGATCGTAATGTTACAAGTATAACACAGCTGTGGAGCAGCACGACATTGCACATCCTCCCTCTTCATCGTGGCAAAGGAGTGAGTCCATGCATCGTCTTTCTGTCCCGCTGATCGCTTGCACAAGTTTGCTTTTGGCGCTCTCCCTTACGGGCTGCGGTGGTGCGCAAACCCCGGCGTCACAAGCGCAACGAACACCTAGCCAGAACGCTCCTGCTCCACCTGCCATGCAACAGGTGCCACAAGGCACAGCGCCATCGATGAACATGCCCGAACAGATGGAGATGCCGACGCAAACCCAGACAACCCCCGCCGCTGCCTTGCCTCAAGTTACTTTGACGACTGTTCCAGACCCCCCCAAGGCCGGCACGCCTGTGCAAGTCGTGGCCCACGTGACCTACGAAAATGCCCCGGTCGAAGATGCGCAGCTGGTAAAGTTTGAAATTTGGCCCACGGGTGCGCCGATGGAAGTGCATCAGATGCTCTCTGCCACTTCTCAGCACAACGGAGTTTATACGGCAACGTACACCTTTCCGAAAGCCGGTTCCTATCAGATCATGTACCATGTGACGGCAAAAGGGATCCACGTGATGAAACCTGTAGAAGTACAGGTCCAATAGCAGCTTCCAAAAGAAAACCCCCAACAAGTTTTGGGGGTTTTTGCTCGGAAACAAGGTCGGTGATTCACCAAAGAATCTGGGCCCCCTTGGCGCTGTCCAAATCGACAGGCACACCACCGATGGGGGTGACATTGCCACCGGCGTACTGCCACATCTGCGCAAACGAAAGCTCAGCAGTGGGATCAGGGGGTGGATCCTGTTTCGATCGTGAAACCCAGTGGGCGACCCAGTAGAGGACATCGGCTCTTACCCAGCTTTGCGCATGCAACTGGCTCAGCTGGGCAGGTGAGCTGTAGATGCCCGGTATGTATCCCCGTTTGGCCAATTCATCTTGCCAGCCATGGAAATAGGCGAGCCACCCACTGCCCGATTGGTTGGCTTCGATATCCAAGAAAATGCCGGTTCCCTGAGGTTGTCCAACGACTGCCGCCAATTGGGCTGCATCATCCGCAGCGGCCACGCCAGCAGCATAGGTTTGGGAACCCCCACAAACAGCAGCACCCGGAACATTGTTGGCGCCACTGTAGATCGAGACAAGCTGCAGACCGGCTGCATGCACTGCGTTGGCTTCGTCTGCCGTCAGCACATCGCCGCTTTTGGGAAAACACCCTCCGCCCAGATATCGGGCTGCAAACGTGTAGCCTTGTGCCTGCAGTTGCGCAATGGCGGTCGGCGTCAGCCCCATTGACATATCCGCGCCGTTGACAGGAGCAATCACGACGGCATCGGTAAGATTGGGCTGTCCAGAATTTTGAGTCGTAGGAACAGATTGAGCGGGAAAAGGCACGCCAAAGGGCAAAGCCCCATGGAGGGCCCCCCAGGTCAACGCCTCTGCCAGTTGAGCCGACGCGTAGCGATCCTTCCCGGCTGCGTTGGCAAATAAATATTCATGACTTTGGCTGACCACTTGACCCTCTGGCCACAGATCAAATGGGGTATGGCCTTTAACAATCTTGTCTGGGTTGGGCCATCCACTGGGATTATAAAAGAGGGCATTGACCGCAGATGCCCCAACAGCGATCACCAGTGCATCGGAACGTTTGGCCAGATTCCATGCAGTCCAAAAGTTGCCCGTCACATTCGCTGCAGGAAGGCCCTCCTTGCGTGCTGCCTGCTGCGCATTGGCAAGATCGACCGGCGTAGCTGCATACAGGTAGACCTGGTTGACTGAAAGATGTGGCAATGCGTTTACACCGGAAACCACCGCTGTCCCCGAAACAACCCTCGTTGGTTCCGACTGTTTGGGGAGGGGCTTGTCCAGCTGACCGTCGATGGCTGCATCGGCCAGAAGCTGTGCCAGTTCAAGCGAAAGAGAGCGATTGCCCCCTGCAGCATCGGCAAAGTACCGGTTTTGTGCAGCTGTAACCGCCTTCCCCCGCGCGAAGAGTTCAAACGGCGTCGAGCCTGCTCTCCGTTTGCTCGGATTTGCCCAACCGGCCGGATTGTAATAGAGAGCATTGACCGCAGGCGCTCCGACTGCAATCACGACCGTGTTGGCACTGTCCACCCATTTCCAGGCTGTAGAGAAATTGCCGGTCACATGTGCGTTCGAAACACCTACAGAAGCTGCTGCAAGGTAAGCATTCTGAAGGTCAACCGCATTACTCGCATAAAAATAGACCGATGAAGGTGTGAGCTGCTGAGCAGCATGGGCAATCGGCATGTGCCCCATTGAGCCGGAAGCAGCACCGGAAAATGCCAAGGATAAAGCCAATGGAATCCCAAAACGTGCCCGCTTAGGCCGTTTTTTCTTCGTCCATTTGTGCGCCTTACTGCGCAATGCTTCCCCCTCCTGCCACGATCGACCCTTTTCAGTCGGGTCGGCGGTTTGCAGAAGCCATCGCTCACCCGTTATGCTGAACGTGTCGATCTCGTACTGTCGTAAGACAATCAAAAACTGCGAATCTTGTCAAAACCAGTAGAAGGCTGCAAGGAGGTCTGTGATGGCAAAACGTCCTTTTCTGTTGATGGTTTCGCTTTTAGCGGCTACTTTCGCCTTGGGTCTGTCTGCCTGCAGCGGCACAACCTCTTCCTCACCGTCTGCACAGCAGCCCTCTGCCCAGCAGTCGACAAACCCTTCCTCCCCAACAGGCCCTTCTGACCAGCAGCCCACACCTTCCCAAAATTCGTCTTTGGGACAAGCCCAACAAAGCACCACGCCCTCTCCTGGAAATACTGCTGTCACGCAGCAGGTGCAACAGATACCCTCCCAACAGACAGCCTCTTCCGCTACACACGCGTCCACGCAGATAACTGCCAAGATGATGCCCCCATCCCCTTCTGAGTTGCCTAAACCGCAAGGGGTATCCGGCCACGCGAACCCTCAGCTCGGCGATCTTTTGCAACTTTCGAACAAGGATGCGGTCATTGCGGGTCAGTATGGCAGCGCCAATGCAGTTCCTGGCCCGACCACTTATCTATGGGTCACACATGACGGGGGAAACAGCTGGAAAGTCCATACACCTGGCGGCCCAGGCAGCGATGGAAACATCCGCTGGGAGATGACCAACCGGGAGGATCTCTCTGTCAGCGGCCCTGTCGGGCATTTTGTTTCAAAGAATGGGGGAAACAGTTGGAGCAAATCCTAGAGAAAAGTGCCTCTCTTTTCGGCAGGCCGAAGATACCTACTCTGCTTCCTGTGGAAAATCGCAGCATTCTGCATAGACCGTGTCGATCCACCCGAGTGCAGCCGCGACAGAGAGGGGCATCCCATCCGCATCCAGCACGGTCTGATACGCTGAAAAGCAGACCATGCCCCACCCGATGGCTGCCTGCAGGAGATCGCTTGCAGCGATACCCGTCTGCTGCAGCGCAGCCAGCTGAACGGGCAGCGTTTCCCTTAAACGCGCAAGAAATTCCTGACGCGTTCCTGTCGGAGCATCCGCAGGTTTTGGCCGCAAAACCAACAATACCGATGTGGCCAAGGTATCGTTGCCCGATTTCAACCCCTGCGGCCGCTCCGTACGCAGTGGATAAGCCGCTGTCAGTTGAAAGCCACTGGCAAGAATGGCGGAAAGCATGGCTTCCCAGCCGATCCACGTCCGCACCTTGCCACCGTCGACTGTCTTGGTTCGATGTGCCTGCTTGAAAGCATAAAACCAAAGCACGGGATAACGCGGATCGGCCTGTCGCCGCAAGTGCTCCAGTGTCTGCTGGATACCGCGTTGAAAATGCGCCTGTGCCGCTTGCGGACTGCGTCCGGCGTGATAGGTTGATGCCACCAGCTCATCGGTTTTGGGCGTCAGTACCGTCGCAAAAAGTTCGGGGTAAACCGGGCGCAACATGCGTCGCAACCAGATGTAAAAGAAATCGGAGAGATCGGCGTAGTGAATCGTATCGTAATAGGGCGGATCGGTACAGATCACGAGGGAAGGCGCTTTGGCAGATGCCTTTGCAGCATCTGCCAGATGAACGTCGGCAGTTCCTTGGGCAGGCAGCAGAGCCACTGCATCGGCGATCCACTCCACCGCTCCTTGCCATCCTCCCGTCGCATGGCTGAAAGGCTGCACTTCGGCAAAGTTCCAGATCATTGGCAGTGCCTGCCGCGCCAAGGTCTGTTCGATCTTTTCGCCAGCGATATTCCAAACACAGCCCATGCTGTTGCGATTGACCAGCCGATTGACCGCCAGTGCGAGATAGACCGAGACCGCCTCGGCATACGCTCTTGCTCCTTGCCCGCCCTCTTGGAGTGAACGGCCATCCTTGGGCAAGGGGCGAACAAGAGCATCCTGATAGATGCGCTCGCGCACTGCAGCAACACCGTCGCAAAAGGTCGTCAACGCCAGCAACTGGCGGGAGGTAAACAGATCGGCATATCGCGTGATGCCAAAAGAGGCAAGATCTTTGGCCGCTTTACCGACGAGGGGTTCCTCTGGCGTCCAAGAAGGGCAAAGCCCTTCAAGCACCTCTTGTTGCTCTTTCGTCGGCTCGAAGTAGATGCGACCCTGTGGACCTGCAGCAACCATCGCCAACATGCGGAGGCCCAGCTGGCCTGCCCGACCCTGTACATGCAGCCATTCCCGAGAAAAGGCATTTCCACAGACCAGACAATGCCCGCCGCCGCGTTCAAGGGTGCCGGCTGGAACCCGCTTTGGATCGTGGCTGATCTGCAGCTGAAGCACCGGGGATGTTTCTTGGCGATCCACCACCGCTACCAACCCCGCAAAATGATGGGGACGACGCGAAAGACGAAACGTAGTCACCAAGGGAATCTGTACGCCACAAGCTGGATTGGGACAGCGGACCGTTCGTGCCCACAGGTAGGCAATGACTTCGGGAGATTGGCCCCCCTTTACACGGATCGGCGGATAGTAGCGGCCAATGCGATCATACACCCACTGGCCTAGCCATGCTCCGTACCGCCGGATATCTTCTGCCAGGCCGACGAGCCCTGCCTCGGCCTTCAGGGCACCCTCGACCAGTGGCGGAATTTCCACCATCGCCTTGGTCGTCAGCACTGCCACCGGATTGAGATCTCCAGCCTCTACGGGCAAACCCAAGCGCTGCGCTTCTAATGGGATCATGCCGCCGCCGCAAAACGGGTCGTAGAGGGTGGGCAGCTCCGCTCCAAGAGATGACTGAAGTTCGTAACGCACCTTTTTCAGCAAGGCCTTATCGGCCGTACTCTCCCAACGCGCCAGTTTGCCGATTAACCGAAACAGGCGCAAACGCTCTGCCTGTTGTGCTGCTGCAGTGGGAAAACGTTGGGGGTGTACACTGGGATCATCGACAAGGGCTGCGACCAAGAGCGCACGAACCACCGCCATTGGCTTGCGCGACCACCACAGCTGTAGGGTAGACGGATGACCGACCCGCAGCGATTTTTCACGTGCTGCTGCTGCATTGATCGCTTTAAGGGGCAATGCGACCTCGATCAATTGCTTGGGAGAGGATAAAAAACCGTCCAACTGCTCCGCCGTCCTGCCTCCCCTTGCCTTCACAGCCTGTCTCGTACACCTCGTCGTCTGTCCGTCTTCGCTTTAGTGCCGTTCAACTTCTTGAAGCTCGGCAGCTGGAAAAGGCAAGACGTTCAATTCTTCCCATTGGGCACGCTCATCGCGCTGTTGTCTTGCTGCCCAACGGAAGAAAACCACCGTCATTGCCGCAGCATAGATAAAGGAGGTCCCCAGCGCCATCAGCGCACCGGCCAGTTGCTGATCCCATAGGTGGGAGATTCCCCAGATAACCGGGGCAGACAGGTAGGAGTCAAACATCGGTTGCTTGGCATAGACCAGCACCCCGCAGGCTGGCATCAGGGCCATCATGTTGCCAAAAAGATAGGCGACTTCGATTAACATCGGCATCTCCCGCGCCTGCGGTACCGGACGGATGATCGGCCACCACATCGCAGCAGCCAGCAAATCCAACAGCAGTTCCATCCAGATGGCATTCGACGCGGGATGCATCATCAGCTGAACAATGGACGGAAAATGATAGAGGGAAAAGACCAGATTAAAAAGGAGCAGGGCAACCACCGGACGGGTCAAAAAACCGACGACACTGGGCACAACCGGCTGACGCAGGGCCGGCTCAATCAACCAAGCTGGCAACCCCATCAGCATCAACGGCACGACCAGCAGCGTCTGTACCATATGGACGACCATCATGGCCGAAACCAGGTACATCATACCAAGATCGGCTACGGGAGTAGCGATGGTAGCATAAAGGAAAAACAAACCGCCGAAAAAGGCGCTTTTCTTTCCTAGCCCTACCGGCGCACTTTCCGCAAAATGCGACCGCCCCGGCCCCACAACCCAGGCATACGCCGCTGCCAGTATCACGCACAACAACGTTGCGCCCGGATGCACCCACGTGGTCGTCCCACCCGGTACACACAACCATTGGCTGAGCATCCTTATCCCCCTTGCACACGCAACTCACTATAGTTCCATTCTACCAGGATAAACGGGCAGCGCGTAGTACGGCATAGGGCCTAGGGAGAAAAGGAAGTAGTCTAACTCCTCGGTTGTATCGTAAACCCCTGATTTTATCGATGTTTTTGGTGCCGTGACGTATTCCTAGGCACCCCTGGAGATGGTTTCTCGGCGCCTTTTCGTGGGAGGCGCCAGTTGACATAAGGTTTCGCAATGCTCGCCAGTTCCAATTCTATGGTTTGTCCGATCTCTGGCGGCTGATCCTTCGTTTCAATCCCTCTAAGGCAGGCTCAAAACTAAGGATAGGCATCCTGACACGCCTTTTTGATCTCGTTTCAATCCCTCTAAGGCAGGCTCAAAACCCCTCTTGGATTGATTTGTTTGCGTCCAG
>JADBKH010000032.1 GCA_014896485.1 Bacillota bacterium | reverse complement strand
ACGTGCCTCTTCGTCGAAAGTGATCTGTTTCGGCATACGTTCCTGACCTCCTTCTTAGACGGTTACACCCACACGTTCCGTGCTGCCTTCCAAAACGGCCATAATATCGGACTCACGAAGGATAAGATAATCCGTGCCTTCATATTTCACTTCTGTGCCAGCGTACTTGGAATACAGCACATGATCGCCTACCTTTACTTCCATCGGAAGGCGGTTTCCTTTTTCGAAGCGTCCGGGCCCCACAGCGACAACTTCGCCTTGCTGTGGTTTCTCTTTAGCAGTATCAGGTAAAACGATGCCTCCAGGACTGCGTTCTTCTTGCTCCAAGGGTTTGACAACCACATGATCACTGAGTGGTCGCAGCATCTTACGCACCTCCCATCGTTTCCGAGACGATCTATTAGCACTCTGCCAAGATGAGTGCTAATCCAATGTAGGCTCTTTTTGGGCAGATACAGGCGATTTTACTGCAAATTCACAGGATCAAAGTGCCTGCACAGAAGCGAATTATTGTTCTCTCCTTCGTTCGGGTTTGCACACGCTTTACAAGTACGGGGAGAGGGTCGATGGATTCATCTTGCTATCCGCTGTTCCTCGGTATTTTTCTCGATGGTTTGCAAGGGAGGCACAAGTATATCCTTCAAGAGGCAAAGATAGGTCGAAAGCAGTAGAGGAGCTTGTGCGTGAACGAGGAGGCTTTCATACATGCCATCGGATAGGATTGATGAAAGAGCCTTTGCAGTGGTCTATCACAGCGAGAGTGAGGCACTGCGATGGTTGATGCACGGCTTGTCTCAGCAGTTACGTGACCACGGATTTTACCCCCAACAGGACGCAACAGGGGTACGCATCGCCTTCAACGTGACCGATAAGGAAAGTCCCGTCCCATTGCATCGCAAAGCCCAAGCCACCTTTCTGATTGGCGTCACCGAATGGGCGCAACAGCCGGAAAATGTGCTTCAAGCTGGATATAAAACGCTTGTTTCGTCCCTTTCCAACATGGTTCTGTTGCTCATTTGCCCACCGGAGGGCCGACGCCAAGTGCATTTTGTCACGCCAGAATTGGGCCATTACGAAGTGACCTATGCGGGTGATGAGGCTGCGTTTTTCGGCGAACTATACGAAAGGCTAGCTCCCTTAGCAACCTCCCATTTGGTCATCGACAACATCTATGATCCGGATCTACCCCCCGCATTATGGGACGGGGATGAGAAGACGCGTTCCATCTCGTGGGCCGGCAGAAAACTAGCGGCCATGCATCTGTTGCCGACTCCGTTTCCGTTGGAAGAAGTCTTGGATGAACATGAACGACGACACATCATGAAAATATTTGGAATTGGTGGTCTTTCTTACGGAAATATCAGTTGTCGTGAGGAGGATGGGCGATTTTGGATGAGTGCAAGCGGTGTTGATAAAAGCAAGTTGGAACAGGTCGGTCGTGATATCTTGCTCGTAAAAGGATACGATGCCCAGCACAATGCGATGCGCCTTTCCGTCCGACCCGATCTATCCCCCCGGCGTGTCTCTGTCGATGCGATTGAGCATTGGATGGTCTACCAAGAACATCCAGAGATCGGTGCGATTGTGCATGTCCATACATGGATGGAGGGTATCCCTACAACACAGGTCAACTATCCCTGTGGTACGCGGGAAGTTGGTCTGGCTGTTTCAGAGCTGTTGCGTCAACAACCGGATCCAGGTCATGCTGTACTGGGGCTGAAAAACCATGGGATCAACATCACAGGGGAGAGTATCGAAGAGATCTTTGAACGGGTTGGGGATCGTATTCTGCCGACCGTACCAATGAGTTGAGATGCCTGGCATGCTACACAGCACATTGAAATGGGTGGGTGTCACAGGGCATCCACCCATTTGTTGACATGCAGTGGTGTTAAAAAGAGAGGGTGCAGAGGGGATCAGAACCCAGCATGTCTCCGGATGCGGCGTAGGCGAGTGCACGAGAACCTCCACAAAAGGAACGCAGGCGGCATTGGCCGCATTTGCCATGGAAGCCGTCCGGGTTACGCAAGGCCCGTAAGCCGGGCGCGTCACGATAAATTTTTGCGATGGGATTTTTGGTCACATTACCCATCGAAAGGGGCAAGAAACCACTTGGAAAAACTTCCCCTGACCACGAAATGAAAAGGAAGCCATTTCCATCCCACATGGGCAATGGATTGCCACCGAGACCAGAGGTGCCGGGTTCTGAGAACGCGCTCCGTAAGCCATCGCATCACAGCCTCGTGTTCTTGAGGCGTCAGTTGGTCGGACGAACGTGCTCGCCCCATGGGAACGAGGGTAAAGACTTCCCAACGTACCACAGCGAGTCGCTGAACGAGGTCATAGAGGTTCGGCAAATCGCTTAGGTTATGGCGGGTTAACGTTGTGTTGATCTGAACTGGAACCTCGGCTTCGTGCAGCCATTGGATGCGCTGCAATGTTAGATCAAAACAACCCTTTCGGCCGCGAAAGCGATCATGGATGGAAGCGTTGCTGCCATCCAGGCTAAATGCCCATTGCGCCAATCCGACCTCTTTCAATTGACGGATGCGTTCCTTGGTGACCAAAGGCGTGGCACTGGCGGTGATAGCAGGATGCAATCCCAACGCCGCAGCATGGTAGACCAGTTCGTTGAGATCATCGCGCTGCAGTGGATCACCGCCACTGATGACAAACAACGGGGCTTCCATTGCCGCGATCTCTGCGATCATCTGCTTGGCTTGTAACGCGGTGAGCTCTCCAGGATCTCGGTGAGGACGTGCATTGGCACGACAGTGTCGACAACCCAGTCCACAAGCGCGGGTACATTAGGTCGCAGCGGAAGAAAGCAATTTGAACTTTTTGGACTATATAAATTAGTGATAATGCTCGAAGGACAAGCGAGGGAAACGAATGTAAGGTAACATCGTGACCTATTGGTAAGGGAAGCAGGCGGTCATCCTAGGAGGGACACCATGAAAGGCGTCATGGGCAGAATACTTTGGGTCAATCTTTCAGACAGCACGATGCGCCTGGAAGTTCCCTCAGAACAATTTTATCAAACTTATTTAGGCGGATATGGGTTGGCTGCTCGGCTATTATACGATCGCATACCTCCTGGAATCGATCCCTTGGGACCAGAAAACATTCTGGGATTTACCACTGGTCCGTTGACGGGAACGATGGCAATAACCGGCAATCGTTTTACCGTGGTGGGCAAATCGCCAAAAACAGGGGGTTGGGGGGATGCGAACTGCGGGGGCACTTTTGGGCCTGCGCTCAAATTTGCCGGGTTTGATGCTGTCTTTTTTACAGGGATTGCGCCCTCCCCTGTCTACCTCTATCTAAATGATGGAAAAGCAGAATTACGTGATGCGCGTTCCTTTTGGGGAAACGGCATAGATGTTGAACGAGCGTTGAAGGCAGAATTGGGGCGTAAGGTCGAAGTGGCCTGGATTGGAGAGGCCGGTGAAAAGGGCGACTTGGTGGCAGGTGTAATGAATGACGAGGGGCGCGCTGCAGCTCGAAGTGGTTTGGGCGCTGTTATGGGTGCGAAGCGTCTGAAGGCAGTTGCAGCCTATGGGCTGCAAAAAGTACCGGTTGCCGATGAGGATGGACTCAGGCGTTATACGACGGGCATCATGAGAGCGACCAAGGAAGCCAACACTCCCATCTGGCAGATCTTCACGACGTTTGGAACCAGTGGTCTGGCTGCGCAGAGTGCACTCAACGGGGATACACCCATTCGAAACTGGGCGGGGGCCGGTGTAGTCGATTTTCCAACGGCGCCCAAAATCAGTGACGTTGCATTAAAGTCGTATGAGTTGCGTCGGACCGGATGTTGGCATTGTCAGATTTCCTGCAGTGCCTATCAACGTGTTTCGGATGGCCCTTATGCAACGGAAGGAGAACACACCCATCGTCCGGAGTACGAGGCACTCGGCGCTTTTGGAGGAATGACCCTCACCGACGATATTGAGGCCCTGCACAAGTGCAATGAACTGTGCAACCGCTACGGATTGGATGTCATTTCAACTGGGTCGGTGATTGCATTCGCCATGGAGTGCTACGAAAAGGGGGTGATCGATCGGCAAGAGACCGGTGGTTTGGAGCTGATTTGGGGCAATGCGGAGGCCGTCGTTGCATTGACAGAGCAGATCGGCAGACGAGAAGGATTTGGGGCAATTCTGGCAGACGGGGTGGCCAAGGCGGCAGCGCGTATCGGCCGTGGTTCGGAGGCTTTTGCCGTGCATATCCACGGAGAAGAGCCGGCGATGCATGATCCACGGCTCTCACCTGGCTTGGCGCTCACGTATCAAGTCGACGCGACACCTGCCCGTCATACCCAAGGCGGTACCGGCGAGATGGAATTCATGGGCGTAGAGGTTATCCCGGAGCCTTTTAACGTGAATAAGCGGGATTATGCCCATAAAGGACCGGCTCATCGCTATTTTGTCAATGTCAATCACGTTCGAAACGGTGCTGGCATCTGCCTTTTCTCTGAGTTTGCCACTCCGCCTGAAGCATTGGGTATTGAGTTGAGCCTTGTGACCGGGGAGCTTTGGGATGAAGCGCGTATTCAGGTGACGGGAGAACGTATGGCCACCTTACGCCATGCCTTTAACCTGCGCGAAAGGCTCAATCCAGTGCATTTTAAGATGCCAGATCGCCTCTTAGATGGCCGTTCGCTGCCAGGAGGGCCCAACCAGGGTGTTGTGATCGACTTGGAGGCGGAACGTCGCTCCTACTTTGATGCAGTTGGTTGGGATCAAGAGAGTGCTGTGCCCAGTATAGAGAGTTTACGTCGGGTGGGACTCGAGGATCTGATTGCGGACCTTCACCACTAAGGTTGTAAGAAGCAGGCAGGCTAACAGCTTTGTATGATGCGCGTGAGGGGATGCCTTCCATGCAGGGAGGCATCCCCTCACTATCGGTATGACCGCTACCTCAGGGGGCAAACGTCGGCTATTGGAGATCACTTCCCTTGCGGTTGGAGGTCGAATCATTGGAGGGAGATTCCTGATCATTTCTTTCGGGGCGGCGCCGCACACGTTCGTAGATCCGCCGTAAGCCTTCCAATGCCCGTTGATTAATCTCTTCTGTCGGCTTGCCAGTAAGGATAGAGAGACCTTGATCAACGGTATCGATGGCGTAAACGTGGAATTGGCCGTCCTGAATCGCTTGGGTTACCTCAGGATGTAGCATCAGGTTACGCACATTTTGCCGGGGGATGATGACTCCCTGCCTGCCTGTCAGTCCCTTCACTTTACAGACTCTGAAGAATCCTTCGATCTTTTCATTGACGCCGCCAATGGGCTGGATCTCTCCAAACTGATTGACGGAGCCAGTCACTGCCAAACTTTGATCGATGGGAAGATCGGCCAAGGCTGAGATCAATGCGTAGAGTTCCGCTGAAGAGGCACTGTCCCCATCGATTTCATCGTAAACTTGTTCAAAGGTGAGCGAGGCGGAGAGCGTTAATGGGAAGTCCGTGGCATATCGGCTGGCCAGGTGGGCTTGTAGAATGGAGACGCCCTTGTTATGAATGGGGCCGCTTTTTTCGCTCTGCCGTTCCACGTGTACGATACCGGTCTGTCCTACCCAGACCCGTGCAGTAATGCGGTTGGGCTGTCCAAAAGCTGTCTCGCCAGGAGATAGGACTGCTAAGCCATTGATCATCCCAACCCGTTCGCCATCCACTGTGAGCAACAAAATGCCATCGTGAAACAGCTCCGTAACCTTTTCTTCAATAAGTCCGGCGCGATAATGCCGGGCTTCGAGCGCTTCTTCGATATCGGTCCGTGTGATGGCCCCCGCTTTCCGTTTGTGGGCCAACATACTGGCCTCATCGATGACAGACAGGAGCGCGCTGAGGCGTGCTGATAATCTTTCTTGATCTTCAGCCAATCGGCAGCTGTACTCCAAGCTTGCAGCCGCTGCATCGGGCTGAAGGAGAAGCAACCCCTCTCGTTCGACATACGAGAGCATGAAACCGTACAGTTTGGAGCGATTCTCATCCGAATACGCCATCACGCTGTCAAAATCGGCTCGAATCTGGAAGAGCTTTTGGAAGTCGGCATCCGCTCGGGAAAGGAGGAAAAAATAGTGTGGCTCCCCGATGAGAAACACCTTGACATTCAGCGGGATCGGTTCGGGACGCAAGGTTCCTGTAGGAACCAGCGCATACTGCTCACTCAAGTTTTCTGTGCGAACCTCTCGGCTGGTGAGTACCCGCTTAAGTGTGGGCCAGACGCCTGGGTTGTTCAGCACGCTTTCGATCTCTAAAATCAGGTAACCCCCATTGGCGCGTTGGAGCATGCCCGGCTGGATTAACGTGAAATTCGTTGTTGCTGTGCCAAAGGTGCTGCGATACTCAATTTTTCCAAACACATTGGCATAGGTCGGATTGCGTTCGAAGATGACCGGTGCCCCTTCTTCCCGATCATGGTGCACAAAGAGATTGACGCGGTAGCGCAACAACGGATCTCCGCTTTCTAGGGTTGCAAATACTGCTGGGGTCGGTACATTGGGCTGCTCTTGCTCTCGAAAGAGGGAGAGATGGGTGGTGACATCGTCGAGAAGGTCATCTAAGTAGCGCAAAACTTTGGGGGCATCTTCGTAATTTTGGCGGAGCTGGTTGATGAGACGTTGCGCGACAGTATGTCCAGTCTCTTGTTCGAGATGGGCAGAGGCTTCTCGTGCCTCACGTTCCAGATTGATCTGCTGCCGCATGGCATCGTCGAGTTTTTCCTGGAGTTGTCGACTACGTGCCGCAATTTCCTCGCGCTGTTCTCTGCTCAAGCGCTCGAGCACGTCCGGCTCCATGGGGCGTCCATAGGCATCCAGTGGCACGCTAATCAGTCCCGTCGGCGTGCGCTGAAAGGCAAATCCCAACGATTGTGCTTCTGCTTGTAATGCATTCCACAGCTGCTCGGAGCGTTGTCGATACTGCTCTGTCAGTCGTCGTAACTCTTGTTGGTAAACATCGCTCTCAAAGGTCTGGCGTAAGCTGCGCTTGAGATCGTCGATCATGCGTGTGACTGCCGTTTGAAAAGAGCGACCTTGGCCGGCGCGAAAAGAGAGTGCAATAGGTGCATTGGGATCATGAAAATTGAAGACATAACACCAGTCGTCAGGTATGGGCCGATCCTTCGCGTATGCACGGGCCCGCGCTTCAACGTAGCTTTTCTTGCCGGTACCTGCTGGGCCTGAGACCACGATGTGATAGCCAGGACGTTCCATGGCCAGTCCTGTCGCGATTGCAGATACCGCCCGGTTTTGGCCGATCATGCCATCGCGATCAAAAGAGGCCAGCGCTTCTTCCGGCGCTGGCAGTGTCGCTGGATCACACCTTCGGCGGACATTTTCCTCGGATACTCGAAAGGCAGTACGGTACTTTTCGTTTGGGGAGTTTGGGGTCGCTTGTTCTTCCATAAATTCACCTTCTCTTCAATAAGCTAGTCTAACGAGCTGCTGCATTCATCGCAATCTATCTTCTATGCGAAGAGACATGTGCGCATAAAAACAGCAGAACAGGAGAAGATGCGTACGTGTGTGACAACGTATGGACGCAGAGCACGTATATGAGCAATGGAACAGAGGAAATCTCAAGGAGGTGAGTGCCATGGCAGGGTCTAATTCGTTGCGTCCGTGGCGCAGAAAAGGGAATACGCCGTGGTCTCCATGGGATGAGTTTGATCGATTCCGTGAGCAAATGTGGGAGTTTATGAATTCGCCTTTTCAACGGATGGCCTCATCTCAAGGACCCAGTGTGGACGTCTACGAAACAGGAGATAGCGTCGTGGTGAAAGCAGATCTACCTGGCGTTGATCCGAAAGATGTTGATCTTCAGGTTTACGACGATCATGTGGTCTTGCGGGCTCAAATTCGTCAAGAGACCGAAGTGGAAGAGGATAACTTCTATCGGCGAGAGCGTTATCAAGGCTCTCTTCATCGGGAGATCCCTTTGGATGTTCCTGTTGAACCGGAGAAAGCAGAAGCAACCTTTAAGAATGGCGTGCTTGAACTTCGCATTCCCAAGGCAGCTTCTGCCAGCAAAGGGCACCGTGTCAACATCCGCAACGAAGAGTAAAAGGACACAAAGAAAAAAGGCAAACGGCTCGTTCCAGGCCGCTTGCCTTTTTTCTGTTCCCATCACATGTCTTTCGGACCATTCAGCAACAACGCATCGAACCGCTTCCGTCCCCATACCGCCGATCGATCTCACAGCGATAGAAGTCTTCCCGGCTCTGCGGTGGTTCGCAGCCGTGCGTTTTCAGATAATGCTCGCGATAAAGATCATAGTCTGGTATGCCAACAACCCCGCGGGCTGTTCGCACAATTTTCGTCCACAAGTGCCGTAGTTTTTCTTCAGAGATGGGTGCGGCGATTGCAATCACCACCTTTATCCAAGAATAATAAACGAAACGAGGCCCTCCGGTCAAGTCGACGCTCACGGTGCTATCCTTGCGCTGCTGCCTCAAACTCAGAACGGTCGCGATAAGGCTCTTCGTCGAGTTTGAGCTGCTTTTTCTGTAAGACGACTTTTGCCCAGATGCGCATCGCATCGGCCAACACCCCCAGCATGATGACGAGAAAGACACCGCAAAGGATCGCATCCAACCGGTCATTGAAAATCACCTGTTGGGCTTGGGCGGCAGTCGTAGCCGGGGCTGGGATGTGACCGGCAGCCAGCTGCTTGGCCAACATATTGGCGTGTGACCAGAATCCCAATTTTGGATCGGGAGAGAAGATCTTTTCCAGCGCCGCCGTCCAGGTTGTTACATACATAAACAGCATGGGTATCAGGGTGACAAAACTCCATTTGGCTTTGCCCATCTTGATGAAAACCGTCGTCCCGATGACGAGTGCTGTCGCGCCGAGCATCTGGTTGGCAATCCCAAAGAGCGGCCACAGAGTGTTGATCCCCCCGAATGGATTGGTGACACCCGCATAGAGGAAGTAGCCCCAAATGGCGACTGTCAGGGCAGAAGCCATCACTGTGGCCGGATACCATTCGACATCGCCAAATTTCTTCCAACCACGACCGATCAGCCCCTGAAACATGAACCGTCCTACCCGCGTGCCAGCGTCGACAGTCGTGAGAATGAAGACAGCTTCAAACAAGATGGCAAAATGGTACCAGAATTTCATGATGGCCGGCCCGCCCAAGAACTGGGCGAAGATATGGGCCATACCGACAGCCAGGGAAGGGGCACCACCGGTGCGGGAGAGGATGGTTTGCTCTTCGACATTCCGTGCGGTCTGCTCGATCGTCGCTGCGTCGATGGTAAATCCCCAGCTGGAGATGGTCTGCGCGGCTTGCTGGGCGGTTGTGCCGATGGCAGAGGCCGGTGAATTGATGGCAAAGTAAAGGGCCGGGTGTCAGGATGCATGCGGCGATCATGGCCATGATCGCGACAAACGATTCGGTGAGCATGCCCGCGTAACCCAGCATGGGGATATCAGTCTCTTTGGAAACCAACTTGGGTGTAGTTCCGGAGGAGATGACCGTGTGCCAACCGGAAAGGGCACCGCAAGCAATGGTGATGAAGAGAAACGGGAAAAGATTGCCGGCGAAGACCGGACCGGTACCATCGATAAAGCGCGTGACGCCGGTCATCTGCAGCTGTGGATGGACGATGATGATGCCAACAGCGAGCAAAACCATGGTACCGATTTTAAGAAAAGTGGACAGATAGTCACGGGGTACCAAAAGAAGCCAGACGGGCAAGATCGAAGCGAGAAAGCCATAGATCATGATAAAGATGGCCAGAGTCGGGCCATCCAGGGTGAAAATGGGGCCTAAGACCGGAGATGCTGCTACATTTTGCCCGAAAATCAACGCAGCAATAAGGAGCACTACGCCCAGGGCGGTGGCTTCGAAGGTACGACCTGGACGGAGATAGCGGAGGTAGACCCCCATGAGCAAGGCGATGGGAATCGTCATGGCGATCAGAAAGGTTCCCCACGGGCTACCTCTCAACGCGTTGGTGACGACAAGGGCCAAGACGGCCAGGACGATCATCGCCATCATCAACGTGCCGACAAGGGCAAACCATCCTCCCACGGGGCCGATTTCGTTGCGGGCGATCTCGCCCAGACTTCTCCCGTTGCGTCTGGTGCTCGCGAACAAGACGACAAAATCTTGGACGGCGCCGGCAAAAACGGCCCCCAAAATAATCCATAACGTGCCAGGGAGCCAGCCCATCTGTGCCGCTAGGGTCGGACCGACCAGCGGGCCCGCTCCTGCGATGGCTGCAAAGTGGTGACCGAAGAGGACGTAACGGTTGGTCGGGACAAAATCCCGTCCATCGTTGTTGACGACAGCCGGCGTGGCTCGATTGGCGTCCAACCCCATGATGCGACGGCCGATCCACAGTGCGTAAAAGCGATAGCCCAAGGCATAGGAGCCCAATGCGGCGACCAACAGCCAAATCGCATTGATCGTCTCTCCCCTTTTCACTGCCAAAAGGCCAAAGGAAAAGGCAACGGCGACGGCGATCAGAGCAATGATGACACTGTTGCGAACCTTGTGTGTTTTTGGAGGTGAAGTTGACACAGTACAACTCCTCTCTTGAATAGAGAATAAAAAAGACAAGAGAAATATCCCTCATCCATTTATCCTTTGCAAGAGACCATCACGTAAACGGTCCCTTGCCGGTATAAGAGCTCCTTCTGTCTGTTTAGCCGAAGTTGTAGGCGATCCCGTATCCTCCGCGCGGATAGTGCCATTCCAAATTATCGTTGGCACAGCCAATGCGGCAGGTGCCGCATTCCAGACACGCCTCGTAGGAGACCAAAAGCTGGCCATCTTCCCACGAAAAAACATGGGCCGGGCAAAAGAAGAGACACGGTTTCTCGCATGTCGCACAAACCGCTTGATCCCGGACGACGATATGGGGGTAGCGGTCTGTCCGGTAACGGTTGGTTGCCAACAAGTCATCAGCGGGGGGCACATTTATTTTCTCCAGAGTGGTCGTTGCGTTTTTTGCCGCACTCATCGCACTCGCCTCCACAGTCCATAGGCGTCACGGGCCAATCCGAGACGCCCTTGCTTGGCAAAAGCTTGTTGCATCAACTGATCGATCTTGCGACCAATGGGGCGGCCGTCTGCGGAGAGAAGATCTTTCGCCCCATGGGTAAGTAGGGGCAGCAGCTCCCGCAAAAAGGCAGGGTGCTGTTCCAAGTAGGGAAGTGCCTCGCGAAATTGGCGTAAATCTTGCAGCACAAAACTGTTGCGCATGCGTTCGCCATATTCTGAGAGCGCGCGTGCATCATATTCGCCCAGCTGTCGTGCCTGCAGGATCGCTTCGGCAGCGGTACGGCCCGAAAAGACCGCCTGGTTCATCCCTTGTCGGGTAAAAGGATTGACGAACATGGCAGCATCACCGACGACGACTACGCCATCCCCATACAGCTTGGGTACGGCATCATAACCGCCCTCTGGCATCAAGTGGGCCATGTATTCTCGTCGCTGTGCGCCTTCTAAGAGAGGAGCAATGGCAGGATGTTGGATGAAACGGTCAAGTAACTGATACGGTGTGATTTGGGCCTCCATGAGATCAGAGAGCAATACCCCAAGTCCAACCGAAAGGGCAGATTTGTCTGTATATAGGAAGGCTTGCCCCATCAATCCCCCGGTTGCGCCCCCGTAGGCCGCGATTTCGAGACCTTCGTCGCTTTTGATGCCAAACCGCTGATTGATCTCTTCTTCGGGGAGTGTAAACAGTTGGATTACGCCAACAGCGACTTGATCGGGCTTCCAACGCGGATGCAGCCCGATCTGTTCGGCCAACAGAGAATTGACCCCATCGGCCAAGACGACGACATCGGCATAAAGGTCCCCATCTGGTCGATTGGTGCGCACGCCAATCACTTTTCCGTTCTCATCTTGAAGCAGTTCCGTTACAGTTGTATTGGGGACGATCAGTGCTCCTGCAGCCTTGGCCTGTTGGGCAAACCAAGGATCGAATTTGGCCCGTAATACCGAAAAGCCATGTGGATGCTGCTTCCATTCGGCAGCGGTGACCCCAAGGTCGACGACTGTGCTCTCATCCATCAGCCAGAAGCGTTCCTGTGTGATGGGTCGTTCAATGGGTGCTCCCTTTGGAAAGTCTGGCAGCAGCTTCTCGAATTCGGTGGGGTACAGAATGCCTCCCATCACGTTCTTGGTTCCTGGTCTCTCGCCCCGCTCCAAGACGATGACATCGACGCCAGCTCGTGCAAGGACCAATGCAGCGGCCACACCCGCAGGGCCGGCGCCGACGACGGTCACTTCGCAGCGATTCATGGTCAGCGCTCCTCTCCTACCAAGCTCTTTGCCTCTAATCGTTTTATCCACCTTGGCAAGAGCTCGAATGCATCGGCGACGATCCCGTAATGGGCCACCTGGAAAATGGGGGCACGGGGATCGTTGTTGATGGCGATGATGCATTCTGCGTTTTTCATGCCGACGACATGTTGTACGGCACCAGAGATGCCGAGGGCGATATAGACTTTGGGTCGAACGGTTTGGCCGGTTTGTCCTACTTGATAGGTGTAGGGGACCCAACAGGCTTCCACGCAAGGACGCGAAGCGGCCGGCATGCCGCCAAGCAGACGGGCCAATTGCTCAATCAGTGTAAAGCCTTCTTTGGATCCCATCCCTCGCCCACCTGCGACGATAATTTCGGCGTCTTGAAGACTTGGCCCATGCTCGATGGGTTCGATCGCCAAGATTTCCTGGCGCTCGTCTTCTGGACGCAACATCACTGGCAGGGGAAGGATCGTTGCTGGACAATCGGTGGTTTTCTCAGGAAGTGGAAAAGTACCAGGTCGAACCGTGGCCAGCTGGGGACGGTGGTGTGGGGCAACGATGGTTGCCATCATGTTGCCGCCAAAGGCAGGGCGGGTGGCCAACAGTTGACGCTTGGTCAAATCGACGGCCAATTCTGTACAGTCTGCCGTCAGCGCCGTTTGCAGATCTGTAGCGATGGCACTGGCCAGATCGCGGCCGTCGGGCGTAGCAGGGACCAAAACGATCTCCGGCTTGTATGCTTGGATCGCATCGATGACGACCCGTGCATAGGCCTCCGTCCGATAGAAGGCCAGACGGGGATCGCTGGCCACATAGATCTGATCAGCTCCATAAGCTGCTGCGGTGGCAGGCATCTCGGCTACATCGTCGGTGACTAAGATGGCGGAGAGCGGGACATGCAGGGTATCGGCCAATGTTCTGGCAATACTCAGAAGTTCAAGGGACGGACGGACGATCTGAGGGCCGTCATGTTCCAGGTAAACCCACACTCCCGCATAACCGGCGATTCGGGGATCCAATGTTTCCGTGGGACGAGGTGCTGCTGAGGCAACTTCAGGTTTGGCCTGACTTCCGCTTGAGGGGTTGCTTTCTGGTGCTGGAGAAGCCTCTTGTTTTACGACGCGTCCCAACGGCAGCGTGATGGCACCGGTTGGACAGACATCCAGGCACAAGCCGCAGGCGTCACACCTATCCGGTTCGATGAGCTTTGCAATCCCCTCCTCCAAATCAAGCGCTGCCTGTGGACAGGTATCAATGCAAGCTGCATCTCCAATGCACATGCTTCGGTTGATCTGGACGACATTGCGTACTTCAGCCATCGATTTTCACCCCCTTTTGTGCGAGCAGTTCCATGAGCTGTTCGATCAGTGTATCTGTCTCTCCCTCGAGCCATTGCGCCCCTGGCGGTTGTGGTGGTGCGAAGCTTTTGTGTACGACCGTCGGCGACCCCTTTAGGCCCAACAGTTGTGGATCGGCGTGGACATCAGCGCCTCCCCACACTTCCAAAGGCACCTTCGCAGCGCGAATCATCTCCGGTAAAGGCGCCTCGTGCAACGGAAAGCTGGTGTGATCGACAGTCAACAGTGCAGGCAACCGTCCGCGTACCGTGACGCGCTGCCGATCGGTTTCGCGGATCACTGTAATGGTGCGAGCTTGCTGGTCGACGTCGAGAATCTCTTTCACGTAAGTCAACTGTGTTAATTGCAGGCGTCGTGCCAGGCCTGGACCCACCTGTCCTGTCTCACCATCCAGCGCCGAACGGCCGCAAATGACCAAATCCACTGGCGCTGCTTCAGCAATACGGCGGATCGCCATGGAGAGCGCATAACTGGTCGCTAGGGTATCGGCGCCGGCAAATTCACGTCCGGAGAGCAAGATCGCACGATCGGCACCAAGCGATAGCGCTTCACGCAAAGATTCTTCCGCTTGCATGGGCCCCATCGATAAGACGGTAATGCTTCCGCCATAACGTTCTTTCAATTGGTTTGCAGCTTCTACAGCATGAAGATCGTCTGGATTGGTGATGGCTGGTGCACCTTCACGGACCATCGTTCCAGTCTCTGGATCAATGCGGACCACCATGGTATCTGGTACCTGTTTGATCGGAACGACGATTTGCATATGCCCACCTCCTCTTTGCAATCGTAACGAAATTGTGCTGTTTCAGAATCGACCAAATCCCGTAGGGAGAGTGGGCAAATTGTGCCTAAAAAGCATGGGCCGTTGGTGCTACATCATCTGGATCAGCCCAGTCGGGCTAAGTCGGTTTACGGATGGTTTTATGCGCCGGTTGGACGTAGGGTAATTACAAGAAGCGGGTACGGAGGGGAGCGTGTGGCACTTCAACGTTTGGAGGCGGCTTGCTTGGTGCGGCCGCAGAGTTTGATGGTACGCTTCGATGCGGATCATTTTCTCTTGTTTGATGGAGAAGGGCGCTGGATCGATGCTTTTGAAGCAGGGACCCTATACAAACGTGGTTTGGACGGACGGGTATTGCAGAAACGAAAAGGCGTACGCCGATGGCTCTCTCGAGAAGAACGTGCGCTGCTCCACGAAACCGTCTGGCAATCTGCGGACAAAGCGCTTTCTGCGTATCGAGTAGGCGGGCTTACTGCTCGTGCGATCGCCTCTGATTCGGGGGATTTCTTTTCCTTTGGGGATATTGAGTCATGGCTGAAATGTTGTATTGCCTATGAGCCGCAACGTTTGCTTGAGGAGGAGAAACGCTTTCGGGAGGTCTATACGCCTATTCCCATCCTGCCACCGGACGACTATAACGCCTTTATCGTTCAGGCGACGCAAGGTTGTTCGTACAATCGTTGTACGTTTTGTAGCTTCTACCGGGGAGAGCCGTTTCGGGTGAAGGAGGGAACAGCTTTTCAAGCGCACGTGCAGCGTGCCTTGGCCTTTCACGGAAAAGGAATGACACGACACCGTTGGATCTTTTTGGGGGACGGCGATGCACTCATGGTTCCACAAACGCAACTTTTAGACTATTTTGACATCCTGCATGCGCTGTTGCCGATTGCCCCTACGACCTTGAGCAAAAAAGAACGTGTGGCGTGGGCACAGCAGGTACCGGGCAGGATGATCGGTATCGATGCCTTCATGGACACGTTTCGGGTTGCCTTTAAACAGGTCTCCGAGTGGGAAGTACTTCGCCAACATGGCTTGGACCGCGTCTATCTTGGCGTTGAGAGTGGATATGATCCGCTGCGACATTTTTTGAACAAGCCAGGGAGCGCCGATCAAGTTATGGAGATGATCTACCGCCTGAAGGCAGCGGGTGTGCATGTGGGGCTCATTTTCATGATCGGTGTGGGAGGTGATCTTTTCGCTGAGGGGCATTATACTGCCTCCGTGCAATTGGTCCGTCGATTGGCACTCGATCGTCAAGATCACCTCTACCTTTCTCCTTTTTATCCGCAAGCGGGAACCCCCTATGTCAGCGTTGCAGAAAAAGAAGGGATTCGCCCTTGGGAAGAAAGAAGGATGCAGGCGGAATTGCGGCGCTTTTATCGTGGCTTTGCCGCTGTGACTGCTGCACCCGTCAGCGTCTACGATTTGGAAGAATTCATTTATCAGTGAGGAGAATGCGAGGGAGCCTCCTTTGTTGTGGCGATCTCTGTTGGATCGTCAGCAGGAGGGGGCAAATGCACCAAGCAATCATCGGGATGATAGATGGCCGTATCGTATTTTCCGCGCAGCCGATAAACAGAGTGCACCATTTCATGGAAAAAAGCCCGCAATAGTCCGGATGCTAAGGCACGACTGATGCGAAAACGCCCTTTGACTGCCCACTTGAGCTCGTCATTGCCACAAAGGGTTGATTCGTTGGCGATAGCTACTTTCGTCCTGATCTGTTCGAACTTTTTTTCTCGCGCCTCTTCTGGAAGTTGAAGTGCTTCATCGGCATCGTGCAGCACTTCCCTGGCCACCTGTAAATGCATGCGAACCGTATCATGGGTGGCACTGTCGATGAGTCCGTAGCGGTATTTGAGTTCATTAAGACGCTCTGCGACATCATAACTGGCAGCTACAATCTCTTCGCGGTTCATTGCGTCGGTTTCATAGGAAAGGATGTGTGCCCATGTGGGCTTCAAGAGCGCCTGGCGGTGTTCTTCCAGTGTCGTGTAGATATGCCGGTAGCCAAACTTGGGCTCTTCAAAAGCTCGAGATCCAGGATCGAGAAACGGCCCCAAAGGAGAGACATAAAACTGCAAGCGTCGATCGGCGTGAAAACGTTCGATCAAGTGTTGGCAATAATCGACTGTAGCCAAGGCGTCCTCATAACGCTGGTGGGGAATGCCAACCATAAAGAAAAGGTCGAGTTTTTGGCAATCGTGATGTAAAGCTGCTTCGAGTGTCTCCTCGAGCTTTTCGTTGGAGCAGATAAATTTCCCATTTTCAGCGCGGAGGCACACGTCCGGAGATTCGATGGTGATCTCCAAACTCCAATTTGGGACGCTTTTCTGAACCATTTCAAAAAAACGATCGTCTGCTGGGAAGAAAAGTTCAAACACAAAAGAATTGGTGAGATGTTGGGAAGCGAGAAGGTCAAAAAGACGTTTCGCACGTTGCATCCCCCCCATTCGCGGGTCGTGGACCATAAAGATTGGGGCGCGCGAAAAACTGGTAATGGCCGCGACATCTTGGGCCAACTTTTCTGGGGAACGAAAGGCAGGCCGGGTGCGGTTGCAGACCTCCCGATACGCGTCCCGCGAGCCACCACAGATGGCACAGTTTTGGGTACAGCCGCGCGCATTGAGGATCATGGCCTGCGGATAATGAAGCCACTCCACATAGGGGACCAAATTACGCATGCTGCCATATTTGAAGACAGATTGTGCCATGTAACGATAATCAGGGACATCGACATAATCCAAGTTGTCAGGTACAAAACGCAATGGATTGACCACGACGTGTTCGTCTGGGTGCTTCCAAGTCAGATTATCCACTGTGTCCAAAGAGGTCTCATTCCGCAACGCTGCCAACAACTGACGACAAGGTTCTTCTGTGGAATCCCCACGCAAGACAAAGTCGACAAAGGGATACCGAATGAGCTCTTCATGATAGTAAGTGGATGAAAGACCACCAAAGAGAACAAAACTTTCTGGGTGGAGCCGTTTGACCATTTCCGCTATTGCCAGTGCGCCTTGCGCATGTGGAAGCCAATGGAGGTCGATGCCAAATATCGTTGCGGAAAGATGACCTAAAAATCGTTCTACATCAAATGCTCGGTCACGGAGCATGCGATAGGCGAGATTGACAATACGAACATTATAATGGTTTTTCTCCAGATAAGCGGCAATGCTCGTCAAGCCGACTGGATACATCTCAAACTGATCAGTAGACGGTACAACGTCGGAGACGGGACCTTCAAGAATCGTGGCTTCACGAAAGTCATAGACCGAGGGAGGATGAAGAAAAATAAGATCGGTATGAAAAACCGAGCGTCTCATGATAACCACCCTTCCCTTTATGTCCTCCTCTAGTGTAGGAGCGTCTGGGTGCAGGTGGTATCCGGTAAAGGTAGCATCTTTACTGAAAGAAAGACAGACGTAGAAGGTAGGTAAGAATTTGTCCTTAAATCTGTACCGACCTTTTTTCTACTGATGCTGTTTGGAAAGGGGTGTTAGGCCGCTTGGGCCAACGGCACAATGATGGTAACTTGGGTACCCCGCTGAGGCGCTGAATCAACATGCAGCTGTGCACCAATTCTTTCGGCCCGCTCTACCATCGTATGCAGGCCATAGTGTCCTTCTACAGAGCGGGAGGGATCAAAACCGTGACCCTGGTCGGATAAGGTGAGCACCGCTTGTTGTTCGTCACAGCGAATCGAAAGCTCTGCTTCATCGACACCGGCGTGCTTTTTGACGTTGGCCAGTGCTTCTTCCAGGATACGCATCAGTGTAAATTGGGTTTCTACCGGTAGCGCCAGTTTTTCTGCGATCTCCTCGGAACCGTCGTCGTAGTGTAGCTTCATGTTTCGGTTGCGTGCATACCGATCCAATGCACGGACGATCGTGCCCAGATGAGTATCTGTCGAAAAGAGCCGTAGGTCTTCGATAGCTTGACGGATCTCGCGGTTGGCATCATGTAGCGCTCCTTCGACTTGGGCCAGCTGATCGTCGAGCTCGCCGGGTTGCAGCTTTTCCAGACGCTGGCGCAAGCCACCGACGGCGATCTGACAGAAAGCAACGGTCTGTGCGACAGAGTCATGGATCTCTCGGGAAATGCGGGCGCGTTCTTCCATTGTCGAAAAGCGCTGCGTCCGTACCTGTAGAAGCCTGCTAGCTAAGGCAAGTGAAAAGAGGTAACTGATCTGATGCAGCATGACCGAACGTTCCCGATCGATCGGCGGCATGCGCCGATAGCCGATCGACAATTCTGCCATCCGTTCGTCACCGAATTGTAGTGTAGCCTGTTCACAGACGGCGGCAAGAGGCTCCGTGTCCCCCTGCGGCCAGACCAGCGCGCTGCCTACGGAACGTGGCAGTTGCAACGCGGCTGCATCTGCTTCTGAAAGATAGAGGCGAAAGCCAACTTCGTCAGCATGCATCAACAACCGGATCTGTTCAAGGACAGCGTCGAGACGCAACCGCTGGTCTGGTTTTTCGGCAAGCAGTGCTGCCAAATGATTGAGCCGTTCTGCGTCGCGTTCACGACGTTGGGTGATTTGCAACAGCTCTCGTTGTGCTTCACGCAGATGGGCTTCCTCTTCACTTTTGCGCGTCAAATCGCGCAATACAATCACGACACAACGGTCGTGTTCTGCGGTGGCAGGCAGCGGTGTGTGACTGGCTGAAACGGGAATCAGCCGACCGAAACGATCGCGAATGCTCATTTCGGCATAAGGAACTTCTTCTAACTCTAAAAGGCTACCCCATCCAAAGCAATTGCCCCCACATAGCGGGTTGCCTGCGCCGTCGTGGCAGTTCATGATTTCCCCACAATCTTTATCCATCACATCACCAGACTGCCAGTCAGTTAGCCGTTCGGCAGCAGGGTTAAGGTAGCGAATGGCACGACGTTCATCGATCAAGATGACCGCGTCGCTCATCGCCTGGAGGGCATGACTAAGTAATATGACGTCCTCACGTGATTGCGAAGAAGCTGCCAAGGCCGACCCCTTCCCTTCGTCGTCGAAGCGCAATAGCTCCGGTCGTTTTGACGCAAAAAGTATACCACATGTTCGTGTAAAAACAGACAGTATCCGGCGGGGAACCTAGGTAAAGAAGGACTACGTTCAGCTCCTTTAGGCTATGGCTGAAAAGGCTAGGAAAGGATACGATCCACATGAAAGGAGCGGACGGCCCAATGGATACTCCCCAAAAGATACGGATCTTCGTTGCCGATGATCATCATCTTTTTCGCAAAGGTTTGATCGGGTTGTTGCAGTCCCACGATGGTTTTGAAGTAGTGGGGGAAGCGTCCAGTGGGCGTGATGCGGTACAACAGGTACAGGCGCTCAAGCCGGATGTGGTACTGCTCGACGTCTATATGCCAGACGGCAATGGGATCGAAGCCGCTGCGGCGATCGCGCAACTTCTCCCTTCCTGTCATATCTTAATGCTTTCTGCCTCTGCAGATGACGATGCACTCTTTCAAGCCCTAGAGGCGGGAGCCGATGGCTATCTGCTCAAAGATGAATGGCCCGAAGCCCTTTTTGAGGCTATCGAAGGCGCGATGCATGGAGAAGCAGCACTTTCTCCCGATCTGGCTGAGCGCATGTTGCGGGCGATTCGAGCCGAACGGCAACACGAGCAGGTGCGGAATGAATACGAACTGACCCCCAGAGAAACGGAGATCCTCTCGTTGCTGGTCAAGGGTGCTTCGAACAAGGAGATCGCTGCACAGCTGTTCATTTCTCCAAATACTGTAAAGAACCACCTGCATCGGATCTTAGAGAAGCTGCATGCCAAAAACCGAACGCAAGCGGTTTCCAAAGCCGAGGCGCTTGGAATTAAACTGCGGTAGGTTGGGTCAACTCACCGTGCCCCAACGGTCTTGTATCGGTGCTGAAAAACGAGGGGCACGGTTTGGCATTGCCCTGCGGTTGGATCATGGATGCAAACGGTGTAGCATAGTGCCAGGACGAGAAAGAGAGGGTTGTGCATGACCCTGGCCGAGCTGGTTGAACTCCTCCAGGAAGTGTATGAAAAGCAAGGGGCGACGTACGTCGTTACCGTAACACCGGGCCATCAAGGACCTCGGATTCAAGGTAAGAAACTTACATTCGAAGGGACACCACCGGAATATGAAGAAATTATCAACGCATTCCGGGATGCGTGTATGGAAGTCTACGACCGGTTGATGGCAGGGCCATCGCCGCAACCACCCCAACCGACGAAACGTCCGACCATCCGAAGAATTAAATGAAGGATGTTTCATCGCATTGCTGAAAGGCAGTGGTCCAAAATGAGGAGGGAGCGCAGTTCATGGCATTAGGCAGGCGGAAGATCACCGTGGTCGGGGCCGGAAATACCGGAGCGACCACGGCTTTTGTAATGGCGCAACGCGGGCTGGGCGACATCATATTGGTTGATATTCCCAATCTGGAAGGCCCTACAAAGGGGAAGGCCCTCGATCAACTTGAAGGCACGCCGCTGATGCGGACGAGCGTTCGACTGGTTGGAACGTCCGATTATGCAGAAACCGATGGCAGTGACCTGATCATCATCACGGCGGGTATTGCGCGTAAACCGGGGATGAGCCGAGATGATCTGGTGACGACCAATGCCAAGATTGTCAAAGAGGTTACCCAACAGGCTGTCTCCTATTCTCCGGATGCTGTGCTGATCGTTTTATCCAACCCTGTCGATGCGATGACCTATCAGGCCTATGTAACGGCCGGTTTGCCCCGCAATCGCGTGATCGGGCAGGCAGGGGTGCTCGATTCAGCGCGCTTTCGCACCTTTATCGCCGAAGAAGTCGGCGTAGCTCCTGAAGATGTCACCGGTTTTACGATGGGTGTTCATGGGGATGACATGGTGCCGATCACGCGTCTATGCACAGTCGGCGGCATACCCGTCTCTGAGCTCATTTCCAAAGAACGACTGGATGCGATCGTGAAGAGAACGCGCCAAGGCGGCGGGGAGATCGTCAACTTGTTTGGAAATGGCAGTGCCTATTACGCACCTGCGCTCTCGTTGGCTGAAATGGCCGATGCTGTTCTCAATGACAAACGCAGGGTGCTCTCTGCCATCGCTTGTCTAGAGGGGGAGTATGGCTACCACGATCTCTTTCTCAGTGTTCCCTGTGTGTTGGGAGCTCACGGCATCGAACGCATTCTTGAAGTACAGTTGACTGCTGAAGAGAAGGAAATGCTGGATCGGTCGGCACAATCGGTGGCCAACGTTATCGACGTTGTCCGGAAGATGTGAGCGGTGGGCTTTTCCAGCTTTCGCAAACCAATCGGTAAGGAGTCGAGGAAACGGTGCGCCATGCAAGGCTTGTCGTTGTCGGTATCGCCATCCTCGTTGTTGCGTTTATAAGCGTTTCGCTGCTTCATGCGCAGCACACCCCTGACGGTGTGGTGCAGATGAGCGACGCAGCTTCTGGGAACCAAACCGCTCAACAGGCGAGCTCATTGGAAGAAAAGCCACTGGTGAACCATAAGGCCCCTGACTTTACGGCACAGGGCTTTGATGGCAAACGCTATGCGTTGAGTGACCTGAAAGGAAAGGTGGTTTTTCTCAACTTTTGGGCCAGTTGGTGTGGCCCTTGCCGAGAAGAACAGCCGCAACTGAATCAACTGGCCCAGCGTTACAAGGAGGATGTCGTCTTTGTGGGTGTCAATGCCACCTTTGACGATACCTTGCAAGGAGCCCGTACTTTTCTTTCTGCCTATCAGGTCCCTTATTTAGAGCTCTATGATTTAAGCGGTGAGATCGTGCAGCGCAAGTATCAGACGTTTGGCTATCCGGGCAGCTTTGTGATCGACAAAAACGGCATCATCCGTGCCATCTATCCAGGACAGGCCAGCAGTTCGGCTTATGCTGCTGCCATCGAACAAGCGCTGCAGTATTGAGGGGGGCCGGAGGAAATGGTGACCACTTGGCTGATTGCCGATATCCTCATGGTGGTGGTTTTGATCGGAGGCCTGGTCATCGGGTTGGTTTCTCGTTGATCTCTGCCTGATTTTTGCCCATCTAAAAACCAGAGGAGGGTATCCATGTTTGTAGAACCGCAAGTGAAAAGCTGGGAGGATCGGGCACGTGTGGTCATGCCCGATGGGTCTTCAGAGGAATTGCCGGTTTTTGTCGTGCGTCCCAATGATGGGACTGCGGTGGAACGCCCTGGCCTGGTGCTCATTCAAGAAGCCTTCGGGGTCAATGCGCATATTCGCGATCTTTGTTGTCGGTATGCGCGGCAAGGGTACGTCGTGGTTTCCCCCGATCTTTACCATCGGACTGGAGAATGGCAAACCTTTAGCTACACCGATTTTGGCTCGACTAGGCCGGCAATGCAGCGCCTTACCGAAGCGGACGTGCTTGCTGACTTGCAGGCTTCGTTGCGTTTTCTATCCATGCAGGAAAATGTTGATCCTGCGCGCTTGGGAATGCTTGGCTATTGCATGGGGGGGCGTTTGACCTATTTAGGGGCTGCTGCTTTTGCTGATCGGATCAAGGCGGCGGCGGTCTACTACGGCGGAGGAATTACGGGTAGCCAGCCGCTGCCCGGGTTTCCTTCGGCACCTATCGAACGGACCAGCGAGATACGTGCGCCGCTCATTGCTTTTTTCGGAGGTCAAGATCCGTCGATTCCACAAGAGGCAGTTGTCCAGATTGACCATGCCCTACAGGAGGCACGTGTTCGCCATGCCGTCTATCTTTATCCGGAGGCGGGCCATGGCTTCTTTTGCGATGCGCGGGCAAGCTTTTCGCCTCGAGCTGCCGAGGACGCTTGGCACCGCACCTTACAGTGGTTTGAGGATGCGCTTGGACCGATTCCTTGTGTGAAGTGGGAATAGAGACCAGTGGTGCGGGTAGTCGTGTTGTCGGGGGGGGTCGGGGGTTCCCGGCTGGTTGAAGGATTGGCGGCCATAGGGGGCAAACAGCTGACGGTGCTCGTCAATACGGCAGATGATACCGATTATTATGGATTGCACGTCTCTCCCGATCTGGACACCAATCTCTATGTGTTGGCCGGCATTGTGAATCCTCAGCGTGGCTGGGGAGTGATGGATGAGCGCTGGACCGTGGAAGAACAACTGAAACGACTCGGAGAACATCCCTGGTTTCATGTCGGTGACCGTGACCTTGCGACACATTTGATACGCACCGCAGCTCTCCATGCGGGCCATTTTCTTTCTGAAGTGACAGCGGATCTCTGCCGCCGTCTTGGAGTTGAAAGCCGGCTGATTCCGATGACCGATGATCCGGTCCAGACTTTTCTGCTGTGCGAAGGGGAGTGGCTCCCTTTTCAAGAATATTTTGTACACCGACAAGCGGCGCCGCTTGTTCGTGCCGTTGCCTATCGCGGCAGCGAACACGCGCGTCCTGTAGAAGCTGCCCTTCGCGCCTTGGAAGCGGCCGATCTGATCGTATTTGCACCAAGTAACCCCTACACCAGCTTGCTGCCGATCCTCGCTGTGAGCGGCTACCGAGAAGTGATCCGCAACAAGCTGGTGTTCGCCGTTTCCCCGCTGATCGGGGGCCAAGCTGTCAAAGGGTCGCTTGCTGCGATGCTCGGCTCATTGGCTGGAGAAGTCTCCTTAAGAGCGCTTTTTGACCTTTACGGGGATATCGTAGACGGTTGGTTGGTCGATCCTGTCGACATGGAGGAAGCCCGCGCCTCGTTTGAAGGAGTGGTTGCCTGCGAACCGTTGCTTCTTACGACCCATGCAGATCGCGTACGCGTGGCACAACGTCTGCTGCAGCTGGCCAACCCCCTGAAGGAGCGAGAAGACCGTGGCTGAGTCGGTGCGCTTTTATCCACTCGAAGGGTTGCCTGAAATTGGGCCAGGGGCCCCGTTGGGTGATTTGCTCGATCAGGCAATAAGCGACGCAGGTTTCTCCCTGCAAGAGGGAGATGTGCTTGTGGTGGCTCAGAAAGTGGTTTCCAAAGCTGAAGGACGTATCTTGCGGCTCGACGAGGTGACTCCCTCCCCCTTTGCCTGCGCCCTGGCACAGCAGATGGGACGTGATCCGCGTTTGGTCGAAGCAGTGCTACGCAATTGTGTGCGTATCGTGCGTTGTGAACCAGAGGCATTCATCGTAGAGACGCCTCATGGTTTTGTCTGTGCCAATGCAGGGATTGACCGATCGAACGTAGCGGAGGAAGGGAGTGTCCTGCTGCTGCCGATCGATCCGGATGCATCCGCTGACGGGATTCGCCACAAATTGGAAGAACACTACGGCTGCCCTCTCGCAGTCATCGTCAGCGACACCTTTGGACGACCTTGGAGATGGGGCAGCGCAAATCTCGCGATCGGGGTCAGTGGTATCGAACCATTGACCGATTTGCGTGGGAAAACAGACGCCTCCGGACGCACACTGACTGCCACTGTCTTGGCTACGGCAGACGAGATCGCGGCTGGCGCAGAGTTGTGCATGGGTAAGGCAGATCGGATTCCTGCTGTGTTGGTTCGTGGGGCGACCTACGTGCGCGGGGAGGGTCGGGCGACGACGATGATCATGGATCGCGCCCATGATCTGTTCCGATGAACCGCGCAAAGGCGGAGAGCGATACGACTTCATGGACACAACGATGGCACGATCGGCGCCGTTCTCGCGACGGGGAAAAGATCTATCAGGCTGTCCGCTTTGTTACAGCGACGGCGGGGTTCAATCTACTCTGGCTCATCGTTTCCTTTGGGCTTGTCACATCTGGTCCCGCTTGGGTCGCGCTACCGCGCCAAGTTTCTGAGCTGGCTGCCGGTGGTAATCCGTCCTTGAGCTTTTTTGGAGGGAACTGCGCAAAAGTTTCAAACCGATTGGGTGGGCAGGCCTGGCGGTTGGAGTGGGCACGGCACTTCTTGTCCTCGATCTACTCCTTGCCGTGCAACTGCCGGGCTTTGCCGGGTTGTGTATCAGCGCCCTTGTTGGATGCTGTCTTGCATTATGGATTGTGCTACAAGGCTGGTTTTGGTCGATCATCGCTTTTTATGATGGGACTCGAAAAGAAGCATTGCACAATGCTTGGCTGCTCCTTGGCAGAGAGTGGTCTGTTTCGCTTCGAACCTTCTTGGGGAGTGTCGACGTGCTGGCACTCAATGTGTTTTTTCCTCCCATTGCGCTCTTTTTTTCAGGTAGACTGCTTGCTGTCTTCTATGAAGTGTGGATACATCGTTGCTTGATGGCCTACGAAGATACCCAGGAGGTTGAGGACGATGGGTGAAATTCGAGTGGGGACCTGTGCCTGGTCAGATTACATGGGTTTTTATCCACCCCATCTGCCACCTCAACAGCGCTTGAGCTATTATGCACGTCACTTTTCGGTAGTCGAAATCGACAACGCTTTTTATGCGATGCCGACCGTACAGCGAATGGAAAAGTGGGCGCAGCAGACCCCGGACCATTTCTGTTTTGATGTCAAAGCCCCTGCCACCATGACCCTACATGATCGCGGTAATCCCGAACGGGTGGAACGCGCCGGTATTTTTTCTACATTTGTTGAAGCCCTTTCTCCCCTTCATCGTAGCGGTAAGCTCGGCGTCATCCTCCTTCAGTTTCCACCGTGGTTTGCTTCTGATGCAGGATCGTGGCGCTATCTCGAGCGGGCCGTTGCCCGTTTGCAGCCCTATACTGTCGCTGTCGAATTTCGGGAGCGTTCCTGGTTTGAAGATGTGCAGCGTACAGAAGAGACCCTTGCACATCTGCGGGAAATCGGTGCCGTCCATGTCATTGCAGATGAACCCCAAATCGGGCGATATTGCATCCCTGCCGTTTGGGCGGTGACACATCCGCAATTTGCCGTACTGCGGATGCATGGCCGCAATCAAAAAATGTGGCATGGACCACATAAATCCAGTCGTGAACGCTTTGACTACCATTACACGCTTGATGAATTGGCTGGACTTCTGCCGAACGTCCAACGGATTGCGGGTCGTGTCGAAGCTCTTCACCTCTTGATGAATAACAATGCCCAGGACTATGCCTGGCGAAATGCATTGGACTGGAAAAAACTACTCGGTGAAACGACGATGTTCCATACCGCGGAACAGCCTACCCTTTTCTGAGTTTCTCATGGATCATAGCTCAACCGGATGCAGCCGCGTTGATGGAATGCGCTTACGTCCAGCTTTGCTTTGTGGTCGGCCATCGACTTCGACAATGTCTGCCGTAAACGTGTATTGGCCGCTCATGAAAAATTCTCCGATGGCGTACGTGTCTACGGGGGCAGATGCCTTTTCAAAGGCAGCGATCTTTTCAGGTGTAAATCCGCCGGAGACCATAATTTGCACCTGATGATAGCCATGCTTATCCAAAGCTGAACGGACATTTTCAACCAAAGGCACATTGACACCGGTGGGATTGAAACGTCCGAGCTTTTCCCACAGCGAACGATCGACCATTGTTTCACTTGTATCAAGTCGAACACCCTTGAGTGCCGGGCCCATCGCGTCGGCCGCCTTCAATGCATCGGTTACACAGTCGTTATGATAATCGACCAAAGCGATGAGATCTTGCTCGGGAAACATCTCGTGAAAGCGCTGACAGGCCAAGACAATATCGCCGTCACAAAGGGCGATAAACGAGTGCGACATCGTTCCCACCCCGGGTTGATGCCACCAGATGGCAGAAGCATTTGTGGCACAGGCTGCTGCTCCGCCAACCTTGGCAGCATAACCGTCTCCTTCTTGAACTCGAAAATCATCATCCCGTGCGGCAAAAAAGAGGACGGGTTTGCGACCAGCAGCAGTTACAGCACGGTGGACATTGGTTGCGATTTTGGTGCGTCGCGCCAACAGCCCTAGATAAATCGTTTCAAGAGGGGCAAAGTCAACATAAGGCCCTTCGATGGTCAAGACAGGTTCTTCGGGGAAAATCGCACTTCCTTCTGGGAGCGTAGCAATCTGTAACGTTTCAGGGTGGGCAGGTACCTTTTTCAAGAGGTCTAAAACTTCTGGAATGCCACACAAGATGGCTTCTCGCTTCTGAAAAATTTGCATCAATGCCCGGCGTTGTGGGAAATAGCGTCGTCCGACTGCAGCAACTCGATTAAAATATTGATCGCTAAAGTACCCGGCGCGCAGCCGCTCGATCTCATTTGATGTCCATTGCGGGTATTCTGGCCCGTTGTTCATGTGAGGTAAAACGCTCCCCCCAACTTTGGCATAGCTCCCGTAAAGAGAAGATAGAGAGAGTATACAAGCCCCTAGGTTCTTCTACAAAGTTTTTGGGGAGCAAGTGACCCCTTTTGCCCCGTGATATCACAGCGTCCTGCTGTGTTGACTGCGTTGAAGCTGTAACCGTTGAATACTATAATTCGATTGATACGCGGCGTGAAAAGCTTGCTTCGCAATGGTCTGCGAACTAATACAGCTTTACGGATGTACCAGAACAGATGGTGCAACTCCTGAAGGGACGTGATGGCGACGGCAGCTGGAAAAGTGCTTTCTCCTGCTCAGGGAGAAGCAATCACCTATGTAAATGGGAACCTTCAGGTACCAGATTTTCCTATCATTCCATTCATCGAAGGAGATGGTACAGGACCGGATATCTGGCGGGCGGCTCAAGCGGTCTTTGACGCTGCAGTCGAGAAGGCGTACGGCGGCAAGCGTAAGATCATGTGGACAGAAGTGTATGCTGGAGAAAAGGCGAATGCGATGTTAGGGACCTGGTTGCCCGACGAGACGCTGGAAGCATTCCAGAAGTACTATGTTGGCATCAAAGGTCCGCTCACCACGCCGGTTGGCGGTGGAATCCGCAGCTTGAATGTAGCTTTGCGGCGTGAGTTGGATCTTTACGCTTGTGTGCGACCCGTGCGTTGGTTTGAGAACGTTCCGAGTCCAGTGAGACATCCGGAAAAAGTCGATATGGTTATCTTTCGGGAAAACACGGAAGATGTCTATGCCGGCATCGAGTGGCAAGCAGGGAGCGCTGAGGCAGAAAAAGTTCGAGATTTTCTGGAAAAAGAGATGCAGGTATCTGTTCGACCCGGCTCCGGAATTGGGATCAAGCCAATCAGTGAATTTGGAAGCAAACGTCTGGTGCGCAAGGCGATCGAATACGCCATCGAGCATCACCGTAAAAGCGTGACATTGGTGCACAAGGGCAACATCCAAAAATTCACCGAAGGTGCTTTTCGTGACTGGGGCTATGCTTTGGCCAAGGAAGAATTTGGGGATGTCGCCGTAACGGAAGAGGAATTGTGGTCTCGCTACAACGGTCAACTCCCTGAAGGGCATATTCTCATCAAGGACCGTATTGCGGATTCCATGTTCCAACAAGCCTTGCTGCGTCCGGACGAGTACGATGTCATCGCGACGCCCAATCTCAACGGAGATTATCTTTCCGATGCTCTGGCAGCACAGGTGGGTGGCATCGGGATGGCGCCGGGTGGCAACATTGGGGATGGAGTCGCTGTCTTCGAGGCGACACACGGAACGGCCCCGAAATATGCAGGGCAAGATAAGGTCAACCCGAGCTCCGTCATTTTGTCCGGACAAATGATGCTGGACTACATGGGATGGCACGAAGCGGCCGACCTGATCATTGCTGGGCTAGAAAGAGCCCTAAGACAAAAGATTGTGACGTACGATTTGGCCAGGCAGTTGGAAGGTGCCGAAGAGGTCAAGACTTCTGTTTTTGGACAGACGTTAATCAGCAATATGTAGGGCTTGGGAACGTGTGCGTTTAAAAAGGGTGGTTCGGGCATTTGCCTGGGCGACCCTTTTAAATATGCTTTCCGATGGCTTTTTTTAGCGGGACATTCGCACCAAGTCGATATCCCACGTATGGTAAAGCGGAGGAGGTACCGAGGATGGAAGCAACGGACACGCTTTTGTGGGAGATTGATGAAGAAGCTCGGCGTCTGGAGGGATGTTCCCTTGAAGAGATATTGACCTGGGGTGCACAGCGCTTTCAACATTCCGCATTGGCCTGCAGTTTCGGGGCAGAGGACGTGGTGTTGGTCGATGCCATTGTTCACGAGCAGCTGCCCATCGACATCTTCTATCTCGATACGCAGCTATTGTTCAAAGAGACGTATCAAACACGGGATCGGCTGGCACAGCGCTATGGACGGACATTTCTTTCGTTCCAACCGCGCATCAGCCTCGGCGAGCAAGCAGCGCAATTTGGCGATCGGCTTTGGGAGCGTCGGCCCGATCAATGTTGTGCGTTGCGCAAAGTCGAACCGCTTCGCCGTGCGTTGCAGGGCCGTCAGATGTGGATTACGGGGATTCGGCGTGAACAGGCTCCGACACGGGCACGGGCACGAGTAGTGGAATGGGATGCGAAAAATGGATTGGTCAAGCTCAACCCGTTGGCTGCTTGGACCAGCAAAGAAGTATGGGATCGGATTGTAGCGCGTCGGATTCCTTATAATCCTTTGCATGACCTCAACTACCCCTCCATTGGTTGCTGGCCATGCACGACACCCGTTCAGCCCGGTGAAGATCTGCGTGCGGGCCGCTGGCGGGGTACCGGAAAAATTGAATGCGGTATCCATCAGTAGGGTTGGGTTCACGGGAAAAAGGAGGAACAGCGTTGAACGCTTTACGGTTACAACAGCCATCCAACGTACCTGGGATTCCTGCCCACAGCGGCCAGCTGGTCTCGCGCTTTATCGATGTAGAAGAGATAGAAGAGGCCATGCGCTGGGCTGCGTCCCTTCCAGCGGTACGCCTTGATTCAGTAAGTGAAAGTGACCTGGAACTGATAGCCGACGGTGCCTTTAGCCCTCTGACGGGTTTTATGACGCGGGATGATTACGAATCGGTTGTGCACACCATGCGCTTGGCGGATGGTACAGTTTGGAGCTTGCCCATTACGTTGCCTATTGGTGAACAAGAAGCAGCTTCGTTTCGGGAAGGCATGTGGATTACCCTTTGCAATCAAAAGGGTGTGGCAGTTGGGGTAATGTACCTGGTTTCCCGATTTCGTCCTGATAAACAAGTGGAGAACCGTGAGGTCTATCAAACCACTGATTGTGCCCATCCCGGAGTGGCTCAGCTGTGGAAGCGTGGGGCTGTCTATTTGGGTGGACCTGTCTGGGTGTGGCGCCGATCCGAGCCTCTCTTTCCAAGGTATACACGTGATCCCGTAGCAACGCGATCGCTTTTTGCACAACGCGGTTGGAAACGCATTGTGGGTTTTCAGACACGCAACCCCGTCCATCGGGCACATGAGTACATCCAGAAAGTGGCTTTGGAAAGTGTTGATGGGCTGTTGCTCCACCCTTTGGTAGGGCAGACCAAGGAAGACGATATTCCTGCTGATGTTCGGATGCATAGCTATGAGGTGTTGCTTGAACGCTATTATCCAAAGAATCGCGTTGTTTTAAACGTTTTTCCCGCTGCTATGCGCTATGCAGGACCCAGAGAAGCTGTTTTTCACGCATTGGTTCGCAAAAACTATGGATGTACGCATTTTATCGTTGGACGGGATCACGCTGGTGTCGGCGACTACTATGGCACTTATGCAGCTCAAGAAATCTTTTCCAATTTTTCACCAGAAGAATTGGGCATCACGTTGATGTTCTTTGAAAACGCCTTCTATTGCCGTGTCTGTGGGGGCATGGCAACCGCCAAGACTTGTCCGCACAGTGATCGGGAGCGCCTTCTGTTGTCCGGCACAAAAGTCCGCACCATGTTGCGCGCAGGCCAAGCTCCACCACCCGAATTTTCCAGACCAGAAGTTGTGCAAGTGCTCATCGAGGGCCTGCGGGTACGTGAAAACCAGCAAGATGTTCAGATGGTCGGGGGATGCGTATAGAGGTTTTGCGAATAAACAGTATCTATTGTGGATTTTCTCTTTCGTGGGGTCGCTCCAGAAGAGCAGCCCTTTTTTGAATATGGTGATGGCTGTTTAAGGAAAGACTTGCTGGACACGTTGCACTGAGCGATAATGCATAGGTAAAAGTCGGCAGGCTATCTTTGCTTCAATGGCACCTGGCAGCAATTGACAGTGCGGTCTATATTGC
>JADBKH010000031.1 GCA_014896485.1 Bacillota bacterium | reverse complement strand
TAAAGGAACCTTGATGGAGCCGCACCACTTTACCATCGATCAAATCAATCGCCGGTACGACCCAAAAGGGTGCGTTCACCACAAGCCCCCTCTTCTTCCCCGCAGATATCGGCAAAGTTACGCAAAATACGCAGTCCACAAGCTCCTGACTTTTCTGGATGAAACTGCGTCCCAAAAACGGATCCTTGACCGATGACCGCAGCAAACAAGCCGTTGTAGTCACAAGAAGCAAGTACCGCTGCCGGGTCAGTGGGAACAACATAATAGGAATGCACAAAATAGAAGTAATCGTCTGTGCTTATTCCCGTTAACAAAGGATGGGAGGTGATGTCGACAAGGTTGTTCCAGCCAACATGGGGAATTTTGAACTTGCCGCGAAAACGCCGTACTTCGCCCGGGATAAAATGCAAACCGACATGGGGGCCGTTTTCTTCGGAGATGCTGGCCAGCAGCTGCATGCCCAAACAAATCCCCAGAAGCGGGCGACCCTCTCGGACCCAACGTTTGAGTGCCTGCAAGAAGCCCGTACGCTTGAGGTTATACATGGCATCGCCAAACGCGCCCACCCCCGGCAGAACCAGACCGGCAAGCGGTTCCATTTGGCTCGGCTGGGTACAGATCGTCGCGGAAACACCTTCGTGTTCAAAGCCCTTTTGAACGCTGCGCAAATTGCTCATGCCATAATCGATGATTCCGATCATCTGCTTCCCCCCAACACGCGTCCTAGCTGCTGCGAGCTGTTCGATAGGGTGTAGCCGTCCGATTGTCGACCAGGCTTCCCTTGGTCGACGGGACACCACTGCGACGGGGATCGGTGCGAGTCGCCTGCTTGAGCGCAATGCCCAATGCCTTGAAAAGCGCCTCAATGATGTGATGGGCATTCTTGCCACTGTGCACCTGCACATGCAGGGTAATCCCTCCGTGTACGCTGAGCGCACGTAGAAACTCTTCGACCAGTGCCGTATCGAAGTGGCCGACCCATGCAGCACCCAGTGATCCAGAAAAGGCGAGGTAAGGCCGGTTGGAAAGATCCAAGGAGACTTGACAGAGCGCTTCGTCCATCGGCACGAAGGTAGTACCAAAACGCTCGATGCCGGTCCGGTCTCCCAATGCCTGTTGCAAGACATCCCCAAGGACGATACCCACATCCTCGACCGTATGGTGGGCATCGACTTCGAGATCCCCCTCTGCCTCTATTTCCAAGTCAAAGAGGCCATGGTGTGCCAAAGCGGACAACATGTGGTCGAAAAACGGCACGCCAGTCGCTACCTTTGCCTGACCCGACCCGTCCAGATCCAAACGGACCCGCACATCGGTCTCTGCCGTTGTGCGACGTCTCTCTGCACTTCGACTCACTGCTGCTCTCCCTCCTTCCCTTGGCGAATGGCTACTGCACGGGCATGACCCTCCAGACCTTCTGTCCGTGCCAAAGCAAGGATCGCCGCACTGTCGGCTGCCAAGCGCTGGGGCGTGTAGGCGATGATGGACTGTCGCTTGACAAAATCATAGACCCCCAGTGGCGACGCGAAGCGCGCCGTCCCATTGGTCGGCAGGACATGGTTGGGTCCGGCAAGATAATCCCCGACCGGTTCGGGACTATAAGCCCCCAAAAAGAGCGCCCCGGCATTGGTGATTCGCCCGGCTACCGCCCACGGATCTGCGACGGCCAGCTCACAGTGCTCAGGAGCCCAGGCATTGATCAGCGCGATCCCTTCCTCCAGGTTGTCCAAAACGACCACTGCGCCATTTTCTTGTAAAGAACGGCCAGCGATGGCGGCTCTCGGAAGCGACTGTAACGCGACTTCAACAGAATGTTGGATCTGCCTGGCATACGGCTCTCCAACCGCGAAAGCGACCGCAGCGGCCCGTTCGTCATGTTCGGCTTGGGCCAACAGATCTGCCGCGATCCAACGCGCATCTACCGAGCCATCGGCCAAGACAGCTACTTCGGTTGGGCCGGCTACATTGTCAATGCCAACAACACCGAAGAGTTGTCGCTTGGCCTCTGCGACGAAAGCGTTCCCTGGCCCCACGATCTTTTCTACTTTTGGTACGCTTTCGGTCCCAAAGGCAAGGGCAGCGATCGCTTGCGCGCCACCTATTCGAAAGACCCGATCGACGCCTGCCTCCTCCGCTGCTGCCAACACGATGGGTTGGGGCAACCCTCCTGCCCCAGGGGGTGTACAGAGGATGATCTCTTGCACACCGGCAACCTTGGCCGGAAGCGCATCCATCAACACCGAAGAAGGGTAAGTGGCACGTCCTCCGGGAGCGTAGATGCCGACCCGCCCTAAGGGACGTATCCATTGCCCCAGTTGGGTACCATCGGGCTGCGGTACCAGATAGCCAGCCTCGCGCTGGTTTTCATGAAAAGCCCGGATCCGCTGTGCGGCCAGGTGCAAGTGGGCACGCAAAGCCGGGTCGACTTCTGCAGCTCTTTCGTGCCACTGCTGTGGTGAGACTTCCAACTGTTGGAGACGATCTTCCGAAATCCCATCCAGTGCTGCGGTCAAGGTGCGCAATGCGGCATCGCCCTGCCGCCGGACCTGTTGCAGGATACGGGCAACTTGATCGGAAACCTCGTCGTTCTCTGAAAAACGGCTGTGGGAATGAAAGAACGTGGGATGAAGTAGCGGTATCGATGCGCTCAAAGGGTTTTGACCCCCTTTGTTCTCTCTTCCACGACATTTTCCAGTCTCTCCATCAAGCGATCGACAGCTTCCGCTTTCACACGATAGCTCGATACATTGGCAATCAGTCGCGTCGTGACCTGAGCCACTTCGGCCAAGACGACCAGGTGGTTCTCCCGAAGTGTCTGTCCTGTCGAGACTACGTCCAGAATGCGCCCTGCCAAGCCAACCAAAGGAGCAAGTTCGACTGACCCGTTGAGATGAATGATCTCCACTTGTTCGCCATGCTCACGAAAATAGCCTGTTGCTATGTTGGGGTACTTGGTCGCCACCCGGCTGTTGTAAGGCCCCCTTTCTGGCCCTGCAACGCAGAGACGACAGGCTCCGATACCCAAGTCGAGCAGTTCGTAGAGCGCTTCTTGTTGCTCCATCAATACGTCCTTTCCGGCAAACCCCAAGTCGGCAGCGCCATAGGCAACATAGGTGGGGATATCCAGGGGTTTGGCCAGCAACACGCGTAGATCTCCGGAGAGATGGAAGAGGAGCTTTCGTGAGGTATCGTCTACATCGCCGGTTTCATATCCTGCTTGTGCAAGGAGCGAAAGCCCTTCCGCAAGCAGGCGCCCCTTGGGCAAAGCGATGGTCAGTCCATTTTCCGCCAATCCCCTTCCACCCTCCTCAGTGCTGTGTCCTCTCTTGCTGGAGCATCTCTGCCATGCGGCGCACGGCCGTGTAACATTCTGGCGCTGCGGGAGGCTCCTTGCCACAGACGACCCGCTGCCCGCGCTGTCGCAACCTCTCTGCCAGTCGCCATGCCTCTCTTTCTTCTCCAATTCCGTACCACAGGTAGATCGGTTTAGCAGGGGCCTCGCGTACGGCGCCAGCATCCATCAATCGTTCTACGCCAATCGCGAAACCCGTTGCTGCTGCCGGTCGCCCGTAGTGGTCCAGCAGTTTGTCGTAACGTCCGCCCCCTACAATGGGAAAAGCCACCCCGGGTACATATCCTTCGAAAATCAGTCCCGTATAGTAGGCTGGATGGCGCAGCAGGCTTAAATCGAAGAGAAAAGGAAAACCTTGTGTGGCCGCATGAGCGCTTGTTGCTACCTCTAGCAACTCTTGCAACGCATGGCGCGCTGCCCTCCCCTGTACCGAATCCTGCAACTGTTGCAGGAAAGTGGCATCTCCGCGCAAGGTTGGTAACCGCTGTAGCAGGTTTCGATCGGCCGCAGAGGCAGGCAGGGTGGCTGCTACAGCTTGGTACCCGACCAGATCACGGCGTACCAGCGCTTCACGCAGCGCCTGAGCTTGCGGCTCTTCGAGATCGGCTGTCAGCCCATCGAGAAAGCGGGTATGTCCGACCACCAACCGAACCGTCTCTAGGTGCACCGCACGCAACGCATCACTGGCCAACGCGAGCACCTCGGCATCCCCCTCTGGTGCCGCACTGCCGAGCAGTTCCACCCCCACTTGATGAAAGACAGCGTCGCGGCCTGCGCCCTGTTCCGCATTGAAGACCGGGCCATTGTAACAGAGCCGCAACGGCAAGGGCTTCTCCCGTAAAGAGGTGGCCGCCAGCCGTGCAATAGAAAAGGTCCACTCGGGACGTAGAACCAGCAGCCTACCGCGGTCATCGAAGAACTGAAAGCGTCGTTCGCCACGTTGGGGTCCTTCTGGAATTGAGGCATCGAGTTCAAAGGACGGCGTTTCGACCAGCTGATACCCCCACCGGGCGAACACATCCAACAACGTATCTTCCATCTGCTTCTTTTGCGCAGCCTCACCCGGCAGAAAATCGTGGGTGCCCCACGGCTTTTCGATCAGCATCGCTGCCCCTTCCTGACTGATGGTCACCTGCGCGAACATCTATCTGGATGGTATGCTACCATGGGTGTCGGGATCAGTACCATCCCCGTAACTGCATGGCCTCTGCCAGGCGCTCGACTGCGACCATGTAAGCAGCATGCCGCAGATCAACTGCCTTGCGTTCGTACATGGCATAGACACGCCCAAAGGCATCGGTCAAGATGCGTTTCAGGCGGTCGATGACATCTTCTCGAGCCCAAAAGTACGACTCCAAATCCTGCACCCATTCAAAATAAGAAACGATCACCCCGCCGGCATTGGCTAGAATATCCGGAACGATGGGAATGCTGCGCTGAAAGAGGATTTCAGCAGCTTCGTTGGTCGTGGGTCCGTTCGCGGCCTCGACCACCAGGCGTGCTTGCACCGAAGCGGCATTGTCTGCCGTAATCTGATCTTCCAAAGCAGCCGGGATCAGCACGTCACAAGGCAGCGTCAGCGGTCCTGCTGGACCAATCGCTTGCCCGAGGGGTGCAGCTGCGATGCTCCCTTGGTCCGCTCGATAGGCAAATAGAGAAGGAAGATCCAGACCATCGGGATCGTATCGACCCCCTTTTTCATCGGAAATTGCTACAACTTTTGCACCGGATTGGGCACAAAAGCGAGCTGCTTCACTGCCCACGTTGCCGAACCCCTGAATGGCGACACGCAAACCCTTCAAGGAAGGTTCGTTCGTCAATCCGAAGGCACGGGCCGCCAATTCCGCGACATGGACGACGCCGAGTCCAGTGGCCTCCTTACGACCTTGCGAGCCGCCCAAAAGCAGTGGCTTTCCTGTCAATGTATTGAAGACGTTGCGCTCTTCAAGTTGGCTCAACTCGTCCGACATCCAGGCCATCACTTGTTCATTGGTATTGACATCCGGCGCTGGGATATCCTTATCAAACCCGACAAACTCACGAATATTGCGGATGTATGCCCTGCTCAAACGTTCCAGCTCATGGGCAGAAAGCTGTTCTGGATCGACAACAATCCCACCTTTGGCACCACCAAAGGGAAGGCCGACTACGCTGCACTTGAGGGTCATCCAGACAGAGAGTGCCTTGACCTCCTCCAAGGTCACGGAGGTGTGAAAACGAACCCCGCCCTTATACGGTCCCAAGACGTTGCTGTGTTGTGCGCGAAAGCCCGTAAAGGCACGAATGCGCCCATCATCCATGCGAATGGGAATGTTGATGGTCAATACCCGCTGTGGTTCTTTGAGATGTTCATAGACATCTTCTGGAAGCTGCAACGCTTCAATAGCCCGTTGCAAGGCGCGCTGTGTCTCTTCGTAGATCCCCAACGCCATCCCTCTCTTCACCCTCGTTGCCGGCCGTTCTGACAAAATGTCTACCAGCTGGCGCTATTGTGCGCTTCAACCGGTCAAGCTTCAACCTGGGCGGCGATACAGGCCTGCTCCCAGTGCGAGAAGAAAGCCAATCCCCCACCCGCCCAAGACCATTCCAACTTGTCCAAAAGAAGCCCGCGCGACCATCCAATTGCTATTGCGCAACAGTGCCACGTCTACGGGCAATACCGAACCGGGAGCAAGATATGCCCAGAAAAGCCCCTGTGCCCACGGATGCGCAGCAGGTACGCCACTGAATCCGGCAAGTAAAAGGGTCCCACCCACCCACCACAGCAAAGAAAAAGTCAACGCCCGCGAAGCCTTTCTTGTCCAGGCGGAAAAAGTCAGACCGACAAACAGCGCTAGAGTGATTCCGAGCACGGAAAGTGCGGCACCCATAAGCGCGTATCGAACCATAGAAAGCATCTTTCCGGTGGGTATTCCCGCCTTGTCCAACAACAGCAACTGTGTAGAAGCATCGCCCGAGGGGTAGCGCAGGCTGCGCACACCGGCATCGACGGCCCAACTCACCAGAAAAAGGGTGATGGCGAACAGCCAGCAGACAAGTCCTTTGCGCCACACCGTTCGTCCACTGCCTCCCGTCGCGGAGGCGAGGGTACGCCATGTGCCCTGACCACGTTCTCCGGCAATGCACGCCGCTCCGAGCCATAGTGCAACAAGCTGGACTGCTTCGTCCAATACGGTCAATGCATCCTGGGTGCTGCCGACAAAAGCAGCTCCACTCTCTAACGGCTGATCCTGGACAAGACGTGTTTGCAGCACAGCCTCTACGGCGTGTTGCCAGTGCGGATCGATGAAGGTTCCTGCAGGGGGATGGGCCACCTCGTCAAGCGCTTGGGACCAGGAGAGACCTGGCTGCGGTTGGCCGGCGGTAGGCAAGAGCACCGCCCCTACACCGACAAACAAAACCAAACCCGCCACCACCCACAGGCTACGGCGTTGGAGCAATACGCGTGCAAACATCTGCAAGTGTCGCATCAGTTCTCCCTTTTGCGGAGAAGGGAAAGCAGCTGTTCGACCGACGGTGCATCGGCAGGTTTTTCCGCGAAATCCCTCACGGCGGTGACGGGCCAAGGGCCGATGAGCGCATGGGGAAACAGGAGATAAAAACGCTGAGCAAAGTGCAGCTCGTACGCCCGTGTGGCACGAAAACAGAGCAGCTTTCCCGAAAGCACTGGCTGCAGGGTGTCGGCCAACGCCTGCATCTGCATGATGCCAAGCTTGGCAAACAAAGCGTTGGCGATGAGGATGTCAGGATCCCCGAGTAGGCCAATCCCGACAGCTGCCAGATGACGTTGAGCAGGCAACAGTGCCTGAGGGTGCTTTTGAGCGTGATCTTGCAAGCCCAACAGTGTAAAAACACGAGCGACCTCTGCTTTGGCGAATCCACGCAATCCAGCATAAAAGGAGAAATTTTCTGCCAAGCTGAGCCGTGGATAGAGCGTTCCATCTGCATCGATGTAATGCATTTGCCCGCCCGCTTCTGTCTGCGATCCCCGGGAGGGTTGTCGCAATCCAGCCAAAAAATCCCAAAAAAGGGGTACAGTTTCTCCCGGATCGTAGATTGCCAAACGCTCTCCGAAGTCCGCATGCAAAGTGAAAGGGCCAAAGCGCCCCAGCCGAACACTTTCCAACTGTAGCGCAGGCGGGGCTGTCATCCCTCCACCACCAGCGGACGCAGAAAGTCGAGTGTCACCGCAGTGGCCTCTTGCTGGGCGGCCAGCGCAGTAAAGGTATGTGAACCTCCTGGCACGACATGCAGGACAGCTTGTTCTCCATAGCGCGCCTGGTAAACCCGGCTGATATCGAGGGGCACACTTTGATCTTCATTCCCATGAACGAGAAGCACGGGCCCACGATACGCTTCCACACCCTCAAAAAGCTCAAGTTGGACAGCTTCCGCGATCAGCGCCTGGCCGATTTCGAGCCCTTCGCTCTCATAGGGCCCCACTGAATCAGAAGGATGGGCTGCTTCAAATCCCTGGAGAATCAATTCTCCGAAATTGCCGGCCGGTGCCCACAATACCAGTCGCGCCACCTCTTTCGCATGGTGGGCTGCCAGTTGGGCGGCGATCGCCCCGCCGAGGGAAAGGCCCAACACCCCCAACCTGCTTGCATCGGCCCACGACTGACTACGCAGGTACGACCAAATCGCCTCCGCATCTGCCATTTCTGACGCAACCGTCATCTCTTCAAATGAACCATCAGACTCCCCGGATCCGTAGAAATCGAAGCGAACGCTGGCGATGCCTATAGCAACCAACGCACGTGCGAGCTTGACAAAAATCCAATGATCTTCCCGACGATCCCCCGTAAAGCCATGCAACAGCGCAACAGCAGGATAGGGACCTTTGCCCTGCGGAAGGTGGGCCATCCCTCGCAGCACGCCACGCGGACCCATGTAATGGATCGCCTCTTCCACCGCACGATTCACCGTCTTTCACCCCTTCAACTGTCTCAATAGGCTCGCCATCTCAACGGCTGCCTGAGCAGCTTCCGCTCCCTTGTTTCCCCCCTTGCCTCCTGCTCGCGAAAAGGCTTGGGCCTCATCTTCGGTGGTCAACACCCCAAATCCAATGGGAAGGGTAAACGACTGGGCAACCGATGCCAAGCCGTTGGCAGCTCCTCCGGCCACATACTCGAAGTGGGCTGTCTCCCCCCGAATCACTGCTCCCAAAGCAACAAGGGCATCATACCGTCCGCTCTCTGCCAGCGCTTTGGCTGCCAGAGGCAACTCAAAAGCGCCCGGCACCCAGACGGTAGTGATCTCTTCTGCAGCAGCACCCATGCGGCGCAGTGCTTCTAGGGCACCTTCCAAAAGGGCACGGGTCACCCGCTCATTGAAGCGGCTGACCAGGATCCCGATCCGCAATCCGTCGGCACGCAACGTTCCTTCCAAGGTCGGCATGGCTTTCTCTCCCCCTTTTCTTCCGGCTACGCGAGATGCCCGAGCTTGGACCGCTTGACGGCCAGATACGAGGCGTTTTGTGCCCCCTGCCCTACCCAAAGGGGTAAACGTTCAGCCACCGTGATACCACAGGCTTGCAGCTCGTCGACCTTCTGCGGATTGTTGGTCAGCAAGCGGACAGCTCGCACACCGAGATCGGTGAGCATCTGAGCAGCTGTCCCATAGTCGCGTTGATCCGCTGCAAAGCCAAGCGCCTCGTTCGCTTCGACCGTATCCATGCCTTCATCCTGTAGGGCATAAGCACGCAGCTTGTTGACCAAGCCGATGCCCCGTCCTTCCTGCTGTAGGTAGAGCAGCACGCCCCGCCCCTCCTCTGCAATACGTTGCAGTGCGGCGTGCAGCTGTGGACCGCAGTCACAGCGCAAAGACCCAAATAGGTCTCCCGTCAGACATTGGGAATGGATGCGGCACAAGACGGGCGCTTCTCCTGAAAGATCCCCGCAAACCAATGCAACATGCTCTTTAGCATCGATCTGGCTGGTATAGGCGATCACGCGAAAATCACCATAGAGGGTTGGGAGTGCCGCTTCTGCCGAACGATCCACCAGGCGTTCATGACGGATGCGATAGGCCACAATCTCTGCCACACTGACAGAGACCAATCCAAACCGGAAGGCAAGTGCATCGGCCTCCTCTTGCGTTGCGGCATTTCCTTTCTCGCCCAAAACTTCACAAATCGCAGCAACCGGCGCCGCTCCTGCTAGGCGCGCCAAATCGACCGCTGCTTCCGTATGGCCCCGCCGCTCCAACAGGCCTCTGGGACGTGCCACCAGCGGAAAAAGGTGCCCCGGGCGCAGAAAGTCTTCCGGCTTCGCTTGCGGATCCGCCAGCCTTCGCAAGGTCATTGCGCGATCTTGGGCAGAGATTCCTGTTGTTGTCCCCTCTGCCGCGTCGACCGAAATGGTAAATGCCGTCTGGTGACGATCCTCGTTGCGCGTCGCCATGGGATCCAACCGAAGCGCTCGGGCGCGTTGCGCGCTCATTGGGGCACACAGCAGTCCACGTCCATAGCGCAGCATGAAGTCGACCGTCTCTGGCGCAATCTGTTGGGCCAGTGCCACCAAGTCGGTCTCGTTTTCCCGGTTGGCATCGTCACGCACGAGAATCGGCCGTCCCTCACGCAGCTGTTGCAGCGCTTCGGCCACGCGATCGGTCATGGCTGCGCAACCCCTTTCCCTCTCGCTGTGCCTGCCTGCATCAAACGCGCTAAATACCGCGCCAGCACATCGACTTCGATGGCCACACGATCCCCGGCCTGCCTGTGCCCTAGTGTGGTCACGGCAGCGGTATGCGGAATCACGGTTACCGAAAACCAATTCTCTTCTGCTTCTACCACGGTCAGACTCACACCGTCTACCGCGATCGACCCTTTCGCGGCCACAAACGGTGCCAGCTCAGCACTGAATGCAACGATCAGCCAGCGCCCTTCCGCCCCATTGCGCACTTCCTCGATCTGTCCCAGACCATCGATGTGTCCCAGCACCAAGTGGCCATCAAGAGGGGTAGCCAATGTCAGTGGCGGCTCCAAGTTGACTGCTTCGTCGACTTGTGCACTTCCCAGTGCCGTGCGCTGTAGCGTCTCCGGAGTCAAATCAACACTCAACCGATCCTTTGATAGCTTTGTCACCGTCAGGCAGCACCCATTGACAGCCACGGATCCGCCAATGGCAAGCTTGGGTGCAGTTTGAGGCGCGTAAACCGTAAGGGACTTTCCCGGGAAATGATCTTCCAACGCGGTGACCTTGCCCATCTCTGCGACAATCCCGCTAAACAAGGCTCTCGCCCCTTTCTCCTCCACTTTCTTGATCGGTTTGTGCGCCCGACTGCTGTCGGGGGCGCAAAGTCAGGCGGAGATCGTCTCCGATCCGTGTGGTTTCCACCCACTCCCACCGTGAGACCTCGGCCATTCGCACCGCACCGCTTCCCAATGTCGGTGGCCGTCCCGCTCCGCCTTCCACAGCAGGAGCGATGTAGATCCACATTTCATCGACGAATCCTTGGCGCAAAAAAGTGCTCATAAGCTGTGGGCCCGCCTCAACAAGCAACTGACGGATCTGTCGGCGGGCAAGCTCCGCCAACACTTCAGACAGATCAACTGTGCCTGCTTCGGTGGAGGGACACTGCAGCACTTCGACACCGCGCTCCCGCAACGCTGCTTGCTTTTGCGAAGAGGCTTTTTCGGTGTGGAAAAGCAAGGTTGGTGCATCCCGTGTATCAAAGATCTTTCGGTCGAGTGGAAGGCGCAGTTGGCTATCGAGAACAACCCGCAAAGGCTGGCGTGCGGCAGAGACCAGCCGCACGGTCAACTGGGGATCATCGGCTGCCACCGTGCCACGTCCAACCAACACAGCGCCGCTTTGGGCCCGTAAGCGATGTACCTCGCGGCGGGCGGCCTCTCCCGTCACCCAGCGACTATCTCCTGAAACCGTGGCGACACGCCCGTCCAATGTCATCGCCCATTTGGCAACCACATAGGGCCGGCCGTGTGTAACAGCGAAGAAGAAAGCACGGTTCTGCTCCTGTACGACAGTTTCGAGCAGGCCAGTTTCGACCTCTACCCCTGCCGCAGTCAAAGCAGCGATCCCGCCGGCCGCCACTGGATTGGGGTCACATGCTCCAACGACGACACGCGCGATCCCTGCTTCGAGAATAGCGTGGGTACACGGAGGTGTGCGCCCCCAGTGGTTGCAGGGCTCTAACGTGACAAAGAGTGTAGCCCCTCTCGCCGCTTTACCCGCCTGTGCCAGTGCGAGGATCTCTGCATGTGGTTCTCCCGGCCAAAGATGGGCACCTTGACCGACCAAGCGGCCCTGTTGCACAATCACAGCGCCCACCAAAGGGTTGGGCATTGTTTGCCCCTCTCCCAATGCCGCCAATGCCACCGCTTGCTCCATCCAGTGTCGATCTCCGTCCACCCAGCGTCCCTTCTCTCGCCCTTCGATCGACAAATGTGCCCCTCGCAAAGCGAAGGGCACAGATCGGAGAGAGACCGACAGTACGATCCTGTCGGTATATCGGCTCTCTCCCCTCCAGACTATCACTGTCGGCTCTGGTCTCTCACCAGATCCACCGGATCCACCGGGTCGCGGGCTCGCGGAAATCCGCATACCGCCGGTCGGGAATCGCACCCTGCCCCGAGAGCCTTGCAAAAGTTGAAAGATAGTATAGCACAACGATCATCACAACACGATCGCCAGAGGCGAACCGAGGCGATCCCTCGCTAGGAATCAGTCGACTCCACCCGGTCGACGGGATGACCGCCAAATTCGTTGCGCAGGGCAGCAACCACCTTGCCGGTAAAGGAACTTTTTTCTTCCGAACGGAAACGCATCAGTAGGGAAAGCGCAATGACAGGCACAGGCACCCGCTCGCGCAACGCTTCCTCTACGGTCCACTGGCCTTCCCCAGAAGAATGCATGACATCTGCAATTTCATCGAGATGGGGTGATTTTTGAAAGGCCTGTTCGCACAGCTCCATCAGCCAACTACGTACTACCGAACCATGGTTAAAACAGTGGGCAACCTTGGCCAGATCGTACGAATAAGGAGAGCCTTCCAAAACGGCAAAACCTTCTCCAATGGCCTGCATCATGCCGTACTCGATGCCGTTATGCACCATCTTTAAAAAGTGGCCTGCTCCTGGACCGCCAGCGTAAAGGTAGCCCCCTTCCACCGCCATCTGCTGCAGGAGAGGCGCCACCCGTCCCGCTACTTCAGGCTCACCGCCGACCATGAAACAAGCACCTCGACGCGCCCCGGCAATCCCACCACTGGTGCCCACGTCCAGAAAGCCGATCTGCTTCTCCTTCAGCTGCTGGTGATGGTTCAATGAATCGCGGAAATGCGAATTGCCGGCATCGATGACCGTATCCCCGGGAGAAAGCAGCTGCGTAAGCTCGGTCATCACGGCATCCACCGCTTCACCGGCTGGAACCATCACCCAGATGACCCGCGGCGGCACCAAGCGTTGAACCAAGGAAGCGAGCGCTGTCTCGCTCTCCACCCCAGCTTCTTGTGCTTTACGTCGGCTTTCTGCGTTGAGATCGGTACCTATCACTGAATGTCCGTGTTCCTGCGCATTCAATGCGAGATTGAGGCCCATCTTCCCCAATCCCACCAGTCCGATGGTCATGCGATCTCCCTCCTGTCTGCAGCGTCGCCCTTCTCTTCTCTCCTCATGCATAAGGCCAGCGCCCACGACGTCGGGCCAATCGACCCATCCTTTTTACCCTGAAATGGTCTTCCAAATGTCTTGAGTAGGCCCAGGGGGATAGAGAATATAGAGCAACAAGAAAACCACCAGCCCTGTAGCCGCTGCCACAAACCAACCGCTGGCCGTCCAGGGGGCGATTCGGCGGTGCCGACGAAAACGTCCTTGCAACGCCCAAACCAGCGTAAAAATGCCCGCCACTCCTGCCAACGTCGCCAGGATGACATGTACCTGCAAAAAGATTTGGTAGGGTGCTTCCCAAGACTTTGGTCCACCGAAAGTCGTATCCCCGACCAGGAGCGTTTTGGCTACATAGCTCAAAAAGAAGGCGGTCGCAAAACCCGCGGCCGTCAACATGATCGCACGATGGCGATGAACACGATGGTGACGAATGGAATCGCAAAAAACCCATAAGTACCGCACTGAGAATCATACAGGCTTCGTTGAAGTAAGCCAGCGCTAGACCCATTGAACTCCCCTCATCCCCTCCACGTTCTACCGGACGTTGATCACCATGACCGCAAACAGCACCGTCAGGTAGATGACCGAATAGCGAAATGTACGCCTCGCCCATACACTTTGGGGCCCATTGGGCTCTCTCAAAAGAAACGCATTGTGCACGAGAAAACCAACCCCCAAAGCGATTGCAAAGACGAGGTAGACACGTCCGACATACCCCGTAAAGTAAAGGGCCACACTGACCGCCAACAGCAACACGTCGTAGACAATGCTCTGCTGCCTTGCAGCACGATCCTTTGCCACAGGCATCATTGGGACCCCTGCGGTACGATACTCCTCCTGTTTGCTGATCGCCAAAGCCCAAAAGTGCGGCGGCGTCCATAGGAAAATGATCAGAAACATCAACAATGGGGCAACGTTGAGCGCACCCGTCACAGCACTCCATCCGACCATCGGAGGAAAAGCGCCTGCTGCACCGCCAATGACGATATTCTGGGGAGTACGGCGCTTGAGCCACATCGTATAGATAAACACGTAGTAGACAAAACCTGCGGTCGAGAAGATCGTCGGCAGAAGCCCGGCTGCCGGCAGAAGCAACAGAATCGAAGCGATTTCAAGCGCAATGCCAAAAATCAACGCGTTGCGCGCTTCCATGCGTCCTGAAGGGATCGGACGATGCCGCGTCCGCTCCATCACCGCATCGATGTCGCGGTCATACCACATGTTGATCGCATTGGCCCCTCCGGCGGAGAGAGCAAGTCCCAGCGATGTCCACAACAAAAGCCAGCCTTGGGGCCATCCTCCGCCGGCAACGATCATCGCGCAAAAACTGGTTATCACCAGTAGAGCCACAATACGTGGTTTCATCAGGGAAAAATAATCTGAAGCGACAGCCAACCGCTCTCGGATCGGTTGCCGTTCTGCAGGGGTCTCTTCTCTCTTGCCAGCGGGTACGATTGCTTCGTACCCCTGTGCTGCTCGATCCACTTCCCTTGTCCCTCCCTTTTCCCCTCGAGACACCACACTACTCCTGTACAAAGGATTACCCAGGTCGTCCAATCCGTCAATGGAGAAGAAAGGGACCCGACAAAAGCATCTGATTGGAGCGGCGTTTCACAAAAAGGGAAAATGCCCGCGCGAAGGCGGGCAGTAAAATTGCGCAGCAGCGCCCCCGATTTAGGAATGGAACGTATAGACCAAATACGCGACGGAAAGGGCGATGATGATCCCTAGTCCAAGTCCACCACCGATAAAAGCGGTTACCATCCCTTCACGGCGAGGATCCAGGTGCATGAAACGAACCAGTTGAAGCACCACTTGAACCGCGGCCAAAACGAGCAGCACGACCACGAGGCCCGGGACAGAGAGCCAATGAAAGCCTGTGGCGGCAAAAGCGACAAGGGTGAGGAAGATCATGACGGCCCATTCGGCCAAGTGGCGCCCTGTATCGCGCAACAGCTCAGGATCGCCGAGTTCTTCGCCCTCCCGCGCGCCCACCTGCATCAATTCGGAATCCGGTTCCATCGTTCACCCCATCTTTCCCATCAGATAGACCACCGTAAAAATGATCACCCATACCACATCGACAAAATGCCAGTACAGTCCACCGACATACAGGCGGGAAGCGAGATCACCATCCAGCTCGCGTCGCATCGTGGTCAGCAGGAGCGCCACGAGCCAAATGATGCCAAAGGTCACGTGACCACCGTGAAAGCCGACCAATGTGTAGAACGACGAGCCGAAAGCGCTGTTGGTAAAGGTGAAGCCCTCTTTGTAATAGTGAACGAACTCAAAAACCTGAAAGCCCATGAAACACAGACCCAACAGGATGGTGGCAATCAGTCCCCCTGTTACGGCACCGCGACTCCCCCGTTGCATGCCGACAATCGCCAACACGCAGGTAAAGCTGCTGGAGAGCAGCGCAACCGTCGCCGCTCCGGTCATTGGTAAGTTGAATACTTGCTGCGCCGTCGGGCCGCCAGCGGTTTGACCATGCAACGCCAGATAGCTGCCGATCAAGGAGGCGAAGAGCGCACATTCACCGGCCAGAAAGATCCAAAAGCCCAAGATACGCAAGCGGCCATGTTCGGTAGATGCTTCCAACGTTTGAGACCCTTGCTGCACTTGTCCTGTAGAGCTGCTCATGCGGGTGCACCCTCCTCTTGTGCCTCAGGTGCAGCCGGATGGACATGGAAGCCACGATCCTGGTGGACAATTGAATAGATCACGCCCACTGCCGTAATGATCAACCCTACAGCACCGGCGATAATCGAGCGATAGATACCTCCATACCCCGCGATCATCAACCCCACAGACATGACAAAAGGCAAAATGGACGGCGATGGCATATGGATCGGCCCAGGAGGTTGTGCGGCAGGAATCCGCCCGTTGCCATGCTGCTTTTCCGCCCACAACGCATCCCGCGCGCGGATCAAAGGCACTGCCGCAAAGTTATACTCTGGAGCCGGAGAGGAGGTTGCCCACTCCAAGGTGCGCCCATCCCACGGATCGGCACTTGCGCGTGGCCCAGAGCGCAGGGTGTGGACCAAATTGATCAGGAAGATCAAGAACCCGACCCCCATGATCCAAGAACCGATCGTGCTGATCAGATTCAACGTCTCCAAGCCCATGCCAGCCTTGTACGTAAAGACACGCCGCGGCATCCCCAATAGGCCCATAAAGTGTTGAGGCAAGAAAGTGGTGTGGAAACCGACAAATACCAGCCAAAACGTGATTTTTCCCAAACGCTCGTTGAGCATCCGGCCGTAGATCTTTGGAAACCAGTAGAAGATCCCGGCAAATAAGCCGAAGATCAGCCCCCCGATCAAGACATAATGGAAGTGTGCAACTACAAAGTAGCTGTCGTGATACTGCAGGTCGGCAGGTGCCATGGCCAGCATCACCCCAGTGACACCCCCCATGACAAACGAAGGGATGAACCCGACTGCAAAATACATCGCTGTACTCCAGCGAATGTGTCCGTTCCACATCGTAAAGATCCAGTTGAAGATCTTGATGCCGGTGGGCACGGCGATGAGCATTGAGCTGATGGTAAAGATTGTGTTGATGACCGGACCAAAGCCGAAATCAAACATGTGATGGGTCCACACCATGTAAGAAAGAAATCCGATCAACAGCGTCGCAAAGACCATCGAGCTATATCCGAACAGCGGTTTTTTGGACATGGTGGGCACAACTTCCGAAAAGATCCCGAATGCTGGCAGGATGAGGATGTAAACCTCTGGGTGACCGAAGATCCAGAAAAGCTGATCCCAGACGACAACATTGCCGCCACCGGCCACATTGAAGAAGTTCGTCCCAAAGAGACGATCGAAGATGAGCTCAAACAAGTCGATCGTCAAGGGAGGCATGGCAAACAAAACAAGTGCAGAGGTTACAAAAGCGGTCCAGGAAAACATCGGCATCCGCCAAAAGCTCATCCCGGGTGCCCGGCAGCCGATGATCGTCGCCAAGAAATTGATACCGCTCATAAAAGTCCCCAGGCCTGCGATCTGAAGACCAATTGCGTAAAAATCCATTCCCGGCCCCGGGTTATAAGGCGTGGTACTGACGGGTGCATAGGCAAACCACCCGGCATCCGGTGCCCCCCCCAAAAACCAACTGGAGTTGAGCATCAACCCTCCCACGACGAACAGCCACAGACTCAGGGCATTCATAAAGGGAAAGGCCATATCCCTTGCACCAATCTGCAACGGCATCACCGCGTTGATAAATCCAAAAATTAACGGCATGCCGACCAGAAAGATCATCGAAGTCCCATGCATGGTAAAGAGTTGGTTGAAAGTGGCCGCATCGATCAACGTGTTCTGAGGTGTCATCAACTGCATACGCATCGCCAAGGCTTCTGCGCCAGCAATAGCGACAAAGAGGGCGCTAAATAAAAAGTAGAGCTTGGCAATACGCTTGTGGTCGACCGTCGTCAACCAGCTCCACAGCCAGCCAAAAAAGCCTTGAGGAAGCTCTTGGGCACCTGGATGTGCCGGTAATTCTTGAGGTTGTGGCTTCGCCACAGATGCTCCTCCTTTCCACTATTACCCAGCCGTCTTTATCGCCTGGGAGTCGTGCTCACTTGAGTCCTTCCAGATAAGCTGCAACGGCATTGATCTGTGATTGATTTAAACCGAGCCGAGGCATGGTCGCTCCAGGCTTGACCGCCTGTGGATCTGCAATCCACTGTGCTAGATTCGCTGGCGTATTCGACAACGTGTCACCAGCGATGCCGGTATGCAATCCAAAGTTGGTCAAGTTGGGTCCCATACTCCCCTTGTACTCTGTTCCATAGACAGGAATCTGGGCGCCTTGGCTGACGCCGTTGATTGCATGGCAAGACTGGCAGTTCTGCTGAAAGAGTTGCTTTCCTTGCTGGGCCTGTGCCGAAACGGGAGTAGCTGCAGTCTGCTTCATTGAAGCCACCCACTGTTGATACTGTTGGGGCGTATCGACGACCACCTTGAAAGCCATGTCAGCATGTCCCGTCCCACAGAACTGGGCACATTGGCCTGGATAGACCCCTGTCTTGTCGGCCTTGAGCCACAACTGGTTGACATGTCCCGGAAGTGCTTCGACCTTTCCACCCAGACGGGGCACCCAGAATGAGTGCATGACATCGGTAGAGGTGATCTCCAGATCAACCTCCTGTCCGACTGGAATGTGCAACTCATCTGCTGTCACGATGCCCTCACCAGGATATTGAAATTCCCACCAGTATTGATGGCCAATGACCGTAACCTGAAAATCTTTGGCTTGCGCAGGTACGACACCTACCCGAAAGGTCGTGCTTATTGAAGGAACCATCAGTGCGATCACAATGATCACGGGAATCACGGTCCAAGTGATCTCAAGGCGGTTATTGCCTTCTGTCTGTGGTGGTAACCCCTCCCGCTGCTTTTGACGATGCGCCTTCCACAATGCCATTCCGAGGAGGATAAAGACCGCTGCCAAAACGAACATCATGATCCAAAAACTAAAGGTGATGAGATTTAACTCGTCTTTTGCCACGGGCCCGGCCGGATCCAAGACCGAGGCAGGTGCCGAAGAGCATCCCGCCAATCCCAGGCCAGCGACACCGAGTGCGGGTAACAGGACCCGCAGCCGACGCCAACGACTTCGCTGCACGCACCTACCACCCTTCCCCTGGAGTCGGAATGAACACAGAATGGATGAGCCGACGATGCCACCTCTCGCGGCCATATCCCACTTTCAAACGGACACAGCCGATTTGCTGAGTCCGCCCGGTAAAGATACGGAGTCCTTTCAGCTGTCTGGGTAGGAGCATACACTTTACACGGCACTGATTCAAACGCTAAAAGCGTCTGTCTGCCTGCTCCTAGCCCAATGGATGCCTTCATTTTACAGCACCGTGCAGTAGGGGATATCGATGGATTGATGTATCCTCTTGCGGCTTTTACCGGCAAAATGCCTTAGGGGATTTGTCTGGGGCCACTTGGTCTATCTGAGAGAGGCGGCGTTGGACTCGCCCAAAGCAGGTGTTACACTGCAAGAAGTTGAATGGTTGCTCCATCAAAATGGGGAGGTTGCGGCAATGAAGCGTGCGAACCGTAATTTTCCTTCCCGTGCTTTTGTCTACTATGCTTGGATCACAACGGCAGCGATGTTCCTCGTACTCCTGATGGGTTTCACGGTGACCACTACAGGCTCTGGCCAAGGTTGTGGTCACTCGTGGCCGTTGTGCCATGGACAGTTCATTCCAGCATACACGATCGCTTCCTTGATCGAGTACAGTCACCGAGCGGTCACTGGTGTGGCCGGATTTTTGGTCTTCATTCTCTTGCTCTGGTCGTTGCGCGGCATACGACGGCCCGATGTCCTTTTACCTGCCAGTGTCGGCATGCTCTTTGTGTTGGTTCAGGCCGGTATTGGTGCTGCAGACGTCATCTGGCCTGAATCGGCCGAAGTGCTTGCCTTGCACTTTGGGTTTTCTTTACTGGCTTTTGCGGGCGTGCTCTTGACAGCCATTTCCTTGACCCAGTTACACGCCGGCAAAGGCATGACGGTACGCAGCCAGAGGGCGCCCGGGCATGCTTCATGGTGGTACTGGGGACTGTTTGCCTATACCTACGGAACGGTCTACCTCGGTGCCTATGTCACCCATCGCAAAGCAGGCCTTGCCTGTGGTGGCTGGCCGCTTTGCCAGGGGTCGTGGTTTCCGGGATTTTCGGGCCAAGCGGGCATCGCTTTTGCCCATCGCTTGGCTACGGTAGGGCTGCTCGCGTACGCAGTGTGGATCCTTCTACAGACATGGCGCTTTCGACACGCACGGCGCGATCTTTTTCGAGCGGCGGCCACACTGCTTGTTCTGGTCGTGTTGCAGGCAGCCAGCGGTGCTTTTATGGTCTTTTCAGCGATCTCTGTCTTTGCCAGCCTGGTACACGTAGCGCTGATGACATTGCTCTTTGGGGCACTCAGCTACTTGTGTTTTGCCAGTTTTCCCGAACCCCGTTCTGCCCGCGCAGACGACCTCGGGGAATCCTTGGGTGAAAAGGCAGCGTTACAGCCTTAGCCCAGCAAGCATCACATCTGTTGAAGGAAGGATTGCACGGTTGAACAAGCGTGCCCTGACGGTTTTCATGCTCGGCGTCTTTATCGGAGCCCTGGACAACAACATCATCGCTCCCGCCTTTTCATTGATCTCGCGCAGCTTTCACGTTCCGATGACCTGGGTGGCATGGACGATTACTGCCTATACGGTCGCCTATGTTGCGGCCACTTCTCTGGCTGGAGCCGCAGGAGATCGATTTGGGCGAAAGCGGCTCTTCCTGCTGGGAATCATCCTCTTTGGGGCAGCCTCTGCATTGGCGGCTTTCGCACACGTCTTTTGGCTCTTTCTGTGCGCCCGGGCCCTGCAGGGCATTGGCGCAGGAGCCGTCTATCCCAATGCACAAGCGGAGGGGGTGGCTCAATTTCCACAAGAACGCCGCGGAATGGCACTCGGTTTGTTCGGCGCGGTTTTTGGCGTAGCCAGCATCATCGGCCCCAATGCCGGCGGGGCGCTGGCGCAGTATTTCGGCTGGCAATGGATCTTTCTCATCAATATCCCCATCGCGGTGTTGGTGTTGCTGCTTTCGATCGGCGTCTCAGAGACTTCGCGTCAAGAACACGCCCTACCAGACGTGGCGGGCAGCATCGCGTTTGCCACTTTTTTGGCCACCATCCTGCTGACTTTGGCCATCGACACGCCGCTGCGTTGGGCCTTCTTGGCAGGCGCTTTGCTTTCCTTCGCCGGATTTCGCTGGCGGCAATCTGTCGCCGCCACCCCTTTCTTAGATACCGGGCCGCTACGGGGCGCCCAGGGAATTGCCCTGATCAGTGGTGCCGCGTTGATTGGTTTGGATATGTCCGCTGCTGTTTTTGTCCCGTTGTTGGCACAGTCGATCCTGCACTTTTCGGTCTTCGCATCCGGCGTCGCTCTGATGCCCGCAGCCCTCTCTGGCGCCATATTTGCGGGTCTTGGCGGCATGTTGACCGATCGCAGCGGTGCCCGGCTCGTATTGGTCATCGGTTTGGTTGCAGCCGTTTTCGGAGCAATGCTACTGGCCTGGCCAGGTCTGACATTCCTCCGGTTTGTGATCGCCATGGTGCTTTTGGGAATCGGCACTGCTTTTACGATGGGCGCACCCCTCAATCACCTGGCCATCCACCTCTATGGTGAAGAGAGCGCCAGCCAAGCACTCTCCTTGGTCGCCGTCTTCCGCTCGATCGGGCTGGCTGCTGGGCCGGTCTTGCTCACCCTCGCACAGGCTTGGCGAGGTTTTTCCGCCATGTTTAGTGCAGTCGCCCTCGCCTCGCTGATCGGCGCGCTGCTCTTCGCCACCATTCCAATCCGGCGAGAGATTCCCCAGCCGACGCGACAGCACAGCTAAACGGCCCACATCCTACCCTTCCACCCGCGCAGATCCCCTGGGCTTGGATGAGACACCTGTTACGAATTGCTAACAGGCACCTCCCTGCGTTTCGGTTAGACTGAAAATGCAAGATCATTATGGTAGAACGAGCGAGGTATCGAAGCGATGTTGGACTTTTTCACAAAAGGATCCTTTGGGCTCCCCATTGCTCTTCTCCTGGAGTTTCTCGGATTCCCTGTTCCGGGAGAGACAATGCTAGGATTGACAGGTGTCGCCTTGGCTAACAACGACTGGTTGACCTTTGGACGACAGCTCCTCTTGGCCAGTGCAGGCTCTTTCATCGGTTTTACCCTTGCCTATGCCTTCGGTCGTTTCGCCGGACGTCCCCTGCTCTTGCGTATTCTCGGCTTTTTCGGCCTTTCGGATCGCCAGTGGCAGTTATCTGAGCGCTACTTCCGACACTACGGTCTCTGGCTGCTGCTTTTTGGGCGTTACCTTTACGGAATACGCCACCTGGTCCCCTATCTGGCAGGTATCCTGCAGATAAGATGGCCCCTTTTGATGGCTTACAACGCCGCCGGGACGCTGCTGTGGGTAACCCCGCTGCTGGTACTGGGACGAATCGTCGGCTCCCGTTTCCCTGCACTTTGGTCCACCGTACACCATGCCTCGACGCCCATCGGCATTGCCTTACTCACTTCCACGCTCGTGAGCCTGCTCGGTTCCCTATGGTTCCGCCGTCACCAGCGTGCCCAAACAGAAACGCGAGGGTGACGACCCCCTCGGCAATGCAATAGCTTTGGTTTACCCCCCCTCTCCGGTCTTTTCCCACGAGGTGGTTGCCTCACTCTTCTCTCCCTGCTCTTCGGTCTCCTCTACAGCTTGTATCTCTTCGATCGGCTGCTCGTCTTGGGCTTCGATGGGTAAGATGTGCAGCTCGAGAATCCGTGAACCCTGTTGTTTGCTCACCTGAAAGCGGTAACCTGCCTCTTCGACCTCATCTCCAGGCCGCGGCTCGCGACCCAGCCGGCCGAAGACCCATCCTCCAATCGTCTCTGTTCCTTCCACAGGAGGCAAGTCAACACCCAACTGGTCGGCCACTTCTTCAATGAGCAAATCACCTGCTGCAGCAAAACCGCCGCTGGGCAACGAACGCCAGGGCGCCGGTTCTTGCTCGTTCTCATCCGGAATCTCGCCAACCAACGCTTCCAGGATGTCTTCCATGGTACAGATACCCGCCATACCGCCGTATTCATCTGCGACAATGACCATATGTTCCCGCGCTTGCTGCATCTGGCGCAGTAAAGTGGCGACTGGAATCGTTCCGGGAACCGTGCGAACGGGCCGAACCACTTTCTCCCACGGAACGGGCCCTTTTTGTGGATAACCACCCTGTCGGAGCAATTCACGCACGTTGACGATGCCGATGACATGGTCTTTTTCCTCTTCACAAACGGGGTAACGCGTATGGCCAAAACGTTGCATCACCTCGAGCAGGTCGTCCCAATCCATGTCCGTATAGAGCACGATGGCATCTTCGCGGGGAACCATCACTTCGCGAGCAATGCGGTCCCCGAAATTGAATGCAGCTTCCACCAAGCGATAGTCCGTATCCGAGAGGGTACCTTGCTCGTGGCTTTGGGCCATCAACATGCGGATCTCTTCTTCGCTGTGGACACCGCCATTGGCGACAGCCCCAGATGCATGAAAGAGGCGCGCAACAGCCGACGCCATCGCGTCGAGGGCGACGACTGCAAAACGAAAGACCAGCTCGAACCCGCTCAGAAAGGGGGTGATAAACAGCGCGGATCGTTCCGGATAGCGGATGGCCACCGCCTTGGGAACGAGCTCACCAAAGACAATTTCCAGGATGGTCAGTAGGATGAACCCAACAATGCCGCCCACAGTATGTGCAGCAGAAGGAGAAAGGTGAAGGGCCTCAAATGCCGGGCCAAAGAGAGCGGCAAAGGCGGGCTCTCCAAGCCAACCCAGACCAAGAGAAGCCAACGTGATGCCCAGTTGTGTGGCGGAAAGGGTTCGATCCAGATCTCGGACCAATGTAAGTGCCCTTGAAGCCCGGCGATTTCCTTTTTTGCGCTCTTGCCGCAATCGGACAGGCTCCGCTGCAACCAACGAAAACTCTGCCACCACAAACACCGCATTGAGGGCGATCAGAACGATCGCAAGGAGTATCCAGCCCGCTGAGGGATGCATGATGCAGCCTTCACCTCCCCAGCCAAGCTGCCTTTGCACGCCGCGCCGCTCACTGGCCAGAGAATGGCGCGGTCGATCTGTCTACAATCTCCCTCACTTCCCGAGGGAACATCCATCGTAAATGGGCCACCTCACTTCTGGAACAGGAACCCCTGTCCTTTCTCGCTTTCTGGGCTACATTCTATTTTGCGAAAGAATCGTGCTGTTTCTGTACCTCTTTTTCAGATATCCTGCTTTCTCGCATTTTACCATAAACTTGGCTTTTTCGCTGTAGTTTGGGGAAGCGTCTCGACGACCCTCGCTGGAACGCCAGCAACAAACACATTTGGGGGCACGTCGTGGGTGACAACGGCCCCTGCCGCGACGACGGCATTATCGCCGATGGTCACACCTGCCAATACGGTTGCATTTGCACCAATGAGAACACGTGACCCAATCTGGATCGGCCCGGTACGCCACTCCCCGGGCAGATACTCATGGCATAGCAGGGTTGCAGAAAACCCGATGATACTCTCTTCTCCAATCGTAATCAGTTCCGGGAAAAAAATATCCGGCACTGCCATCAACGCGAAGGAGACGTGTCGACCCAGTCTCATCTTTAGCAGGTGTCGCCCGACAAAACACTTGAGCGCCATCGAAGGGGCATAGCGGATAATCTGCATTCCGATAAAGTTGCGCACGACTTTCCAGACTGGAACGGTCTCACGCCACTGCCATAAGGCGTTGGGCCCTTGGATCGGATGAACCGTCAGCCTTCTCATCGGCAGTACTCCTTCGTCTAAGCGCCAGCAGCATTACGTTGGTCGTTTTCTGGAAGATTGAGGTAGACGCCATGTGCCTTGTCCCATCGCCGCGTCCCCCACATCCCGACCAATGCGACGACAACCAATCCGATGGAAACCAGCTGTGCCAAGGTCAAACCGCCTTCAACCGACTGCCCAATCCGGAAAATTTCCACAATGAACCGGATGATGGAATAGAGGATCAGGTACAACCAAAGGACATCCCCAGGTCGAGTCTCCCGTCGCCCCCGATACCAATACAAGAAGGCGAAACCGATCAGATCTAGGATAGATTCGTAGAGAAACGTCGGATGAAAAAAGCTATATTGCTCAAAGCCAGGCAGACGGTGTTCAGGCGCAATGTACATTTTCCAGGGAAGGTCTGTGGGATATCCATAGAGCTCTTCGTTGAAAAAATTGCCCCACCGGCCAATCGCCTGGCCCAGCAAAATCGAAGGCATCACCACATCTGTAATCCGAAAGAAGTTGGTCTTGGTGATCAGTGCATAAGCTACGACAACGCCCAAACCCAAGACCAGCCCACCGTGGATCGAAAGGCCCCCTGTCCAAAGCGCCATGATCTCTCCCGGATGCTGCGTAAAGTAAGCCAAATTTTGAATCACAAAGCCAAGCCGTGCGCCGATAATTCCAGCGGGCAAGGCCATGATCAAGACATTGAAAAGCGCATCGGGATTTAAACCAGCGCGTTTGCCCGCTGCTTCTGCCAGAAACCAACCGGGAATGATGGAAAGGCCAATCAGTAAGCCATACCAACGTACGGTCAAGTTGCCAATTTGAAAGGCGATGGGGCTGGGTACCCATTTTCCTGCAAAGATCGGACGAAGCCAAAAGTAGAGAAAGATACCCAGCAGTACCACTGCCAGGCCAATCGCATAAGGCAACCATCGCCTCTTTCGCATGGATACGGATTGCGATGGCGCAGCCTCTGCCATTTTCAAGTGCTCCCTGCTTTCTTTCATCCTAAGCGGCATCGCCTCGGGACATTGGACACATCTTAGCATGCCACCTTATCGGAAGACAAGAAACGTGCTTTTCGTGCCGGATAAGCACCACCCTGTCCGCGTTATACTCCTCCTTGCAGAGGATGGGGTGCATTACGCTCCAGCTGCTCCCGCTCCATCATCTCCGACATCTGCTGGGAAAGGGCACGTGCTGCGTGCACGCCGATCGCCTTCAACCGTTGGTTCATCGCTGCTACTTCTACAATGACAGCGAGATTGCGTCCGGGCCGCACTGGTATCTCCAACAGAGGAAGTGTGACATCCAAGATGGTCGTCGTCCGCTCTTCCAATCCCAGGCGGTCATACGATTTGCCTTCCCGCCAGTTTTCCAATTGCATCACGATCTCCACGTTTTTGTGCGCCCGGACAGCGCCAGCACCAAAAAGCGTCATGACATCAATAATCCCAATGCCACGAATCTCCATCAAATGTTCAATCAGCTCGGGAGCGCGACCTTCCAAAGTCGATTCATCCCTGCGCCGAATCTCGACCGCATCGTCAGCAACGAGGCGATGACCCCGTTTGACCAACTCCAGCGCCGTCTCACTCTTGCCGACACCCGACTCCCCCGTCAATAGGATGCCCAAGCCGTAGACGTCCACCAAAACGCCGTGAAGCGTGATCTCAGGCGCAAGCACACGCTCTAAAAACTCCGTAATTCGGCTGGCCAATCGTGAAGTGTTGTCCGGACTGCGCAACACGGCCACGCCATATTTGCTGGCTGCTGTTTCAACCGGAGAAGGCAATGGCCAATTGCGCGCTAAAATCAGGCAAGGCAGTGCGGCTTCTCGGCAGAGCCGATCGAGGCGCTCTTCTTGTACCGAGCGAGGCAGCCGCTCCAAAAAAGTCATTTCGGTGCGGCCCAACACCTGTACCCGCTCTGGCGGATAATAATCGAAGTAGCCAGCCAGCTCCAAAGCAGGCCGATTGACATCTGGTACCCCGATTGGTTTTTGTAAGTCTCCTTCCACAACCACTTCGAGCTGTACCGCCTTAAGCAGATCGGCGACGCGCACCACCTTGGCCATAGGCGCCTTCCTTTCCAAATGCGGTTTCTTATTCATCTTATCACGAAAGTGCGCGCTGAAATCCCCGGCAGGATCCCCGCGCGCACCGGTTTGGACAGCCATCGGCAACACCGACGTTGTGCGATATGCTGGCTATTACCATGCCACCGATTTGTCGCGCTTACATCCAGGCATTGCCGTATTCTTCTCTTTGACGCTCAGCCGATCTACCGATATAAATCTACGAATCCCCACCTAAGGAGCCTTACAGAATCGCTTGTTCCGTCTGGGCATCAAAAAGATGACACTTGTTCATATCCAAAGCCAATCGGGCACGTTCCCCATCTCTTGCCTGTGTTCGTGCATCAACCCGGGCAGTGACCTGTTGCCCCGCTATCTCAAAGTAGAGATAGGTTTCTGCACCCATCAATTCGGTCACATCGATCTGCACGTCGATCTGCGCATCGGGTGCAGATTCCAAAAAGACCGCTTCGTCATGAATGTCCTCCGGTCGAATGCCGAAGATCACCTCGCGGCTGGCCCCTTGCTGTAATTGCTTCGCCTTCCCTGCGGGGATTTTCACTTTCATTCCTTCCGCTACAAAAAACAGATCCTCCCCTTCTACCTGCAGGCGTCCAGGAATGAAATTCATAGCCGGAGAGCCGATAAATCCGGCCACAAACAAATTGGCAGGATGCTCATACATCCTCTGTGGCGTATCGACCTGTTGAATGACGCCATCTTTCATACAGACAATGCGATCTCCCATCGTCATCGCTTCCGTCTGGTCGTGGGTGACGTAGATGACGGTCGTCTCCAGACGATTGTGCAGCTTGGTGATCTCAGTGCGCATCTGAACCCGCAGCTTGGCATCGAGGTTGGAAAGCGGCTCATCCATCAAAAAGACGTGCGGGTCACGGACAATCGCCCGACCCAAGGCGACCCGCTGGCGTTGTCCGCCGGAAAGCTCTTTCGGCTTGCGATCCAAATACGCCTCGATCCCGAGCATCTGTGCCGTCTCACGTACACGCCGCTCGATCTCCGCTTTCGGGTACTTGCGCAGCTTTAATCCAAATGCCATATTGTCGTATACGTTCATATGCGGGTACAAGGCGTAGGATTGGAAGACCATGGCAATATCTCGATCCTTGGGGGCAACATCGTTGACCACCCGATCCCCAATTTTGATAATACCGTCGCTGATCTCCTCCAAACCAGCAACCATGCGCAATGTGGTCGACTTCCCGCATCCTGAGGGACCGACCAAGACGATAAATTCTTTATCTTTTACATCGAGGTTAAAATCCTTGACTGCCGTAACCTCGCCGTATTGCTTGAAAACATGTTCCAATGTCACACTGGCCACAGCCATTCCTCCCCTAGGGTAAAGATGCGTTTCTTCAACAAGACGAGTGTATGGGCTCCCTCCCAAAACGTCCATTCGCCGATTGCACAAAAACATACCCCGCACCCACTGCACCGCACGTTGCAAAGCTGCAATCCACGTGTATACTTTTGTTGTGTAAGCTACTTCGATCTATATAGGTGGTGCTGAGCAATGGCTGAGCAAGAAGAGATATCAATCCTGTTTTTTCATGACGTGCTCTGCGCATGGTGCTATGCACTGACTCCACGCGTCCACCGACTGGTTGAGGAGCTAAAAGAGGAAGGAACAACCATCCAACTGGAACACCGCTCCTTCGCCTTGGCACCGAATCCGGACTCGATTGCACAGATGTTCGGATCGCCCCAGGCTGGTAAACAGGAAATCCTGCATCACTGGGAAGCGGCCAACCGCAATGACGACGCACACCGAATCCGGGCCGATATCGAAGCAACGCGTGATTTTCCCTACCCCTATTCGACGCCTGCGTTGTTGGCCTGCCAAGCAGCCGAGATCCTCGGTGGGGAAGAAGGTCATGGTCGCTACTTCGACCGCGTCCAGTATGCCCATCTAACCGAATGCGAGGACGTGACAGATGAAGCAGTCTTGCTGCGTTGCGCCGCCGAGTGTGGATTTGATCGCGACACGTTTGCACAAGCCATGCGATCCCCCGAAGCTCGGCAACGCCTTGAGGCCGATTTGGCCGAAGCGAGCGCCTACGGCATCCAAGCGGTACCCTCGTTGGTGATCAACCACCAATACCTGTTACAGGGAGCTCAGCCATATGATCAACTTAAACGTGCTTTCGAACAGATACGTCGCAAGCAAGTTACGCCGTAATTCCCCGATTTGAAGATCGAAGGCGTGCACTGCAGGAGGCAAACCCTAGTGAAAAGAGTACAAGAAAAGGAAAAAGGATACCCTCAGACAATCGAAAAGCTGAAGCGACAACCCTTAGAGCGACTCATTCCACTCGGAGAGGCTGCACCGATCTGCGATGCAGATGGTTTTTGTACGCTGCCTGACAAAGGGCAAGAGCAGAGCTCCTCGGAAGAAACAAGAAAGGAAATGTAAGCGTTAAAAGGCTCCCTGATGCCGCACTCTCTCTGAAAGCAACAGTCCCAAGTAGACCAAAACTGCGTCTTGGAAGTGCCGCACATCGCGGCCACTTGCTTGACGCACTTTTTCCAAGCGGTACGAGATGCTATTGCGGTGCAGATAAAGCTGTTTGGCAGCTTCTGTAAGACTGAGATCTTCCCTAAAAAACGTCTGCAGTGTCGCTTGGAGATCGGGGTTCAACCCATGGGCTAGATCGCCCAGGGATTGTTGCACAAATACCTTGGCCGCATCGGTGGGCAAGCAGAGGAGCAGACGTTCGAGCACCAAGTCCTCATAGCGGTAGATCGGCTGGTTCGGATAGAAGCAACGCCCTGCCGCGTAACTTTCCTCGGCCTGGGCCAAGGCGACGGCTAGCGTGAGAGCATGTGCGCCGGGAAGTGCCACACGGGCATCGATACCTACGTCTTCCGCCAGTGTCTGTAGCAATGCTGCGGAAGTCTCCAAAGCATCCTTGCGGTGCACGCGGAGAACTGCCCGGGACTTTCCAAAACACTTCCACTCCTGCGCAAAAGCAGGCTCCTGTTCCAACACCTCGCCGAGAAACGTCCCCTCATCTTGCCGGGTTTTTGTGGCGATGACCAACAAAATTGTCTCGTCTGCACGCAATTGCAGCCGTGATAGGGCAGACAATAACACCTTCTGCTCAGACGCGCTCATGGGCCAGCACCAAATGCATCAAGGCATAGGCCACACCATGATCTTTGTTGGAAGGAACGACCCGATCGGCAATGCTTCGCACGGCCTCTGTCGCATTGGCAACCGCAACACCCAGGCCGGCCCAAGCGATCATCTCTCGATCATTGGGCGCATCGCCAATTGCGAAGACCTCCTCGCGATTTACCCCCAATGCTGCAGCCAAGGCGGCGAGCGCACGTCCCTTGGTCCCTTCCGGGTGGGTCACTTCCAAGAAGTACGGCTTGGACTTGGTCAAATGGAGTCGTTCACCGTAGTTGGCCGCCAGCGCTTGTTGCAACGCATCGATCCTTTCCGGTTGGTCGATCAACAACAATTTGGGGGGCTCCTCTTCAGAAAAGGCTTCTTCCAAGTCGACAAGGTGGTAATCGACCCGATTGACACGTGCATACTCTCGCAAGATCTCATCATCCTGTTCACCGACCAACTGATCGCCGGCGTACGCGTGAATGTGAATCTGGTATCGTCGGGCATATTCTAGGATCTGCAAGGCCAGCTCTCTGGGGACATTTCGCACAAAGATCGGGGTGCCGTCGGCCATCCGAGCAGAAGCGCCCCCATAGGAAATGATCGGTGCAGCAATACCCAACTCCTCGGCCACCTTGCGGGCAGCCGAGTACATTCGCCCTGTGGCCAAGGCCACGGTACCTCCTGCTGCTACCACCGCCTCAACGGCGCGCTTTTCTTCGTCAGCTATCGAAAAATCATCGTAGAGCAAAGTATCATCTAAATCGAGCGCCAGCAGGCGGTAACGCATGAAAAGGCTCCTTTCACAGAAGAAGTATAACACAGGCGCAAAAACAGCAATCGGCTGTAAGCAGGGTGTATTATATAAGCTAAGAACACTTGCAAAAACAGGGTCTTTGTGTTTTAATACTGGTACGTATCGGTATTATAGGAGGTAAAAAATGGCGCGTACCGAACAACAATCCACCCCGCAAGAGCATTGGCTTGAAGCGATCCAACAACCGATACGCCTCAATGACAGCACAACGGAAAGCGTGACCTTCGGCTTCAGCATCGACGATGCCAGCCCACTCTACCTGCGGATCGAGGATACTTGGGCACTCTATACTCCCGCTCCCGAACCAGATACCCCTGTCTACGTCCTGCATGCACCCGAGACGACTTGGCAGCTCGCAAGCAGGGGTAGCGCCGAGATCACTTCCCTGCTGACCACCGGTCAGATCAAAGTGGATGGCGCTCAAGTGGCAGATGTGGTCATTTGGGCTCCCCTTCTCTCCGCTGTGATAGGTGAAATAGGTAGGCGCTTGACTCTCCTACAGCCTCCAGGAAAGCGTCACCGTCACTCCAAAACAGCCCTTCCAGTTGTGAAAAGCACCTCTGCGGTTTCAGCTACGAATCCACAAGGGTCCAGCGAAGCTGCCGCTGCTAGGGTGCAGGAGCGCACCACAGAGACGCCTGCAGCAGACGAAACTCAGGAAGCAAACAGCAGGTTCTGGCGTTGGCGCCATACACGACCTTTCTATGCCGGTATTCTTACCCTGCTCAGTGGAATCTTTGTCGTGGTTGGGCCAGCATCCTTCCTTCAATTCGCTTTACTTCCGGGCAGCAATCTCTGGGAAGGCCTGATAGTAGGAGGGCTGCTCATCGTCATGGGATTGGCCCAGCTTCTAACCCCTTATTACAGCACCCTTGTCGGCGGCATCACGATCGTTTTAGCACTCGTCTCCTTGATCACGTCGATGGGAGGACTCGTCGTCGGTCTGCTATTCGGCTTGGTCGGAGGTGCTTTGGGCGTCGCCTGGACACCCGTGATGCGTCCTGCAGAACAAGGGTGGCAAGCGGCACCGCAGGTAGGCAAGGCGGTTCGCAAAGTGTAATTAAGCAGCAGAAGCGCAGAACGAAGGAGGGATCCCATGCCCACTGCGCCCGAACCCGATGAAAGGGAGACCACAGCGACACGTTTATTGGTGCATCCCCCATCAGAAGTGATTCAAGCCGACGATTACGAAGCAATACGCGCATATTACCGCCAAACACTGCGCGACTATCGCTTACTCTGGTTTAATGATGAGACGCTCGCTTATCATTACGGGTACTGGGATCGGGGGGTTCACAGCCATCAGAAGGCATTGCTTCGCCTCAACGAGAAACTCTACGAGATCAGCGGGGCCACAAAGAATGCGTCTATCTTAGATGCCGGCTGTGGGGTGGGTGGAACGGCTGTTTGGCTCGCTCGCCACCACGGTGGTCCAGTAGTGGGTATCAACATTGTTGAAGATCAGATCACACAGGCCAACGCAAACTGCAGGCGGCTGCATCTAGAAGATTCCGTTTCATTTTATGTGGAAGATTACTGCAACACTTCTTTTCCCGATGACTCTTTTGATCAAGTTTGGGCTATTGAATCGCTTTGTCATGCCCTTGACAAACGGCGCTTTTGCGAAGAAGCCTTTCGGCTGCTCAGACCGGGCGGCATTTTGCTGATGAGCGACTTTCTACTGACAAAGCATACTTTTTCTTCAACAGAAGAGCGTTGGATCCGCCAATGGAACCGGGGTTGGGTAACACATTTCACGACTTTAACCGAGATGCGTCGTATGATCGAGGATACAGGCTTTGAGCAAGTGCAAGCCAGCGATCACAGCGCATATGTTGCCCCTAGCGTCAAAAGACTCCACCACATGGCGCTGCTCACCACCGTTCCTGCTATTACCGGGCACATATTGGGTCAATTCGTCAACCACGAGTGGGAGAACTACAAAGCTTGTTTTGCACAGTACAGAGCTTTTCGCAACGATCTGTGGCGATATGGCATTATTCGCGCCGAAAAGCCGGCATAAATTGTCGTAATTTCAGCACCTTCTGCTCATAAAAAGGATTGCCGATTCGGCAATCCTTTTTTCAAACGGAATCGCAGCCTACACTGGGCAACGTGGGAATGATCATTTGAGGGTGAATGACAAGCCTAGTCCTGGCAGCGTAATGCTGTTGGCCATCAAAAAGGGCGAGTGAATGACGCCATTGTCTAGCACAATCTGGTTCGCTCCCAGCGATAAGCCGTTTTGGCCCCCTGTGGCGAAACTCAGGCCGCTGAAAGTTGCACCACTGCTGTTCAACGAATCAAGATCCAGAGTCAAACCGGTAGCATGGGCAACGCTTCCCGGACCCGTGGTGATGTTCAAGGTTACATCATGGCCTGCAATTCCCAGCGATTTAGAGATGGACAATCCTTTTAAATCGCCGGTTAAGTTCCCCACCCCGGTCGGTGCGCCTGTTCCTTTGGCAGTCCCAGGTACCAGCATGAAATTTGTCCCAGTCAGATTGGTCACCCTGATATCGAGGGGCAGCGGTATCGTTGCCGCCATTGCCACAGCTCCCCTCGAAACCGCTGCGAGAATTCCTCCAAGAATCACCAAACCAGCGAACAGTACGACCCAGAAGCGCATTCGATTGGTCCTACCATAGATAGGAGCCACCATCACACGCTCAGGGGTAGAAAGCACTGTGGCCACGATCCTTCCTCTCCTTTCAAAATCACTTTTTATATTCAGCGGACTCAACTTTTCCCTTTTCTCACACTCATTTCATCACGCTCACCTCCCTTCATTTTTTCCAAAGTCCTTGCTCGCAGGAAATTCAAAACAGTGCCCCACATGGACATCACTGCCCAATGCTCAAACTCAACCCGTTAGAATCCATGGAACCCGCAGATATAAACTGACTTACTTTTAAGCTTACGTTAGAGAGTGAAAGGTGATTCACCTCGTTTCCAAGTAACAGGGCCAACAAGGACAGTGGCGTATTGAGCATTTTCAGTGCAGTAGGCACGTAGTAAAGCAGAGAAGATTGGATAATCAGGTTTTCTGCCTGCGCCTGCGGCACTTCAATGACTATCTTCGCTCCGTTATCAGCTTGATAGATAATCTTCAAGTTGCTCAGTGTCGCGTGCTCCAGACTCAGTGTGGGCGACAGTGCCAGTGACATGTGTGCATGGGTACCGTCGAGTCGCTCGGCTTGTACTTCGATAGGCGCTTTGATTCCAGCTAGGTTGACGTTTTGGGCCACTTGTTGCGCTTGCTGATCCATCTGCTTGGTCAACTGAGCTTTGGGGAGGCGCTGAAGCTGCGTCACCGTCATTTGTGAGGAGAATGAAGCAGGCATTTCATTGGTCTGCGCAGACGAAACAGGACTAGATGGTTGCGTCATCGGAGCAGCCGGCGTTGTCGCCATCGGTCCAGACTGCAGGACGGCCTGTTGCGCTGTTGACACAGTTTCTCGGCTGCCAGAAGAAACAGGCAAGGCCGTTTCTGGTGTCGCATTCGCATCGCCTGACGCCATCGGGTGAGAGGAAACCGGCGAAGGTGAGCTGGCAGAAGGCGATTGCTGCGCAGGGGGATCCGGTAAAACCGTCGGATCATGCGGTTGCGCTACAACCGGCGGCTGTTCAGGAAGTGGCACTGGCACGGGTTCAGGGCTTATCGAGTTATCCCCGGATGGATCAACGCTCCCGGAGGGCTCCTGTATCCCGCCACTACCAAAGAAGGGGAGCTCATCCACCCACGACGTAAAGCGCGTTCCCAAAGGATGGGCCATCGACGAAAGGGAGTTCTTTCCTGGCGTGGCGGCAACAGCCGGCCACGTGCCGCTTACCACCGCCCAGGCCGCTACACTGCCCAGCAGGAACACACGGAAAGCACGAGGATGCTTCATCCCCGCCCGCCTCCATCTCTAAGTTCACTGCGTTGCCGCAAAACCAGATCCAGCTTGGCTTCCAGACGCGCCATCCGTTCCTGCATGGTAACAAAGGTCGAGAGCGTCTCATTTAGGTCATGCAGCTCTTTGGCCACATGTTCGATACCTGGATCAGGGCGCGGGATAAATTGACTGGCAAAATTCATTAGGAGGGCACCCGCCTTTTGCCCTTCCTTGACAAAACCAGACCAACTGCGATCCGTATTGAGGAAACGCCGAATGACATTGTCGTAGGTTTCGATACGCCCTGATTCGCCGTGATCTCTCCCATACTTCAAATGCTCCCGGATCACATGCTCAATCTTTTCAGCGGCTTTGGTCGGCCCCCCACTGCGTTCATAGAGCGCTTGAATCCGTGCTGCGATCTCTGCCTTCTCTTTCTGCTTCTCCTCTTTGGCACGGTCGGGTCCGGTGACTTCCGGAAGATTCAGCGTCGATGCTACTGTCTGAACCTGTGCCCTATTTTCCATTGGCCCTTTCTCCTCCCCCACCTCGATACGCACGTACATTTCACGTACATTTCCTAACTACCCTACTTACGTTTTTGACGATCGTCTTACGTTTTTGACGATCGTCGCAAACGCCACAGGGTCCATATGCCCAAAACAGCCCCAGCAACCGCGCAAACGGTTGCGGCACTGCCAATCCAGATCCACGCCACTGTGTGGGCTGTCCCTTTCATTGCAATGGCAAAAAGCCCGCTCGTTATCAACAAGGCACAGACAATTGCGGCGAGTACAACGCGATTAATCGCTGTGTTGACGGTACGTGCCGTTGCCTGGGTCAAACGATGTTCGGTCTGTAGTGTCAATGTGCCATCCGCCAACTGTTCAGTAATGACATCGACGCGCTGGGGCAGTGCCGTAAGCATCTTCACGACATCGAAAATGGCGAAACCGTTGGTACGAAAACTGAGATGATGCTGCAGGAAGATTTCGAGAAGATTGGTATCAAACGTTTCTACCGACCGGGCATAACTGTACTCGGGAAGCAACCAGCGCGCCACGGCCTCCGTCGCCGACCATCCTTTTGCCCACAGCGCCAGCCCGGAGGGAACCTTACAGTAATGAGCAGCGGCCACCTGAATGAACTCCATCACCATCGTACCCCAGTTGGCTTTGGTATCTCCTTGGACATTCCATGCGTACTTCTCTGCGTGGGTCACAAACTGCTGCTTGAAATCCTGCATATCCGTGTACTCAGTAGGCCGCATCACCTGCAGAGCCACTTCGGCCGCTTCACTGATGCGATTGGTGAACACGTAACTAACCAGTTTCAAGATGTTCTCAGTCAGATTGGTGTCAACATGCCCAACCATGCCCCAATCAATGGCATAAAGTTGTTTAGCTCGACCGACCAGAAGGTTCGAGGCATGAAAATCGGCATGATAATACCCTTCCATGATCGTCTTAATGTAATAATGTGCCGCTTCGTTCATCAACATGGCACGATCTTCCAAAGTCAAGAAATCGACAGGAAACTCCTTAATGCTCCATCCATCCACCAGCTCTTGTACAAGTACATTTTTCGTCGGCTTGAGATAGACTTCCGGCACACGCAAATGGTCGTACTCCGCCATATATGCACGATGATCTTCCATGTGCTGGGCTTCCTGACGCATATCGGTCTCAGCCAAGCTGGAAGAATAGTAGTCATCCAGCAATCCGTTCAGATCAAACGCTGCCGCCAAAGGGGGGGGCAGGAGTTTGGACAAACGCCTCACCCAACCCTTAATAAGCGCGATATCGGTCTGAAACAGTTTCTCTACATTGGGTCGCACAACTTTTACGGCACACGGTCGTCCGTCCCGTAGTTCAGCTTTGTAGACGCAAGCCAGCGACGCTGAACCGAGCGGCTGCGGATCCAGCCGGCGGAAAGTACGCATGCCATCCGGCAACTCCGCCTCAAGGACCGCAGCCACTTCACCAAAGGGCGCAGGAGGAATGGCATCCAACAACAGGGTCAGTTCGTCACAGATGAATTCCGGCAAGAAATCCGACCGCGTCGCCAACACTTGACCGAGCTTGATAAAGGTGGGTCCCAACTCCTCGAAACATCGACGGATATTCGTGCCAAGACGGGCTTGTTGATCCTCTGAAAGATTCACACCACCATTGCGAAAGATTGCCAATCCACCGTCTCGAAAAACCAAGGTTAACCCATACTTTGTGAAGGTACGCACGATGAGATTGCGACGCTTGGCAGGCGTCAGATCTCTTGCGTCGATGTGGTAGACCTCTTGTTGAATCGGCAATGCCACTGCCATCCCGCTTCCCCTCCTGACAGTTTCTAAATTTTTGTATCATTGTCATTTGCCGAGAACCGTTCAATACGTTTTCGTATTATAGATCTTATATACTACTTGATGCAACCATCTTGTTTAAAAAAGAACTTGGCGTCTCCCGCTACTCGTGGTGCATGTTAGCGAAACGCCAAGTATAAACATCTTGCATCCACTTATTCGTTGCTTTCCATGGATCCGTCTAAATCTGACGTCACGCGTCTGCTTCTTCAAATGTCTCGATCGGCGCCCGGTAAAGTTCGTCGACCGCTTTGCCGCGGGCGCGTTCGATCACTGCCATACGCCCTTGAAACTTGCGAATCGCAAAGTTAACAAAGTCATCAGGGGATAATCCAAAGGGTACCTCTTTTCCCGCATAAGCACCGAGTAAATCGTTAATCACCCCCGTCGAAGGCACCATTAAGTCGCTCATCTTCTTCTGAACCACGCCATAAATCTCATCGTCCACCGCAATCAGCCGAGACAGCAGATAGACACCGTAGGCGATATGCCTCGATTCGTCAGTCGCAATTTTGCTGATGATCTCCTGGACACCAGGCATCAACCCACGCGACTCTAGAATCGACCGCCACGCATGGTATCCTGTCTCAGCAAGCACCCCTTCGACGATCATGTTATACGTCACTGAAGCCTCGGCCTGTGCGGCAGGAGATGGGTCTTGGTTGAGACGGCCCATCGCCTGGGGAAGTGCTTCATAGAAAACCGTCTGATAGCTTCCAGTATGATAGCGATGCAGATCTTCGTGACAGTCGATGCTGTCCAAGAAACGGCGAAATGCTTCCGTGTGTTTTGCCTCTTCGAACAGAAACTGAGTGAGGTACATTTCCTCTTCCAACCGACCTTCCTGTGCCATCACATTGACCAATGGCAGCAGGTCAAGCGTCACCGCTTCCTCCCCAGCTCCAAAGAGGGATGTCAGCCTGAGAATCATATCCTGCTCATCTTCATTGAGTTTTTTCCAATCCACCTTATCCTGTTCAAACGAGATCTTCTCCGGATCCCAATAGAGCCTCTTACCTTTCGAAAAGAGCCTAGCGGGCATCAGTCCCCAGTCAATACCCCGTCCACTGACCGAGGTATACGTTCGCTGTGCTTGAACGGCCACTCCTTGCGGCATTCCGTAGAATGCCTCCCTTCAATGAAGTTCATGTGCTGCGCATCGAGCAGGTTACAAGGCTGATACAACCACGTACTATCCTACTATGTTCTTCTAGTAGAGTCAAGGATTAGAACAAAAAATTGTTTGAGTGAAATCATCCTGTCCAGCTTACTTGGAGTTCCGGCACCCTCGCCCGGAGGACTCCCAGACCTGAGTCGATCTGTAAATGTACGTGGTGCAACTCAAGCTCTTGTAACGTGTTACCTAAAGAGAGCCGCAAAAGATCGCCAAACCGTGCGAAGCCCCCCAAAGCAGTTCGGATATCACGAAAGGCTTTCGACGAGGCGTTTAGTTGTTCAGCCTCCAAAACTCCATTGACGCGCAGAAGCAATGTCGCCTGGTTTGCTGTCAACGCCCGTACTTCGAAATTGGTGACAGTCACTTTTTGCATGGTTATCCTCGGAACCCCTGCTCGAAAAAGCAGCAACTCCACTTGGTGTCCAAGGATGTGGGTCGCACGCACCTCTAACTCCCCCTGGAAGGACAAAGTGTTAAAGTCTACCCGACTTAAAAGAAGTTCCACGATGCACCTGGCCTTTCAGAAGGTGAAAAGCTCGATCCCACCGGAAACGGGCAGTCCTACGCCGGTGATATACTTTGCTTTTTCGGAACAAAGAAAGACGATGGCGTTGGCAACATCTTCAGGATCGCCAGGGCGATGGAAAGCGGTACGCTGAACCATCCGCTCATTCATTTTGGGATTGCCCATCTTCCAGGCTTCGGTCGCGATAATACCGGGCACGATCGCATTGACGTTAATGCCCAGTCGTGCACCTTCCAGTGCCATGGATTTGGTGAAGCTGAGGATACCTCCCTTGGTCGCGCTGTAGCTGGCCTGGCCAAATCCACCCAAGGTGCCCGCAACGGAGGACATGTTGATGATGCGTCCCCACCCCTGTTGGCGCATATAGGGCCAAACCGCTTTGGTGCAGTTGTAGGTACCCGTCAGGTTTACTTTGAGATCGCGCTCCCAAAAAGCGTCATTCTGCTGTTCGATCTGGGCAACATGATCCAGCATTCCGGCATTGTTGACCAGAATGTCGATGTGGCCGAATTGCGCTTCCACCAACCGAAATGTCTCGGCAATCTGCTCCCGATCGGTCACATCCATCTTTATGGCCAAGGCGCGTCTGCCCATCGCCTCAATTTCTTTGGCCGTCTTTTCTGCGTAGACCACTTTGCCGCTTACCATCACCTGTTCCAGCGGCCCGTACTGTTGGGCTGCCTGAGCACTGCCTTCGTCGCTTTCAAGCAAAATGTCCGTGATCACCACATCTGCACCGGCTTCGGCCAACGCCAGTGCATCTTGGCGTCCGATGCCGCGTGATCCACCTGTTACAATCGCAACTTTTCCAGAAAGCAATGCATCCCAACTGCCCACACATACGCCTCCCACTGTTACCCAAGGGTAGATACGATAACGTATCAATCCTAGAGCAGTATCGACTCTATTGTCAACAAAACCTCTTTTAAAATTATTGAAGCACTTCAGTACGAAGGATTTCGAATCCGTTCAAGGAGTGTTGACAAGATTAGAGCAAGTGTGTATTTTAAGATTCGCCGTAATCATACTGATACGTATTAGTATTTTTCCGGCGATTCTCACTAGAAAGGAGCATAGTCCATGAAACCTCACCGCAAAGGGCACCTGATCGGTGCCGTGACCGTATTTGCAGTCGGAGCCGCAACCTTTGGTCTGCCCGCTGTACACGCAGCTGAACCTAGTGCTCCGCTTACGACGACAAGTCTCGCGGCGCAAGTAGAGGTAAACGGCTATCCGAATTATGCGACTGCGGATGTGCTTCATGTAGGTGCCTTGGAAAAGATCCTGTTGGGTCTAGATGCCGGCTATAGCTCTGCAGGCGTTGATTCCAACGGCACAGGGTTAGGCAATGGCTCAGCACTTCGTGTGAAGCTGCTCACTGGTGACTTAACAGCTCCAGTAGAGGCAACTTCCCAGCTGCCGCCGGGTGGGACCAAGCAGAAGGGCCTTCCTAATTTCAGCCTCTTGGGCATCTCTTTAGGCTTGCTCAATGCGAGTGCAGATGCAGATAAGCTGCAGGATGGTACGCCCCAAGCAAATGCATCAAGCACAGTAGCCTCCATCAACTTGCTGAGCTTGCTCAGCATTGGGCGGATCGGCTCGGATACCCTTGCACAACCAGGTTACACCCAAGCCGGTTTACAGCTCGGGGGTGTTTCCTTGTTGGATGGGGCAGTGAAGATCTTGGATTGGGAGCCCAAGATCACGGTCACTCATGACCCTTCCGGCCAGGTACATGTCACAGATAACACCGGTGCTGCTATCCTGCAGATCGGCGGCAGCGAACATACGCTACTTCCGGGAAACAGCATCAACGTACCGCTTGTCGGCGAGATCTCACTCGGAAAAACAACGCCGATCACAGATAGCAGCGGTCAAGTCATTGGCGCCAGTTACTCGGGCTTAAACGTGAAACTGCTTCCCATTCTTTTTGGCGGCGTCTCGCTTCAATTGGGACAGCTTGAAGCTGTAGCCACGCAGCCGCAGATGCCCCCTCAGTCTTCGCTTCGCTTGGGTGGGCAGAACCGGATGCAAACCGCTGCTTACATCTCCAAAAAGCTTTATCCCAACGGGGCCAATAACGTAGTGATTGTAGACGGCAGTGCCTGGCATTTAATCGACGCGCTTCCTGCTGGTCCGCTCGCTTCAGCATTAAACGCTCCGATTCTTTTGGCGACAGAGTACAGCAAGGGCCAAGTGACCCTTGACAGCAACACCCTGGCTGAGTTGACACGGTTACAACCCCAATCGATCGTCTTGTTAGGAGCGGCCAACAGTGATGCCGTGAAAGCGGCGCTTCCTGGAAGTGCCCGCGTGATCTCCCTGCAAGGGAAAAACCGAGAGGCGACAGCAGCGCTCATCGCGGAAGAGCTTGCTGCAGTAACCGGCAAGACGAGCTTTTCCTCAGCCTTTATTGCGCCAGAAGAAGACAGCCATATGGTCGATGCAATCGTGGCCAGTCCGTTTGCTGCACAGCAGGTAGCTCCGATCTTGCTTGCCTCAGGTAAAGGCACGCTCTCTGACGATGAAGCGCGTTACTTGGGGTCTGGCCAGAAAGAGTACGTCATTGGGGCGGCAGCGAACTATGGGTTAACGCTTCCCGGCCAGGTAACCCCCATAACGGGACAAAACCGCTACGCGACCGCTGTTGCCGTAAACACCAAGTTTGCTCCACAAGAGGGGTATCCGGAAGTGGTCTTAGCCGACGGTGTCGATGCTCATATGATCGATGCCCTTACAGCAGCGCCGTATGCTGCGGCCCATCATGCAGCTACAGTGTTGAGCAATGACACAGATACTTTGCCAGCTGAATCGGCTGCATTTCTACAGAGTCAGTACCTCAGTCATGCCAATCTGATGGTGGCAGGTGGCCCAGCTGCTGTCACGGACAATGCGCTAAAAGAAGCATTTTCCTTGCTACAGCAGTAATCCCCTCTTTTTCTTAAAGGTTAGCTACCCCCATACGCAAGGAGAGGCTCCCACGCGGAGCCCTCTCCCTTTGGTTACAAAACATCCCCGATTACAATGTTTGCATTGTAACAAAGGAGACGGACAATTGTAGAATCACGTGATGTAAAAAATTGATCAAACGGGCAGCTTCTGCCTCCCGATCGATCTTCCCTTTCTCACTGCGCAGCAGTGCATCGATGACTACTTCGTTGGCTGCGCCGACAATGGCGGTCGATAACAGATGGAGTGTCTTCTCGTCTTGATGCTCGAAACCCAACCGTGATGCGACCAGCTGTGCAAAGGCTGCATGCGCATTTAAGCGAGACTGATCCAACGCAGTAATTCCGCCAGCCGAATCGATGATCAAAAAACGAGCAGTCCGCGGATAACTTAGGCAAAGATCGACATAAGTCCGGACAGCAGCACGGGGCTTTTCCCGCCACTGCGGTTCTGCATCGATCGCCCTGGCCATCTTCTCCCACACCGCACGCGCAACAATATCAAACAGGAAGACTGCGAGTGCTTCTTTGTTTTCAAATAGATTGTAGAAACTCGTCTTGGATTGGTGGGATCGTTCGACAATATCGAGAACAGAAATCTCATTGAAAGGCCGTTCTTCCAGCAGCTCAAGCGTTGCGGCAACCAACTTGCGCTCCGCAAACGTTTGACAGTACCGATCCAAGTCGAGGATTTCATATAAACTTTGCAAGTTATCCCTTCTTATATACAATGTATGAAGTATATAGAAGCTCTTGCCGCAACCGCGATGACCATCTTAGAGCAATTGAAGGCAAACGGCAAGCATCTCGCATGTAAATCCCTCGGTGTAAAGCACCGGGGGATTTTACAAGAGAGCCTCTCCCTGCGAAACGGGGGCTACGCCAAGAGCGACTGCAGTTTCATCGCCATCATCATATCGCCTTCGATCTGCAGCTGCCCTGCCATAAACATGGCCGTCGGATTTTGTTCACCGCTGATCATCTTTTGAAAATTCTCCGCGTTCATCTTAATGGTTACCCCAGCACGCTCTGTTGGGGGTGATATGACTTTGGCTTGACCATCTTGGACTACCAACTGGTAGGATCCCGCACCTTCTATGTCAAATTGATAGACCCCATCAGAGCCAGCAAAGTTTTTTCCTTCCAATCGCTTTTCAACCTGCTGCAATGTTTCTTCTAACGTAGCCATACTTTTTGCTCCTCTCCCATAACTTTCTTCTTTCTACTTCCACCCAAATTTTGCATAATAGCTTATTTTTACTCTCTATCGGGCGCCCTCACCTCCTCTCTCCTGCTTTGGGTTCATCCGCTAGGCACCTTGCTTCGCATGCTCTGCGAGAATGAGATCGTGGTATTGATCCCGCAGCTCTGCTTTGATCACTTTCCCCATCGCATTGCGGGGTAGTGCGTCCACAAAGAGAATATGGCGCGGACATTTGTAATCAGCCAAGCGTTGCCGGCAAAAATCATAGAGGGCTTGCGGGGTCACGCTCGCGCCCGATCGCAAGACGACAAATGCGACAACATCTTCTCCCAAAACTGGGTGGGGCAAGCCGACCACCGCAGATTCGACAACGTCTGGATGCTCATCCAGTACATTTTCAACCTCTATCGCAAAAATGTTGTAGCCGCCCCGAATGATCATATCCTTCTTGCGATCGGTCAAATGGACATAGCCGTCTTTGTCGATATAGCCCACATCCCCTGTGTGTAGCCAACCATTGCGCCAAAGTTGCTTCTCAGCGTCCTCGTTTCGGTAATAATGACGTTGAGTACGGCTTGAGCGCAGGCAGATTTCACCCACTGTCCCTTCTGAAAGCGGCTGATCCTTGTCGTCTAAGATGGCAACCTCACACCCCGGTACTGGTTTGCCCAAGGCACCAAGGTGCTCCAAATGTTCTTTGGGATCGGGACCCATGACAAGGAGGAGATCACCGCCTGCTTCTGTCTGTCCGTAGACGTTGAGCAAGGCCCGTCCTGGCCAGAGGCGCACCATCTCACGCAACGTTCCGGGAGGCATAGGGGCACTGGCGAAGAAGACGATTTTCAGAGAAGAATAGGCATACTTTTCGCGATCAGGATGGTTCATCATCAACGTGAGCATCGAGGGTACCGCAGCCAGCGTACTTACCTTTTCTTCCGGAATGGTCCGCAAGAATTCGCCTGCGTCGAAGTGAGGCAAAATGATCTGCGTCCCTCCCGCCTCGATACTCATCAACATGCACCCATGTAACCCTGTATAACCACAGAGGGGGACCGTGTGCAGGATGCGCCCAGAAAAGATGAGGCCTGCTACCGCCGCCATTGGATCGCCTGCACGGATCTGCAAGTTTCCTTCTGGAGTCGCAACCCCCTTGGGTAGTCCTGTCGTCCCGGAGGTGTAGAGCAGATCAGCCAGATCGGCATCGTCAATAGGCGGTTCCTGAGGGGATGGGGCAGACTGAGCCAAAAGCTGATCCAAGTTCTCCCATCCTTCTCGCGTCGCGTGCCGTGCTATCTTTAAATCAAGCTTCCATCCGTTATGGGACAACCCTTCTTCCCATTGTTCGAGATAGGCATCCCCACTGACCACTCCCTTGACTTGAGCATGGCCAGCGACAAATGCCTTCTCATCAGGTGCCCAGCGGGAATTGACTGGCACGGGTACTGCTCCAATCCAATGGAGTGCAAAATAACACAGGATAAAGCTCCCCGCCTCATCATTGGCAAAACACAGCGCAATCTTGTCCCCTTTTCCCACGCCCCGTTGCTGCAGCAAACCCGCTAGCTTGTAGCTCGTATCTTGCAACTCGTCGTAACGGTAACGGCCATCTGCCGCAACAACTGCTTCACGATCGGGGAAGCGTGAAGCGGTATTGCGCAAAATGTCCCGAACAGCCATTTCTCTCGCCCCTCTTGTTGAATAAAAAGATAAAACTTCCAATTCCGGCTTTCTCAAATTAGTACGATGTCGTATCAATCTTTGATTTTTATATCACCTTCTCCGTGACGTGTCAAGAAATTGTCTTGACAGTATCATAACCCACGTGTAAACTCCACAAAGATAGTACTCTATCGTACTAACCTACATTTCCTTTACGTGAGGAGGGAGTGCCGCGGTGCGGCACGAGATCAATGGCAGAAATCCATACCTCTTTCCAATCCATCAACAAGGGAATTGACTGGACACTGCTTCCCGCGCGTCTGTATGAAAAGGGCAAACGACTGGGCACATGGAACCCTCATGAGATCGACTATTCACAAGACGTGAAAGACTGGAATGCTATCACAGAAGCAGAGCGAAACGCCATGTTGCAATTGGTCTCGCTTTTTGGAGCTGGCGAAGAAGCCGTCACCTTAGACCTGCTCCCGCTGGTCAAGACAATGGCGGAAGAAGGGCGCCTAGAAGAGGAAATGTACTTGACTGACTTTCTTTTTGAAGAATCCAAGCATACCGAGGCATTTCGCCGATTCCTCGATGCCATCGGATGTCATGAAGATCTGAGCCAGTATCATACTCCATCTTACAAAAAAATATTCTATGAAGAATTGCCTGGAGCCATGCACCGATTGCTGACAGATCCCTCTCCTGCTGCTCAAGCTGAAGCCTCCGTCACGTATAATATGATTGTAGAAGGTGTCCTCGCGGAAACGGGCTATTACGGGTTTCGCAAGGCGCTCGAGCCGCGGGGCTTGGCACCTGGATTTCGAAGAACTATCCAACTCATCGCGACAGATGAGTCAAGACACATTGCATACGGGGTCTATCTGCTATCCCGACTCGTCGCTGTCGACGACAGTATTTTTCAGGTGATCCAAAATCGCATGAGCTACCTGATGCAGTACGCCGCAGGCGTAATCTCGGAATTGACTGCATCTTACGGAGAAAATCCGCCATTTGCATTCGATCCGAATGATTTTATGCAATATGGCATACGGAAATTCCAGGGACGGATGGCTGTCATCGAACGCGCCCGTGGCAAGAAAATTGAAGAACTTTATCGTCTGCCAGCCGAGGAGTACGAACCCGAAGTGGCAGAAATGGAGCAGGCGGCCACCTAACGCCATCAATGACCACGCATGAGACGAAGCGAGGAGACCGACAAGCTTGAAACGGTCTCCTCGCTTCGCTGTGATGTAGCCACAAAAGCTCAGGTCAAATTCACCCAGACACTCTTTACCTCCGTATAATGCTCAAGGGCATACGAACCCATCTCTCGCCCAACTCCTGTCTGCTTAAAGCCCCCCCAAGGACTTGACGCATCAAGCACATTGTATCCGTTGACCCAGACCGTTCCTGCCTTGATGCGGTGCGCCGCTTTGAGCGCTGTCTTGATATCACGGCTCCAGATGCCTGCGGCCAAACCGTAAGGTGTATCGTTGGCCCGCTGAATTACCTCGTCAAACGTCTCGTACGGGAGTGCAACCAAGACGGGTCCAAAGATCTCTTCCTGAGAAACGGTCATCCGATCCTCTCCCAGGAGAATGGTTGGCTGCACAAAGTAGCCAGGGCCAGCCGCTTCATTGCGATCGCCTCCACAAACCACCTGTGCCCCCTCTTGCTTTCCGGTTTCGATATACTGCAGAACTCGGTTCATCTGTTTTTCAGAAATCAATGGACCCATGGTCGTCATTGGCGAGATCCCAGGACCTTGGCGAATTTGCTTTGCCCGATCGGCCAATCCCTGCAGCATGGATTCAAATTGTGACTTTGGCAAGAAGAGGCGTGATCCAGCGCAGCACACTTCTCCCTGATTGAAAAAGATACCCATCATGACTCCGCTGATCGCTGCGTCGAGATCTGCATCCGGAAAGACAATATTGGGCGATTTGCCCCCCAACTCCAGCGTCACACGCTTGAAATTGCTCTGCGCTGCCGCCTGCATCACACTTCGTCCGACAACAACTGAACCGGTGAAGGAGATCTTGTCGACGCCCATATGGTCGGCCAAAGCTGCACCGGCAGGCTGTCCGAAACCGGGCAACACGTTGAAGACCCCAGGCGGAAAGCCGGCTTCCTGTGTCAATTCAGCCAAACGTAAGGCAGTCAAAGGTGTCATCTCCGAAGGCTTGAGCACCACCGTGTTGCCACAAGCCAATGCAGGAGCCACTTTCCAGCTCGTGATCATCAGTGGAAAGTTCCAGGGTACGATCGCCCCGACCACACCGAGTGGTTCGCGACGTGTAAAGGCCAGGTACTCTCCGGGAAGAGAAGGACCGTATGGAGTAAGCGTCTCACCCGTCACCTTGCCCGCCCATCCAGCAAAATAGCGAAAGTGATTGATGGCTTGCGGAATATCGCCGATCATCGCCTCATTGATGGGCTTACCCGTATCCAACGATTCAAGCTGGGCCAACTCCAGCTGGTGTGCTTCCATCAGATCGGCAAGTTTCCACAACAGCTTGCCGCGCTCGCCCGACGTCAGTGAGCTCCACGTTCCTTCAAAGGCCCGGCGCGCTGCTGCAACCGCGCGATCGACATCGGCCTCCTTTGCTTCATACACTTGCGCGAGCCCTTCGCCAGTCGCCGGATCGATATCATCGAATGTTTTGCCTTCTTGGGATTCAACCCACTTTCCACCAATGAACAGACGCTTTGGCCCATTGCGGATGAAGTCACGTACGGCCGGCATAACTTGCTCGTTTTCCACCGAGGTTGCCAAAGCCTTCCCTCCTCCGTTCTCACCTCTTAGTTTATCGACACGATCGCCTTGAGGATTTGGCGATTTGCGAATTTCTGGTAGGCTTGCGGCACATCATCCAAAGAGAATCGGTCGCTGATAATCCGTTCCGGTTGCAGTCGACCGCTTTCGACCAAGCGCAGCGTCGTATCGATATCGCGTAGGATGTTGGCCACACCGATACGGAAGGTTAGGTCTCGGACCAACGACGACATCAACGGATAGGTCATCTGTGGCTCCGCTGTAATGCCCACCGTGGAAACTCGCCCACCTGGCCGGACGAGATCAAAGGCCATTAGAATGGTTGGGGTACCCCCCACCGCTTCGATCACCACATCTGCTCCGATGCCATCGGTTTGTTCCATGACTTGGCCTGTCGCATTCTTTGACGAGTTGATCGGTATCGCTCCGAACTCCTCGGCCATCTGCAGGCGCTCATCGACCAGATCCAAGGAGAGTACCTTGGCTGCTCCTTGTGCAAAGGCACTTTGCACGGCCAGCAAGCCAACCGGCCCTGCACCGATGACGGCGACCGTCTCTCCTGGTACCAGGGCGGCATTCTTTACCGCTCCATAAGCAGTTGTCAGAATGTCCCCGCAGAAAATGGCTTGCTCATCGCTGACTGTTTTTGGGACTTTGCGCAAAGTGGTATCGGCAAATGGAATACGCGCGTATTCGGCCTGCGTACCGGCCAAATTTCCGAAAGCCATTCCATAACCCAGGATTCCACCGTTTTTGCAGAGGTTATAAGCACCACGTCGGCAGAATTCACAGATACCACAAGCTGGATTGAAAGCGCCGATCACCCGATCCCCTTTGGCAAACATGCGGACCTGTGAACCGACCTCTTCCACCACCCCGACGTACTCGTGCCCCAACACCGCTCCCGGCAACAACCCAGGTATCTTGTTGTGATACAGGTGGAGATCTGAACCACAGACGGCACTCACCGTGACACGGATCACAACATCTGTAGGTTGTTGAATCTGTGGTTCGGGAACCTTTTCCACGCTGACTTCATGCATTCCCTTGAAAACCGCCGCTTTCATAGCTCACCATCCCTCGGGAAAAGAGGTTTCGATCTCTAACGCGGTGTTGACCAGCTCTTTGGCAGCCAGCACATAGCCAGCCAACGTCGCCATATCCCCCTTCTCCAGCTTCATCTTGCCCTGCATGATACCCATGATGGGATCAAGCTCCCGGTTCAAAATTTGTTTCCACGTGTACGCATCTGCACTGATCACATATGGAACTTTTTCCTGGTCCTGGGGGGTAGCCAACCGGGCTTCGCGGCATTCGCCGTGGTAGAGATCGAGATAGATACCAATGTCTTCATCGATGCCCAAGTCCGGATCTGCCTTAAAGACAACAACCAGCGGCCATTCCCAGTTGGCCGCTGCCGTATGATAGGCATCGCTGGCATTGAGTTTCTCTTTCCACACGTTGGCCCATGCTTCGCTAAAAAAGGGAACCGACATCTTTCTCCTCCTCTTCTGCTGAGTACAACAAAAAGGCCAATGGCCCAAATACTAGAACGTACACGTATCAATCTTACCAAAAGAATGGTCTTCTTGCAAGCTTGAATTAGATTGCTATATTTAGAAGCAACGGGGCACCCCTCTCTTTTAGAACCTCCGCTCAGCCGAAGAGCGTCTGTAATTTAAGCGCCTGGGACCAATCTCCTTCCAACTGCACCCGACCGGCCATAAAAGCAGAGGCGGGATTGAGTTCGCCGGTACGCATCTGTTCCAGATCTTCCAGCGCCACTTTAATCGTCACGACCGGCGTATCCGCCGGGGGCGTCACTAAACGGGCCTGCTCCCCTTCAATAATCAACTGGTAGTTTCCCGCTCCAGCAATGTCGAACTGATAGACACCGGCCGCATCGACAAGCGCTTCAGGGTGGGCATTCAGGCGATCCAACAGTTGCTCCATCATCTCTTCAAATTTTTTCATGGTCTTACCCCTTTTTCTCATTTTCTACAGCGCAATCTTACCGTTGCTGGTTGCTCATAAACAGTCTAAATCCTTTTACCCACCCTGTCTGCAGCTTGCATTTCCCCCGGAGAAGGGAGATTATAAATGAGCAAATAATTCTGGATTCAACATACAAAAGGGGGCACCTTTACGGATTGGATGACGCCGCTGCTCGAAGCGGCAGAAGAATGGGGCATTGCGGTCGATCAACCGCTTGATCCGCCCAAAGATTGTTTTTGGGACGTCAATGGTACTACTTTGCACGCCTTGGATTGGGGCCGCGAAGGAAAACCGCCGATGATTTGCCTGCACGGCGTCGGCCAACAAGCGCATACGTGGGATTTCTTTGCACTTTCCATGCGCCGCCACTTCCATCTACGGGCCTTGGATTTGCGCGGCCATGGGGATAGCGCTTGGGCAGCCGATCACGATTACACCCGTCCAACAATGGCCACCGATCTCCATGCCCTTGTAGAGGATGAGCTGCGCTTGCCCCCTTTCGTCTTGGTCGGCCTGTCGATGGGAGGCTTGACTGCGCTCACCTTCGCAGGACGCTGGCCCACATTGATCAAAGCCCTCGTCGTCGTCGACATTGGCCCGCAGATCCTGCCCAAAGGTGTTGAGAACTTACGCCAATTCATGGCTGCACCGGACATCTTTGAAGACGTCGAAACACTGGTGGAGCGTGCGCACCGCTTCAACCCTCGACGGCCCAAGCATCAGCTACGCACTAGCCTGATGCACAACTTGCGGCAACGCGAAGATGGCAGATGGACATGGAAATACGATCCATTCTTTCGCCAACCGCCCACGGAAGAAGACCTCCGCCGTTTTCATCCTGAGACCCTTTGGGCTGATATCGATGCTGTCACTGCACCGACGCTGATCGTACGCGGTGCGGAAAGCGACATGCTCTCCCAGGAAGCGGCAGATACCCTAGCTGCGCATCTGCCACATGCGGAGACGGCGATCGTCCCACGCGCCGGCCACAGTGTCATGGGGGACAATCCCATTGGCTTCGAAGAAGCGGTCGCTTCTTGGTTAAAACGCACCTTGACGCAAAGCCCTGTCTCCCTCTATGATAAGGAAAGAGCGTAGGGGCAAAGCAGATCTCTCGCCAAGCCCAGGGCGCATTTAGCGACGCTCGATGTGCAGGCGTCGATATGCCTCGGTAAGCGTAAGGCCTGTATCAGCAGCAGTAAGTTGACCAGCCAAGTGAGCGTGTTCCAAAAGGAGCAGTTTGTCCCACAGTCTTTCTATGGGTCCAAAAAGATGGGTGATCAGGAAGACCGTCACTGGATGGGGGCCGCGGGTCACCGTCGCCAGACGGCCTTCCAGTTGATGCGCTCCTTCGGCATCGAGGGCACGAAAGAGCTCATCCAACACCCACAGCGACGGCTGTGCAAGTTCACTGACCGCCAGCAACAGACGTTGCCGCTCTCCACCCAAGAGATAGCTGACACGCTGGCGGCACAAGGAAGCAAGTCCCCAAGTTTGCATGGCGCGAAAGGCGGCCTTTTCTTCTACGCCCCACAGGACAGCAAAATAACGAAAGACCGCGCTGACTCGCAGCCGCTGTGGCAAAAGCAGCGCTTGGGGAACATAGCCAATGTGCTGCTTGATGCGGGCACGCTGCGTTTCGGGCAGGCACCAGGGATCGACACCATCGAATTCGATGCGTCCTTCATCGGGCGGCCACAACAAGGCGATCAGTTGGGCGACGTCGATTTCCCGGCGCCATTGGGGCCCAGCAGGCGTAGACTCCCGTGGTCAGCTCCAAGGAAAGATCCTGCAGCATCTGCTTGTGCCGATAACGCTTGTACACATGCTCCACACTGATTGGAATCGTCACCGCGTCTTGTCTCCTTTGCTAGGCATTTGTAATGCTCCTGAGAAGAAGACGAAACAGCGCCGCGATCGGTTCACGGAAGGAGCCAAAGAGACAGCACGTGGCAAACCAAAGACACCCTTGTTTCGTCTAAAACAAAGGGCGTGCATCGGTTAAGCTTCTGTTACCCCCTTGACTTGAAAAAACGTTTTATGCGCTAATCGTAGCGGGGGAGGGAAGATGTGGAAGCCGTTCTAGAAATCGAACATCTCAGCAAGCGCTTTGGCCATCGCCAAGCGGTCAAAGATGTCAGCTTGACGGTTCGGGAGGGGGAAGTCTATGGATTTCTAGGACCCAACGGGGCCGGCAAAACAACCACCATTCGTACGATTGTCGGCCTCATCCGACCAACAACGGGCGCAATCCGCGTCTGCGGACATGATGCCTTGCGCGACCATCGTGCAGCTGCGTACTGCTTCGGGGCCATCGTAGAAAATCCCAACCTATACGGCTTTCTGACCGGTCGGCAGAACCTGCGCCAGTTCGCCCGGATGGTCGATGCGGTCGATGAACAAAAGATGGATGAGCTGATGCGCCTTGTCGGACTCAAGGATCGCGAAGACGAAAAAGTGCAGCGGTATTCGCTCGGCATGCGGCAGCGTTTGGGCATCGCCCAGGCGCTGTTGGGCGATCCCAAGATCTTGATCCTCGACGAACCGACCAACGGGCTGGATCCATCCGGGATGCACGAAGTCCGCGAATTGATCAAGCAATTGCGCGAAGAACGGGGTTTGGCGGTCTTTCTTTCCAGCCATCTGCTCTCCGAAGTCGAGCAGATCTGCCAGCGTGTCGCGGTGATCCAAGAGGGAGCTGTCGTTACGGAAGCGAGCGTTGCAGAACTGACGACTGCCCAAGGCAATCTTTATGCAGTGACTGTTTCCGACACTGCCTTGGCACGGCAGCGGATAGCAGAAATCCCTGGGGCCACGCTGGTCGATGGAAATGAGGAAGACAGTGCTACCCTGCGGGTCTCTTTGTCTGAAGAGACGCCTCCCAGTGCGCTGTTGCGCAATCTGTTGGATGCACCGGTTGAGATTTACGAACTGCGCCGCTTGCGCCGCAGCCTGGAGGAAGCCTTCCTGGAATTGACCGAAGCTGGAGGAGGGGCAGGCATGAGATCCTTGCGCTGTTTGCCAACGAGTGGGAAAAATTGCGCAAACAACGCACGGTTTGCTGCTCATCCCGGCCATCCTCATCCTGGTCTTTTTGCAGGCATGACCGCCGTCGCCACCTTAACGGGACCCGCTCAGCCACAGCATTGGCAAGATAAGATCCATGCCCAAATCCAATCCCAGCAGGAATCGATCACAGAGCTGCAAAAATCGCTGGCGGAGATGCCGAAAGACGTCCCTGCATCGGCAAGATCTGCCGTGCAAAACCAAATCGAGAACGCGCAAACGGCGATCCAGCAACTGCAGTACCAGCTCGATCACAACATTCCGCCCAGCAACTGGTATGCCGCGAGTATGGCGACACAGACAACGACGCTCAATGGCATGAGCCTGTTCGTCTTGCTCTTCGCCTGGCTTGCGGCAGAACTGATCGCACAGGAGAGGGCCGACGGCACCATCAAGCTGCTGCTCAGTCGACCTGCCTCCCGTTCTTCCATCTTGGCCGCCAAGTTCACCGCCCTTGTCGCAGCTACAGTGGGGGCCTTGCTCCTCTCGTGGGTAGCCACATATCTCACTGCAGGTCTCACTCAAGGGCATTGGGGTGGCTTTTCAAGTGCAACCTTATTGATGCGAAACGCCTCTTCCGCTGCAGCAAGCCCCTTCTTACTGTTGCCGGTCTGGCAATACAGCTTGGTGGCGATGGGACTGGCTATGCTGCTCTGCCTGATGGCAGAAGGATTGGGAACGCTGATCTCCTCGTTTACCCGCGGTACAGGTGTCGCCATCGGCTTGACCATCGGTATCTTTCTCGTTGGCGAGATCAGCTGGAGCATTCTCAATGGCCTCGATGCTGCGGGCATGTTGCACTTGCCCGGTTGGACCCATTTTTTGTTCGTCGCCCACACTTCTCCTGTCGCAGAGCTTGGCAATACGCAAGGGGGGTTCGCGGGTGCGGCTCCAAGTACCCATACGGGTTACGATTTTGCCTGGCAACCGACGGTGACCCTAGCCGGCTGGGCACTCCTCTTTTTGGTGTCGGCGATTGCCGTCTTTCGGCGCAAAGATGAGCTGACCTAAGCGATTTAACCGGCTTGTATGGCAACGGTGGCGGATACGGAATCGAGGTATTTTTGCAGAAACTGGCCTGTATAGCTCTCCGCTACAGCGGCAACCGCCTCCGGTGTGCCACAGGCGACGACAGTACCACCTCGATCTCCACCTTCGGGGCCCAAATCGATGAGGTAGTCGGCATTTTTGATGACGTCCATGTTGTGTTCGATGACCACGACCGTGTTGCCCGCATCGACCAGGCGGTGCAACACGTTCAAAAGCATGCGCACATCTTCCATATGCAATCCCGTAGTCGGCTCGTCCAAGATATAGAGGGTTTTTCCCTCTGAGCGACGAGAGAGCTCCGTCGCTAGCTTGACCCGCTGCGCTTCTCCCCCGGAGAGGGTAGTCGCCGGCTGGCCCAAGTGGATGTATCCCAAACCGACATCGTAGAGGGTCTGCAGTTTGCGGCGGATACGTGGGATATGGGTAAAGAAAGCGAGTGCCTCTTCGACCGTCATCTCCAAGACATCTGCAATCGATTTGCCCTTGTAATGTACTTCAAGGGTATCCCGGTTGTAACGTTTGCCCTTGCATACCTCGCAGGTGACATAGACGTCGGGCAGAAAATTCATCTCAATTTTGAGGATGCCGTCTCCTTGACAAGCTTCACAGCGGCCCCCGCGTACATTGAAGGAGAAACGCCCTTTGTTGTAGCCACGCACTTTGGCATCGGTGGTTTGGGCAAAGAGGGTGCGAATGTCGTCAAAGACACCGGTGTACGTCGCTGGATTTGAGCGCGGCGTGCGCCCGATGGGCGACTGATCGACATTGATCACTTTCTCCAAGTAATCTTCGCCTTCTAAACCAGCGTGTTCGCCGGGGACCGTGTGGGCGCGGTTGAGATCATGGGCCAAGCGTTTGTACAAGATGTCGTGAACGAGCGTCGACTTGCCCGAGCCAGAAACCCCCGTGATACAGACCAATAGCCCCAGTGGAATCGAGACGTCGATGTTGCGCAGGTTATGCTCGCGGGCACCGCGGATAGTCAGCCAACGCTCCTGTGGCTGCCGTCGTTCTTGTGGCTGGGGCACCCGACGCCGTCCGCTGAGGTACTGTCCGGTCAGCGATTTCTCATTGACCATGATTTCTGCCGGCGTACCTGCCGCCACAATGCGCCCTCCCCGTGCTCCTGCCCCTGGCCCCACATCGACCATAAAATCGGAGGCACGCATTGTCTCCTCATCGTGTTCGACCACGATCACCGTATTGCCCATATCGCGCAGGCGCAGCAGGGTCCCGATCAATTTGGCATTGTCCCGTTCGTGCAACCCGATCGATGGCTCATCGAGGATATAGAGAACGCCGGTCAGTGCCGATCCGATCTGCGTCGCCAGGCGGATGCGCTGGGCTTCTCCACCGGAGAGGCTTATCGCCGATCGGGCCAACGTAAGGTAATCCAACCCCACATCGACGAGAAAGCGCAACCGCTCCCGGATCTCCTTGAGCACCATATGTGCGATGGCATACTCGCGCTCGCTGAGCACGAGCTCTTCCGTAAAGAAATGCAGCGCCTGCCCGATGGTCATCTCGGTCACGTCAGCGATGGAGCGCTCTCCAACGGTGACAGCCAAGACTTCCGGCTTGAGCCGCTTTCCGTGGCAGCTGGGACAGGGTTTGGTCGACATATAGTTTTCCACGTAGCGCTTGACCGCATCGGAGAGCGTCTCACGGTAGCGCCGCTCCAGATTGGGAATGACACCTTCAAAGGTCATCCTCGGATGTTTGCGCGGGCCAAATTCCCCTGCATACGTAAACAGAAAATGCGGAGATCCTTTGCCCCACAGCAACATATCGCGGGTCTGTTGGGGAAGCTCCTCCCACGGCCGGTCGAGGGGAAGATCGTACTGTTCACAAAAGGCGAGCAACATCTGGTGATAGTACCCCGATGCACTTTCCGTCCACGGTGCGATCGCGCCTTCTGCCAAGGTACGCGTTGGATCGGGCACCACCAAATCGGGATCGACCTCGATCTTGACCCCCAACCCGCTGCATTCTGGGCAAGCACCATACGGCGCATTGAAAGAGAAAAGTCGCGGGGAAAGTTCTTCGATCGAGAGGTTGCAGACGGGACAGGCGAAATTGGTCGAGAAGAGCAGGTCGCTGCCCTCCGGGATCGCAGCGATTACACGCCCATCAGCCAATCCCAGCGCTGTCTCTACCGAATCCGTCAGTCGGGCGGTTGTGTCGGGATGAATGATGATGCGATCGACGACGACCTCGACATCATGCTTCTGATTCTTCTCCAGTTCAGGAACCTCGTCGAGCTCATAAACCGTACCATCGACGCGCACGCGCACATAGCCATCGCGGCGCAACTTTTCAAAAAGTTTTTGCTGTCCTCCCTTGCGCCCTCGAACCAACGGCGCAAGGATCAACAGCCGTGCTCCTTCGCCCAAAGCCACCAGTTGGTCGACGATCTGCTGCACCGTCTGGGATTCGATCGGTCGGCCACACTGCGGACAGTGGGGATGGCCCACACGTCCAAAGAGCAGCCGCAGGTAATCGTAGATCTCGGTGACCGTCCCGACCGTCGAGCGCGGATTGTGGCTGGTCGACTTCTGGTCAATGGAGATGGCGGGAGAGAGACCTTCAATCGAATCGACATCCGGTTTTTCCATTAGGCCCAAAAATTGTCGTGCATAGGCCGACAGCGACTCAACATAACGACGCTGCCCTTCTGCATACAGAGTATCGAAAGCCAAGGAGGATTTCCCAGAGCCGGACAAGCCGGTGATCACCACCAGCTTCTCACGCGGAAGGGAGAGATCGATGTTCTGCAGATTGTGCACCCGTGCACCTTTGATTTCGATGCTTCCCGGCATGCCCGACCCCCTACCTGAAAAAGCCCAGCTGAAGCTGGGCATGCTTGCATGGTATGCGTCCTTATCATAGCACTTGCGATGCACAACCGAAAAGCGCGTCGGCTCCCTGTGACGTTTGTCACGCATCGTCAAAACTGCCCGCCACCGGCTTTGATGATCTGTCGCGCTTCCTCAAGCTGCTCCGCAGGAACGAGGGCCGTCAACACAGCGGTACCCAACGGTTCACGGTCGGTATCTGCTACTCCGGAAGCATCCGGATCGTTGGCGAGCAGGATCGAGGCGGATCGATCGGAACCGGCCGTATCCATCGTCAAATCGGCCAAACCCGCAAACTCGTTTCCGGTAGACGGATTGATGCGTTCTTCCCTCAGCGTGCTCGGATCTTCGCTCAAGCGATCGACCGCCACTTCTCCGCACTTGGCGGACTGAAGCTGCTGGCGTACCGCCTCCGCCTCTTGCCTGCGGCGAAAACGTGCGATCAACGTGACCTGTCGCGGCTCTTGCATCGGCATCCCCCTTTCCCTGATAGGATGCACAGCGCTTTGAAAAAGATCCGCTCAACCGAGGGGGGCTTCACAAGGGCAGGTCGTTATAGTAGCATGCGAACGGGTTTATGGTAGCGTGGATATGCTTGTCAAGGAGGAGATCCCCGTCCGTCCGAGGCGTTGGTTACAAGGGCTGTTTGCATGGATGCTGTGCGTGGCCCTCTTGTTTCCATCTACGTCGGCTGCTGCTACGACGGCAGCAGACCCATCGGTCCCTGCCAACATTCGGGCAGCCATCCTGTACAATCCCAGTTCCCAGCAGGTGCTGTGGGCGCGCAATGCACAACAGCCGCTTTACCCGGCTTCATTGACCAAGTTGTTGACAGCACTCATCGTCGTCCGACACGCAGCAAATTTGGACAGCGTGACCCAAGTCAGCCAAACGGCGGCACGCCAGGAACCCGTCGATCTGGTGATGAAGCCCGGCACACAGGTCACATTGCGGGAGATGATGTATGGGGCGATTCCTTCTGCAAATGATGCCGTATGTCTTGGCAGAAGCGATCGGTGGCAGTGCTCCGGCTTTTGCGGCCATGATGAACGAAACGGCTGCACAGTTGGGGGCGACACACTCCCATTTTGTCACTCCCAACGGTCTCCATGATCCCAAACATGTGACCACTGCAGCAGATATGGCGCGCATCACCGCCGCCGCTTTAGACGATCCGACCCTCCAACAGATCGTCCGCACACCGAGTTATATCCTGAATGTAGATGGCCAAAAAAAGACCCTCCGCAACATCTCCCTTCTGCAGACAGAAGGCTTCGTGGGCGGCAAGAGTGGGTTTACCGATCAGGCAGGCTGGTGCTATGCCGGCGAAGTGATCCGTGATGGGATGCCGATGGTTGCGGTAGTACTGCATGCTCAAAGTGACAAAGAGGCAAAAGAAACCGTACAAGCCCTGTGGTCATGGGGCAGCGCACACTTTACCCTGAGTCAGCCTTTGCCGCCAGGAGCGGCTCTTCCCATCGCCGATCGGCCGGGGTGGGTTGCACAAGCCAAAACGCCTTTCCTTCTCTCTCTACCACGTGACAGCCAAGCAACGTTGGTTCCAAACTGGAAGTTTCCGGTTCCCCTGAAAGACGGAGATCTGATCGGAAGCTTGCAATTTACGATTGATGGCAAAGCCGTACCAGCAACGTTGCCACTCTACGCCCATTGGCTGAGGGAGCCCACTGCCGTTGAAAGCATGGGAGCAAAATCAGCACTGTTGTTCCCGGAAAACGCTATGACAGGGTGGTGGCAAATCGGGGGAGTGATCTTTCTGATCGGCTGCGTTGCACTCGGGCTGTTCCTGCGCCGCCGCAGACACCGCCAGAAGCATGAAATCCGTGAGATCTACGGCATTTCCTATCGGGGGCCGCGCCTGTAAGAGTGGAGCACAGTTGCAGTACCCCTTTAAAACGTTCATACTTTTCTCAATCTCATTGTTCGGAGGCACCTCAATGTCATCTTCCTCACGGGTTCGCCAGGCAGCGACTGTGCTGCTGGTTCGTGCTGGCTCTGCTGCGCATCCAGAGGTCTATTTGTTGCGCCGCCCTGCAAACTTACATGCCTTCGCCGGCTTGTGGGCTTTTCCGGGTGGTTCGGTCGACGAACAAGATCGCGACCCACGATGGGCTGCACTGTTGGAGCTCACCGCGCATGAAGCGACACAGATCGCACAGCAACGCGAAACCACCGGCGTGGGTATCGAGACCCGTCGCTTCCGCACTGCGATGGGTGCGATCATTGCCGCCCATCTCGGCGCACCTGTCCCCGACGATCCCATCCCCGATCCGCAAGACGATCCACCGACCAACCTGGCGGTATGGGTCACCGCCTTGCGTGAGCTTTTTGAAGAGACCGGGGTGCTGCTGGCAACCCCAGCGACGGCAGATACCGCATTCCCCGAGCCAGCAGCACTCTTGGAAGCGCGTAAAAAGCTGCGGATAGGGGAGCGCCAGTTGATTGACATTTTACATCAGTTCAACCTGCGCCCGCAGCGTCAGGCACTGGCTTATTTGGGACGACTGCTCACCCCTTCGACCGAACCACGCCGCTACGACACACGCTTCTTCCTTGCCTTTCTTCCCCAAACTGCAGCTGCAGAAGGAAGGCTCGGTGCCTCAGAAGAGGTGGATGAAGAGCGGTGGATTACCTCGCAAGAGGCGGTGAAGCTGGCAGAAGAGGGACAGCTGCCGATGGCACCCCCAACCCGTTACGCCTTGCAAGCCATTGCCCCTTACCCTTCCCTGGACGCACTGTGGTCTCGCTTTGCGTTGTAACGCCAACAGCAGCGAAGGCATTCCAAAGGAGGCAGACGGATGGAACAGATAGCGGCCGGCGTCTGGCACACCCACGCGCCGGGTAAGACATTGCCTCCCTATGAGGGTACCGAATGCTACTGGGTAGGGGACGGCAAAAATGTCCTCCTCGTCGACTGCGGTGACGGCGGCCTGCAGAGCCAAGCGGTTCTGCAAAACGACTGGGAGCACCTGGGACGACCCACCGTCGTAGCAGTCCTACTGACACATCGCCATCCCGACCATATCGGCGGCTGCCGATGGGCACAGGCCTTCTGGCAGTGTCCGTTGTGGATCCATCCGGATGATCGTAAGGCGGCAGAAGCCCAGCTGGGTCAACTGGCGTTAGAACCCGTTTCTGCTGGGCAATATCAAGTGGACGGCGTCTCCTTCGAATTGCTGCATGCTCCCGGCCATACCCCTGGTCAGCTCAATCTCTGGTTTTCCCAGCAGCGTCTCCTGCTGGCAGGAGACAACGTATTGGGCAACTCGACCAGCGTCATCGCACCCCCCGATGGGGATTTGGCAGCCTACATGCAGACGTTGCAGCGCCTTTTGGCCCTCCATCCGGCACACATTGGCTGTGGACACGGCGCCCTTGTAGAGGATGGCGAGGGGTACCTCCGCTATTACCTCGCACATCGCCGGGAACGCAGTGCACAGATCCTCCAACTGCTTCAGGAAGGAAAGAAGCGCCCCTCAGAAATTGCAGCTGCTCTCTACCGAGATCAACTGCCCCCAGAACAGATGGCGATCGGCATTTGGATGGTCAAAGCACAGTTGGCCTGGATGACCAGCCTGGGAGAGGTGCGCAGGATAGGCGAAGATCACTACGAGCCCGCTTAAAACAAAGCACCCCAGGAGTGATTCCTGGGGGCTGCGCGTTGATCGAACCGAGTAGGAACGCTTGCGGTGACACAGCGTCTTCGAGTGCTGTGAAGAAGCGTGGAACGATCACAGCAGACGCTTGGTCGACCGCTTTTCGCGGCCCGTCTCTACTGGTGCACGAGCCGTGCTGCGCATTGCTTTTGGGGCAGACAGGCCGATCCCAGTGGCATCACGCCGCACAATCACCTGTCCGCCACCCACCGCTGCCGCGTCGCTTTGGTCTCGTTCACTCTCAGTGAACCGAGTGCGAAACGGCGCAGGGTGGTTCCGCTACCTCCGTCTTACCTGGATTCAGCGCAGGGCCTTTGGCTTCCTGCAATGCCATCAGCAATGCTCCTCTCTCAACGCGCAAGCATTAGGATGGCGCATTACGAGAATCCTATACATCCGAGAACCAAAGGAGGCACTTTATGATCGTAGCAGCCCTGCGACTTCAGCTCTATCTGCCTCAGTGCCAGACCCTCAAGGAAAAGCGCATGATTGTGCGGGCACTTCTCGAGGGAATTCGAGCGCATTTCCCCGCCGCAACGGCGGAAGTAGGATTCACCGATCTCCATCAGCGTGCCGAAATCGGTATTGCAGTTGTTTCGGGCCAGCGCAACCAAACCGAAGCGCTTTTGGATCATATCGAACGTTTCGTCGATGCCCATCTGGATGGCATCGTCTCGGAACGAGAGCGTTTTTCCTTCTGAAGAACACTCCCCTACGGCTCACATCGACGCGCTGGGAACGACTTCTTCCCCGATCGAGAATCCCAGCGCTGCTGCCGCGTCGACTGCTTTTTGGGCGACGCGGGTCTGCAGGATCAATGCTGCTGGAAGATGGGCGTGGTAGCCCAACTCCTCACACAAGGTGCCCTGTCGAACCATCTCATTTAGCAGCTCTTCTTGCTGCATCGCCTTTTCCCGTTCAATCGACTGGATGCCAAAAAGGCGCTCTGTGGCACACCAGGCACGTAAGGCATTTCGGGCGCTACGCGCCAGCGGTGCCACCTCTTCCAGGGCACAACCCTGCAGCCGGCTAAGGGCCCACTGATAGGCCTGCTGACGTACCTGGCAGCGTTGCGCCACCCACTGAGCATCCATTTTCGGATGTTTGGCAGGTTGTACGCGTTTCCGCCCAGGGAGCGCTTCGATGGCCCGGGCCATCTTTTTCTGCCAATTTCGCTCCACCAAACGTCCAGCGGCGCGCACTGCACGTTTTGCACTGGCATCACAAACGGGGCGCAGTTCGGTAACGATTTGCTCAAGTACAGCCCGAAAGCCATCTTCTTCTGTGTGTGCAAGCGCAACCAACGCCTGGCGTGTTTGCCAGACGGTCTCCAAACGCTCCAGTACATGCAGCAGGTGATGGATGCGCTTAAGCTCTCCCCGCAGCTCTTCTACCTTCCAAAAAGGCTGTAACTCGTCAACCATCTCCTTAAAATCAGAGAGGCTGGCGAGAAGTTCGTGCAAATGGATCTCGTCGGTTTCCCGCATAAAACTGCGCGCATCCCGATCGGTTTGACGGATCTGTTGAAAGAGGCGCTGCTGTACCCCTCGCCATATGGCAGGGTCGGGGGTACTACTGCCACCGTCCATACAGGTATACACCTTCCCCATGTTTCTGCTAGACTCTAGTCTATAGCCCAGGTGCCCTTTGTGCAACAAACACATCAAGGCGCCTGAGTGACTTTGACGAACGTCGACAGCGCAAACCGCACATGGATGCCTGTGTAACCCACGGCACAGACCTCAGGGGGGTGCAAACGTGCGACGCAATCCTTTCCGTGATTGGCTCTCTGCCTTCACCAGCCCACGCGTACCTTTCTCCATGAAGTGGCAGATCGCTTTAGGAATCCTTTACGTGCTCTCGCCAATCGACCTGATTCCCGAGGCATGGTTGAGTTTTGTGGGAACCACCGACGATCTGGCCGTGCTCGCTTTCACCATTGTGCAGTCCATCCGTATGGTCCGCATCTATCGCCGCAACAGCCCCGCAAAAAGAGAACGTATTCTCGACACAACCGGCCACGTCAAATAGGCAGCTGCCATACGCGGTCCCTTGCACTCCCGCATAGCCTGATGGCGGGGAGGAAGACCAATGAATGGCATTGGATTGGCCTTGTCGGGTGGAGGGACATTGGGTTTTGCGCATGTAGGAGTGCTTAAGGCATTGGAAGAGGCGCATGTGCCCATCGCTGCCATCTCGGGAACCAGTGCCGGTAGCATGGTTGCCGCCATCTACGCCTGTGGCATGCGGGCCGCAGAGATGGAGTCGGTCGCATACACCTTCCGCACCAGCTACTTCGATATCGACTACTGGGGCATCGTCAAAGCGCTCTTCTCGCGCAAAAAAGACCTGCTCGGCTTTCTGAAGGGCGATCGCCTCCAACAGTGGGTTCGGGATCTGTGCGGAAACCGAATGCTCGCCGAAGCAGAGATGCCCTGCGCATTGATCGCCACAGATTTAACCTGTGCAGAGGAAGTCGTCTTTACCACGCGGCCTTTTACGCAACCCCGCCATCTGACCGCCAAGCAAATCATCGAAGACGCGCCCATCGATGTTGCGGTCCGTGCCAGCATCGCCTTCCCTGGCGCTTTCCAACCCGTCAGACGTGGAAACGATCTGCTGGTAGACGGTGGCTTGCTCAACGATCTTCCGGTCAATGTGCTCCATGCGTACGGTTGTACGATCACCGTCGGCATCAATCTAGGCTATGAAGGCACACCGCGGCCGCTGAACAACTTGTGGGATATTGCCAATCAAAGCATCAACACGATGATTTATAATTTGGAGATGGATCGCGCCAAAAGGGCAACGGTGATTCTGGACATCCAAGGGACAACCCAGCGCTGGGATCAAGCCGGCATCCGACAGAACATCCAGGCTGGCTACGATGCGACGCTACGTTGGTTGGACCGCATCGATATGCTTCTGAAAGCAAATGCTTGAGCGACAGGGTCAGCCGATAGTGGTAAAAGCCATCGGCAACAGTGCCTCCATCGTCGTCCACCGCAACAGGCCTGACGTGTTGGCAAGCAACACCGGGGTTTGTGGCGAAAGCCAGGCTGCCAATACTTGCCGGCAGACTCCGCAAGGCACGACGGGGTCCTTGCTGTCGGCAATGACCGCCAGGCCGCTGAAATGATGCTCGCCTTCGGAGACGGCCTTAAACAGCGCAGTACGCTCAGCGCAGACCGTCGCTGAGTAAGCGGCGTTTTCGATGTTGCATCCGGAAAATATTTTTCCTTCTGTTGTCAGTACTGCCGCGCCGACGGCGAAGTGGGAATATGGAACATAGGCTTGCGCACGTGCCGCCTCGGCGTAATGAAGTAACTTTGTTGCGGTTTGCTCATCCATCCTGCACCTCTTCTCCTCATGAGGACGCTTCTGTCTTACAGATCGCTACCGCGCCGGCACCGGACAGCATACAATGGAATGGCCTACCGAGAAAGGAAGCAGGAGTAGAGGAGGATGCGTCCACGTGGCGATCCGCATCGAAATTCCCGGACAGCTGCCTGTCGAATTGCGCCATTTGGTCTGTGATTTTAACGGGACACTGGCTACAGATGGGCAACTGCTGCCTCAAGTCGCTGATCGACTCAAGCGTCTTTCTCAGCGGATCCGCATCCTTGTCGCCACGTCGGATACCTTCGGCACGGCACAGGAACAGCTGCAGGATATCCCCGTACAGTTACACCGGCTTTCAGGCGCAAGCTCGGCCCTTCAAAAAGCGGCATTGATCGAAGCGCTTGGCCGGACCAGCTGTGTCATGTTGGGCAACGGGCGCAATGACGTCGCAGCCCTGCATCTGGCCCGTTTGTCGATCGTCGTTCTTGGAACCGAGGGGGTCGCCGTGCAAGCACTCAACGCTGCCCATCTGTGCGTCTCTTCTCCCATCGACGCCCTCGACCTGCTCCTCTACCCCGCCCGCTTAACCGCCACCCTCCGAGCATAAGTGGCGATATTTTCTCACATTCTCGCGTCACCACCTAGCTTGACTGCTGCCGTCGATGTTCTATGAAGTGAAAGTCCGGGGGATCGACGACATCTCTGCAAAACACCAAAGGCTTGATCCTACGGGCAGAACGCGAAGTTCCAATCTAAAAGGGAAATGTATGGATAATGCCTCTTCATTCGCGCTCTCCTAGAAGAAGCCTTTAAAATGGTTTGCAGCCTACCTTAGAAGGATTAAAACGTTTTCAGCTCCGCCTCGACCGGACGCCCTGATTCATGTTTGCAGCCTACCTTAGAAGGATTAAAACTGTCCGACTTCATACAACCGCTTAATTGGAAGGGTTCTTGTGCACGTTTGATGAGGAGATTCGTGGCCCTTGTTCAGATTCGACTTGCTTCGACAAACGATGCAGTATGGTACAGCAGGTAGGCATGGAGCAGGGCAAACTTGGCACTGCCGTACATCAGCGCTTCGAGATCTTCAGCTGATCGACCTGCCACTCGATCAACGTTCCCCCACTGATGTTGTCTATCGCTCTTCTCGGATCCGCTTCGCTCTACGTCACATACCACAGCGTGGTCTGCAGCGATTCATGCCCGGCGAGCTGCGCCATCACTTGCAGTGGCATACCTGTATCGACCAGATTTTTCGCAAAGCTGTGCCGCAGGCAGTGGAAGGTGCTACCCTAACCCGACGTATCATAAAGTTCAAGATACATAAAAAGTAATATAACCTTGGCGGTACATCGCCGTCGAGCCCTGCTATGCTCCTTTTTAGGCCCATTGTTCTATGAGATGGGGTGTGGAATTTGAGAAACCAACTCCGCCAATTGTGCTTGCGTCGCTGTCCCCCCTACAGTGAGTGAACCACCTGGATAATCTATCTATTTTGATCGTCTCCATGCTGCAATCGTCAGATTGCCGCGTATCGATAAGAGCAGCTTTTTTCCCCGCCTGTAACCGGCACCGTCTTTTGCGATGCTGCGCTGAATGCAGGTCCGGTGGTCGCCACAATGGCACTTTTTGGATTGAAGTAAAAGTAAACATCGACATGGGATAGACCCATCGGATGACTTTGCAGGCTGCCATCAAAGGTCTCACCTTCCAGGACACCATTATTGTAGCCGCTGAACCATTGTACTTTATCTTTTGGATTGAATTCTTCCGAAAAATATCGCGTATTGGCCATCGACCCCTCGGGCCTCTTTTGGAATCAGGGACAGTGTAAAGCCAAAGTAGGGGATAGTCCCGTCCAGTCTTTGAAATGCCAGGACAGCAATGCCAAATTTCGGTGTGTTCAGCGTATAGATGATGTCTTGAGCGATAGGATAGATCTGCTTACTTCCTGCTTCAAAGGCGACTTCTTGTATTATGGCATCGAGCAACAAGGTTGGAGCCTTTTTCGGATCGAACGTTACCACCTTTAACTGGAGAAGTAAGAGAAACCGTGCGGTAATTGGAAGATAGTTCGGCCTGAATCGTACCGCTACCGCTGGCGAAAAAGTACCCACAGATGGTTGAGATGGAGCCGTGTTTGCTTGCTAGATTTGCTTCTGTTTACTTTACTGTTTGCCTTGATGGCTTGAAAAAGGACAGCCCGTAATGCCGGGACTTAACATTGCCACTCCCAGTAACACCGCCAAGACGGACCCTTTAAGATTCATCCCCGTACGTGTCCCTTTGATGAAAGAAGAAGCGCTCATGTTTTACATAGCCAAAATCAAGTGAAGCAACCATCTACCGAATCATACGCTACACCGCTCCCCTGGTGCGCGTGCCATTTCATTGGCTCTCCGCGACGCATTCGATATGCCTCCAAATACGCAGGCACGCCCGGGGATCTACGTTGGCCGTCGGCTCGTCAATCAGATTCAGCTCCCGTTCCATAGCGGTAATGCACACAGTGCCAGAGGGATTGTTTGACATCCACACAAAACCCAGACGGTGGATGAGGGCCTCTTTGATAAAGAGGCGGAGCGTTTTTCACACAGATCTTCTGTCTGGGAGTTCATTTTTACTGCTGTCTCTATGCCTAGGCATTGAACCGACCAGTCGGTCTCTGATATACTCACCTCATCTATGAGGGGGGGGGGATAGACCGTGGGATGGGGATTTGAAGGAGAGACCATTCACAGTTTGCTCCATCAGAATGCCCAGCGTTTTCCAAACAAGGTGTTTCTACGTTACCACGATCAGGCATGGACCTACGCCGAATGGGATGCCCTGACCGATCAACTGGCAGCTGGCTTTGTTGCCCTCCATGTCCAACGGGGAGACCGCGTCCTTTTGGCATTGCCCAACTGCCCCGAGGTCTACGCCGATCTCACAGCCCTAGACAAGATTGGGGCCATTCCAATGCCCATCAACATTGCGATGAAGCCCGATGAGGTGCTCTTCATGCTCAACGACGCCGCCTGCGAACTGGCCGTTGTCGATAGCACCATTTACGAACAGGTCAACGGTTATCGGCAGCACGCACCTGACCTAAAGCGTGTGGTCGTGCGGGGCGACGCCTCTCTACACAGAGATGATCTGCCTTACCACGTGTTGCTGCAGGCGAGCGCCCCCTTTGCGCTGGAACAAGATCCTCATCAACCCTTTGTGTTGCTCTACACTTCGGGAACGACAGGCTTTCCCAAGGGCGCTTTGGTGATGCACTCGACCATTTTGTTTAGCATGCAGGCGCTCAAGAATGTCTTGGATCTCAGCGAACACGAGGTTTGTGTCAACGTACTGCCCAGCTACCATCTCTTTTCTGTCGGTGCGGAGTACGTCTTGATGGGCATTCTCGGGGGAACCTTCATTGTCGAAGACGGATTTCAGCCACATACGGCTTTGGCTGATATGGCGCGCTACCGGGCTACCTGGGAATGTGGGGTACCGGCAATGTTTATTATCCTTTGCGAGTTGGCAGAAAAGATTGGCGCAGACATTCGTTCTTTCCGCTATGGCATCACCTCAGGTGCCCCTGTCCCTACACCGGTTCTCAAACGATGGGAAGCGTTGACCGGCGGCACACTCTGCCAGGTTTACGGTTCAACCGAAATTGCTCTGGGAACCGTGGAGCGACCGGGTCGGGCGCGCAAGATCGGGTCGGCCGGACAACCTTCCCCTGGTTTTGACATCGTCATTCTCGATGAAGACGACCAACCCCTGCCAGAGGGACAGGTAGGCGAGATCTGTGTCCGCCATCAAGGAGGCATCTCCCATTATTGGAACCGCCCCGATGAAGAGGCGCAAGCCTTTCGGGGCGGTTGGTTTCATACAGGCGACTTGGGTTACTTTGACGAGGAGCATTACCTTTACGTGGTCGACCGCAAGAAAGACATGATTATCTATGGCGGAGAGAATATCTATCCTGCCGAGGTCGAAAGGGTCTTGCTCGAACACCCTGCCGTGGCCGAAGTAGCCGTACTTGGACGCCCCGATCCGCTAAAGGGAGAGGAGCCAGTGGCGATGGTACGGCTCAATGAAGGGATGGAAGTCACTGCCCGGGAGTTGCGCGATTTTGCCCGTCAGCATTTGGCGGACTTTAAAGTTCCTCGCGCCTTTCAGTTTGTCGATGACTTTCCGCGCACCGGCACAGGAAAAGTGCGCAAGTTCGTGCTGCGGGAACAGATCCGGGAGTCTGTAACTGCCCGGTGAGCCAGCAAGCATCAACGCAATCCCACACGGGCTGAACTTTGACTCCTTTCCCTGTAGCTGGCGGTATCTGATAACCACGCGATACCCATACAACTGCTTCAGCATCTTGTGGCGACATCTTTTTAAAAGCATGTCGTCCAAGATGCCGTCTGCTGTTTCAGATTCGGGTACCCGGTAAGGGCGGATGCTACCCCTTGGCCGGATTGAGCTTTGGAATGGGGAATTGGTTGTGCTGCGGGTAGGGAGACAGACGCGTTCTCCACTTTGGGGAGTACCGTTGCGCTTGTTGATTGGCCTCATCGTCGCTATCTCCGCTTTGGTGCAATGCCGCGTGCGTCTCGAAGGGCATTTGCCCCGCCACCGCGGCGCTACCCTTGTCGTGGCCAATCATCTGCATGACTTGGACGGAATGATCGTTCCGGTATGGCTCTCCGCTGTCGGTCCATGGCGCCATCCGATTTACTATGCAGCTTCCCAGCGTCTCTTTGAACCAGGCTTTCTGGCAATGCGCTTCCCAGCTTTTAGACGGTGGATTTCTCGGGTAAACCTGGCTGGCCTGTTCCACGTCATTGGTTTACGACCGATCGAGAATCAGCCACTCTCACGGCCCATCACCAGTTACGCTTACCAGGTATTGCGTACGTTTGGACCACGATTGTTGGGGGAGGTTTTTACAGAACCGGCGATCGAACATCTGGGATTAAACCCAAGGGATCCCTTGAAAGCGCTTTGGAACCACAAGATTCTGGAAAAGTCCATGGCACCTGCAAGCCTCCAGGTGATCCAAAAACAGCTGCGCCCCCTCATTCAATCCATGACGCGAACCGTCTTAAAAGAGCAACTAGAAGCGCTTGTCCGTGAAGTCTGCACGGGTGGAACGCTCTATATAACGCCGGAAGGCAAGTATAGCGATGACGGGTATCTTCACCGTTTCCGGATGGCGTGGGAACCCCTTTACCAAGAGAGCCGTCGACATTTTATTGCGGCCATTACTTACGATCCCTTTGCGCACCACCGTTTGAGCATGTGGGGAAGGCTTTTAGAAGTACCTCCAAATGAAGACCTACCCCGATTCCTTCGGGCCAATCGCGTCATAACCGTAAGCGCATTAATATTGCATGCTTTCCGTCAATCACCGAGCTACTCTCCAACAGACTTGATACAATTCATAAAAAATAAGATCCATTGGATAGAAAAAGATGTCGCGATTGCGTCCGAGTTGCGTAAACATCCAACCCGAGCGATCCGTCGCGCCGTCACCCACATGTTGCGCACAGGTGTTTTAGAACAACGTGACGGTTTGCTTCGGTTGGGATCGAACTGCCAACACCCGCGTTTCTCCAATGTTCCCGACATTGTCTCCTTCTTTGACAATACATTAGCAGATACATTGGCTGCGGCGGCAGAACGAAAGCAGTTACAGTCGCTTCATGGCTAATGCTTGTCCCAACACACGATGCTGCTTAAAACAGAGGCATGCCCTTCTTTTATTGCTTGGATCTATCTGCAAAAGCGCTAGGGCAACAGCAGGCCAAGCGTATAGAGCAACCCAAAGAGTGCATGATGCTGCGCCGTCGCTTTCATGCCCGGCAGCATCTGGCGTGCTTGTTTGGGACCGACAAGCCGCCGGATAGCCAGCCCTACCACAGGAAGTGCGAGTACCACCAACAACAGCCACAAGGAAGCGACCCGCACTGCGACAAGCCCCAATGTCCACAGGTAGGCCACTGCAAACATGCCGCCGAGAAAACGCACCGCGTCCTCGTGTCCCAATCGAATCGCGAGAGTATGTCTTCTTTTCCGTTGATCGCCCACTCGATCGCGAATGTTGTTAGCCATCAAGATCGATCCTGTCAGGACAGAGATAGGCACCGCATGCAACCATACGCTCCAGGCGATATCTCCTGTCTGTATGAAATAGGCCAACACGACGATCACGGGTCCCATAAAGAAAGCTGCGGCAAGCTCCCCAAAAGGGGTATAGGCGATGGGATAAGGCCCTCCTGAGTAGAAGTACCCTACGGCCATGCTGATGGCACCTACGACGGCAACCCACCAGGAAGTGACACTGCAGATCCAAGCGCCCAGCAACAAGGCAATCAAAAAGAAAACCACAGCCAGGTTGCGTACCAGGCTCGCCTTCATACCGCCAACTACGATGACACCGGCGATCCCGACCGAATCGGCGGTATCCAATCCCCGACGCCAGTCATAGTACTCGTTGAACATATTGACGGCTACCTGAATCAAGAGAGAGGCCACGAGCATGGCAACAAAGAGGAGGGAATGCCAGGCACCTTGCTCTATCGCCACCGCTGTTCCAATCAGCGTGGGCATGATGGAAGCGGTCAGTGTAAGCGGCCGCAGCAAACGCCAAATCCCCCGCCACAGGGGAATTTGCTTCTGATCCCGTGAGAGAGAGCGTTGGGGAATGTTAACAGACCGATGGAATGGATTTCCACTCCTCTTTCCTCATGATAAAATACTCCTGACCCGAAAGCATGCAGTGGAAGGAGGAGCTCATTGTCGGATACTGCAGCACGCCGCCACGCCTTTACTTCTGCTTTGCCACCGTCCGAAGCGTCCACAGTGGTGACCAGTGCATACGACGATTTGCTCGACTATGGAGAGCGCCGCGTAGGCGGTGGAGATCAACAACTTGATTCAATGCACCTATCAAAAGCACCTGGGGTTCTTTAAACACCATCTCGATCTCTACACTGCCTTCGCTGAAAAGGTAGCCGATGAGTTGATTCACCCCAAACCACCTGGACATGTCCTCATCGTTTGGGAGCAAGGCGAGATTTTCGGCCTGACACGCGATCAAATGATCGATTTTCCCATGGACCCTCCCTTTCGGGCGCTACTGGACTGGCACCGGGGCCTGCTCTATGAGGGAACCCCCTTGGAGGTGGTCTCCCATTGCATGGGAGGAGTACGTGGGTCATTGGTGTGCACAGTGTCGCACGGCTTGGCAACGGCAAGGCTACCCAGAATCCCAACTTCCCTATTTTATCTTGCACGAAGAGGCAGACCTACAAGACCACGCAGAAGGCGTCATGCCACACGGTGTATTCAATCGGAAGGTCCTGGAAGCCCTGCTTTGTGACGGGATGGTGGCTATGCGTCCCGGATACTCTATCCCGTACTGCATGCATACGTCCATCGATCTCTTTGCACTTATGTTGGATAGCTGCTTGGCATCGTCAGTGGAATGCGGAAGTCAAAAGAAAGGAAGTTGCGGTTAAGCATGCAGTTTGGCATTTTTTCTCTCGCAGACAACGGCTACCCTCCAGAAGTCCTTGCTCGAACAGACACGCAATGGTACCAACAGTTTCTGGACGAAGTGCGCCTGGCAGAGACATTGGGCTATGCTTCCGTCGCCATTGGAGAACATCACTTCTCTCATTACGGTATCTCGCCTTCTCCATGGAAGAAAACCGTGACCGTTTCCGAGAGAATCTCGAGATCATCACCACAGCCTGGAAAGGGATCAAGTCCGAGATTGTGTGTAAAATCCCCTCTCCGGTAGACGGCACGTAATGTCTACAGTGAGGCGTTCAGAATATGCAGTTTGGCTTGTTGGCCTGATTCTTGCTGCTGTTTCTTCCACTGCCAGTACTCGTCCATATTCAGGTAACGGTGGCCCGTGATCCAGGCCTCGTCGATCTCCATGAGCAGTGCCCCCAACAGCCGAATGGCGGATTCTCGGTTCGGAAAGATGCGAATCACCCGTTCTCTGCGCCGGATCTCTTCGTTCAGTCGCTCCACGCCATTGGTCGTCCGCAGCCGGCGACGGTACCGATCTGGCAGCGCCAGAACAGCCGTTACGTCGTCAAAGCCGTCCTCAAGCACCCGCACGGCTTTGGGTGCTTTGTCGGCGTATTCCTCCACAAACTCATTCATCAGCAGTCGAGCCCTCTTCAGGTCTGGTGCATCCAGCAGATTTCTCATGAGATGCGTCTGGCATCTCTGCCAGGTGCAACCCTGAAATTCGATCTGGAGCGCCTTGACCAATCCGCTATGACTGTCTGACACGACCATGTCGACGCCTCGGGGTTGTCCCGGTCGTCGTAGATTTTCGTGACGGCCTTTTTCTTCGATTTACGC
>JADBKH010000030.1 GCA_014896485.1 Bacillota bacterium | reverse complement strand
CAGCGGTTGGCCATGAGCACGGAGACTGTACGACCCAATATCGAATCGTACCAGCTGCAAAACGGAAAGACGGTCTATCTGCTGGCTGAAGGGCGGTTGGTCAACCTTGCTGCGGCAGATGGACACCCGATCGAGATCATGGATCTTAGCTTTGCAGTACAGACCCGATCGCTGGCCTACGTGGCGACGCAAGGGACAAGACTAAGCCCAGCGTTAATCCCGGTTCCGGACGAGATCGATGAACGTATTGCACGAGATGCTTTGGAAGTACGCCAAGTACGTATCGACCAACTCTCTTCTGAGCAGATCGCCTACCGCAGTCAATTTTGAGTCTGGCAGCGTTGAGAAGCATATTAAAAAATGAACAGATTCCCCACCTAATTTGACAGGGAGTCCACAAAGGCGTAGGATGCTAGCGGCGGGTCCTTGAGGTACTCGACCCATAGGTAGGAGGTACGTTCGTGAGAGGCAAAGTCAAGTGGTTTAGCGCGGAAAAGGGTTATGGTTTCATCGCACAGGACGGCGGCAATGATGTGTTTGTGCACTACTCCGCCATCCTGGGAGACGGCTTCCGTACGCTGGAAGAAGGCCAGGAGGTCGAGTTCGAAATTACGCAAGGTCCCAAGGGCCCGCAAGCCGCCAACGTCGTTCGTCTGTAAGCTGTAAGCGCTTTTCGAAAACAAGCGTATCGGGCAGGCCAAAGTGCCTGCCCGATTTTTTGCGCACAAAGCAGGAACTCGGGTTTCGATGGCGAATGGATCTTAAGATGTGGGGGAGAGTGGGGGAAAAGGGGGAGATCGGGATCGCTGTGGAACAAACCTTTATGGGTGAGTACTTCCACAGCCTCGACGAGAAGGGGCGGTTGGCGGTTCCTGCCAGCTTCCGGGAAGGACTCGGCGCCTCTTTTATTGCGACGCGCGGTTTGGATCGTACCCTTTTCCTCTTTCCTCAGACGGTCTGGCGGGAAGCTGCTGAACGCATTCAAACGCTCCCGCTGGGCAGAAGTGATGTTCGTTCTTTCGTACGGCTGCTCTTTTCTGGTGCCGTTGTCTGCGAACCGGATAAACAGGGTCGCATTGCGTTGCCCAAGACTTTACGTACCTATGCGGGAATTGACCGCGATGTTGCGGTCATCGGCGTTTCCAATCGTGTCGAGGTGTGGGCTGCAGAAAACTGGACGACTTACAGTGCTCAGGCACAGGAGTCCTATGCAGCCATTGCGGAACAATTGGGGAATCTTTTCGTATAGTGCATGGCGTTCTGCCTGGAAAAGGAGCACGATGTGCAGCTGTTCGTCCATCAACCTGTCCTCCTGGAGGAAGTGATTGCGGTACTCGACTCGCATGACGGGGGTGCGTACGTAGATGCGACGGTCGGTGGGGGCGGACATGCCGAGAAAATTCTTCAGGCATGTGCACCAGGAGGCCGACTGATCGGAATCGATCGGGATGAGGACGCCTTGGCTGCTGCCCGGGAGAAATTGGCGCCGTACGGGGAGCGGGTGTGTCTGTTTCACGCCAATTTTCGCGATCTTGATCGCATTTTGCGTCAGGTGGGCGTGACGCAAGTTGATGGAATCCTCTTTGATTTGGGCCTTTCGTCTCCCCAAGTCGATCAAGCCGCACGAGGGTTCAGCTACCGCAAGACCGGTCCGTTGGACATGCGGATGGATCAGCATCAGCTGTTTTCGGCCTATGACCTGGTCAACGAGTGGCCACAGGAGCGTCTGGCAGCGATTTTTCGCACGTACGGGGAAGAACGCTATGCCACATCGATCGCAAAAGCAATCGTCGCGCACCGCCAAAAAGCCCCGATTCGGGAGACGGGGGAGCTGGATCAGATCGTGCGTGAAGGACTGCCGCCGCACTTGCGGCAACGTGCCGCTCCCTCAAAGCGTGTCTTTCAAGCAATTCGCATTGCTGTCAACGATGAGCTGTCAGCATTGCGACAAGGGCTTGAGGCCGGTTTTCGGTGGTTGGCCCCGCAAGGTCGGATGGTCGTCCTGTCATTCCATTCTTTAGAAGATCGATTGGTCAAGCAGTTCTTTGCAGAGATGGCAAGCGGTTGCACCTGTCCACCCGATTTTCCCGTTTGTGTCTGCGGCCGAAAACCGCAGATGCGACTGCTGCTCAAAAAACCCCTTACCGCTTCCGAGGCAGAGGTTGAGCGCAATCCTCGTGCGCACAGTGCGAAGCTGCGCGCGGCGGTAAAGACCGGCTAGGGCCCGCATTTCCCTTCACTCGCGCAGAAGGCTTGTTCTACCCAAGAAAGGAGCGTCATAGGGTGGCGAACAGAAAGGTGCGCGCTGCGCAATCGCCCACTTACTACCAATCCTGGATGGCAACGGCTCCCGCATTGGAGGTTGCTCCTCCCCGACCCAAGCGCAAGGAGGATCATCCTGCACTTGCTGAGCAGATTGCCCAACGCTGGCCGCATCTTCTCCTGACAAAACTGCAGAAGCGTCTGGCTATCGGGACGATCGCGGTACTGGCTGCCGGGGGCGTCTGGACGGTGCATCTGTGGTCGGCAGTTGCGGAGACAGACTTGCAGGCACAGCAACTGGTCCAACGGACGGCAACCCTGCAAGGTGAAAATCGTTTGCTAGCAGCAGAGGTTGCCCAATTGCAGGCGCCCCAGACGATCTTGCAGCGTGCAAGAGCGCTCGGGATGCAGCCTGGCGGACCCAGCAGCATGGTGGTGATGCCCTAGCGAGTCGTCAAAGGGCGGGTAAGTGGGGACGTAAGCGCACCGGCTGAAAGTGAGGCGGGCGCTTGCCAAGCTCTCCAGAGTATCGCAGGAATGTGCGTCAACGTCGCCGGGTAGCGGTCTTGATGCTTGCGGTTAGCGCAGTCTTGATCGGTTTGATCCTTCGGTTAGCTTATTTGCAGGGGATAGCCAGCGGGATGTTGACAGCCCGCGCCTTGGACAACTGGTCCAAAGATCTTCCTGTCGAGGCACGCCGAGGAACGATTTACGATCGCAATGGAGTCGTGCTGGCCTACAGTGCAGACGCCAAAAATGTCGTTGCCGTTCCCCGCCAGGTTCAAAATGCCCATCAAGAGGCGCGTCAGCTCGCTTCGGTGCTTCACCAAGATGTCGCAATGATCGAGCGCCAGTTGAAACAGGCACGCTCGTTCGTTTACGTCAAAGGGGGCATGCGCATTCCGGATGAGACAGCCGCCTTGATCGCCCAGTTGCATTTGCCCGGCATTCTTTTGGAACCTTCAACGCGCCGTATCTATCCGCACGGATCCTTGGCGGCCAACGTATTGGGCTATGTCTTGCCGGTAGACAATGTGGGGGCTTCCGGCGTAGAGGCGACGTATAACCCGTACTTGACTGGTGTAAATGGAAAACTCTCTCTCTTTACGGATGCCTCGGGGCGTGCGGCACCCAGCCAAGGGCCGACCTATGTGGCACCCAAGAACGGTCAAGATATCGTACTGACAATCGACGCAAACATCCAATCTATGTTGGAAAGTGAGCTCGATCGGGCGATGGCCGAGTTTGATGCAGAGGACGCGCTGGGCATCGTCGTCGATCCGAAAAGCGGGCAGATTCTGGCGATGGGGCAACGTCCGAGCTTTGATCCGACGAATCCGGGGCAGGTTCCCACGGAAGTGCGCGATCGCAACTTGGCCATCTGGAAGGCGTTCGAACCGGGCTCCACCTTCAAGATCGTCACCCTTTCGGCAGCATTGCAGGAGCAGAAGATCAGCTTGGCAGAGCACTTCTATGATCCGGGTTATATCAAGGTGGCAGGGGCGACGATCCATGACTGGAAATACGGGGGCCATGGGGATGAGACCTTTCAGCAGGTGGTCTGGAATTCCTGTAATCCTGGCTTCGTAGAGATGGGGGAGCGGCTTGGGCCACAGACGCTTCTTTCGTATATCCACCAATTCGGCTTTGGGCAAAAGACGGGCATTGACTTGACCGGCGAGGCTACCGGCATTCTTTTCAAGTTGGATCAGATGGGCCCGGTGGAGACGGCAACCACGGCTTTTGGCCAAGGGCCTTCGGTGACCCCGATTCAGCAGGTGATGGCCCTTTCAGCCATTGCCAATGGTGGGAAACTAATGACACCGTACGTCGGTTTGCAGGCGATCGATCCGCAGAGTGGCCAAAAGCGTGCGCTCCACCAACCTACCCAGGTAAGACAGGTGATTTCGCCGAAGATTGCCAGTGAAGTGCTTGAAACGCTGCAAGGGGTGGTTACGTACGGCACGGGGCGCAATGCCTTTCTACCCGGATATGCCGTCGGCGGGAAGACGGGAACGGCGCAAAAACCGGCACCGGGAGGTGGTTACTTGCCTGGGCAACACATCATGTCGTTTATCAGCGTTGCCCCGACAGATGACCCCAAGTTGGTGGCCTATATCGCAGTTGACAGTCCCAAAGGGCCGCAGTTTTCCAGTACTGTGACACCGCCACTGGTGCGGGACCTGTTGCAAAATGCGCTACAATACCTGCACGTGCCTGCCAACCATGGGTCGGCGGAGCTGCCCAAATCTTCTGCGGGCAGTGCCCTCAATCTGCCCCAAGTGGTCGTTCCCAACCTGGTAGGGTTGCAGGGGGACGATGCAACGGAACAAGCAGCGAAGGCACACCTTTCCCTAGAGGCGCGTGGGAATGGGGCGTTTATCGTTGCGCAGGCACCTCCGGCGGGGAGCCTGATGCCTCAAGGCGGGACCATCGTGGCTTATGCAGGAGATGTCCAGCCCCAGGAGCAACCGCAACTTACCCTTCCCAATTTCAGCTATCTGTCGACGACACAGGCGCAAGCGCTGGCGCAACTTCTAGGCTTGCAAGCGGTAATTGCCGGGAAGGGAAGCATTGCGCAGCAACAACCAACCGCAGGGACGCCGGTGAAAAAGGGATCGCAGGTACGACTGTGGGCTTCTCCCAATTCACGTGCCCCCCTTTTGAATCCAAGTACACCTGGCGAAACTTGGAATATAGGGAGAAAATGATGATGAAACTGGGGGAATTAATTGCGCCGCTGCGCTGGGTCGATCTCATCGGTTCACCAGAGACCGCGGTCGCTCAATTAGAAACAGACAGCCGGAAAGTGACGTCCGGTGCCCTTTTTGCCTGTGTACGGGGATACCGTGTCGATGGCCATGATTTTGCCGAACAAGCCCGCCAACAGGGTGCCGTTGCCCTGTTGGCAGAGCGGGATCCTGGTGTGGAGCTGCCAGTGGTCTTGGTGCCTAGCGTCTCACAGGCCCTGCCGATTGTCGCCGATCGATTCTATGGCCATCCCTCTCACCACTTGCGGGTGATCGGGGTGACCGGGACCAACGGCAAGACGACAACGACGCACATGGTGCAGCACATTCTTGCCGCCAACGGTCGGCGTACGGGCCTAATGGGGACGTTGTACGAGCGTTTTGAGAGCTTTGAAGAGCCTGCGCCCAATACGACCCCCGAGCCTGTAACCGTGCAGCGCACACTGGCACGTATGTATGCGGCGGGGGCAACGCATGTGGTGATGGAAGTCTCTTCGCATGCGTTGGAAGAGCAGCGGGTTGCAGGGGTACGTTTCGTTGGCGCCGGATTTACCAATTTGACGGAAGACCACTTGGATTATCACAAGACCATGGAAGCCTATCGTGCTGCCAAGGGGAAGCTCTTTTCCCGCCTCGGCAACAGCTATGGAGAGCAACCGGAAGATGTTCCTTATGCCGTCGCCAATATCGACGATCCATCTGGAAGCTACATGTTAAACCAGACCGTCGGATTTCGTCTCACCTACGGATTGGATACCGCTGCAGCCGTTTCTGCCGAGCAGCTTTTATTGCGATCAGATGGAATTGATTTCCGGTTACACAGCCCTTGGGGAAGCACGCCGGTTCACCTCTCCCTAGTCGGACGCTTTAATGTCTACAATGCGCTCTGTGCTGCAGCATTGGCGCTGTGTGAGGGTCTTTCCCCCCAAGAGGTAGGAGAGGCACTGCGCACCTTTACGGGGGTTGCCGGGCGCATGGAAAGCATCGACTCGGGACAGCCCTTCTCGGTCTTTGTCGATTACGCCCATACACCCGATGGATTGTTGCAAGTACTGCGCGCAGCGCGGGAGATGCACCCAAAACACCTCACGGTCGTTTTTGGGTGCGGAGGCGATCGGGAACGGGAGAAGCGTCCCAAGATGGGGGCTATCGCAGCACAGTGGGCCGATCGTCTCTACCTGACTTCGGATAATCCGCGTACGGAAGATCCCCAGCGGATTCTTGACGAAGTGGAAGCCGGGGTACGCCAACAACGGCCGTCGATGGAACAAGTCTGGCGCATTGCGGACCGGGCCGAGGCGATTCGAGAGGCGATCCAACAGGCTGAATCCGGGGATATCGTCCTCATTGCCGGTAAAGGTCATGAAGATTACCAGATTATTGGAACCCAAAAGAAACACTTCGACGATCGCCAAGAGGCCAGGCGGGCACTGGAGGAGGCTGGTTATGCACGCCACACTTGAGGAAGTGGCAGAGATGGTGGGTGGCCAGCTCGTCATGGGAGAGGGGCGACAGCCCATCGATGCGGTGACGACCGATTCGCGAAATGTTGCCCCAAACAGCCTTTTTGTACCCTTGTTGGGACCTCGTTTTGACGGACACCAATTCGCCCAGCAGGCACTCTTAGCCGGTGCCGTCGCGGTGCTCTGGGATCGTTCCTTGCCCCTGCCTTTTACACCTCCGGCACTCATCCAAGTGGAGGATGCCTTGGCAGCGTTGGGCCGTCTGGCGAAGGCGTGGCTTGCTCGTGTCGGGGCTACTGTGGTGGGCATTACCGGTTCCAACGGCAAGACCACCACCAAAGAGCTTGCTGCGGCGGCGCTTTCCACTCGGTATCGGGTGGCGCGGACCCAGGGCAATTATAACAATGTGATCGGACTGCCATTGACGGTTTTGCAGATGGAGCCTGGGACCCAAATTGCCGTGCTGGAGATGGGGATGAATCATGCCGGGGAGATCCGCGCCCTGACGGCCATTGCGGCTCCTCACGTTGCCGTCATTACGCTGATAGGGGAGGCGCATATCGAAAACCTCGGTTCACGAGAGGCGATCGCGGCTGCCAAAGCAGAGATCTTAGAACGCATGGGAAGCGCAGACATCGCACTTCTCAATGGCGACGAGCCCCTCCTGCTCCCCTATGCCAAACGTTTTCCGGGTACGGTGCGCACATTTGGGAAGGGGGAGACGTGTGATTACCGCCTGGTACGGCTGCTGACCGGTGACTGGGAGCGGACCTACTTTTTGGGGTGGTCGCGCACCAGCGGCGAACACGCATTTGAACTCGCTTTTGGCGGTCGGCACAATGCGATCAATGCACTGGCGGCATGGGGGGTGGCCGAATCTTTCGGCATCGACGCAAGGGAAGTTGCCGAAGCCTTTGCCCAGGTCCGACTGCCGGACGGACGCCTCCAGCGTAGGGTACTCGCCGATGGGAGCACGCTCATCGACGACACCTACAATGCGAGTCCGACTTCGACCCTGGCAGCGCTGGAGATGGTGGCAGATACGACGTCATCGCAGCACAAGGGGCTGTTGCTCGGGGAGATGCGCGAACTTGGCCAACAGGCCTCCCTCTACCATCGCCAAGTGGCACAACGTGCGGCACAGGTTGCCGATCGGATCGTCTTTGTCGGTCCCCTCTTTGAAGAAGCTTGGCAGGATTGCCAGCGGCACGGCCCTTCTTCGGTACGCTTCTGCTGGTACCTGGACATCGCTGCTGCATTAGACGATCATGTTGAGCGCTGGTTTTCCGACTGTTCCCTGATCTTGGCCAAAGGCTCCCATGCCGTCGGCCTCTCGGCAGCCGTAAAAGCCATTATCGGGGCACGAGGAGGCTTGCGATGAGCGATTTGGCCGTCGCAACGGGAGCCTGTTTTCTCATTACTGTGCTGTTGGGTCCGCTGTTGATCCCTGTCTTGCGGCGTCTGAAGTTCGGCCAATACATACGAGACGAAGGACCGACTTCGCATCGTCAGAAGGCGGGTACTCCCACCATGGGCGGCTTGCTCTTTTTGGTCGCCTCCCTTTTGGTACTGCTAATCCTGGAACCAAAACAGCCCTCTGTCTGGGCGTTTATTGTGGCACTGATTGGCTACGGGCTGCTGGGATTCAGCGACGATCTGATCAAAACCTTGCATCACCGCTCCTTGGGACTGACCCCGCGGCAAAAGATGGCTGGACAGGTCGTTTTGGCGGTTGGGCTCTTCATCTACCTGAAATTCCATGGGCTGGATACCCAGATCACCATCCCGGTGATCCACGTCTCCGTGCAGCTGGGTTGGTGGTATCTCCTCTTTATGTTGCTGTTGCTCACTGCAAGTTCCAATGCTGTCAACCTGACCGATGGGTTGGATGGACTTGCCGCCGGCATTTGTGCCATCGCCTTTTTGGCTTACGGGACGATTGCGTATACGCAGAGTAATTTTCCGCTGGCCATTGCTGCGACGACCATGGTGGGCGCCACCCTCGGCTTTCTCGTTTGGAACGTCCATCCGGCCCGCGTGTTTATGGGAGATACAGGTTCTTTGGCCCTGGGCGGCGCCTTGGGAATGCTGGCCATCCTCACCAAACAGGAGCTTTTGCTGATCATCGTCGCCTTGGTGCCGTTGATCGAGACCCTTTCCGTAATTATCCAGGTTTCGGTCTACAAGCGCACCCGGCGCCGTGTTTTCCGTATGACGCCCCTTCACCATCACTTTGAATTGATCGGTTACAGTGAGTGGCAGGTGGTGCTGCTTTTCTGGTTGGCCGGCGTCGCTTTCGGGACGTTGGGGCTGTGGCTGTGGTCTTTGTGAATACGCGGTCGAAAGGGAGTGGACGGTTTGCACCCGGCTTGGATGGATGAAGCGGTGGCCGATGGATCGAGCTATGCCGCTTTAGAGCAATGGCTGGGTTTTTCACCGTTGCAGCTGCAAGGCGTGACGGTTGGGTTGTTGGGCTTGGGGGAGAGCAACAAGGCGGCACTTCACGCGTTGCACCAGCGCGGTGCGCGATTGTTGGTCCATGACGATCATCCTTTCGCCACCTGGTCCCAGGCGTTGCCAGAAGGGGTCGAGGCTGTAAGCGGTTCTCTGCCTGTGGAAGCCTTGCGCCTTCTGGTGAAAAGTCCCGGCATTCCCTACACGCATCCCACGGTGCGTCGTGCCATGCAGGCAGGTCTACCAGTGGTGACCGAGCTTGAACTGGGTTTTTGGTGGAGTCAAGCGCCGATCATCGGGATTACCGGTACCAACGGAAAGACGACGACCACGACGCTGGTCGGGGCGATGTTGGAGCGTGCAGAGGAGCAAGTTGCGGTCTGTGGCAACATCGGGATACCGCTGCTTACTGCGACAGAGCAGCTGCCTCAAGAAGGCATTGCGGTTGTCGAGTGCTCGAGCTTTCAGTTGCAGGGGACCCTGGCTTTTCGACCCGCCGTTGCGACGCTGCTCAATCTTTCTGAAGCACACCTTGACTACCATGGCAGTTTTGAGGCGTATCGCGCAGCCAAGATGAAGATCTTTGCCAATCAGACAAACCGGCAGCTTGCACTGTTGAATGCGCGCCAATGGGAATCGACTGAGGCTGAGCATCTCACCCGGGCTCACTTGGCCTTCTTTGGTCGGCCAATAGACGGCTTTCCGTCTGCCTGGGAACAGGAGGGACAGCTCTACGTAGCCTTGCCTGAAGGCCCTGTACAGCACCTGTTGGCACGGGCCGAGCTTCGCCTACGTGGAGCACACAACGTTGAAAACGCGTTGGCCGCTGCACTTCTGGCGCTGCTGGCGGGGGCTCCCCTCGAGGCGGTTGCCCAGACCTTGCGCGATTTCCACGGCGTGCCTCACCGTTTGGAGGAAGTTTCCAACTCCGCTGGTCATGCGATTTACAACGATGCCAAGGCGACCAATCCGCAGGCGGCGATGGTCGCTTTGACGTCGGTCGATCCGCCTATCGTCTGGATTGCCGGCGGGCTCGATCGGGGGGATGATTTCGATCCACTCCTGCCTGTCTTGCAAAAGCGAGTCCGTGCAGCTTACCTGTATGGGGAGACAAAGGAAACACTGGCAGAGCTTTGCCAGCGCGCCGGGATAGAGACCGTTGTCATTGGCGAACGGCTTGTCGATGTGTTGCCCCAGGCGCTGCGATCTTTGCGGCAAGGGGAGACACTGCTGTATTCCCCGGGATGTGCCAGTTGGGATCAGTACCATCATTTTGAAGAACGGGGCGAAGAGTTCAAGCGTCTGGTCAGTACGTGGCAATCACAATGAAGCACAAGCCGTTGTGCACTGGATCCACCGGGAGAGGAGATCCAGGCAAGGCAATTGCGGCATAGTGAGGAGCTGAGAGCATGGCTCGTGAAGACCCCGCACTCCAGCACAGCAGGACATCCCAGACGCTTGTGCCGTTTCACCGGCAGGGTATGCCGGATTTCTTCCTGTTGTTGCCCATTGGTCTTTTGCTGGCGCTCGGTGTGGTGATGGTTTATTCTGCCACCTACTATATCAGCATGATCGATTACAGCGATCCCACCTACTACCTCAAACGGGAGTTGATGTGGGTTGTCTTGGGTGTCGTTGTGATGCTGTTCATGATGCGGATCGATTACCATCGCCTCCGCCGATTCGCCAACGTTGCCTTGCTCGTTGCCGTTGCGCTGCTGACCCTGGTGGTTCTCCCAGGTTTAGGCACGATCTCCCACGGCTCCCAGCAATGGATCGCCATCGGCGGATTCACGTTTCAGCCGTCTGAGTTGGCCAAGCTTTGCATGATTCTCTACTTGGCTGCTGTACTGGAGAAAGAGGGAGAGCAACTGCACGATTTTGCCCATGGGTTTCTTCCTCCGCTGTTGGTGGTCACCCTGCTGTTTGTGCTGATCATGCTCGAACCAGACATGGGCACAGGGGTCGTCCTCATGGCAACGGGGTTAATCGTTCTCTTTGCGGCAGGCGTACGGTTGCGCCACCTCGCGACAGTCCTTATCCCGGTGCCACTTGCCTTTTTGGCTTTGGCCTTCTCCTCCTCCTACCGAAAGGAGCGCATCTTTGCCTTCTTGAATCCGTGGAAAGATCCGTTGGGGAATGGCTGGAATCTGATTCAGTCTTACTTTGCATTGGGTCATGGTGGCCTGTTCGGGCAAGGGTTGGGTCAAGGATTTGAAAAATTTTTCTACCTTCCGGAGCCTCAGAGCGACTTTATCTTTTCGGTTTTGGGGGAGGAGCTCGGGTTTGTTGGCACAAGTGCCACCTTGCTCCTCTATGGTTTGCTTTTGTGGCGAGGATTGCGTGCGGCCATGCTGGCACCGGATGTTTTTGGATCGCTTTTGGCGACAGGTGTCTGTGCCATGATTGGGGTACAGGTGATTGTCAATGTTGCCGTGGCAACCGGTGTTTTTCCAGTCACTGGGATTACCTTGCCGCTGCTCAGTTACGGAGGGACTTCCTTGGTCGTCATTTTGGCTGGATTGGGCGTTGTGCTTAACATCTCGCGACAAGCGCGTATCTACGGGGGACAAGGAGAAGGTTGAATCCCACATATCGGGCAAACCCATTGCGCCTGCTTGTGGCAGGCGGCGGAACAGGGGGACACATCTATCCGGCGCTTGCGCTGGTCCGTCGGCTGCGTCAGCAATTTCCGGATGCGGAAGTTCGCTACGTCGGCACAGAGACTGGCATGGAAGCCAAAATCGTTCGCAACGAGGGACTGCCGTTTGTGAGCATCGAAGCTCAAGGCCTTCCCCGAAAGGCTTCTCCAGCTTTGATACGTGCCCTGGTGGTCAATGGTCGCGGTTATCGACAGGCTCGTGGCGTCGTCCGGGCGTTTGGGCCGGACGTGGTCCTGGGTACAGGAGGTTACGCCTGTGCGGCGACCGTCTGGGCTGCCCACCAGGCCGGCCAAGTGACGGTAATCCACGAGCAAAATGTGTTGCCCGGCATGACGATTCGGCTGTTGGCCCGTGTGGCCGATCGTGTCTGCCTGACCTTTCCGCAATCAGCGCAGTATTTGCCGCGTGTTGCAAAAGAAAAGTGGGTCGTCACAGGCAACCCACGTGCCCAAGAGGTGGCAGGGTGGACCCGCATCGAAGGTTCACAGGCGCTGGGTATTGATCCCCATCTGCCTACGTTGCTCATCGTCGGGGGCAGCCGGGGTGCTCGTCCGCTCAACGAAGCTGTCACACCGTTGCTGCCAACTTGGCTGGTCCGGGAGCAGTTGCAAGTCATCTATGTGACAGGCGAAATGCATTATGAGGGAATTCGTGCCTCATTGGCACCGGCGCTCCTGCAACACCCGCGTTTGAAGCTCTTTCCTTTCCTACCAGAGATGCCCCAAGCGATGGCTTGTAGTGATCTGCTGATCAGCCGTGCAGGTGCAACCACCCTCGCCGAAGTGACTGCCGTCGGATTGCCCGCACTCTTCATTCCTTCGCCCTATGTGACGGCCAATCATCAGGAGTTGAACGCGCGTATGCTGGTACAAGAAGGAGCGGCACAGATGCTGTTGGAATCCGATTTGACCCCCCAACGCCTGCAGAATGCCGTTGCCGAGCTGATGCATCATCCCGTTCGCCTCCAACAGATGGCGGCAGCGGCGCGGCGACTGGGACAGCCCCGAGCTGCGGATGCGTTGCTCGCTGTCCTTCTTGAAGCGGTGCATGTTCGTCCATAAGGGAGGGAGCGGGGATATCCTGAATACGTGATGTGTAACCTACCTCCGCTTTCTCGCGTAGTCTGGGGTAGCTGTCAGGGGTTGCAGGGCACCTGCAATGGGCAGAGAGGAGGCGATAAAATGCGTGCTGAAGCGGTCCGCGAAACATTGGCGCATCTGATCCGCGGCGAGGTGCGCCTCAATGAGCCGCTGGCACGTCATACGACCTTGCACGTGGGTGGCCCTGCGGATCTGTATATTCAGCCGAGCGACCGTGCAGAAGTCATTTTGGTCGTACGTTATTTGATCGAACATGATATCCCCTGGATGCCGCTGGGTCAGGGATCGGATTTATTGGTCTCAGATGCTGGTTTGCGCTGTGCTGTCGTACGCAGTGGCAAAGCGTTGCGCAGCTTGCAGATTAGCGGTGGGCCAGACCATACGTTGATCGTCCATGCTGGGGCTGGCCTAGCGCTCCCTGTCTTGGCCCAAGAGCTGAAGCGGCGCGGCGGCGGAGGGATGACGTTTGCTGCTGGGATACCCGGCTCTGTGGGTGGCGGGATCTTCATGAATGCCGGAGCCCATGGTGGAGAGATGAAAGATTGCGTCGTCCAGGTAACGGCCGTTGATCGTTATGGCAGCATCCAGCATTACGCGTCGAATGAACTCGCTTTTGCTTATCGACACAGTCGCTTTCACGAGGATCCAGGGTTTATTTTGGAAGCCGTTTTTCAGGTACCACAAGTCGATCCACAAGCCCTTGCTAAAGAGATGGATGCACACTTGGCCTACCGCCGTGCAACACAGCCATTGGCCCTCCCGAGCGCCGGGAGTACTTTTCGCAATCCTCCTGGGGAGAAAGCCGGTCGGTTGATCGAAGCGGTTGGGTTGAAGGGATACCGAATCGGGGATGCCCAGTTCTCCACCCTGCACGCCAACTTCATCGTCAATTTGGGGCATGCCACTGCAGCGCAGGTGCTGGCGCTGATGGCCTGTGCCCAGCGTCGTGTCTTTGAACAGTTCGGTATCCATTTGGAACCGGAGTTGCGCGTACTGGGGGAGCCCTGAGGAGGTAGGTCTCCCGTGACCGAGTGGATCATCGAGGGCGGCGTCCCGCTCTGCGGCACCGTGCCCGTTCAGGGGTCAAAGAATGCGGTTCTTCCCATTCTCGCTGCTACGGTCTTGAGCCAATCGCCATCCGAAATTCACGGTGTTCCCAATTTAAAGGATGTTCATGTCATGGTGGAAATCCTGCGGGCGTTGGGGATGGAGGTTACCTTTGACGTCGAACGTCAGACCATTTGGGTCGATCCGCACGGCCTTTCCAACGGTGAAGTGCCAGAAGCACTCATGTCCCAGATGCGTTCCTCGATCTTTTTGATGGGGCCTTTGTGTGCACGCCTCGGACGCGCTGTCCTCTCTCAGCCAGGTGGATGTAGCATCGGTACCCGACCCATCGATCTACATCTGAAAGCAATGAGAGCGTTGGGCGTTCGCATTGCCCGAGAGAACGCACGGTTGATCTGCCAATGTGGACATCTGCGTGCTGCGACGATCTTGCTCGATTACCCCAGCGTCGGTGCGACAGAAAACGCCTTGATGGCAGCCGTTTTGGCCGATGGAGTGAGTACCATCTTCAATGCGGCCCGTGAACCGGAAGTCGTCGATCTGGAGCATTTCCTCGTTAAAATGGGGGCACAGATCGAAGGGATCGGTACCGACACTCTCACCATTCGGGGGGTCTCCCAATTGCATGGGGTTGTCTACGATGTGATTGCGGATCGCATTGTCGTAGGCACGCTTGCTGTCTACGCAGCGATCACGCGCGGCAGTGTCCGGCTGACGCATATCGGGCCAGAACATTTGCTCGCGGTAACCGACAAACTGCAAGAGACAGGGAGTACGGTGGTCACCGACGGCACGGACTTGCTCATACGGGCGCAGGATCGCCCAAAAGCCATTGAACGCCTGGAAACTGCCCCTTATCCTGGTTTTCCGACCGACATGCAGGCTTGTATGATGGCATTGCTGGCCATTGCCGATGGCGTTTCGGTGATCGTCGAAAACGTCTTTGAAGATCGCTTTAAGCACGTACCCGAGCTCAACCGGATGGGTGCACATATCTGGACCGATCTCAAGACAGCGGTGGTTCGAGGTGTGCCCCACCTCACCGGAGCACAGTTGGAAGCCGATGACTTGCGGGGTGCTGCCGCCTTGATCGGTGCTGGTTTGGCTGCTTCAGGAACGACGATCGTCCGCGATGCGGGTCATGTGGATCGGGGCTATGCCGATTGGGTCGATCTGTTGGGGCGCTTGGGGGCACGTGTGAAACGGAGAGACCCGTGAAGGCAGGGGTGCTGTATCCCCCTTGCCTCAACGGACAAGCCTGCGGCTGAGAACAGAGTGTCGAAACAGGAGCGAAAACCGTGTATAAACCGCGCTGGCGTCTGGCATTGATCTTACTGCTCGTCGCAGCAGTGGCAGGGGGCGTTCTCTTCTCCCCGCTTTTTCGCCTTCACGGAATTCTCTTTCGTGGCGATCCGCTTCCAACGCAGATGCAGTCCCGGTTGAAGGAAGGGCCGTGGGCGATGAAGCGCTATCTGTGGCAAGTCAATACGCGTCAAGCAGAAGAAGAAGTTCGCCAGCTGCCTGGCGTGACAGCAGCGAATGTCTCTCAGAAATGGCCAGATCAGCTTGAGATTGAAGTGCACCTGGCGCCGACCATAGGGTGGATTCGTTCGGGAGGCCAGCGTTACCGCGTTTTGGGGGATGGATCGTTGGTGCAAACCAGTGTCGATGGGCCGCAGTTAACGGGGATAACCGTACGGGAGAAGAAAATCTTTCCACAAACCAGCGTCCGTCAGTACGCTGTATCGGTTGAACCCATCCGTTCTGTGGCCCTGACTCAATTTGCAACGGCCGATCTTTCCGATCCGCGCAACGTGGTGGTCACTTTGCACAACGGCGATCGGCTGCACTTTCAGGCTGCCGACTGGAAAAGGAGCTGGGACCACTACCTCAGCGTCAAAAAGAGTGGTAGCTTTGCACCAGGCAGCATCTTTTACCTTGGCAATCGGACAGTGACGGTGGCGGATCCCCAGTCCGATCGTGCACAAGCGCAGTAACGACCGGGTTTGCCGTCGCAGGGAAGGACGGAGGGAGAAGAGCAGTGCATCGTCCCCGGGTGCGTCACCAGTGGAAAAACCAAGTTTGGGTAGGTTTGGTTGCGCTTGCCTTAGGCGGGATGATCGCCTTTTCGTGGCGGGCGCAGTCTCAGGCCCGGCAAGTCAATCCAACACAGCCTTCCCAACAGGTACAGTACCAGCTGCAGAGTCGATTGGCCTTGCTGCAACAGGAGAATGCCTCGCTCAAGCAGCAGGTGGACGAAGTGCAGTCTCAACTCGCTCAGCACAACCAATCTGCCGCACGGCAAGCTTCTATGAAGCCTACCGAAGAAGCGTTGCAAGCGGCACAGATACTGGCCGGTACCGTTGCTGTCCGGGGAGCTGGTGTGCTGGTGACCGTAAATGATGCAGCGACACCGCCACCGTCCAACAGCGATCCGACACCCTATCTGGTCCACGATTACGTGCTGCAGGATGTTGTCAACGAGTTACGTGCTGGAGGGGCAGAAGCGATCGCGGTCAATGGCCGAAGGTTGACGGGAATTTCCGCCATCTACTGCGTTGGGCCGACCATCTACATTGGCGGTGTAGCTGCAGCTCCGCCATATACCATCGAAGCAATCGGGGATCCCGATACCTTGATGTCGGCTTTGAAGATGTATGGTGGAGTGATCGATGAGTACACGCACAACGGCTGGCAACTCCGTTTTGACGTCAAAAAAATGAAGGAAATCAATCTTCCTGCTGCAATCCCCCAAAAGTGACCGATGGCTGTGAGAGGTGAACAGAATGACAGACAGGCGTCTGTTGATTGGGGTGGGTGGCGTTTGTGTTGTGCTGGGGCTGATGCTTTCCGTCCAATATCAGACCAGTACCGCAGCGCCATCGGCAGGACGAGCTGCTTTGAGCAACCATGTTCAGCAGCTGCAATCGCTGGAAGATGAGCAACGTGCCCTGCTCGATCAGCTCAGCACACTGCGCCAGCGACTCTCGAGTTACACGCAGAGTGGGGATCCAGCAGCTGCAATGGAGAGCGAGCTGAGGATGGCTCAGCAGCAAGCCGGGATGACGTCGGTGCAGGGGGCTGGAGTTCGCATTACCTTAAGCCCAGCAGAGGAGGGGGCCACAGTCCCCTACACGGATCTGTTAAACATCGTCAATTACCTGTTGGCTGGTGGAGCGAGTGCGGTCGATGTCAACGGCCAACGTATTGTGGCGACGACAGCGATCCGCAGTGCTGGCAATGGCATCGTCGTCAACAATACACCACTGACACCCCCTTATCGTATCCAGGCCATCGGGGATGCGGAGAAATTGCGGGCAGCCGTCTCGTGGAGCTATGCTCCTAGCGGACCGCAAACCTACTTTCAGAAGCAGGGCGAGCACTTCCAATGGGAAGAAGTGTCTGATTTGACCGTGCCGCCTTTTACCCAGGTACCGGCTTTCCAGCAAGTGCAAGTCGTGACTTCTGCCGACACAGGATAGGGGTTCTAAGAATGGATGTGACTCAGGTGATGGTGTGCCCTATCTAATTCCGGTCGTGGGGCTGTTGATCGGCTTGTTCGTTGGCTTACGCACCCAGTGGACGCTTCCGCCCGAATTTGCGCAGTACCTTTCTATTTCCGTGCTCGCAGCGCTTGACAGTGTCTTTGGCGGTGTCCGTGCCGGCATGGAGTATGAGTTCGATCTTTCCATCTTTGTTTCCGGCTTTTTCACCAATATCCTGTTGGCTGCAGGTCTTACGTATATCGGCACACTGCTCGGTGTCGATCTTTACCTTGCAGCCGTTTTCGCCTTTGGTGTTCGCCTGTTTCAAAACCTAGCGATCATCCGCAGGCTTGGTCTTGAACAGCTGCGCAAACGCCGTGCGGTGAAACGTGCGGCGGAGCAAAAAGCAGAAAAATGAAAGTGCGCAAACAGCAGGAGATTGGAGCTCTCTGTTGAATTGTTGTATGTTAGAGAATACGTAGTTATCCCATAGTCGACAAAACAAGGGGTGCCCAGAGCACCATCGTTGAGACATGTGAAGCGACGAAGTACTGGAGGTGCGCTGATTGCCCAAAACCGAGTACGCGGTCAGTGTTGACGTGGGCAGTTCAGCGGTGCGCGTCGTTGTTGCAACACCTCAAGGTCAAAATCTGAATGTGTTGGGCGTTGGACAAGTGCCTTCCCGCGGTGTCCGAAAGGGCGCGATCGTCGATATTGAAGAGGCATCTTCTGCCATTCGGGAAGCTGTCGATCAAGCTGCGCACATGGTAGGGGTCGAGATTGGTTCCGCCTATGTGGCGCTTTCCTCGCATCAGATTGAGATGACCCGGGGGCATGGGGTAGTCGCCGTTGCAGCTGACGACCACGAGATTCATGAGGGGGATGTTCGGCGGGTCGTCGAGGCTGCCGGCGTTGTCGCTCTTCCGCCAGAACGACAAATTGTCGATATTGTGCCACAACAATACATTGTCGATGGACTGGGGGGAATCTCCGATCCTCGTGGAATGGTCGGGGTCCGCTTAGAGGTAGAAGCGTCTATCCTGACTGGATCGCGGACGGTGTTGCACAACCTAGAACGTGCATTGCAAGGTGCTGGACTCACCGTCAATGGGATGGTGTTGTCGGCTCTGGGCGCAGGTACGACGGTGCTCTCTGCCGATGAACGTGAATTGGGTGCGGTTCTCTGCGATTTGGGTGGTGGATCGACTGCTGTCTCTGTCTTTGAACATGGCGTGCTCGTCTATACCGGTGTCGTCGATGCGGGCGGCGAGTATGTCACCAACGACATTGCGCTTGGCCTGCGTGTGGACAGCGATACTGCTGAAAAGATCAAGCGGCGCTATGGCTGTGCGATGGAGCGCTTGGCAAACGAGGAGACCACCTTTTCCGTTCCTCATGTAGGCAGCCGGGGGGAGACGAGCTTCACCCAGCGGGATCTGGCTGCCATTATCGAACCCCGTATCGAAGAACTATTGCTGCTGGCGAAAGATCGCTTGCTGCAAGCTGGTTTTCATGAACCGCCAGCCAGTGGTGTCGTCTTGATCGGCGGTCAGACGGCAATGCCGGGTATCGCCGAAAAGGCAGAAGAGATATGGGGCGTTCCGGTGCGGATCGCGACGCCACCCTACGTCGGTGTACGAGATGCCGTTTTTGTCAATGGTGTTGGGGTCCTGCAATACGTATTGCGCGCTTTTCGTGGACACGCACCAACTGCGGAGAATACACATGGTCGTTCTTCCAACGCGGGGTGGGTGAACCGTATCCGCGGATGGTTTTCGGATTTTGTCAGTTGAACCGCCGATCGGATAGGGAGAAGACCGGAGGGAGTAAAGTGATGGTCGATTTTGACACCGAGTCGGAGCGCTTGTCTCAAATCGTCGTAATCGGTGTCGGCGGGGGCGGCTCCAATGGCGTTAACCGCATGATCGCCAGCAATCTGCGGGGCGTTCAGTTTGTGGTGGTCAATACCGATGCCCAGGCGCTGCTTCAATCCGCGACGCCCAACCGTGTACAGATCGGTGTCAAACTGACCCGCGGGCTTGGCGCAGGGGCGAATCCCGAGATTGGTAAAAAGGCAGCAGAAGAGAGCCGCGAAGAGATTGCCAATGCACTGCGCGGAGCGGATATGGTTTTTGTAACAGCCGGCATGGGTGGTGGAACGGGGACGGGGGCAGCCCCTGTCATTGCAGAGGTGGCCAAAGAACTTGGCGCACTCACGGTCGGTGTTGTCACCCGTCCCTTCAGCTTTGAGGGTCGCAAGCGTATGAAACAGGCGGAAGAGGGAATTGCAGCTCTCAAGGAGAAAGTCGATACGCTCATCGTCATTCCCAACGATCGCCTGCTCGAGATCATTGATAAGAACACGCCCATGCTTGCAGCCTTTCAAGAGGCAGACAATGTGCTTCGGCAGGGTGTTCAGGGTATCTCTGATCTGATCGCCGTGCCGGGTTTGATCAATGTCGATTTTGCGGATGTCAAAGCAATTATGTCTGAACGGGGTTCGGCATTGATGGGAATCGGACAGGCCTCTGGAGAGAATCGTGCTGTGGAAGCGGCCAAAAAGGCGATCTGCTCACCTTTGCTCGAGACGTCCATCGACGGGGCGCGAGGCATTCTACTCAATATCAGTGGTGGGGAAGACCTCAGCCTCTTTGAAGTGAACGAAGCTGCCGATTTGGTGACGCAAGCCGCCGATCCGGAGGCAAACATCATCTTCGGCGCTGCGATCAACGAAGAGATGCGAGACACCGTTTCGGTTACGGTGATTGCCACAGGTTTTGAAGGGACGCCAAGCCGTACGGCGCGTGAGAAACAGGCGACGCCGGTCAATTGGGAGGTGCAGCGTCCGCAATCTCAGGAGGATCTGGAAATCCCGGCTTTTTTGCGGCGCAACCGTTCGCGCACGTAGACGGCACGATCGACAAACCGGTAGATGCCTGCTCCAGGGTACAGATGAGCAGGCACTTTTGTCGTTGTAGGGAGAGAAGTGCGATAAAAAGCGTAGGTTTCCACGCATGATCTGACAACATTCCTCATAGGTATGCCTGTATCATGAGGACCGCGCGGAGACGTGCGGTGATAGACCATGCTCCAAGTCTATGGCGATCTCACTTTCTTGTTGAGCGGGCTGCTCGATGCGTCGATCTTATGGACAACGGCACGCCTGACCCACCGTCGCCTGATCCCCTGGCGCACTGCCATCGCTGCCTCCATCGGCGCCTGCTATGATACGGTTGCTATTCTGCCCAGCCTGTCGGTGCTGTGGCAGCCGTCCTGCAAGGTGGCGTTGGCAGCAGCGATGGTCTTGGCCTGTTTTCCGTTCGGATCGGTACGACGCTATGCGGTAGCCCTCGGTGCCTTCTTGCTGGTTTCGTTTGTCATGGGTGGTGCTGTCGTTGCTGTCAACGGTTTTGCAGCGGGAGCAGCTTGGGCACCGGGAGCAACCGGTGGGAAATGGTGGTTGCAGGCAAGTGCCATCACCTTGCTCAGCGCTTGGCCGCTCGGCAGCTGGTTGATGCTCTGGATAACACGGTGGCGCCGGCAAAGGGCTTTTGTTGCCGCTCAGACAGGCCGGCTGACCCTTTGGATCAGCGATCGCAGTGTCACTTGGATCGCCCTACTGGACACCGGCAATCATCTGACCGATCCCATCACCCATGCTCCAGTTGCACTGTGCGATCCGCTGGCACTCAAAACGTTGCTGGGAGAGGAGACCGTTGCTGGACTGCTGGAAAGTGCAGCTGCACAAGATCGCTTGGCACGGTTGGGCCATGACCCTCTCCTGGCATCTCGATTGTTGCTGATTCCCTATAGGGGGATTGGTACCGAAAAGCAATGGATCGCCGGCATCCGCGTGGATGGTGCGCAGTTGGAATCGGTGCAAGGAAGGCGCATGATCGATCGATTGGTGCTCGGCATTGCTCCGCAACCGCTGGGAAACGACCAGTATCAGGTGATCATCCATCCGCAATGTGGCAAGGAGGCATGACGAGAGTGCCGCAACAGAAGAAGGGCTGGTTCTCCTTCAAAGCTTCGATCAAGCAGTGGCTGCAGCGCAGCTGGCTGCGTCTGCGGGCTTGGCTGCACGGGGCAGAGCGTATTTGGTACATGCGGGGCAATGAGGCTTTGCCAGCGCCGTTGAGCGCGCAGGAGGAAGCGGCTCTGGTCGCCCGGTTGCAAGAAGGGGACGAGAATGCGCGGGAACCGCTGATCGAGCACAACCTGCGATTGGTCGTTTACATCGCACGCAAGTTCGACAACACCGGGGTGCCGCTCGAAGACCTGATCTCGATCGGCACCATCGGACTCATCAAAGCGGTCAATACGTTTGATCCCCAAAAGCACATCAAATTGGCGACCTACGCCTCACGCTGTATTGAAAATGAAATTCTCATGTATCTGCGCCACAACAGCCGTATCAAAAACGAAGTCTCTCTCGATGAGCCGCTCAATATGGACTGGGATGGCAACGAGTTGTTGCTTTCGGACGTATTGGGGACCGAAGCGGATCTTGTTTACCAAAATCTGGACAACGCTGCGGACCGAGAGATGTTGCATATCGCACTCCAACACCTCAACGATCGCGAGCGCACGATCATGGAACTGCGGTTTGGGCTGCATGATGGGCGGGAAAAGACTCAAAAAGACGTTGCAGAGATGTTGGGTATCTCCCAATCCTACATTTCAAGGTTAGAAAAGCGCATATTGAATCAACTGCGTTCGGAATTCTATCACATGATGAACTAGGTCGAACCTAAGTCAGGCCGGTGGTAGCACGCATAGACCGTCTCAGCCAGTGGGAACCTTTCCCTAGAGCGGGAGGGGAATGGTTGAGGCACACCAAGGTCGAGATCTGCGGTGTGAATACGTCAGAGTTACCCGTCTTGACCAACGAACAGATGCGCGCGCTCTTCCGCCGCCTGCAAAATGGAGATGAACAGGCGCGTCAGGAATTGGTCAACGGCAACCTGCGGTTGGTGCTTTCGGTCATCCAACGATTTAACAACCGTGGGGAATACGTAGACGATCTTTTTCAAGTGGGTTGTATTGGACTGATGAAGGCCATCGACAACTTCGATCTTGGACAGAATGTGCGTTTTTCGACGTATGCTGTGCCCATGATCATCGGCGAGATTCGGCGCTACTTACGGGACAACAACCCAATCCGTGTCAGCCGTTCGTTGCGTGATATTGCCTACAAGGCGTTGCAGATGCGGGACAAGTTGACCGCACAGTGCAATCGGGAACCGACAGTTGGAGAAATTTCAAAGGCGCTCGATGTTTCTCAGGAAGAGGTCGTCCTTGCTCTAGACGCCATCACCGATCCAGTCTCTCTTTTTGAGCCGATCTACCATGATGGCGGCGATCCCATTTACGTGATGGATCAACTCTCCGACGAGAAAGAGTTGGACGAGCGGTGGACGGAAGAGATCGCCGTCCGGGATGCCATCACGCAACTCAACGATCGGGAACGCAAAATTGTCTCGATGCGTTTCTTTGAGGGAAAGACGCAGATGGAAGTCGCCGAAGAGATTGGCATCTCCCAAGCCCAGGTTTCGCGCCTGGAAAAAGCCGCCCTTCAGCGCATGCAGCGCTACATCAGCCGGTAAAGATGGCGTATCCGGCACGGTGATTGACCTGCCTGCTGTACAAGCGTGTACGGCTCTTGGCAGGCTTTGTCGGCTTTGGGGCAACGGTCGGCGATAACGCCCATTTTTCCTACATACAATGGGAGGACGCAATGCTGCGATCTTCTTGTCGAAGCGAGGCGATGGGCATGATTCGCCATTCCCAGCTACGCGAGCGTGAAGCGATCGATCTTTCGGACGGCAGCCGTTTGGGGTATGTCACCGACTTGGAGATCGACGTCGATGCTGGGTATCTGGCAGGATTGTACTTTGACGTTGGACGTCGCCGTTTTGGCATCTTCGGTAGCCGGGAGCAACGGTTGGTGCACTGGGTTGAGATCCGTAAACTCGGTCGTCAGGTGATTTTGGTTGGCGCCTTGCCTCCAAAAGATCGATAGACGCGCGCTAGTGTGCAAGGTATGATGATAAGGGAGAAGTTCGGCGGTAGGGGGAGTACCATGCGTTGCCCGTTTTGTGGGTACGCGGAGAGCAAGGTTTTGGACACGCGAACCGCCGACGACGGGAGTGCTATCCGGCGCAGGAGGGAATGCACTTCCTGCGGTCGTCGCTTTACCACCTATGAGAAAGTGGAAGAGGCACCCCTGTGGATCGTCAAGCGCGATGGGCGGCGGGAACCCTTTTCGCGCAAAAAGTTGTTGAGCGGTGTCGAGAAAGCCTGTGAGAAGTGCAATGTCTCCCGGGAAGCGATTGAACACTTGGTAGACGAGGTAGAACGGGACATCCGTTCGACTGCGGCGCTTGAAATCGAAAGCGTACAGATCGGTGACAAGGTGATGGAGCGGCTGCGGAAGCTCAACGACGTCGCGTATGTCCGATTTGCTTCGGTCTATCGACAGTTTCGCGACTTGGATTCCTTTCGAAGAGAAATCGAACAGCTCGCTACGGCTCCTTCGGTTCAGCCAGGGGAGGGAGATCGTGCATCTTCCCGCCCAAACTGATGCCGCTGCAGATCGCTTTCCGATGATACGCATCTGGGAAGAGTATCCTGTGACTGCAGGTTTTACCGTGCGCCAAGGGGGGTTCAGTCGAGGACCATATGCTGCACTCAATTTGGCACTGCATGTGGGGGATGATGCGGCGCGGGTGATCCAAAACCGGGCGCTTTTTTTCCGAATGTTGCAACAAGACCCCAAACAGGCGATCTTTGCCGAACAGGTGCACGGTCATCGCGCTGTCGTCGTTACCTCGCGTGAGGGTGGTGCAGGAGTTTGGCAGACGGCAGATGCCATTGCACGCTGTGATGCCCTGGTCTGTGGACAAACGGGGGTGCTGCTCAACATCCTGGTAGCCGATTGCGTGCCAATCTTGCTCTACGATCCGGTGCACAATGCCGTGGCCGCTGTCCACGCCGGTTGGCGGGGCACGGTCTCCGGAAGTGTCGATGCTGCAGTCGCGTCGATGCGAATGGCATTTGGCACACTTCCACACCAGATTCTCGCAGTGGTTGGGCCTTCTATTGGGCCCTGTTGTTATGCGGTCGGTTCTTCAGTTGCGCAGGCTGTACAAGAGCAGGCATCTTTTTTGGGAGCGGCGCTCGGTTGGCGCGGTGCGACGCAGTATTTCGATCTGTGGATGGCCAATCGATTGCGGCTCAATCGGCTCGGTATCGACCGAGTGCAGGTGCTCGGACAATGTACTTTCTGCCATTCTGACCAATATTTCTCGTATCGGGCCAGCAACGGCACGTGTGGAAGGATGGCGGGGTTTATCCGCATGGATGGGAGGGAAACAAGTGGTTGAGGGGGCCAACCAGCCGTTGGTTCTGCTCGTCGATGACGATCCGTCATTGCAAGAATTGCTCCGCTATTTGCTCGAGCAGGAAGAGATGCACGTAGCGGTCGCCTCGAATGCCGGCGAGGCGCTCCGCCTCATTGCGCAGGAACGTCCTGCACTCATCTTGCTCGATGTAATGTTGCCGGGCACCGATGGATTAACTTTGCTTCAGCTTTTCCGCAAACGCAGTGAGACAGCACATACCCCTGTTCTGATGCTGTCAGCACGTGGACAGGAGTCTGACAAGGTGAACGGATTGGATCTGGGCGCGGACGATTACATCACCAAACCGTTCTCCCCACGAGAACTGACCGCTCGGGTGCGTGCCCATCTGCGCCGTAAGGCCGAATGGCCGCAAGCAGTGGAGAGCGGGCCGATTCGGATGATGCCAGAACGCTTCGAAGTCGAGATCAATGGGCACCCGGAGAGCTTCACGCCCAAAGAATTTGAAATCCTGCGGACGTTGGTCACGCATCCAGGACGCGTCTTTACGCGCGAAGAACTGCTTTCAGAGGTTTGGGGATACGCGTTCTATGGAGATACACGCACGGTCGATGTGCACATCCGTCATATCAGGCAAAAATTGGAGGCTATTGGAGAAGCCGGCCTCCTAGAGACAGTACGCGGTATCGGATATAAATACGCTCCTTCGCCCTCGCGCAGTGCTGCCGACGGATGAGGGGTACCACATAAGAGTGAGTGCGTTTATGCTGATCCTCCTCGCCATTATCGGCTGGGCAGTGGCGCTGGTCGCCATCTCGATGGCGTGGCACGCTCGCCGTCGTAACCACCGTCTTTTACACGCCATCTATGCCCTGGATGCTGGATGGGAAGAGCAGGCTGCCACAGCGTGGTCAGAAACGCTCGATCAACTGCCTTTTTCAACGGCGCAACGTCTTGTCCGCCATCTGCAACAGGACAGAACTGTACAGATACAACGCGAACAACAGGAAGCGCGCCTGGCAGCTCTCTTGGAAGCCATTTCCTCACCGCTTTGCTTTCTCGATACAAAGGGCAGTATTCTCCTATACAATCTGGCTTTTAAACGTTTTGTCCGTCCGACAGATGGGGCCTTACAAGGCAAAGATCTTGCAGAGCTTTTGCCAAGCTATCCGCTGGATCGAGCCATCACCGAAGCGTTACGCCAAAACCGCGTGGTAGAGCGGGAAGAGCTCACCTTTGGCGTGGCGCCGGGACGGCGTTTCCATGCGCGCCTTGCACCGGTGGCGCAAGCGGGTCTTCTCGTGCTGCTTGAAGATAGGACGGAAAAGCTCCAGTGGGATCAGATACGTGCCGATTTTATCGGAAACGTCAGCCATGAACTGCACGCGCCCATCACTTCGATCCGCGGGTTTGTCGAAACCCTGCTGGATGGTGCCATGGCAGATCCGCAGACGGCACGACGCTTCCTTGCCATTGTCGATCGTGAACGGCTCTCGCAGCTGATTGACGATTTCCTGGACCTTTCCAGACTCGAATCAGGCGCTTCTGCACCCTCACTGGAAGAGGTTGATCTCTCCTTGTTGCTTACGGAGCAGGTCGAATTGTTTCAACCGATTTTTGAACGAAATGGCTTACAGGTGCAGCTTTCTTGTGACGAAGCACCGATTGTAGAGACCGATCCGGCGCTGGTTACTCAGGTCTTGCGCAACCTATTGGATAATGCGGTAAAGTATACCCCAAAAGGTGGCATGATCCGCATTGGCTGGAAGCAGGAAGGTGATCGGCTGGGGATCAGCGTGCAGGACAATGGCCCTGGCATTCCGTCAGAAGATATCCCGCGTATCTTTGAACGATTTTACCGCGTTGACAAGTCACACAGCCGTCTCAGTGGCGGTACGGGACTGGGTTTGGCCATTGCCAAACATGCTGCCGAGCAGCTGCACGGAGAAGTGAGTGTCGAGAGCACTTTGGGATTGGGGTCGACCTTTACGTTGTGGTTGCCTAAAGAAGGGGTGAATGTGAGGTGATCCTCCTTCAACTGATTCAGATCCTGTTGCGTATCTACGGTTTTCTTTTGATTGTCGCCCTTTTCCTCTCCTGGATCCCCGGTATTGCCCAAAGTACGATCGGCAATGCGCTCTATCGCATCACCGAGCCCTACCTGGGGCTGTTTCGATTTATTCCGCCGCTGCAGTTTGGCATGATGGCATTGGATCTCTCTCCCATCTTGGCACTGCTTGTCTTTTGGGGGCTGGTCGAACCTTTGATCGTCACAATCGTGACATGGCTGCTGGCTTTACCCGTTTGAGGGGGGTTGGGTGACGACTTCGCAACGGCTGGATGCGCAAGAGAGTCTGTTTTTGAACCGTGTACAAGAGTGGCTCATGCGGGCCTTAGACCGTCAAGAGCCGAACTTGACGCCTTTTTTGGATCCCCGACAGTTGGGGTTGTTGTTGCGCCACACAAGTGGGTATGCGCTGGCGGTGGAAAGTTGGGGCGGGTACCCCGGTGCCGAGCGGTGTCGCGCGGTCTTGGCCCCGGAGTACTGGAGCATACAGGAAGAGACATTTCAACTTGCCTATCTTCAAGTTCAAGTCCCTCCAGGGGCCCGACTGGATCACAGTGATTATCTTGGAGCTTTGATAGGCTTGGGCCTTTCTCGGGACGTCCTCGGCGATCTGTTGGTAGGGGCCCACGATTGTCAGGCGATCCTTGCCGCTCCCGTATTGCCGGTGGTGTTGCAGGAGCTGCACCAAGTGGGCCGCTATGAGGCCAAGGCAGTGCCGATTTCGGCCGATCAGCTGCATCCGCTTGCCCCGCGCATCAAGGAAATTCGGACCACGGTCTCTGCGGCCCGTCTCGATGCTGTGGCCAGTGCTGGCTTTGGTCTCTCCCGCAGTCAGGTGGCAGGGCTGATCAAAGGAGGAAAGGCGCGTGTCAACTGGGGTGTAGTCGCAGAACCATCGGCACATGTGCGGGAGGGGGATGTCATCTCTTTGCGGGGCCACGGGCGGATTCGCCTGATGCAGCTTGGACCGGCTACCAAGGGTGGGCGACTCCACCTGCAGGTGATCCGCTATCTCTAAGGAGTACCTGCATCGGTTTCAGGACACTTTTTTTGTTTTTCGGCGCGGCAAATGGCTGCGCCTTTGCAGGAGAATGACAGGAGATGTCGAATAAGAGAGTAAAGAAGGGTAGAATGACGCAATGTGTAGGAACCACTCGAGCTAAGTAGGTGAAGGGGTGAGGTCGTTGCCACTGACGCCTTTGGATATTCACAATCAGGAGTTTGGGCACGCTTTTCGCGGTTATGATGAAGATGAGGTCAATGAATTTCTCGACCGCGTCATTCGGGATTATGAGCAAGTCCTGCGCGAAAAACACGATCTGGAAGAGCGGAATGCCGAGCTCGAAGAGCGCTTGCGTCACTATGCCAACTTAGAAGAAGCCCTGCAGAAGACGCTCGTTGTCGCGCAACAGACGGCAGATGATGTGCGCAACAACGCAAATAAGGAAGCACAGCTGGTCATCCGTGAGGCAGAGAAAAATGCCAACCGCATTGTCAACGAAGCGCTGGCCAAGTCGCGTGAAATAACGATGGAAGCGGAAAACGTGCGCCGGTCGGCAGCTGCATTTAAGGCTCGTTTTCACGCACTGCTCAAGGCCCAGTTGGAGTTGTTGGAATCCCAGGAATGGGAAGAGATCACAGCAGAGGCTGCCGCGACCGACGAGTCTTCCGCCTCGTTGCCGGAAGGATAAACGACAGGTAGAATAGCGTCTTGGCCATGGCGCAGATGGTTCTTCAAAGGGTGCAGGGCCTTCTTCGTGACTGCGAAGAAGGTTTTTCGTATCATGGTTCGGTGGTATCGTGGACAGAGGACGGGAGGGATCGGGTTGGGCAAAGAAGAAAAACCGGCAGGGGGCAAGACGTACGACGCAACCCTCTGCCTTCCCAAGACGCGCTTTCCCATGCGTGCGGGATTGGCCCGACAAGAGCCAATCCGCCAGAAAGAGTGGGCCGAAGCGCACCTGTATGAGCAAATCCGCCAGGCGCGTCAAGGGGCACCAAAGTTCATTCTCCACGATGGCCCCCCGTATGCTGACGGCTATATTCATGTGGGTACGGCGTTGAACAAAATTCTCAAAGACATGATCGTACGTTATAAAACGCTGCGTGGCTTTGATGCACCGTATGTACCCGGGTGGGATACCCATGGCTTGCCGATTGAGCACCAGATCGAGAAGACCGAGGGTATCGCCAAAGAGAGCCTCGGCGTTGTAGCATTTCGCGAACACTGCCGCACCTACGCCTTGCGCTGGGTTGAGCGGCAGAAGGAGCAGTTTCAACAGCTGGGTGTTCTGGGCGATTGGGAGCATCCCTACCTCACCCTTACCCCGCCCTTTGAAGCTGCACAGCTGCGCCTTTTTGGTACCATGCTGGCCGACGGTTACATCTACAAAGGCCGTAAGCCAGTCTTTTGGTGTCCCAGTTGTAAGACGGCGGAAGCCGAAGCAGAGATCGAGTACAAAGAGGATCCTTCCCTCTCGATATATGTCGGTTTCCCTGTTGCAGACGGAAAAGGAGTGCTGTCCGCTGCAACGGTTGTCGTCATCTGGACGACGACGCCGTGGACGTTGCCCGCCAACCAGGCGGTCGCTGCACACCCAGACCTCGTCTATGTTCTGGCAGAAACGCCAGCAGGCAATCGTTGGCTGGTGGCCGAAAGCCGCTTGGCGCAGCTCTCTGAGGTGACGGGAACACCTTTGCAGGTCAAAGAGCGCTTCCAAGGGCGCCAATTGGAAGGCATCTTGTTGCAGCATCCCTTTTACGATCGGCGCGTCCCGCTCGTCTTGGGCGAGCATGTGACGGCCGAACAAGGGACGGGCCTTGTGCATACCGCACCGGGTCATGGCGAAGACGACTACAGGGTGGGCATCGCCTATCGTCTGCCGATCGAGGCACCTATCGATGAGGAGGGCCGTTTCACCGCAGAAGCTGCACCGTTTGCTGGGCAGTACTACACTGACGCAAATCAGTCTGTGATCGCCTTGCTGCAAGCGCGCGGCGCTTTGCTGGCACAGGAAACGATTACACACAGCTACCCCCACTGCTGGCGCTGTAAGGGACCTGTCCTGTTTCGGGCGACCGAGCAATGGTTCGCTTCTGTAGAGGGATTTCGCGAAAAGGCGCTGAACGCCATCGGCGAAGTGATCTGGCGTCCTGCATGGGGCGAAGTGCGGATGCACAACATGGTGGCGGAGCGTCAAGACTGGTGTATCTCCCGCCAGCGTGTGTGGGGCGTGCCCATTCCTGTCTTTTATTGCAACGACTGTGGCGCCATCCTGGCAGAAAAAGAGATTGTCGATCACATTGCGGCGCTGGTCGAAACCTCGGGAACCGAGATCTGGTTTACACAACCGGCGGAAGCGTTGCTTCCCCCGCAGACCGCTTGCCCCCACTGCGGAGGTGCCTCGTTTCGCAAAGAGAGCGATATCATGGACGTCTGGTTCGACTCCGGCTCTACCCATGCCGGTGTCTTGGCACAACGGCCTGAACTCGGCCGGCCCGCCGATCTCTATCTGGAAGGCAGTGACCAGTACCGCGGATGGTTTCAGTCTTCCCTGCTGACGGCGGTCGCTACAACCGGAAAAGCTCCGTATCGTCAAGTGCTCACGCATGGGTGGGTCCTCGACGGTGAAGGACACCAGATGCACAAATCCTTGGGAAATGTTGTCGATCCGGGCGAAGTCATCCGCAAGTATGGTGCGGACATCTTGCGGTTGTGGGTGGCTTCCAGCGATTACACGGCAGACGTACGCATTTCAGATACTCTGTTGACACAGGTCTCCGAAGTCTACCGCAAGTTTCGCAACACCTTGCGCTTTGCACTCGGCAACCTGTACGATTTCACGCCCGATCTCGCGGTCGATCCGGCACAGATGCGTGCGGTTGATCGTTACGCACTGCACACGCTGGCTCAACTCGTCGAAGAGGTGGGCGAAGCCTATGAGGCTTATGCCTTTGATACGGCCTATCGGCTGCTCAACCAGTTTTCGACGAGCTTCTTGAGCGCCTTCTATTATGATCTCCTCAAGGATAGACTCTACTGTGACGAGCCTGGCTCCCTCGGTCGCCGTGCTGCCCAGACCGTACTCTATCTTACTGCAGATGCACTTACACGCCTGCTGACTCCGCTGATTCCGCATACGATGGAGGAAGTTTGGTCCTACTTCCCTGCCCGGCAAACGCCGTTTGCTCAGCTTGCCAGTTGGCCGCAACTTCCCGATCCAATTGTCGATGCCGCACAGTGGAAACAGTTGATGCAGTGGCGCGATGAAGTGCTGGGAGCTTTGGAACGGGAACGCCAGAAAGGGTGGTTGGGCAACTCCTTGCAGGCCAAGGTCTGTTTGACGTTGCCGCCGCAGGAGCGCCGCTACGCCTTGGGAGAAGAAGAACTGGCGGAGCTGTTTATTGTCTCCCAGGTGGAATGTCGTGACGGCGATGTGTGGGAGCTTTCTGTCGTGCCTGCGCAAGGACGACAGTGCCAGCGCTGCCGACGCGTCTTAGACGAGGTGGGCAGCGTGGCGGAAGAGCCCGATCTCTGTCGGCGGTGTGTGGAAGCGGTTGCCGCCTACGACGCTTCGGTTGCCATGGGCAATGACGCGTAAGGACCCTTCAACACATCTTCGAGGCAAGGTAGGGATGCATGAGCGAAAAATTCCAGAGCGCGACCCACTCTTGCGGGCAGACTACAGACGGGAGCGGGACGCCTTCTGCAACGGGTTCGGATGAAGCGGCTTCTTCCCAAGAGGTACGGCTGCTCACCCGTGAGGTGCAACAACTGGCAAAGATGCTGCAGCGCAGCAATCTCCAAGACATTGCGTTGCTTACCAGTCATCCCGGTCGGTTGCTTTTGGTCAACCTGTTGGGCGGATTGGCACGCGGGGTCGGCATCGGTGTGGGGTTTACCCTCCTCGCCGCCGTAGCGGTCGTCGTGCTGGAACGCCTGGAGGTGCTCAATCTGCCTGTGATTGGTACGTTCATCGCGGACCTGGTGCGCATCGTCAATGCCCAGTTGCAAGGCAGCAGCCCGCTTCCGTAAGGCGAGGAAGGCCAAGATGCAGAGGTGAGGGTATGCGTGTGCTTTCAGCAAAGGACCGGCACAATCTGGAAGAAGCACTGTTGCTCGAGAAGCAGCGGACCGAGGCGTTGCTGGTACACAGCGGATCATTTGGATTGCATGAGACGATGGGGGAAGCGATCGGCGAGCTCTCGGCGTACGATAATCATCCCGCCGATATGGGTACGGAAGTTTTCGAACGGGGGAAAGACTTTGCATTGCGGGAAGATACGCAACGTCACTTGGCTGCTGTCGATGAGGCGCTGCAGCGCTTGTCTTCTGGAGAGTATGGGCAGTGTACCCGCTGCTATCGCCCCATCTCCTCGGCACGGCTGTACGCACAGCCGTGGGCGACCCTCTGCATCGATTGCGCGCGACAGGTCCAGAACCGTCCTGCCGATGGACGTCCGGTCGAAGAAGAGGTACTGGGCATTCCCTGGAGGCGGGAACGTCGCGACGGGGAAGTGGAGTACGATCAGGAAGACGCGTGGCAAGACGTCGAACGGTATGGTACCTCTAGCTTTTCGGGACTGCTAGACTATCAGGATCTACGGGAAGAGACGATCGGTGCAGTAGAAGAGCTAGACGGATACTTCATCACGGACTTATCCGGAGATGCCCGTGATTATCGCGCTGAAGCCGATCGACGGCAGTTCGAGTGACCCCGATGTAGAGAGGCTGAAAGGCCAAGACCGGGCAGTATGTTACAGCAGTATGTTACAATGGATCCACAGATTCCCGAAGGGTTGGAGAAGACGTGGGTCTTTTTTTGATCGTAGCGATTCTGGGATGGGCACTCGATCGAGTGAGCAAGTACTGGATCATGTTCCACCTTACGCTTGGAGAACAAGTGACAGTCGTACCCGGAATCCTTTCTTTTTGGTCGACGCGCAATACGGGTGCCGCCTTCGGCATTTTGCAACAGGCCCAACCCCTTTTTATCACCATCGCGACGCTCATCTCGATGGCGCTCCTGTACGCCGCATGGCACTGGCGCCACGCAAGGCCGTTGCTGCGCATTGCTTTGGGATTGCTGCTGGCGGGAGCAGTCGGTAATTTCGTCGATCGGGTTCTATGGGGCGAAGTGGTCGATTTCATCGCGGTGCAATTCGTGCGCTTTCCCGTCTTTAACATCGCCGACACCTGCGTGACCATTGGGGCCATTCTGCTCTTTCTTTCTGCCCTCCAAAACGATCGTCTGTCGGAGCAAAAGGCATCTTCCTCGTCTATGCCAGAACAGGCGCGGGAGGATACGCCGCAGTGAACGTAGAGGCGCAGCCACAGCAACTTTTCGTCCCGTCGGAGGCGGCAGGGCAACGGCTCGACCGTTTCTTGGCATCACAGCTGGAGGCTTTCTCTCGCCAGCAACTTCAGCAGTGGATTGTGCAGGGCAGCTGTCTGCTCAATGGGCATCCAGCGAAGCCTTCAACTCGTCTGAAGGTGGGAGATCGCCTTGTCCTTTCGGTGCCACCCGTCCAGGCGACTCGGCTGCAGGCGGAGCCGATTCCCCTGGAGATTGTGTACGAATACGAGGCCCTGTTGGTCCTCAACAAACCGAGGGGGATGGTGGTTCATCCTGGGGCGGGGGTCACCGCACATACGTTGGTCCATGCACTGCTGGCGCACTGCGGCGACCAGCTGCCGGTCATCAATGGAGAGGAGCGTCCCGGCATTGTGCACCGTATCGACAAGGAGACCTCAGGTCTGCTCGTCGTCGCCAAGAACGATGCAGCCATGCGGGGACTGGGAGCACAATTCAAAAAGCACAGCATTGAGCGCGCGTACCTGGCATTGGCGGAAGGGCTCTTTTCACAACCTGGTGGCCGCATCGAAGCACCGATCGGGCGCGATCCCAGCCATCGGCGACGTATGGCAGTCACTTCTTCTGGTCGCCCTGCCATCACTCACTTTGAGGTGATCGCACAATATCCCAAAGCAGCATTGCTGTATTTGCGCCTTGAAACCGGCCGCACCCATCAGGTGCGGGTGCATCTGGCTGCCGTCGGTCATCCACTGCTGGGCGATCCACTCTACAATCCGCATCGTCTGCCTTTTCCGGTTGGCGGGCAGCTGCTTCATGCTGCACACCTCGGCTTTCAGCATCCCCTTTCAGGGAGATGGCTCTCGTTTGATGTGCCGCCTCCTCCTCTTTTTGAGGCGGTACGGGTCTGGGCAGAAGGGTCATTGACAACGGCCGAGGCGAGCGCTATAGTGGCACAAATCGAACAAGGCCCTTGAAACTAGTCCCGTGAGGCTAGTAAGGACGCCGGCTGTGGCACAGTCAACAGCTTCTTACGGCCTACCGTAGGAAGCTGTTTTTTTGCGCGAAAAGGAGGTGTAAGTATGACGGAGATCCTCGATGCTGCGCAGATGCACCGTGCCTTGACCCGTATTGCGCATGAGATCGCTGAACGCAACCAAGGTGTCGAGAACGTGGTGTTGATCGGCATCGAACGACGCGGACCCATCCTGGCCAAACGGCTTGCCTCGGTGCTGTCGGCTTTGGAAGGGGAGGTCGTTCCGGCCTTTTCTCTCGACGTTTCCCCCTTCCGGGACGATCAGCGTACAAACGGTGCTGCTCCGCGACCTCCTCTCGATTTGCCCGTCGATGGCAAGCGGGTCGTCTTGGTCGACGATGTGCTTTTTACGGGTCGAACCGTACGTGCAGCCATCGAGGCACTCTTCGACTGCGGCCGCCCGCAAAGCGTCCAATTGGCCATCTTGGTCGATCGGGGTCACCGTGAGTTGCCCATTCGACCCGACTTTGTGGGGAAAAATGTGCCTACCTCCCATCAGGAGTATGTCGCCGTCCGCATTGCAGAGATCGATGGGCAGGATGGGGTCTATCTGGGACATCAAGCGGAAAAGGAAAAAGAGGTGGCGCATGATCGCAGCTGATCCGGTGTCCATGACTCAAAAAGCTGATCTGATCGATCTGGCGATGCTATCGGATAGAAGCATCGAACACCTGTTGGAAGATGCTGCTTGGTTGGCACGCTTGCAGGCAGAGAAGGAGCCTTTGCCTACCCTTCGCGATGGCACCACAGTGGCGACCCTCTTTTTCGAACCGAGCACCCGTACCCGCAACGCCTTCTTGCAGGCTGCTCACTTGCTTGGCGCACAGACGCTCGCTGTGGAAGCGGAAAGTGCCAGCATTCGCAAAGGGGAGAGCCTGGAAGACACGATTGCGGCGTTGGAAGCGTTGGGTGTCGACGTCATTGTCTTGCGGCATCCGCAAGCTGGCGCAGCATGGCGTGCGGCCCAAGTTTGTGTCCAGGCCCGTGTCATCAATGCCGGTGATGGGACCAATGCCCATCCGACTCAGGCATTGATCGACCTGTTCGCCTTGCGACAACGCTTTGGCGAGATCCGCGGCTTAAAGGTGCTCGTCCTCGGCGATCTCCTGCACAGCCGCGTGGCGCGTTCGGACCTGTGGGCATTGCATCGTCAGGGCGCAATCTGTCTGGCCAGCGGTCCGGCAACACTGCTCGGTCCGCTGCCGCCCTGGGTGCAACAGGTGACCGACCCGGATCCTGTGCTTCCCGAAGTCGATGCCGTCTTGCTGTTGCGTTTGCAGCGAGAACGCATGGAAGAGGAGCTGATTCCTTCACTGCGAGAGTACCGGGCACGCTTTGGCATGACGTCTGAGCGGGCAGCGCTGCTACGCGAAGAGGCGGTTATCCTGCACCCTGCGCCGGTCAATCGTGGGGTCGAAATCGATGATGCTGTGATGCGTGATCCTCGAACCTTGGTCTTTCGCCAGATGCAGATCGGTGTCTTCGTGCGAATGGCAGCGTTGCGCTGGGTGATGCAAGGCGGGATCGCGTGCTGAGGCTGATCAATGCCCGCCTGGGCGCCTCCGGAGAGGTTGGGCGGATCGCTTCGATTACCATCGAAGACGGGTTGGTGCGCGAAATCCGTTGGGGGGAGTCGGCGGATACAACCCCGTCCGATGTCGATCTCCGCGGCTGCTGGCTCTTTCCCGGCCTTTTCGACCTGCATACCCATCTGCGGGATTTTGAGGAATCTGCCAAGGAGACAATCCATACGGCAGCAGGTGCTGCGGCCCATGGCGGCTATACGTCGATCTGTGCCATGCCCAACACACAGCCTCCGATCGACACGCCAGAACGGCTCGAACATCTATTGTTGAAAGCCGAGAAAGAGCCGATCCACATCTACGCGATTGGTGCACTGACCCAAGGGCGAGCGGGCAGACGGTTGACCGAGATGGGTCTGATGCAAGCAAAAGGTGCCATCGCCTTCTCCGATGATGGGGACGGCGTTGCAGACGCTGCATGCATGTACCACGCCTTGCAGTACGCCAGACAGTTGGGCAGTGTGATCATCGCACATGAGGAAGATCGTGGTCTTTCGGGACAGGCGCCATTGGCAGAAGGGGAAGTGGCCTATCGGCTGGGCATGCTTGGGCAACCCGAGGTCGCCGAAACAGCGATGTTGGCGCGCGATCTGGCGCTTGTCGCACAGACGGGGGCACGGTTGCATGTGGCCCACCTCTCCACGGCGACCTCAGTGGCGATGATCCGTGCAGCCAAGCGTGCAGGCCTGCCGGTCACTGCAGAGGTGACGCCACATCACCTGCTGCTGACCGAGGACGCCTGTGCGGGGTATGCTGCTCTTGCCAAGGTCAATCCACCCCTACGTACGGAAGCGGACCGAGCCGCGTTGTGGGAGGGATTGCGGGATGGAACCATCGATGCCGTCGCCACCGATCACGCCCCGCACACTGCAGCTGAAAAGGCGCGTGGATTTATCGATGCACCGTTTGGCGCCGTCGGTCTGGAGACCGCTTTTCCGCTCTTGTTCACCTATGGGGTGGCTACCGGTCTCCTCCCATTGGCACGTTTGCTCGATGCATTGACGGTCGCTCCTGCCCGCTGCCTCGGCCTCCCCTTCCCTGGGGTGCAGCCAGGTGCGCCGGCTGACCTCTTTTTGTACGACCCAAAGATCGAAAGTGAGGTCGATCCGTCGACTTTTCTCAGCCGCGCCACGAACACTCCTTTTGCGGGATGGCGCTGCCAGGGCCAAGTGATCGCGACACTATGCGGCGGACGAATGGTCTATTGCCAAAAGGACCATGCGATCGCTGAAGCATTGGCTCAACACCTTGGAGAGGCTGGAGTTTCTACTGCTAGGAAAGCTTGGTGAACCAAGAAAAACGAAAGCTGTGAAGGGAGGGGAAACGTGGAAGCTCGCTTGGTTCTCGAAGATGGGAGCATCTACACCGGCCAATTGTGGGGAGAACCGGGTGAGACGGCTGGCGAGGTGGTTTTCAACACCTCTATGACGGGTTATCAGGAGTTGCTCACCGATCCTTCATACTTCGGTCAAATCGTTGTCGCCACTTACCCCCTCATCGGGAATTACGGGATCAGCGCGCAACGGGACGAATCGTATCGTGTCCATGTCCGCGGTTTTGTGGTTCGAGAAGCCGTTCCCGAATTCTCTCACTGGAGTGCCACGGCAGGCATCGACCGATATCTCCAGGAGGCAGGGGTGGTGGGGTTGTGCGGGGTCGATACCCGCGCATTGACCAAGCGCTTGCGGAAAGCTGGTACCTTGCGTGGCATCATCGCCAGCGGGGGGACGGAGGATGCACTTCGGGAACGGGCCCGCTCTTTGACCCTTCCCCACGACCAGGTTGCTCAGGTCAGTCTGCCGACGCCCCAGACAGTGGCAGGCGGAGGGCCACATGTGGTGATCATTGATTATGGCATGAAACGCGCCATCGCACGGCGTTTCCACGAACTCGGGGCACGGTTGACGATTCTCCCCGCTTCTAGTACGGCAAAGGAGATTCTCGATTGCCGGCCTGACGGCGTGGTGCTCTCCAACGGTCCCGGCGATCCGGCCGACCTTCCTCAAGAGACGGCTACCGTTCGTGAATTGCTCGGGCAAGTTCCTATCTTTGGGATCTGCCTGGGGCATCAACTGTTGGCCCGTGCTTGTGGGGCACGTACGTACAAGCTCAAATTTGGACATCGCGGCTCCAACCATCCGGTGCGTGTCCTTCAAAATGGTGCAGTCGTCATCACCGCACAAAACCACGGTTATGCCGTCGCTGCCGAATCACTGAAGGGCACCGATCTCGAAATGACGCAGATCGATGTCAACGATCAGACGGTGGAGGGATTGGCCCATACCCGGTTCCCTGCCTATAGTGTCCAATACCATCCGGAAGGATCACCAGGCCCCCGTGACGCGGAACCGCTCTTTGCGCAGTTCTTGCAAGAAATCAGCGGTCAGTGCGCCTATCAGGGGGGCATTTTCACGCCGAACTACCGATAAGGAAGGGGGAAGCGCTTGCAGTATCCAGAGGTGCACAAGGTTCTCGTCTTCGGATCTGGGCCCATCATCATTGGGCAGGCAGCAGAGTTTGACTATGCGGGTACACAGGCGTGCCGTTCCCTGCGAGAGTTGGGCATCGAGGTGGTCCTGCACAACAGCAATCCGGCCACGATCATGACCGACCCCACGATTGCGGATCGGGTCTATGTAGAGCCGCTGGTTGCATCCTTTGCCGAAGAGATCATCAGCAAAGAACGTCCGGACGCATTGCTGGGATGCTTTGGCGGTCAGACGGGGCTCAACCTGACGGTGCAGCTGGCCCATGCCGGCGTGCTGGAACGCAACGATGTGCGCATTTTGGGAACCCCTCTCTCAGGGATCGAACAGGCGGAAGATCGCGGACTCTTCCGCGATCTGATGCAGCGAATCGGGGAACCGGTCGCAGAAAGTGTGACGGCACGTTCGGTCGAGGAAGGGATGGCCGCTGCGGAGCAGATCGGCTATCCGGTGATTTTGCGCCCTGCTTTCACCCTGGGCGGATATGGCGGCGGTGCTGCGTATACCCCTACTGAGCTTCGCCAGCGGTTGCAGGAAGGATTAGCTGCCAGTCCCATTCACCAGGTCTTGGTGGAAAAGAGTCTGTTGGGGTTCAAAGAGATTGAGTACGAGGTCTTGCGGGACGCCGCTGGTCATGTGGTGACCGTCTGCAACATGGAGAATGTCGATCCGGTCGGTATCCACACAGGCGACTCGATCGTCGTCGCCCCTAGCCAGACGTTGACCGATGAAGAGTACCAGATGCTGCGTCGTGCTTCGATCCGCATCGTTTCTGCGCTCGGTGTCGTCGGGGCATGCAATGTGCAGCTGGCGCTGGATCCACGCTCCGAACAGTACTATGTCATCGAAGTCAACCCACGGGTCAGCCGTTCCAGTGCGCTTGCCTCCAAAGCGACCGGCTACCCCATCGCACAGGTGGCCGCCAAGTTGGCGCTGGGACTTACCCTCGATGAAGTGAAAAACGCCGTGACTGGTTCGACTTACAGCGCCTTTGAGCCGGCCCTAGACTATGTGGTCGTCAAGATTCCCCGTTGGCCGTTTGACAAATTCGCCCACGGTTTGCGCCGCTTGGGCACCTCGATGAAATCGACGGGCGAAGTGATGGCGATTGAACGCTCCTTTGAGGGCGCGCTCAACAAGGCACTTCGCTCGTTGGATATCGGCGAAGATGGATTGCTGCGTCCACAAGATCGCCTCTTAGACGATCAGACGTTGCAAAATCGCTTGATCGCTGCCGATGACGAGCGTATCTTTCTAATCGGAGAAGCTTTCCGCCGTGGGGCGAAGGTAGAGGAGATACAGGAATGGACCCGGCTCGATCCTTTCTTCCTGTGCAAGATCCACGAGATGGTCACCTGCTACAAGGAGCTTGAAGCGTGGAGCCGCCTGGAAGAAGGGCAGCAAGCTGAGCTGCTCAAACGCGCCAAAGCGATCAATCTGGCAGACAGCGCCATTGCCCGGGCGACAGGTCTGACGCCCACAGAAGTGCGGACCTTGCGGGCGCAGGAAGGGCTGCGCCCCGTCTATCATATGGTCGACACCTGTGCTGGAGAATTTGAGGCCATCTCTCCGTACTTTTACTCAACTTATGCGGCCGAAGAAAATGAGGTAGAGCGTCAAGAGAAGCCTTCCGTAATCGTCTTGGGGGCAGGGCCGATTCGCATCGGGCAGGGGATTGAATTTGATTACAGCTGTGTTCATGCCGTGCTCGCATTGCGTCAGGCTGGCTATACGGCCATTATGATCAACAACAATCCAGAGACGGTTTCGACCGATTTCAACCTCAGCGATCGCCTCTATTTCGAGCCGCTGACAGCAGAAGACGTGCTGGCTGTTATCGAACAAGAGCGGCCGGTGGGGGTGGTCGTGCAGTTTGGCGGGCAGACGGCCCTCAAGCTCGCAGGTGCGATTGCCGAGGCAGGTGTGCCGATTCTCGGCACGAGCTTTGCTGACATCGATGCCGCCGAAGATCGGCAGCTGTGTGACAGGGTCTTGGCCGAAAATGACGTACCACGTCCTACCGGAGGGGCCGTGACCTCCCTGGAGCAGGCGCAAGGGGTAGCCGAACGGGTGGGCTTTCCGGCAGTGGTACGGCCTTCGTATGTGCTCGGCGGGCGTGCCATGGAGATTGTGCATGATCTGGATGAGCTGCATGCCTATCTGACCGATGCAGTTGCTGCCTCTCCCGAGCATCCCGTCTTGGTCGATCACTACATTGCAGGCCGTGAAGTCGAAGTGGATGCTGTCTCCGATGGCCGGGGCGCTTTCATCCCAGGAGTGATGGAGCATATCGAACGGGCAGGGGTACACTCCGGTGACTCCATCGCGGTCTATCCAGCATTGACGCTCTCTTCTGCCGTGCTGGAGCAGGTTGCCGAGTACACCCAACGCATTGCGCAGGCTTTCCATGTATGCGGTTTGCTCAACATTCAGTTTGCAGTCGATCGGGACGATCGCGTCTACGTGCTCGAGGTCAATCCACGCGGCTCACGCACGGTTCCTTTTCTTTCCAAAGTGACCGGCCTGCCCATTGCCGATCTGGCGATCGCCTGTATTCTTGGTAAGCGCCTTTCAGATCTCGGCCTTTCCTACGGTATCTGGCCGGAGCAGTTGCGTCCGTTTCCCGATCAGGTGGCACTCAAGCTCCCGGTCTTTTCATTCGCCAAGTTGCCGGAAGTCGAGATTGCCCTGGGACCGGAGATGAAATCGACAGGCGAGGTGATGGCCCAGGATCGCGATCTGGCCAAAGCACTCTACAAGGGATTCTTGGCTGCCGGCATCTCCATTCCCCACAGTGGGGCTGTTTTGATGACGGTTGCCGACGCGGACAAGCAAGAGGCGATCGCACTTGCGCGGCGTTTGGAGGCGTTGGGTTTTCGCCTGCTTGCAACCCCTGGAACAGCTGCCGTGCTTACGGCCAATGGTATTGCTGCTGAGCGGGTCAACAAAATCCATGAAACAGCGCCAACGCTTCTCGACCGTCTGCGTGCAGGAGAGATCGGCATGGTGATCAACACTGTGACGCCAAGTCTCGCCCCGCAACGGGACGGCTTTCAAATTCGCCGCGCTGCAGTGGAAAGAGGCATTCCATGTCTCACTTCCCTGGACACTGCCGAAGCCATCGTGCGCGTCTTGGAATCCTTTACTTTCAGCGTGCATCCGCTGACACCTCCGGTTCTACCCGAGGAAAAGGTGCCGGCGGCATGGGGAGAGCAGGTTTCCGACGGAGAGGTGGACGGCAAGCCGGCGTGATCGGAAGGAAGGGGAGTGGTCAAGCTGGTCGGCCAGATTATTGAGAACCGTCCAATCGAAGAGGGAACCTTCGAGATGATCGTCGCGGTTCCACCCACTTTCTCCTATCTGCCTGGGCAGTTTCTCCACGTACGTGTGGCGGACAGCTACGACCCCCTTTTGCGCCGTCCGCTTTCGATTGCCTGGGCCGCTTCCGGACGATTCGGTCTTATCTACCGGGTCAGTGGACGTGGAATGACGATGCTCTCCCGAAAGCGGAGTGGGGAATCCCTCGATTTTCTTGGACCGCTCGGACAACCGTATCCCTTGCGGACCGACCGACCACGGGCATTTTTGGTCGGCGGTGGGATTGGGGTGCCCCCCTTGCTGGGGTTGGCAGAAGCGTTGTCTGAAAAAGGGATCTCGGTCACGGCGGTGATTGGTGCACAGACAAAAGACGGGCTGCTCCTGCTCGATCGACTGCAGCCATTTGGGAAGCTCCTCGTGGCAACCGACGATGGTTCTGTCGGTTTTGCCGGGACTGCCGTACAGTGCCTGGAAGAACGGTTTGGCTCGGGTGGTGAGCGGCCGCAGGAGAGTGTGATCTACGCGTGTGGCCCGTTGCCGATGTTGCGTGCCTTGGATGAGCTGGCGCAACGCTGGCGGATACCCGGCTACCTGTCTGTTGAAGAGAGCATGGCCTGTGGCGTGGGGGCCTGTCTCAGCTGTGTGGTCTTGCGCAGAGGTGGTCCAGGAGAATCGGGGCGGCCACAGGTTGTGCGCACGTGTGTAGAAGGGCCGGTTTTTGCGTCAGGAGAACTGCTGTGGGAGGCATGGGAGCAGCCCAAGTGGTGGGAGGACACAGAAGAAACACCTACCTAGTTAAAGAGAGACAGCGAGGTGAGGGGGAAAACGATGCAAGATGCAGAAGGGCAGCCTGTGGGATCACCACGCCTGATCACCCAGTTGGGCCCTTGGCAGCTGCGTAGCCCCATCTTGGCAGCGTCGGGTTGTTTCGGCTATGGCCGAGAGTATGCCGCTTACCTGCCTTTGCAGCGACTTGGTGGCATCGTCACCAAAGGGACCAGCCTAAAGCCGCGGTTGGGCGATTTACCACCGCGCATGGTAGAGACCCCGGCAGGCATGCTCAATGCCATCGGGTTGCAAAATCCTGGCATCGAAACAGTGATTCAGGCGGAGCTCCCTTTTCTGCATCGCTACGGCGTCCCTGTTATCGTCAACTTGTATGGGACGACGCCGGAGGAGTATGCGGAGCTCGCCGCTCGCCTGGATGGGGTGGAAGGGGTTTGGGGAATCGAACTCAACATCTCCTGCCCCAATGTAGCAGCGGGAGGCATTCTCTTTGGCCAATCCCCGATTCTAGCCCGCCAGGTGACAGAGGCGGCCAAGCGTGCGACCCACTTGCCGGTGATGGTCAAACTTTCTCCCAATGTGACCTCGATTGTAGAGATCGCCCGGGCAGTCGAAGATGGCGGGGCCGACTTGATCTCCTTGACCAATACGTTTCGGGGCATGGCCATCGATTTGCACCGGCGCAGACCTGTCTTGGGCAATCTGTCGGGGGGATTGTCGGGGCCAGCCATTCGCCCTTTGGCGCTTCAATTGGTCTGGGAAGTGGCTGGTACAGTCCAGATCCCCGTCGTTGGTATCGGCGGCATCGTTTCTGGGGACGATGCAGCTGCTTTTCTGATGGCTGGGGCTTCCGCAGTGCAAGTCGGAACCGCCCAGTTCATCGATCCGACCGCTTGCGTGCGCATTGCAGACGAGCTGGAAGCGACGATGAACCGAGAAGGGTTTGCACAGATTGCCGACATGGTGGGGGCAGCGCGACAATGAGGGATCCTAAAGCGGGCCGTAAGCCGCTTTTCTATGTGGCCCTCGACGATCCAGATTGGGAGAAGGATCGTCTTTTGGTCGAGCAACTGCGCGACCATGTGGACGGTTTCAAAGTCGGCTTGGGACTTGTTGCTTGGGCAGGGCTTGCTCCCGTTCAATGGCTGCGCAGTGAAGGAATTGACGTCTTCCTGGATTTGAAGCTGCATGACATTCCCCAGACGGTGGCAACAGCGGCAGCAGCAGCGGAACAGCTGGGCGTACGTTTTTTGACATTGCACGCGCTGGGGGGCGAAGCAATGCTTTCGGCAGCGCGGGATGTCTGTCAACAGACACAGCTTTTGGCGGTGACTCTTTTGACCAGTCTGGATCAGAGCGATCTGGCCCCATGGGCCGACGAGACGGATCCCGCTGCGCTTACGTTTCGTCTGGCCAAACTGGCCCTGCAGACCGGTGTGGATGGGCTGGTCTGTGCCGGTACCGAGGCCGCGCGACTGCGTCGGGCTGTTGGGCCTACCCCGGTGCTGGCTGTACCGGGCATTCGTCTGCCAGAGCAAGCCAGCCAAGATCAACGCCGCGTGGTGACACCCCAGCAGGCAGTGGCAGCTGGAGCAGATCTGCTCGTCTTGGGGCGGGTCATTACCCAATCACCGCGGCCTTTGGAAACGCTCTCTGCAATCCGCTAACCATCCATCACTCCCAAAAAGTGAGGAAAGCGAGGTGTTGGGAAAGAATGGCGACTTCTGAAGCGACGGTTCTCTTGCAAGAGACACAAGCACTGCGTAGCGGGCATTTTCGGCTTACTTCCGGCCGACACAGCGATCATTACGTACAATGTGCGCAGCTCTTTCAGTATCCGCAAAAGACAGCAAGGTTGGCGTCGGTTCTGGCGAAGAACGTCGATGCTACGGCTATCGATGTTGTTGTGGGGCCTGCGATCGGTGGTATTATTTGGGCGTACGAATTTGCCCGTCAACTGCAGGCACGCGCCATCTACGCGGAACGGGAGAACGGGCACATGCGGCTGCGCCGCGATTTTACGATCCGTCCGGGAGAAGTGGCCCTGGTTTGCGAGGATGTGGTGACCACAGGTGGCTCTGTACGCGAAGTAATCGATCTGCTCAAGGAGAAGGGTGCGCATATCGTTGCTGTTGCGGCAGTGGTCGATCGCAGTGGGGCAACCGTTGATTTCGGGGTACCGTTCTTTGCGGCGGCATGCTTACAGCTTGCAAACTGGTTGCCCGCCGAGTGTCCCCTTTGTGCGCAAGGCCAGCCGCTGGTAGCGCCAGGCAGCCGGCATCTCGTCTCGTAAACGCCCTTTTCTTTTCGAAGGGCTACTTCTTCCCGGCAGACCAGAGCAGGGCGCTGTGGCGCCGCGTTCAAGGAGGACCGCCCATTGAGAAGGATGTACGTGCTGGACACCAGTGACAGGTCCATATATTACTCCATTCCCGTTTATTGCCACTCGTAGCCCCGAAGGGCTACGAGTAGTCCACAGACAAAAAGACCGGCCGGTTGTACCTCCGGGCCACTTTGAACGCCTCGTCGTACCACGGCCACCAGTCAACCGGATTATGGGCGTGCTGCAACAGATATGGGGATTTTTCGTGTATGAGGCGGTTGATGTATTTGTGCTCGCCGTCGTTTGGCTTCACGGTATTTCATCCTCTCTGGATGGTTTTACCGTTAGTATACACCGACGTGGCGGAAAGTATTGATGAAGGGTGTTCGCGTGCTATGATTAAGGACGATTGTATTGATTTCAAACCAAATCCCGTAAATTTATCCTCTTTGCCTGAGGTACTATTCTTGCGTATTCGC
>JADBKH010000003.1 GCA_014896485.1 Bacillota bacterium | reverse complement strand
GGGGAACAACGCTCTGTATACATCATTCCCCCCGCCGGTGATTTGACAGGCCGTTGACTGAACAACGGGCAGCTCTTTGGTCGTCAGCCCGGACAACCGGATCATCTGTATCTTGCTCACCAACCGCGTTCATCCGACCCGCAACACACCTTCGATCAACCCGTTGCGGCGCGGCGTTGCACGTCAGGCGGCGCTGGCCATCGCTGTTCCGCTCCCCTGACACGGCGAAAGCTGGTTTGCCGGGATGGGCGACGGGGTGCTCCGCGATCTGACCGCCGACATCGCTCTCCCACAGGGCGGGACGCTCTCTTTTGACACGTGGTACCGCATGGAAGCAAACGCCGATTTTGGCTTTGCCGAAGCCACCAGCGACGGAAAGCGGTGGGAGCCGTTGGCCGTTTTAAGCGGAGAGAGCGATTGGCGTTCACTTTGTCTCGCTTTGCCCGCCGGGACGAGACGCGTGCGGTTTCGCTATCAGACCGACGCCAGTGGCAACGGACGGGGGTGGTACCTCCACGTTCCCAGAGTCTGCGACGCGCACGGTTCTCTGCAGCAGGCGGAGTGGACCGCCGACGGATGGCAGCGTCTATCCAGGTAGAGGCGAGCGCTTCACTCAAGATGGATGGAACCCATCTGCTCGACGCGCAGCAGGCGCTGCAGCTGCACCGAGATTTTCTGTCCGTCGGGCGTGTGGATCAAAAGCCGCTCCTCCTCCCATTGGGGAGTGCCTTCGACGATCTCCTCTTGTTCCGGGGCAAACAGGATCAGGCGAACCGGTTGATGCTGCACCGCCGCCTCCTGCAAGAGGTAGGCCATCTCGGCCCACGCGTCTTCGGAGAGTTCGGGCGGCCTTCGACGTTTTTCTTCGGCCTGCCTCTCTTCCATCAGGTGCCGGTGCTCTGGCAGGATGAAACGCATCCCTTCAAAGAGATTGCCATCCGTAATTCGCATCCTCGTTCCCCTTTATGCGGAATGGCCACCAATTCTCAGCGTGCGATCGCGCAACTGGCTGCCCGGCAAGAGGCTGGAAGCACGCATGAGGCTGGTTTCGCCGTATCTCTCATGAATCGTATCGGTCGTTGCCAGCAGGCGCCGCCGCTGTTCGGTATGTCGAAACAGGGAAAGCTGCTGCGTTTGCGCGGGAGCCAGCCTATCCAGGCCGACGGAGACAGCGCGGACGCCACAACCCTCCCACCAGCGATCGAGGAGTGCCAGCGCTTGCGGGTAAAGCTCATCTGGGTCATTGGAATAAAAAGAGAGTGTCTTCGTCTTCAAGAAGCCGCCCTGCAGCCGCTCATAGGTGAGGCTGAGCGAGAGGCGCCGGCCCTGCTGGTTGGCACGCCGCACCCGATAGCAGACTTCATCGAGTAGCTCGAGGATGACCACGGCGATCTCCTCGCGATCGAAAAAGTCGCGGGGCAATGTCGTGCGGTTCGAGTAGCCCTTGTGAGGCACATCGAAACTGCGCGCGTCGACCGGACTGCCGTCTTCGCCGTTTGCCCAGCGATGGAGGATTGTGCCCCATGCTGGTCCGAAACGGTGGCGCAGCGGATGTACTGGCAGTGCCGCTACATCGCCGATCGTTTGGCAGTGGAATTCGTTTTTGAGTACCTCCGCCCGTTTACGTAACCCCCACATCGCCTCGACCGGTAGCCGATGGAGTTGTGCACGGGCCTCTTCCTGAGGCCACCACAGGATGCCACCTGGATGCTGCTTCGCCTGGTTGTTGATGACTTTTGCCATCCACTTGTTGGGTCCCATACCGATCCGGCATCGGACGCGGAAGACATCCCAGAGGGTTTCCTTCAATCGGCGCGCTGCCGCTATCGGATCTGGAAAGAGCGCGCTGGGGTAGGGGAACGCAAAGAAGGCCTCGTCGACGGAAAACGGCTCAACCAGCGGAAAGATGCTCTGGATGACGCGCTGGATACGTACGCTCACCTCCAGATAGAGGCGCATATGTGGCCGGACAACGATCAGATGTGGTGCCAGCTGCAGGGCTTCTCCTAACCGCATGGCGTTTTGGACGCCCAGGCGTTTCGCTTCGGGTGTAGCTGCCAAAATGACACCGGAACGGCGTGCCGGATCTCCTGAGACGACCAGAGGTGGATCGGTGCGATCATCCTCTTCACGGCGGTTTAGGGCGTATTCGGGTCGGGAAGCCACTTCAATCGAGGCGTAGAACGACTGCATATCGACGAGTCCGTACACCCATTGGCTCATCGGCTGTAGCTCCAATGCTTCCATAAGGTGGTAAGTGCTTCTGCCTCTGCAAGCAGTGTCACCCGAGGATAACAAACTTCCTGTTCAAAGCCATGATCCAAAAAACGCACGCGGATATCCATCTCGCGGTCCTCCACTTCAAGGAGTTTTACGGAAGCTTCTTGCAGCTGCAGGCGCACGTACTGTTCTTGCTGCTTTGTTGCCTGCCGAATCAACCGAAGCACGAGTAGACTGCGGATCAGAGCCGTCGGACGCACGCGCTCACCCCTTAGCGAACATGTGTTTGTGAATCTCAGTATATGTGCGGAGATGCGGTCTATGCAAACAGATGTTCATTCCAAAGGTGGCTGGAAATGGTACTCCCATGATGGACGGCCAGGGACCAAACGCTGGGGTTACGTTGCTCCTTGCTTGGAATCTCTTGTCATCGTAAGCTTCAAAAGATAGAGTGGGTGTTGTGCCTGGTACCCGTGGGCAAAGCGTCCTTTTCAAGAGAAGGGGGGAGGCCTCTGATCTCTGCGTTGGAAGAATCCCTATTGACGGCCATGGAAAATGCAGGTGGCCGCTTCTCGGTTGCGATCCATCATTTGGAATCTGGAGAAGCGTTCCAATATGACGCCGATCAGCCTTGCTATGCAGCAAGCGTGATTAAAGTGCCGATTATGGCAACTGTGTTTCACGAGGCGGCTGTAGGGCACCTGACATTAGAAGAAAAGCTGATCGTCCGGGAAGAGGATATGGTCACGGGCTCTGGCGTGCTGCAGCACCTGACCCCCGGCATTGCGCTCTCCATCCGAGACCTCGTTGTGCTCATGATCATCGAAAGTGATAACACGGCCACGAATCTGCTGATCGATCGACTCGGAACGCAGACCATCCAGCAGTCCATGCAGCAATGGGGTCTACAAGCCACGCAGTTTCATCATAAGTTGCAGATCATTCCCGCCGTTGATACCGACGCGCACAACACGATTACAGCAAGAGAGATGGCGATCTTCCTCAAGCGGATGGCACAGGGCCAGGTAGTTTCATGGAACGCTTGCCGCAAGATGATTGAGATCATGAAATGGCAAAAGGTCAATACCGGCCTGCCGAGTCTTTTGCCAGTTGAGGACCGACCTGTAGGTGCCATTCCAGATTGGGAGCTGGCCCACAAAACCGGCGATGTGACTGGTATTGAGCATGATGTGGGGCTTCTGTACGTCCCTGGCCATACGTTTGCGATTGCCGTCTGTGTCCGTGATGTCACCGTTCCTTTGCGGGTGCATGCGGCCATGGGACGTATTGGACGCATCCTCTACGATGCAGCAAGGCACACCTAGAGCCCCGCAATCCCATGGGAAAGGCCACATCGGCGCTTCCTCTACACTAAAACATTGTTTTCAACGAAGCAGAAACAATCAATGGAGCTTCAGTCACACTTTGGATTTCTCCGGCAGTAAAGCCAGGAGCAACTTCTTCTAATATCATTCCATGGGGAGCGATGCGAATGAGTGCCAGGTCAGTGACGACAACCTGCACACAATGCAGCCCCGTTAATGGATAGGTACAATGGTGTAAAAGCTTGGGCCGCCCATATTTATCTGTGTGTTCCATGATGACGATGGTTTCACTATGGCCAGCTACAAGGTCCATTGCACCCCCTACGCCACCGCCGACCATCTCTGGCATTGTCCAATTGGCGAGATTGCCCTCGACATCGACTTGAAAGCCTCCCAGTAGTACGGTTTGCAAATGACCGCCGCGGGCCATTTCAAACGCGGTGACGGTATCAAAGAACGAGGCACCAGGTTGAAGCGAAACCAGTTGACCACCTGCATTGTATAAATCAGGGTTAGCCTTCTCATCAGGTTGAATGGGGCCATAACCAAGGACGCCATTCTCGGCATGCAGAATGATGTCACGGTCGAAAAGAAAGTTAGAAACAAGCGTAGGAATGCCAATACCCAGATTGACGTAAGTCCCCTCTTGGAGTAGCTGGGCTGCTTTGAGTGCCATCATTTCACGGGTCAACCCAGGTTTCCCAAGGTAGGTACGTGGCACATTGGTTGGCCGAAGCTCCTTGCCCATCGTAGCTTGTGCGAGCATCTCGGGGGTAATCGCTTGACCAACAGACGACGGTACCACGCGATCGACAAAAATTCCTGGCAGATCAACACGTTCAGGTGGAATTTCACCAGGTGCGACGATCTGGTCTGCTTCGACGATTGTCGCCCGGGCTGCCTTAGCAAAACTGGGGGCGAAATTTTGACTGCCGCCAAAAAAGGCTACGTTTCCTAATGTATCGGCAACTTGCGCGCGTACAAAAGTGTAGTCTACCTTCAGTGCTTGTTCCAATAGGTACAGCTGGCCGTCAAAGCTCCGAACCTCCTTGTTTTCTGCTATAGGGGTGCCCACGCCGACTGGGGTATAGAAAGCCGCCAACCCAGCTCCTCCTGCCCGTAAACGTTCTACCAGCGTACCTTGAGGCACCAGTTCGAAATCAATTTCACCATGTTCAATCTGTTCTTCAGCGGGGGTATGGACACCTGCCAATGTGGAAAAAGCAGCGATCAAATGGCTAATCTGATGGTTCTCGGCCAGAATCTGTGGAGAAAAGGGGCCAACACCGAGTACGTTACAGACTACGGTGAGTCCGCGCGTACCTTGATCGTGGAGGGCTCGGATCAAGTCGGATGGCCAACGATGAGGAACGCCAAAACCCGCAATCGCAACGGAGGCTCCCTCGGTGATCTCCTCAACTGCCTGTTTTGCAGAAGGAAAAGTTTTGTCCACGTATATCTCCTTTACGAAACGAGGTAAATGTAAATTTATAGAAGGTTTCCTCTCAAGGATTGCAGCGATTCGAAAGCTTCCAAATGTCTTCGCATGCGTCGAACAGCAACTTCCTCATCATGCTTCTCAATCGCTTGAAGAATGGTGTCATGTGCATGGACAGCCTGTTTTCGACTTTCTTTATCGTATGTGAACATTTTTGTATCTTGGTAGATTACGTTTTCTAGCACCTCCATCAAGGTGAGCAACAAACGGTTGTGAGCCGCGGCGGCCACCGCTTTATGAAAATCAACATTGATAATGTAGGCACTTTCGCTACTATTAAAATCAACATTTTGAAACTGAGACTGGAGTTCGCGCATTCGCCGAAGGTCCAATTCATTGGCGCGCCGGGCAGCCAACTTGGTACATGCCGCTTCGATTTCAATGCGTGCTTCCATCACTTCAATGTGGCTCATCCCTTTAGAGCTGATCAGCAGGCCCAGCGTTCGCTGTAAACCCTCCATCGAAGGGCGACAGATAAAAGTACCGCCTCCCGGCCCCGGTTTGCTGATCAGCAAACCGTCTGCTTCAAGCAACCGAAGTGCTTCTCGCGCTGTAGCCCGACTGCAGTTCCATTTCTCCATGATCTCGTTTTGAGAGTAGAAGTGCGTTCCTTCTGCAAAGCCTTCTGCGATAATCTCCTGACGAAGCGCGTTCGCTATCTGGGAAGAACGCTTGTTACTTTGCCATGCTGCGGCGTTTTCTGTGTTCATGTTTCTATCACCCCGCATACTTCATGCGAAAAGCATATCACGGGGTCAAGGGGACCAGAAATGCCAATGCTCTTAGCCAACTACTCATTCGCTTCTGGGGCGAAAAAAGGGGAGTTTCCGCCCCTGATCTTCTCTGAAAACAACTTGTACAGGCATGCCCACTTTGATCTCCTGATCGTTGATATCGATGAGTTGGCTGATCATATGTGGCCCTTCCTCCAATTGAATCAATGCAACATTGTATGGGGGAGGGAAGGCAGGATGGTATGCTTGATGATAGATGACATAACTGTAAACTTCGCCCCGGCCACTGACAGGCCGGTAAGTTTGCACGGGCATTAAACAACGGGGACAAGCACTGGTTGGAGGAAACCAGAATTGCTGACAATGCTCACAATAAGGCAAGACGAGATGGCCATCTTGGCACGACTCCCAAAAGGAACGGGTTTCAGTGTCTATAAGGGGTAACGGCCGCTCTGTTTTTGCATTACCAGACATTCCACATCATTCCTTTCCAAGCAAGAGTGTGCTGTGTGTATGCATCATGCCCCCTTGATTGGAGACGAGTGCCACCTGCGCATTCGGCACCTGTCGGGGGCCACACGTTCCGCGGAGCTGTCGTACAGCCTCGATCACCAATTGCATACCCGGCATCCCCGTTTCGGAAAGTAGTCCTCCAGACGTATTAATGGGTAACTCCCCACCCAGTTCAATGCGTCCGTTCTCTACGAACGGACCACCTTCTCCCTTTTCACAAAATCCGTAATCCTCCAACGTTATCAGAGGTACGATGGTAAAGCAGTCATATAGTTCGGCGACGTCGACATCTTTTGGTGTAAGACCCGCCATTGCAAAAGCCTGTCGCCCAGATTCTTTAGCACCGCTCGTGGTCAATGTAGGGCGATAGGGTACATCCCAGGCTGGGTGCGCCTGACCGATACCTAAGATAAGTACGGGGTCAGAAATGCCCATCGCCTTCGCATGCTCTACAGAGGTGACAATCACCGCAGCGCCACCATGAGAACCTATGTCACAAGG
>JADBKH010000029.1 GCA_014896485.1 Bacillota bacterium | reverse complement strand
CCCGCCCTACATCCCCAGGGCTAAAGCCCGGGGCTTTGGGCAGGGGACTGGTAAATCGGCCAGTTTAATGCGGACTTGTATCAACAGCGCAACGTGTAGCCTGTTTCTTTTTTGAGCGATAATAGCGGCGCATGATTTTGGATTTCTTATGATCGCGCGGTATAATTCCCACGGTCTTGAGGCGTTGGTAGGTCGCAGCCGGAGATACGCCAACTGCCGCAGTCACTGCTGCAATTGCCTTGGTAGACGGCGCACCATGTGCCCGCTGCGACTGATACAGCATGGCAGCTGCAACTAGCCGGGATGGCTCCCATTCAGCTCCCTGGCGGCGTATCTCCCAAATGGTCTCGCCGTTGAAATCCAGCGCCAGCTGGACGGAGCCTGTACCATTTATATTTTTCGAAAACACATCTACAGGCACCAGTACCGTGTCACGACCGAGCTTGCGCCGCAGCGCTTTTGGGGTACGCACCTCAGCACCCAACGAGAGCTTTTGAGCCGTATACTCACGTAACGCCGCAACTTCGCCCATGGCTGTGTCCAGGCTCCAATCGGCGAGCAGAGCGTATAGTTCGGCACGACTTAAGCTGTATTTCTGCCGGATCTCTCTCTTACTCCAGTTTCCCTCCCGCAAATCCAAGTAGATCTCTCGCGTGAGTGGCTGCATTGAGATCGGCTCCTGGTTCGACATCATACGCCTGCTCACAGGCAGATATGCCGTTGTTTCCCAGCTTGTGACCTCTTATTGTTGAGTCTGCTTCTATGAAGCCGCTGCCTTGAGCAGCGGATCTACTATACACATTGTACCATTCCTGTCCTGGTAATGCTACAGGACTTTTTCCCACCGCTGGTGGTTCTCAACCGGCGCCAAGAAGGGCTACCGGGTATCCAAAATTCGAATAGCGGCCGCTTGCAACGACACGATCGACACGGGTAGATTCAAATACCTCCGTCACACCCAGTGTCTCAAACTTTTGCTGGTCCATATCGAAAGTGAAAGATCAAATTGAGGATCAGCGTTACGAGAAGGCTGAGCAGGATCGAGGAGACAATCGGCAGGAAAAGTGTGAAACGCCCCTGCCGCCAGACAATATCCCCCGGCAGCCGGCCAAACGGCAGAATCGTCGCAAGCAGCCAGAGAATCCCGCCCAGGGCCGCGATGCACAATCCGATGATTACCAGCAGTCGTCCAAAGTCGCTCATGTTCTTCTCTCCAACACCGACGATCGGCGTATGCCACTATCAACAGCGTATCGATGAGTACGAAAGCGATCAATGCCAGGGTTGGGATGGTTACGAAGCCAAACCAGTTGATGTAGCGCCCGCTACATGGTACGCCGGCCTGACAGAGCCCTTCACCGAAAAAGGCCGGCCACTGCTGCATGCTGCGGTGTAACGCAGAAAGCAGCGTGCCAATGCCAGAGACCGGCAAGGCGTAGCGCCAGACACCCACATCACCGGTCCAAGCAGCAATGCCAAGCAGGATCCACCAACGGATACATCGCAATACGCTGATACCAACAGAGGGTACAAGGGACAAAGTGCCGGATCTCTGAAAAATAGAGACTGCCCAGTGTGGCGACGAGTGCGACCAGCCAGGCTGCGGCAAGCCACTCCTGTGCAGGACGTTGTAGCAAAACGGCTCTCCTCCTCTTGGAAGCGCATGGCTTCGTCCCCCACCCCCATTGTGATCAGGCCCCAGGCCCTGCTCTTCTCCCAGGTAAAAGGGCCACTGCACACCACCCCATGACCTCGAGTACGGCCCATCCTGCAAATCCTGGCTGCTGCAGGATCATGCCGAGAAAAAATGCCGGTTCTTCCGCAGTGGGATCGGGTGGGTTTCGATCGACCAGCGCCCCAGCCACCACGAAAGCAAGCAGCAGGGCGATCGCCTCAAAACGCAGCGCTCGGCCGAAAAGGGCACCGGGATGCAGTTGATTGCGCCGCTCCGTGTAAAGAAGATGGCTTGCTGCCGCAAGTAGCGCCAACAAAAAAAAGAGCCCCTTGCCCAGCAGATCGCGTCCATAATCAAACTGCAAAAAATGAAAGTCGGCCCGAATCATTTCATAGCCGGCAGCAAAACCACTGATGGCAAGCAACAACACAGACCACCGTACCCCGGCAGAAAACCGCCGGATGACTGCAAGCTCGATTTCCTGCCCCTGGCGCAACTGCATCACTCGATCGATGCAGGCCAGAAAAAAGACACCTCCGGCCCACGTGGCATAGGACCATTGGTGAACGACATCGATGAAGACAGGCAGGAGCGGGTGGCTCCCAGACCCGGGATGTCCGGTAGCCGCAAGATCAATGCTCAACAACAAAAGCGGGAACAATACGGTAGGGTGTCTGCGTAAAGAGAGCACAAGTCCTATCAGGACAATGGCAAGGCGGAAGAGCCAATGCCGTCCAAAGGAAGTGTTCAAAAGAAAGGCGCCGGAGAAAAAAGGCCCGACAGCCACGCCCTCTAGGGACAATTGAACCTGCAGGAGAAACAGCAAACCGCCATCAGCCACCAGGAATGCAATGGCCGACCCCACTTCCACCGAATGCGCCACGACAGCCGCCCGATGCATCCAGCGCGGGTAGAGCACAGCGGCAACCCACATGCAGAAGGCCAACCAGCGGCAGACCCGGGCAGCAACGGTCGCCGCATGGGGAAAAGGAGGCTCAATGTTGATCAATTGCAGGAGTTGCCAAAGCGCCACAAGTGTTACGATCCCTGCAATGAAAGCACCGATCTCCGAGCCTCTTCTTGACACAGTCATCCACCCATCGTTTAAAAAACCATGCCCACTGCATATGCTGGTTGTACAGGCATTAGGAGAAAACCCCATGACCAGGAGAAAACGTGCTCAGCGAATATCTGCCAGCATCACCGTAAACAGAGCCGTCAGATAAAAGATCGAATAATGAAACGTACGTTCAGCCCACACCGAAGAGCTTCTCGCCTGCTCAAATATCAATTTGACACTCATAAAGATGAATCCAATGCCTAGTAAAAAGGCAGCGACCAAATAAACTTTACCAACCGCTCCTGTGAAAAACAAGGCAACAGAAACAGGGAGCAGCAGAAGATTATAGAGAAGGCTTTGGCGCCGTGCCGCACGTTCGCCCAAAGCAACTGGAAGCATCGGAACCCTCGCCTTTCGGTACTCTTCTTTCTTGCTGATGGCGAGCGACCAAAAATGCGCAGGTGTCCACAAAAACACGATCAGAAACATTATCCAAGGGGCAACTGCAATGCCGCCGGTCATTGCAGCCCACCCCACCAATGGGGGGAATGCCCCGGCCGCTCTGCCAATGACGATGTTTTGCGGTGTGCGCCGTTTCAACCACATGGTATAAAGAAAGACATAGTAAAAGAAACCAAGTGTGGAGAAAAACGTTGCCCACAGACCTGCTGTCAACAGGAGAAGCGCGATGGAAATACTCTCAAGCGTGATGCCGAATATCAATGCGTTGCGAGCAGGCAGACGCTCAGCTGGCAAAGGGCGATTTTTTGTTCGCTCCATCACGGCGTCAATATCGCGGTCGTACCACATATTGATCGCGTTTGCTCCACCCGCAGACAAGGCCAGGCCGAGTGCCGTAAATACGGTGGTCCAGCTGTTGGGAAATCCATGGTGGGCAACCATCATTGCACTAAAGCAAGAGAACACCAAAAGAAAGACGATGCGCGGTTTGATCAATGAGAGATAATCGATGGCACACCTGCCGATGTTGCCGAACCGTTCGCCTTCCTCTAGCGCTACCTTGCTCATCCCACGCTTCCTTTTTCCATGAAGTACTTGTTCACATTGCTGCCTCGCTGACCGTGTTACACCTCGTTGCTATCTTTTTCCGCAGGAGCAGGCGGTACGTCATCGGATGCTGGTTTCTCGGGCGATCCCTCTCGAGACGCTGCAGCTTCTCCTTGCCCATTCTGCACGATTGGTGCTTGTTGCGCACGCATCTTTGCCAATTGTTCAGCATCCAAACGAATAGCAAGTCTCGTCAAGACCCAGACAATGGCAAGCAGACCAAGCAAACCTATAATCCACCAAAGAATGTCCCAGCCAATCGGTAAACCTGGTCCGAAGGGAATTTTCAGAGGGAACTGAGGTAGGAAATTGCTCATTGTAGCCGATCTCCTCACATAATATGATTTAAATAAAGTACAAAATTATATAGGCAAGGATCCAAACGACGATCAAAAATTCCCAAAACCAGACAGTACCCTGCACGGCAAGATGGTTTTGCGGCGTATACGCAATGCGGCGCGTGCGGATCAGTAAGGAGACGAAGAGAAACAATCCGACAAGTTCGTGAAATGCATGGTAGCCGATGATGGTGTAAAAGATGCCTCCATATTGCTTGGCAGGATCTAGACCTGCTGTCGCCCAGCCGATCGCTACACTTATCAGCGAAAGGAAGGCCAATAGGGAGGTCAATCGCACATATTGACGCAGTCGCACGTTCTCCCCCTGTGCTGCAGCTCGACTACTGACAGAAGAGGTATAACCGCTGGCGAGAAGCAACACTGTCGTCGCAATGGGAATGATTCGGTTCGTCGGTAAGACGGTCGTTCCTGCCAGCAGAAACCGAACCCCAAAAAGGGTGATGAAGATGATGGCTTCACTAACCATGAAAATCCAAAAGCCAGCTGCATACATCCGTACTTGCTCCGGTGTCAGCGCTTCTGCGGCGTGCACCGAGGTTTCGTTGGATATGCGTGCAGACGCCATTGTCGTTGCCCCTTTCTTCGCAGAGACTTCCCCTAAAAGAAACAGCGTTTATCCAGAGACACCTGTAGGTGGGGCGGGTGGATCGGCCGCTACTGCTACACGGGGTACAAAGATCTCTGGCTCTGCTCCAGCATTGCCATATCCGTAGAATCCTTCCGTAACTACGGGAATTTCCTCAAAATTCTCCTTTGGAGGTGGGGAAGCCGTTTTCCACTCCAACGTCTTGGCGTCCCACGGGTTCGCCCCCACTTGGCGCCCTCGTACCCAAGCAATCCCAAAGTTGACCATCGTGCTTGCAAAAGCAGCACCCAATACGAATGCAGAGATGGAGATCCACAGGTTCTGATGTGCAAGGTAAGCGGGATAGAGAGCAATACGTCGATTCATCCCATGCATTCCTGCCAGGAACATTTGCCCGAATGTCGCATTGAAACCGATGAAGATCGCGACCGCGTTGATCTTGCCCCACACCTCGTTGATCGCATGGCCTGTTATCTTTGGCAACCAGTAGTACATGCCCGCAAGCCAGGCGAAGACCATGCCCCCAATGATGGTGTAATGGAAGTGTGCGACCACAAAGTAGCTGTCATGGACAGCCAGGTTAACCGGGCCGTCTGCCAGGAAAACGCCCGAGAGGCCACCAATAAGAAAATTAAACAAACTCATCAAAACCAGGATCATCGGTGTCGTTAGGCGGATACGTGACCGCCACATGGTCCCCAAAGCGACCAGGTACATAAACCCGGTAGGAATAGAGATGAGCTCTGTGAAGAGCATAAACGGAATCATCTCGGCATTGCCCATATCTGTAAACATGTGGTGAGCCCAGACAAGGTTGCTCATCAACATGATGACGATAAAGCCAATCAACGCCCACCGCTGCGCAAAGAGTGTCTTGCGTGCAAAGACAGGCAGTACCTCGAGCCAAATACCCCAAGCTGGAAGCATGATGATATACACTTCCGGATGCCCGAACAGCCAGAATAGACTCTGCCAAGCAAGCGGCAGCCCGCCTTGGCCAAAGAAATCGGTCGGCACCAGCCTATCTAACAGCCCGAGAATAAACGTCGTTCCGATGGACGGGACCCAGTAAAGGTTAAGCAGCGAAGTGACCAACATTGCCCAGACGAACATCGGCAAGCGTCCCCAGGTTACGCCCGGCGCACGCAAGAACACGGTTGTCGCAATCACGTTGACCGCAGTCAGCAAGGAAGAGAGTCCCAGTGTAAAGACGCCGATGTAATAGAAAATTTGTCCAGAAGGGGATCTTGCTGCCAATGGTTCGTAGCCCGTCCACCCAGTGACAAAACCCCCCAGCAAAGGACTCAAAAGGATGGTGAGCACACCAAACGGGATCAACCAGTAGCTGATACCGTTTAACCGCGGAAAAACCATATCTTTGGCACCGATCATCAGCGGAACAAAATAGTTCCCGAATCCGCCAACAATCGCTACCACTGAGACCGCAAAGAGCATCAACGTACCGTGGATGCTCACGGCTGATTCGTATGCGACAGAAGTTGGAAAGAGGTTCAAAGACGGCGTCATTAAGTTGTAACGCATCGCCATAGCGACCATTCCAGCTACCAGAAACGTACCTGTTGCGGTGATAAGGTATTGAATTCCAATCACCTTGTGATCCGTGCTGAAGGAAAAATAGCGTTGCCACCCCTCTGGTTCGCGCCAAGCCGCGGGACGTCCAAACCACGGGAGCAACCATGTCTCGTAGCCGCCAATGCCCAATAACCAACCAATCAGTGCACCGCCCATTCCAACCGAGACGGAAACTTCGCTGACCAACGCACCATATTCTGGTCGCTGAATGGCAATCACGAAGAAATTCAGCAAAGCAAAGGCAATGCCCCCCCAGACCATTCCGCGCAATACGGGTGGTAAGCTGGGTCGATGTTGTGGTGCAGACTCCTCTTTTTCCCCTGTATGCTGTGCACCCATTTCTGTTGCCATATTTTCCCCCTCTTTCTATGACAACTGTGGCATGGCTGTCTTTTGCTTAGCTGCCTGAGGCGGATAGCTTTTTCTGTTGCTGTACCCAGGCATCGAATTGGGCTTGTGGAAGGACGCGGACATCGGCTTCCATGTAAGGATGTCCTGCTCCGCAGATGACCGTACATTGCACGCGCATCATGGGATTATGAGAGGTATCATCCGCAACAGTGGGCGTAAAGTAGATGGTACGCGTCATTCCTGGAATGACATCTTTCTTTTGTCCAAGTGCGGGGATCCAAAAACCATGAACGACATCTTCTGATTCAAGGGTAAATTTCACCGTTTTGCCTTCTGGAAGAACCAACTCATCTTGGCCATCTTGGTTCACCACGTCTTCAAGTCCGTACTGTGGGTAGCTAAACTGCCACTCCCACTGAGAAGCACTCACCTCCACATCCACTTCTGAGCTGGCTTGCGCATGCGCTGCACTTGCCCACAGCTGTTGGAGTCCGGTGATTCCTGGATGAATAACAAAAAGGAGGTTAAGTGCAATAGAGACGCCTACCCAACTCCATGTGAAAGCAGGATTGTATCGGAACTGATGGGGACTGTCTTGCTGAGACGACCGATCCGCGCGAAACCGTAAGATGCTATAAAGGATGAAGACCGTGACGAATGTGCCAACAGGTACCACCAGACGAAGCAAAAAATCAAAGGCATCCAGCGCGATATGTGCTTGAACCCCTTCAACGGAATAAAACGGATCGCTGGCGATATAACTCGAGAGCGCCCATTCGGCTATGGCAGTCAAGACCACCCAAATGGCACCAAAGATCCAGATATGCCGCACAGTCATCTCCCCTTTCCCGTTATTGTTTGGTCGAGGCAGGCGGCAACACGGTTAAAATGCCGTGCATGCCATTCCGATAGTGCTCGTAGTGATCCTCAAAACAAGCAAATTCCCATTGGCCGGGCTTATTCGGCACAACAAAGGTCATATCGACGCCTCCGCCCGGCTGCAACGAAGGGCTCAGATCGCTTCCCGGATCAGTAAACGTCTTGTCGGGCCCCACGCCGCCTGGGACAGCCTTGGTTTGTCCGCTCGGCAAATCGATCACTGGAGTGGGGCCGATAAAATTCATGATCGAGTTTCCTGGATCGAAGTCATTTACCCCATGCGCGTTACGCACCATCACATGCACGCCCCCCCAGAAGTCCGATTTCGGATCTTCTGCAGTCTGAAATCCATCTGCAGTCAACGTTCCAAGAATGGTTTTTACTGTATTGGGATTACGGCCGACCATAAACTCGTGATTATGTCCAGGATGTGACTGGCTGAGATCGCGAATTTTCAATGTCACCGTGTCTCCGGCGCGAAGCGTCAATCTATTTGATATAAAATAGTAATCTTTTTGATATATATAGATCGTTCCAGAACGTGGCGGTGATCCAAAGAGGGCTTGAGCTGCAGAAACAATCGGATTTAGGCCGAAAATAGCCACCAGCATGACAACAGCGACAATGATTAGCCCAATGACCAACGTTTTGGTGGAGTACATCTGCGCGGCGCCCCTACTTTTATGTTCGTCCATGCAAATTCCTCCAGTCCTTCGTATAAGTAAGGTACCTATGAAACCGAAATCGCTTTGTGTTATACTGCACGAGACCGACATATTCAAGTAAAATTATATAATTATAATCTAGAAATATTAAGATTTAACCCATAATATGTTTGCAAAATCTTAGGAGGTTTTTGATGATTGAATTTTTTGAATGGATTTGGCTTCATGGAAGCGACTGGATCGATTGGTTCCACCCGGGAATTGCAGCGGGATGCGCACTCTGCGCGGGCCTTTACTGGTGGTTTGCTGTGGCGACGCCAAGACGTCGAAGAATTGATTCTCCGTCTCATCAAGCACAACAATGGTTCTGCTACAGTGGATTGGCTACGGTCTATGCGGCGGTTGGTTCGCCCCTTGATGTTTTAGCCGACAGCTCTCTTTTTACGGCACACATGCTGCAACATCTCTTGCTGTGCTGGTTGGCTGCACCACTTGTCGTCCGCGCGGTCCCAACGCGTTGGCTACTGCCCCTCCGCTTACGGATAAGGCACCAGTTTTTTCAGCTGGTATGCCCCGCCATTGGAGGGACACTCTTTGTCGTGTGGCTTTCCATTTATCATCTCCCTTTCTTGATGGAGGCAGGGTTAAACGACGAGACGATTCATTTCTTTGAACACGCTGCCCTTTTTCTCACCGCCGTTGCATTTTACTGGCCCATCTATGCCGCAGATCGAGGCCAGCGCCTTTCCGCAGTGGGACGCATGGTCTACGTTTTCATTGTGAATCTACTTTGCCTGCCCATCAGCTTGATGTTGTTGTTTTCCTCAACGCCATGGTACGTTACCTACGCAGCTGCTCCACGTTTGATGGATGGCTTTAGTGCTATTTGGGACCAGAAGGTGGGTGCCCTTTTAATGATTGTGGCAGGGTGGGTTGCGGCCGCATTACCTATCATACAAAGTTTTGAAGAATGGTTGTTCCTTTCTGAAAAGCAGGTAGGCCAGCAAAAAAATTCTTTTTCACCTATGCGCAGCATCCAAGAACCAACGCAGCAAGATTGACGTCACAACCAGTCATAACGATGACTGAAACTTGCGGCGCAACGCTACTTCCACATGGGGAGGCACCAAGTCGTGGACCGGACCGCCAAACGAGGCGATTTCGCGGACCAATGAAGAGCTTAGGAACGAATAGCCGGCGCTGGTCATCATGAAAAAAGTCTCGACTTCCGGCGCCATCGTCCGGTTCATCAACGCCATTTGCAGCTCGTGCTCGAAGTCGCTGACTGCGCGCAAACCGCGGACGACCACATCAGCACCTTTGGAGCGAACGTAGTCGACCAACAACCCGTCAAAGGCATCGATCTCCACACCTGCAAAGCTTTGGCAGGCCTCTCGCAAGAGTCCCATCCGCTCTTCAATTGAAAAAAGGCCAGGCTTGTCGGTGTTGCGCAGCACCGCCACGATGACGCGATCGAAGATTCGTGTGGCGCGCTCGATCAGATCGAGATGACCGTAGGTCACGGGATCAAAACTCCCGGGATAAATTGCTGTCCGCATCGGTGTCATGGGACACTCCCTCCGTTTCCCACTGCCCGTCATAGTGCATCAGGACGAGCTGTGTCCGACCATAGCGCCGCTCTTTCCACAGCTGCCATGCAGGATCTTCCGGCGTGGGCAGTTGGCCTTCCGAACGGGGTGCTTCCTGCTGGTAGACCAAACACCCGCATGCAACCAGCAAATGAGAGCGCGCCACCCAATCCAAAAGGGGTTGAAAGAGCGGCTGGGCATAAGGTGGATCGGCGAAGATCAGATCAAACGGTCCCAGCATCTGAAGACGCCTTCCCGTCTCAAAGACGCGCCCATGGACGATCTCTGCCAGATCCGCCAATCCGCAATGCGCCAAGTTCTCCTTCAAGACAGCCAGGGCGCGGGGCTCTTGCTCGACAAAGATCGCCTGTCGGGCACCCCGTGAGAGCGCCTCAATTCCCAGCGCCCCGGTGCCCGCATACAGGTCAACCACGCGTTTTCCAACGCAGAAGTTCGGACCGAGCAAATCGAAAAGCGCTTCCCGCACACGCTCGAGCGTCGGACGGGTACTCGTTCCGGGCACGCTTTTCAATTTCGCACCGCGTACCTTTCCAGCCAGAACGCGCACCTCGCTTTTCCTCCTGACCGTTTAAATCCTTCGCATAGATTCTCATCTCACGGGAAAAATAGGAATGTACGGGGAAGCCTGTACAACCGCGAAGCACCTCAAACCGAAGGGAAACTCCGCGGTCTCTCCCCTCCCACGCCGCCAGATCTCTCTGGCGGCGCCTGCGCTTTCCTACGCAACAAAAACCGGCGAACGGCTCTGCTGGACAAAAGAACGCAAAGAGGCAAACGCGTCAGAAGAAAGGAGGCCTTCCTCTTGGAGCGCGTGGGCCTCCCGCGCGGCCACTTCAAGCATCGCCCGACCGCTCGCCAGATCGGCCACCTGAAACTCAGGCAATCCACTCTGTCGAACACCAAACAGTTCCCCCGGCCCACGCAGGGCCATATCCTTTTCCGCCAGCTCAAAGCCGTTTTCCGTCGTTGCAAAGACGCTCAGGCGCTGTCGGGCCTCTTGCGTCGTCGCATCGCTGACGGCAAAGCAGACCGATGGACGTGTCCCCCGTCCGACACGGCCGCGCAGCTGATGCAGTTCGGCCAAGCCAAAACGCTCCGCATCGAGCAAGACCATCACCGTCGCTGCCGCCACGTCCACCCCAACCTCCACAACGGTAGAGGCGACGAGCACGTCGAGCTGATGATCGACAAATGCGGCCATGGTCGCCTCTTTCTCCTTGGCAGGCATCTCCCCATACAGCATGCCCACGCGCCACTCCCGGTAGTGGGTGGTCAGATGGCGGTACCATTTCTCCACGTTGGCGATCTCTTCTCGGCCTTCACTGTCAAAGACCGCCGGACAGATAACGTAGACCTGTTCTCCATCCTGCACCGCACGATCGGCCCGCTCCCACGCTTGGTGTAACTGTCGGCTCTTTAACAACGTGGTCTGAAGCGGCGCTCGTCCGGGCGGACGCTCGTCCAAAATCGAGACTTCCAGATCGTCATAAAGGACATGCGCAAGGGTGCGGGGAATAGGCGTCGCCGAAAGCAGGAGCACATCTGGCGCATCCCCCTTCTCCTCTAGCCGCTCACGTTGCCGCACACCGAAACGGTGCTGCTCGTCGATGATGGCAACCCCCAACCGATGGAAGCGCACATCTTCTTCGAGCAACGCATGGGTACCGAAGGCCGCCACCAGATCACCATCGGCCAGACCGCGCAAGATCGCGGCACGTTCGCGTGGTGGCGTTTGACCGGTGAGCAAAACCGTAGGGACACCCAGCTTGGCGAGTACGGACTGCCAGTTGAGGTAGTGTTGCCGCGCCAACAGCGCAGTCGGCGCCATCAGGGCACCCTGCTGGCCGCGTTGGGCAGCAACATAGAGGGCAAAGAGGGCCAAGACGGTCTTGCCCGAACCCACGTCGCCCTCGAGCAGTCGTTGCATCGACCGTATGCCGCCCATATCTGTGGCAATTTCATCGAGCACGCGCTTTTGGGCAGCAGTCAGCGCAAACGGCAGCGCTTGTGTAAAGCGTTGTATAAGCGCTTCCCCGATCGGCGCAGGAGCGCGTCTTATCTCGACGCGCTGCTCGGCACGCCACAACAGCATCGCCACTTCAAAGGTGAAGAGCTCCTCAAAGGCCATTCGCCGACGTGCCTGTTTATACGCTTCAAGATCTGGTGGGAAATGCATCCACATCAGCGCCTGGCCCCGATCCAGCAAACGATACTTTTGGCAAAGGGAAGGCGGCAAAATCTCCGGGATCCCCCAAGGGGCGGCTACGGCTTGCAAAGCTTGGCGGATTGCGCGCCTCCAAAATTTTTGGCTGATTCCCGTGGTAGTGCGATAGATGGGTACCCAACCTGTCTCGTTTTCCGACGTTTCGGCATTCTCAAACTCCGCCACGGTGATCGCATGACGGGCTGCGTCCCATTTGCCAGTCAACAAAAGCCTCATCCCCGGACGAATCCGGCTTTTCAGATAAGGCTGATTGAACCAAGTGGCCGCTGCAGGGGCCCCTCCGATCAGAATCGGGGCGCGGACCAGCACTTTTCCCCGGACGTAACGTACGATCAGCGCCCCTTCAACTTCGGCTTCGACGGTGACGCGCTCGCCATGCGGAAGCGCTGCCACGTTACGCTGCGGTGTGCGCTCTTCGTAGCGAAACGGGAACGTATAGAGCAGATCGGAGATGGTCTCGATGCCCCGCTGGCGCAACGCTTCCAAACGAGAAGTACCAATGCCTGTCAGCTTGCTGACGCTGTCGTATAAGCCCAAACTACGCTGCATCCCCCTATCCCTCCGCAGCGAGATTCATTCGAGCGAGACGAGATACGGATAGAGTGGTTGTCCCCCCTGATAGTGTTCGACCTCTAGCTGGGGAAAGTGCTGCTGCGCCCACTGCACGACCGCTTCTGCCTCTTCTTCCGGCAAATCGGCACCGCTGTAAAGGGCGAGGACTTCCACATCATCAGAAGCGTCGTGCACCATTTTTTCGATGAGTCCGGCAAGTACTTGCCGGGCATCCTCTCCTTGGGCCACCGCATGCTCTTCGAGGACGCCGACGAATTCTCCCTTATGCAGCTGTAGATCGTCCCATTCGGAATCGCGGATGACCTGCGTCACATACCCAGTGGTGACACGCGCTGCTGCCTCGCGCATACGCTGCAGGTTTTCTTGGATGTCCCGATCCCGCACAAAGGCAAGTGCAGCCGCCAATCCTGCCGGTATGCTGCGGGTGGGCAGGACGAAGACGGGCTTGTGGGCGATTTTGCTCGCCTCCGTAGCCGCAAGGATAACATTGTCATGGTTGGGTAGCAGAATCGCGTAGGGTGTCGGCAAATGATCGACGGCTTCGGCGATCTCGGCGACACTCGGATTCTGTGTAGGTCCTCCTTCGACAACTGCCGCGCCCAAAGAGCGGAAGAGTCGGGCAAATCCCTTCCCATTGCAAATGGCCACAATGCCGCTGGGGGGTACCGAGGGATCTGCCTTGGTTTGGGCATCGACCCGCTCTGAATCGGATGCTGCGGGTACAGGGACTTCGGCTTTTGCCTCGGACGGCTGTGCAACCAAGGAGAGATATTGATCGCGCATGTTGTCGATCTTGATCCGGTGCAGCTTGCCATAGGCAAGTGCAGCTTCCAAAACAGTCCCCGGGTGATCCGTGTGCAGGTGGATATGCAACCACGGAGATTCCCCGACCATCACAAGGGAGTCGCCGAAGGAAGCGATCCTTTCACGAAACGCCTCTTTCTGAAAGGACGGATCGCTTATTTCAACCACAAATTCGGTGCAGAAAGTAAACGGAAAGTCGCCCCCTGCCAGACGCTGCGGTTCGTGGCCAGGCAAAGCGGCGCTCTCTGCTTCGGAAAAAGCAGCAGAAGTAGGCTGTAACATCGGAGACGCTGCCTCCGCGATCTCTGGTTGGGATGACTCACCGCTCAACACCTGCTGCATTCCCTCCAAGATTGCGCACAGACCTGCGCCTCCGCTGTCGACAACCCCTGCGCGTTTGAGGACAGGCAACAGCTCAGGCGTCTGTGCCAAAGCTTGTTTTGCCTCTGCCACCATGGCCCGGTGCACCGTATCCAGATCGTTGGACTGGTGGGCCGCCCGCTGCGCCGCTTCTGCAGCCCGACGCACCACCGTCAGGATGGTCCCTTCGACAGGACGCATCACCGCCGTGCGGGCGACTTCGCTCGCATGGTGCCAAGCCGTAGCCCAGGTGCGGCCATCCACGTTTGTGCTTTTGGCCAGCACCTCCCCGACACCGCGCAAGATTTGGGAGAGGATGACCCCCGAATTGCCCCGGGCTCCCAATAGCGAGCCGCGGGTCATGGCTTCGGCCGCCTGGCGCAAGGGGCCTTGCGCCAACGGTTCCGTTTCGCGCAAAGCTTCCCGCAGAGTAAACCACATGTTGGTACCTGTATCCCCATCGGGAACGGGGAAGACGTTGAGGGCATCGACGCGATCTTTTTCTGCCTCGAGCCTTAGAAAGCCCCCCTGTAACAAGCTTACCAGCATGGATGCATCGAAGCGCCGTTCGGCCACGTTTTGCCTCCCCTATTCCGTTGGGCGGCGAACGCCTTGTACCACGACGTTCACCCGATCGACCGGAAGGCCAGAGGTCTTTTCCATCGCGTAGTGTACGTGGTCGATGACGTTTCGGGCCACCTCAATGATGCGAACGCCAAACGAAACGATAATGTAAACGTCGACAGAGAGGGTATCCTTCTCCGCGTGCACTTCTACCCCACGGCCAAGGTTCTCCCGGCCCAACAGTCCATTGATGTTGTCCAACACCGCATTGCGGGAGACCATGCCGACCACACCGTAACATTCGGAAGCGGCATACCCGACAATACGGGCAATGGCGACATCGTCTACTTTCAGCAAACCATTGGGTAACTGCAAGACTGCTTGCGACAACCGATCGCCTCCCAGGGACCTGGGTCAAGCCTTCTTCGGATCGTTGCTTGTGACCACATTGTACACAAGTCCTCCGCGCAGCGCGATCCCATGCTGTGCGTTCGACAGTGACGTTTTCTCCTTGTAACGTGCACCTTGACGGCCGAGGCTCCTGTTTGCTACAGTAATGCGGCTGATGTCGAGAGGAGGCGGTACCCTTGGCGCGTTGTGCGATCTGCGGCAAGGGTCCACATGCCGGAAAGAGCATCGCTCACTCGCATTTGACCACCAACCGGCGCTTTTTGCCGAATATCAAGCGAGTCAAGGCAATTGTGGACGGAGAAACAAAGCACATCTATGTATGCACACGGTGTTTGCGTTCCGGCAAGGTACAGCGCGCAGTATAGCAAGCGTACTTTCGCCATCGAGAGGGCATCCCATCAAAAAGCGGGGTGCCCTTTTCGCATGAAAGAGAGGAGCCCTCATGCAGACGCTCATCCATCATCTGTCCGAAGCGCTGGGAAATGGCTGGACGATCGGCTTCACTGCTTTTCGTGTCGCCGTCATTTATCTCGTCCTCTTGCTCGCTTTCCGATTTTTAGGCCGACGGGTACTTGCCCAGATGACTCCCTTTGACCTACTCACCCTCTTGCTGCTGTCCAACGCCGTGCAAAATGCCATGATTGGGCCCGACAACTCCTTGGTGGGAGGTCTGGTCGGCGCAGCCGTCTTGCTCGGCGCAGACCGCGTGATCGGCCGCAAGAAGAGACTGCGCCGCTTTTTTGAAGGAGAGCCAGTCGTACTCATTTCCCACGGTCATTTGATCGAAGAACATCTAAAACGCGAAGGGATCGACGTCGACGAACTGCTCGCAGCGTTACATGAACATGGAGTCGAACAGATAGAAAAGGTTGAAGCGGCGATTCTAGAAATCAACGGCTCCATCTCGGTCGTACCCGAAGATGTGCCCACGGTCCATCGTCTACGCAAAGTCCATTCCAACCGTAATCGCTAAAAAACTTGCGCGAAAGCCAAGCGCTTCCGGCAGCATCCATCGGCCTTTTTGTTGGCTACGCTTTGCCGATTAGGCTTAAAAAGGCACGAAGTACGCCGGATACCACCTTGGGAAGTTTCACGACGAAGATACGCACGTGCGGACCCCTCCCGTCCTGCTGACACTTACGGACTGTCGCCTCGCAGAAAGGCTACCGATTTTCATTGTATGCAACAGGGCTTGGCTCGTTTCGAGGCATCATTACCCTTCAAAAGCGGGCGTATCGGAAGAGAGGCAAAGCAGCAACGTTCCCGACCCAACGCGGAGTGTAGCCTTCTCTGCGAGGATCTCATTGCTAATGCCCCGCCCCTCTCCGCGGATGAGGACCGCATCTGTCAGCGGGTAGCGCACGCCTTCAAGCGTGATACCCCGTACCTCTTGATCGAGGGGCACCAGAGAAAGGTAGGGTGCGGGGGTCTTGGGGATCTGCTGGAAACCCACTTCTGCCAAGAAAGCGCAGTTTTTGGGGGACCAGAGCACCAGACGTGCCCCCCGCCGCCGCGCTTTTTCCAGCAAGTAGAGGTTGGCAAGGCTGTGATCCCAACGGCTGCCCCATCCGCCAAAAAGCCAGATCTCCTTATATCCCTGGGCAAGGGCGAGATCGAGGGCCAGCTCTGTATCCGTCGCATCTTTTTCGGCTGGATGGCGTTGCACCACCACGCCCATCTGCTGCAGTTGCAAAAGCGTCTGAGACGGCAACGTATCGAAATCCCCGACGGCGATCGTAGGACGCAGGCCATGTTCGAGCAGGAAGGCATTGCCCGCGTCGATGCCCACGACCCAATCGTGCGGCTGCGGTTGCATGCGCTTCATCCAACGCAGCGTACCACCCGAAAAAAGCAGTGCATGCATGCACTCGCCCCGATCCGTATCTCTATCTTCCGATCAGTTGTCCCACGGCAGCAGCATATGAGGATTGCCGAAAGAGGAAGGAGCCGGAGACCAGGATATCGGCCCCTTCGCTGCGCAGCAGCGGAGCTGTCGCAGCACTGACGCCACCGTCGACCTCGACCTCGACCTCCCGCCCCAACGTCTGCGCCAGCGTTTTGGCACTACGCGCTCATAGTGAGTCTGTCCGGAAGCCTGGATTGCCGTCGATCAGAACCTGGGCGCCACTTTGTGCATGTCGGTTGCTGGACGTCGCGGATTGATGGCAATGTGGACGCTGCCAGCATTGGCGCCCCCGATCGACACGGTGTCTCTCGGCTGTATGCTGTCCTGCGGCATTGCTTTGCGCGATCGATGAGCCTCTCTGGGGATTCCACCATCAGATGCACGTCGAGAGGAAGTGCGGTGGCGTGGTGCAAAGCAGCGACCAAATCAGGACCCATCATCTGATTGGGAACGAAATGCCCGTCCATGACATCAACGTGCAGCGCAGCTACTCCAGCTGCCTGCAGGCGCTCTATCTCTTCTCCCAAGCGCAGCTGATCTGCCGCTGCGATGGAAGCCGCCACGCGAATCATCGCCGCCTCCTCCACTCATGCAAAAAGTAAAGCGTTGTTCCCAGGCGCTTTGCAAACGTCCCTATGGACCCTGCTGCTGTACCTGCTGGTTTTGCTGCTGTACCTGCTTCTGTTGTTGCCCCGGTTTTCCCGGCTTGGGGGGTTTGGGCAGCAGCGAAGCAGGCAACGACCGTAAATCGATGGTGGGGACGGTGGTCGGATCCAGATTGACCCGTTGAACCGGCTTTCCAAATGCGTAGACCGTACAGGGGACGGGTTGGGTCCCCGAAGGGGTGATCTCCACCGTCACCGTCTGGGTTCCACGCACATTGCCGGAATAGAGGGTATGCAAGCCGGTGGCATCCTCTGCGACAAGCCGAGTAGGCACATTCAGATCATTGGGGGCAATGAGTTTGACCTGCATCTGTACAGGAGTGGTGCTCGCAGCGGGACCGCTGCTGACAAAGACCGTTACCTGCGATCCTTTGCCAGCCTGCTGGCCCGCTTCTGGGGAGGTGCTCACCACCTGTCCGACGGGCACCGTGTCACTTTGGGTCTGGCTGGTCACCGGATCAAAGCCGGCATCTCGCAGCTGTTTTACCGCTTCGTCGGCAGCCAGATTGCGTACGTCTGGTACAGTGATCTGCTCAGGCCCTTGGCTGACTGTCAACCGCACAACTGTCTGACCTACGACCACCTGCTGACCTGCAGCCGGATCCTGATCGATGACCGTACCCGGCGGCTGCTCGGTCGAAGGTGAATTGACGATCTTCAAGTGTGCATCGTCAATGGGGATCCCCTGCGCCTGTAAGCTGTTGCGCGCTCCCGCCAACGTTTCGCCGATTACATCGATCATGGCTATCGTCTGCGGTCCGCTGGAGACGGTCAGTTGCATGACGCGGTTGGCCTTCACCATCATACCCGGAGCCGGATTCTGATCGATGACCACCCCGGAAGGCTGATCCGATGCCTGTTGACGCGTCTGGATCTGATCCAAGCCAACCGACTGCAGCTTTGCCTGCGCCTGGGCGAGCGGCAAGTTGCGCACATCGGGCACCTGCACATCCTTCGGCATGAAAAAGGTCCAACCGGCCCAAGCCCCTGCCAAGAGGGCAACGATGATGGCCGGAACCATCCACCACCAGACATGACGCTTTTTCTTGTGTGGTGGCTCGCTGGAGGCAGGTTCATCGGGACCGCCGCCCCCATGGTTTGGAGGCTCCCATGCCGGGGGAACGCGCATTGCATCGATCACACGGGTCGGCTCATCTCCGACCGCAGCGGCTTGATAAGCGGGTATATCGGCGGGCTGTGAAAGGGCGCGGTCCAGTGCAAGGCCCATTTGCCGCGCCGACTCAAAGCGCAGTCGCGGCTCTTTTTCCAACGCCTGCAGGACCACGTTTTCGACGGCCTGAGGAATCTCGGGGCGCAGCTGGCGTGGCGGAATTGGCTGCTCCTGAATCTGCTTGAGTGCAATGGTGACTGCGTTTTCGCCGTCGAAGGGCGTGCGGCCCGTCAACATCTCGTACAGTACGATGCCCAGCGAATAGAGATCCGAAGCCGGCCCCACGACACCTCCCCGTGCCTGTTCGGGCGAAAAGTAATGGACAGAGCCCATCACACGGCCGGACTGGGTAATGGTGGCGTTCGTCGAAGAGTGCGCGATGCCAAAGTCGGTCACCTTGGCCTGACCGTCTTTGGTGATCAGCACGTTGTGCGGCTTTACGTCGCGATGCACCACCCCGTGCTCATGCGCAGCAGCAAGTGCCGCACATATCTGACGGGCAATGTCGACCGCCTGATCGATGGGCAGTCTGCCCTGCTCGTTGATCAGCTCCTTGAGCGTGCGCCCTTCGACGAATTCCATCACCATATAGCGCGCATCGGCATCATCACCGATATCGTAGACCGAAACGACGTGCGGGTTGGAAAAACTCGCCACCGCCTGCGCTTCGTGAAGAAATCGCTCCGCAAACTCCGGATCGTTGGCGTATTCGGGGCGCAACACTTTGACAGCCACGGTGCGGTGCAGTTTCTCATCGTACCCACGGTAGACCTGGGCCATGCCACCGCTGCCGATCAAAGCCTCGATGGTGTAGCGGTTTCCCAGCCGACTTCCAATCATGACGAACTCCTATCCCCATTTTGAACTGCGAGCACGGTCACGTTATCTGGGGCTCCAGCCTGCAATGTCCTTTCAATCAGCGCATGGCAGATGTGCTCCACCGATCCCAGCTGCAATGCCTCTTGCAGCGCAGGGGGCTGCAGCACATGGGTAAGCCCATCTGTACATAAGAGCAGGATATCTCCTGGAGACCATGCGTGTTGCGCACAATCGATTTCAACCGAAGGTTCCACGCCTACCGCACGGGTGAGTATGTTGCGCTGGGGATGGACAGCGGCCTCTTCTTCACTCAGCTGATGTCCATCGATCAGCTGTTGCACCAGGGAATGATCAGTTGTCAGCTGTCTCACGGAACCTTCCTGAAAAAGGTAAGCACGACTGTCCCCCACATGGGCGACAATAATGCTCTCCGCGGCACAGAAGGCTGCAGTCAACGTGGTACCCATCCCGCGAAGCCGTTCATCGATCGACGCACGGCTGTAGATCTCTTGGTTGGCCGCTGCCACGCTCTCCAGTAGCCATGCCATCCGCTGCTGCGGCGCAGTGAGCTGCCACATCCCTGTGGCACGCCGGATCAATGCATCGATCGCCATCTGGCTGGCAACCTCTCCCCCTTGTGCACCCCCCATCCCATCCGCGACCGCAACCAACAGTTGATCGTTGTGCGGCGAACGCAAAACCAAGTAGGTGTCCTGATTGGTTTCGCGCACCAGGCCGCGGTCGCTTCGCACGGCAGCGGTGAGTTCCATCGGCTACTCCTTTCGCATGCAACACAAGCCGTTACAAAGCCGTATGCACAGGCGTGGGAAGGGAGACAAAACCGGCACGCAACTGCCCACAAGCTGCATCGATCGTCCTCCCCAACGAACGCCGTACGGTACAGACAATGCCGCGCTCCTGTAGCTTCTCTTGGAAAGCATGAATCGCTTGCGGCGTTGACCCGACCATCCCGCGCTCCGGCACCTCGTTGAGCGGGATGAGGTTGACAAGGCACCGCAGATCTTTAATCCGTTCGGCCAGCTCTTCTGCGTGTTCGGGTGCGTCGTTGACGCCGTGAATCATAGCATATTCAAAGGAAACGCGCCGGTGGGTCTCCTCTACATACGCCTGCGCAGCTTCCAATACCTTGTCGATCGGCCATTTGCGGTTGAGCGGCACCAGTTGTGTTCGAATCGCGTCGTTGGGCGCATGCAACGAGATCGCCAGTCGAACCTGAAGATGCCGCTCTGCAAAATCGTAGATGCGCGGAACCATGCCACTTGTGGAAACGGTGACATGCCGTTGGCCGATCCCCATCCCGTCTGGATCGATTAGGAGGTCGACAAAGCGCATTGTCTCGGTGTAATTCTCAAATGGTTCCCCACTGCCCATCACGACGACACGATCGACCCGTTCCCCCTGACGTGCGAGTTCGCGGTCTGCCGTCAGCACCTGCTCGATCATCTCTGCCGCGCTGCAATTGCGCACCAAACCGTGCAGGCTGGAAGCGCAGAACCGACAGCCGATATGACAGCCCACTTGGCTGGAGACACAGACGGTGTTGCCGCTTTTGTAGCGCATCAAGACCGTCTCAACGGTTTCACCGTCAGCAAGGCGCAACAGCCACTTGACCGTACCATCCAGCGGATCTTCTCGCCGAGTGACGATTTCAGCCGGTGCCCACCACCATTGCGTCGCGAGGGTATTGCGCAGCTGTTTGGGCAAGTTGGTCATCTGCTGTGGATCGCAAACCCGCTTTGCAACCAGCCATTCCCGTATCTGCTTTGCTCTGTAGTACGGTTGTTGCAGCTGTTCGAGCGCACGCCGCCATTGTGTCTCGTCGAAACCACGCGGATCAGGTTTCTCCAAAGGGTTCACGGATGATCCACCTCCACGTCTTCACCTGGCACGCGATCCTCACCGCAAGGCTTTGGAGGCGCAGGAGGGCCGCTTTGGAATCGGAAGGTCTGCTGGCGCAGGCCCTGCACCCATGCCCATGCTTCCATCTCTTGCCGCCCTGCAGGTTTGACGCGCTGCAACAACAGGGTGCCCGGCAAGCAACCGACCAGGACGCGCCCATGTGTTGCCTGGACCTGACCTGGTGTCAGGGTGGTTGCACGTTCCTCGACGACCTGTGTCTGAAGGATCTGTACCACCTTTTCGCCCAGCCGCGTTTTGGCAGCCGGTTGCAGCGACAGGGCACGTACCTGGTTGTGGACCTGTCGTGCGGGCTGCTCCCAAACGATCCACTCTTCTTCAGGGGAGATCTTGGGTGCTAGGGTCGCCAGGCGATCCTCTTGGGGCAACGCTTTGGCTGTGCCCGCACGCAGTGCCGGAAGCGTGGCGATGAGCAGAGCAGCGCCCAGCCGTGCAAGGCGGTCGCCCAGCTGCTGTGTATTCTCGTCCGGATCAATCGGGACCACCTGTTGTGCCAAGATGGCTCCCGCATCAACCTGCTCGGTCATATAGACGATCGAAACCCCTGTCTCTGTCTCTCCAGCCCAAAGCGCACGTTGGATGGGAGCGGCACCACGGTATTTGGGCAGCAGTGAAGGATGCACGTTGACACAGCCACGCACTGGCAAATCGAGCAGGGCAGGCGGAATGATCTGTCCATAGGCAGCAGTGACGATCAGCTCTGGGCGCGTTGCTGCAACCTGGGAAATTGCCTGTGCCGCGCGGATCTTAGGCGGTTCCAAAAGGGGCAGCTGCAGGCGCTGCGCCGCCACCTTGACCGGAGTGGGCGAGGGTTGACGCCCTCGGCCACGCGGCCGATCCGGCTGGGTGACCACGCCAACCACCTCGACATCGTCGGCGCAGAGAGCCTCTAGAATCGGTACGGCAAACGTGGCACTGCCCATGAACAAAACCCGCATCCTGCGCTCCCTTCTACTCCTGCCCACTACTGTGCTGCAGAGGGGGCGGAAACAAACCAATCTTCCTTGCGTCACTTTGATGCGCCGGACAGGAAGAACCAACGGCACTTTTTCCCATACCGTTAACGGGCGACAAAGCGACGCAGCCGGTCGACAAAGAGAATGCCGTTTAAGTGATCTGTCTCATGTTGCAATGCCCGGGCCAGCAGCCCGTTGCCCTCGACGACCTTCTCGTTGCCGTCCAGATCGTAGCCCTTGCAGATGACATGTTCGTAACGAGAGGTCTCATAGGAATAGCCAGGGATGCTGAGACAGCCTTCCGGACCGATCTGCTCCCCCTCCTGCAATGTGATCTCAGGATTGACCATGGCAAAAAGCCCATCCCCCACGTCGATGACCCAGATGCGCTTGGAGACGCCAATCTGTGGGGCAGCCAAGCCTACCCCATCGGCATCGTACATCGTATCTGCCATATCGCGCGCCAGTTTCTTTAATTCTGGCGTAAACTTGGTCACTTCCTTGGCGACGCGGCGCAAGACCGGGTCCCCTTCTTTGCGTATCTCCCGAATGGCCACACCGACACCTCCGCTGCGACATTATACCGAAAAAAGCATAGATGCGCTTCTCTTTACCAGTCCCCTGCCCAAAGCCCCGGGCTTTAGCCCTGGGGATGTAGGGCGGGGATGAAATCCGCACTTTGCAACAACTGCTCCACTTCCTTTGAAAGCTGTTATCCTAAAGCCATGAAGCGAACGTTTAAGTATCGGCTCTATCCAACTAAGGCGCAGCAGACCAAGCTTCGCCAGGCTTTAGTACGCTGCTGCTTCGTCTATAACCAGACACTTGCTGCCCGTAGACAGGCCTGGGAACAAGAAAAGAAGAGCCTGTCGCTGTTTGATACGCAGAAACTGCTCGTCTGTTGGAAACAGGAAAAACCGGAGTTAAAGCAGGTTCATTCCCAGGTGCTACAGGAAACCCAGAAACGGCTGGACAGGGCTTTTCAGGCTTTCTTCCGGCGGGTCAAGGCAGGCGAGAAGCCGGGTTATCCCAGGTTTCGCGGCAGCAACGGATATGATAGCCTCACTTATCCGCAATATGGCAATGGGGTCCTGTTAAACGGCTCCATGCTCTGGTTGTCCAAGATCGGTACTATCCGCGTCCAGCTGCACCGACCGCTCGAAGGCAGGATCAAGACCGTCACGATCCGCCGGACAGCCGGGAAATGGTATGCCTGCTTCTCCTGTGAAGTCGTTGAGAAGCTGCTGCCTCCTTCGCAGGAAGCCGTAGGTGCCGATCTCGGCCTTCAAACTTTTGCTACACTTTCTAATGGCGAAACGATCAAGCGCCAGCGCTGGATGAAGCAGGACGCGAAAGATATCGCCCGCTTGCAGCGAAAGAAGGAAAAGTACACCATTGGCAGTTTGCAGCGTCGTAAGGCTGTCATTGCCTTAAACCACGCCTACCAGCGCTCCAAAAACCGCAGGCAAGATTTTCTTCATCAGCAGAGCCGTAAGCTGGTTAACCGCTACGGCTATCTGTTCTTTGAAGATCTGGATATTCGGAAAATGCAGCAGGGAAACGACCCAAAAATCAATCGCAAGGCACTTAACCGCAACATTTCCGATGTCGCGTGGAGACGATTCTTGCAGCATATCGCGTACAAGGCTGAGAGTGCTGGTCGCGTTCTGCTGCTCGTCAACCCACAAGAGACAACACAACGTTGCTCGCGCTGTAACAGTATCGTACCCAAAAGCCTCGATGAGCGCGTCCATCACTGCCCGTATTGCGGCGGCTTGATCCTCGATCGGGATCTAAACGCTGCTTTAAATATCCTTGCTCTGGGGCTACAGAGCATCGGGACAGCTACGCAGCTGCGACCCGTAGAAGCCCCGGGCTTTAGCCCTGGGGATGTAGGGCGGGGATGAAATCAGCACTTTGCAACAACTGCCACAGGATTGAAAAAAGATGCTATAGTTTGTCCTGGAAAACAGTTCAAAAAGGAGGAAGCATATTGAAGCGTACAAAGCTTTTTGCCACAGCAGCTGGCGTAGCTGCTGTGGCAACCGTACTTGCCGGCTGTGGAGGTGCAAAAGCTGCACCGAGCTTTGATAGTGCAGCATCTACACAACCAGTTAAGCTTGCCGCTCAAAACCAGACACAGGGGCCATTTACCCGGCTATCCGGATCAAACCGTTATGCTACAGCAGTAGCTATTGCTAAAGCCCAGTACCCGACAGATGTCCCCTCACAGACTGCCATTTTAACCAGCGGGCAAGATACGCATTTGATCGACGCATTAACCATAACCCCACTATCTTATGCCATGAAAGCGCCGATCCTGTTAACGCCAGATGATCGCTCATTGGGACAGGAGACCGCTCAGGCGCTGGTAGATCTCAATATCACGAAAGCCGTACTCGTCGGTGTTGATAATAGTGACGCCATCAAACAAGCGCTGCAAGCCCAAGGTATTACGGTAGCAGCAGTCTATCAGGGCAGCAGCCGCTATGATACTGCCGGCCAGATTGCTCAAGGTCTGCTTGCTGTAACGGGAAAACAGTCCTTTGATACCGTCTTTCTTGCTGCAGGAGCGGATCAGAATATCGTAGACGCCCTTGCAGCTGGCCCGATTGCTGCACAGGAAGGCGCGCCGATCCTGATTGGAACGCCTAAAGAATCTCCGTCATCAACAGACATTTACTGGGATGCAATTGTGCCAACACCGGAAGTTACCTACCTTAGCCAGTCAAAAAGGATTAACCAGGTAGGTGCAATGCATGCCATTCGTGCGTACTTGGATGAAAAGGGTAACTTTTTAAATTGGGGAAAATCAGAAGATCCTTCCTATGTGCAGTACAGCTACTCCGGTAGTGACCGCTTTAAGACGGCATGGCAGCTGGACCTGAGCTTAGCCCCCCATCCCAATACCATTGTGATTGCTAATGGATCGCAGAATCACTTGGTAGATGCTCTTGCAGCAGGACCCTATGCTGCTTCTCTAAATGCTCCAATTACGCTGGTAAATAGCAGCGTAATTCCACAGCCGACCAAAGACTACTTGCATACCATCAAGGCGCAGTCCACCGTTGTAGCTGGAGGAGCCGGTTCTGTGCCCGATGATACCGCTACTGCTGCTGTCCAGACTCAGCTTGGCCAGCCACTGACACCGGATAAGGGGAGCTTAGCCGATCCGACTGCCTTTACATGGGACTGGTCGCCTGCATATGCACCAAACATGACCAAAGATCCGCAGCTTGCGCAGATGGGCATGAAATTCATCCAGGCATATACCACAGCAGCAGGCTGGAACTCTATTGCCAGCTTTACAACAACAGGCCAAGCACCCAATGATCCGCTCATCTTTGACCCAAAGACATGGATCCAACAAGCCTCCTCAGCTTGGCAAACAGTGAACACCCCTCCCGGGATCTACTGGCATCCTATAGCATTTGTCATGTACAACGATGGAGATTTAGATAAAGTTACCTATAACGGGAAAGAATATGTAAAGTATATTGCGGATATGTACTTTGAATCCGTAGATGCCCATGGAAACCCACAGACCGCGTGGAATACGGTCTTTGGACAGCGTGTAGCGAGGTTATCGGAAAAGGTCGGCTGGGGAGAAGTGACGCCGTCTTTATATACAGCCCACGGAGCAATTCTACTTTTCGATATGAGTGGTACATCGCCACAAATCGTCGGTGTATACAATTCTTACAACAATTTAGACTATATAGGAAACTCGGAAAAAATGTTGAGATTCCAAATAAATGGGCAACTCTCAGGTGGTCGAGGCGTTGTCGGCTATGCAGAGACCGTTCCAACTCCAACGGAAGCAGGACATTAAGCTAGGACTCAATTGCTGCATTGTATGCCTCAGCTTATCGCTGGGGCTTTTTTTGTAACTTCTCACAGGAGTTAAAAACCATCAGCTTTAAACAGACAACTCCCCAACCTTTCAAAGGGGAGTAGTGGCCGTGTGGCGCGGCGTCGCCGAACCGAAACGCAGGAATAAATTCTTGCGTGCATCCGCTTGAGGATGCCCCTCAATAAATTGAGGGGAGGACGTCACCAGGCTGCAATTGAAATAGAAGGGAGTCAAAGAATGAATTGGAG
>JADBKH010000028.1 GCA_014896485.1 Bacillota bacterium | reverse complement strand
CGGTAGAGCCGGTTTCTCGCTTTTCCTACCTGGTTGTTCTGTTCACTGAGCCGCTCCAGGACCTTGCCAAATCCCGGACCATACTTATGGCCATCACTGGCAGCCCATACTTTTGTAACACCTGCATCTAAGCCAAGATCCCCCGGATGTTTTGAATGCCGGGCGGGTTTTTCATAGGGCATATGTACTTCAACACACTGCCGGTCTGGTCGTAACGCGAGACGTATGTTGCCACTGATCCGCCCTTTTCCCCTTAACGGGGGGACGATGCATTTGCGGGGGCTAAGGGTGGTGATCTTGATATACTGGCGGGAAAAGCCGCCTGACGTGTGCTGCTCAAAACCCTACACGTACTTGACGATCATATTAACGGTATCTGCTATATGGAACGCACTCGCCAACCCACTCTTTGGGCAACTTTCTGATCGCACGAAGACGCGTTTTGGTCGTCGGTTGCCCTCTTTGATTTTTGGTGAGGTACCGCTGGGTTTATTTACTTGGCTGACGTGGACGCCACCTGTTCAAAGCTTACTGCCCATGGCCGTCCAGTTGGGTGTCGTTACGTTTTGTTTCGACAGTTTCTATACCTTGACCGTGCTCAATTGGACTGCACTTTTTCAGGAGATGTTTTCTTCGGCCGAACAACGTGCTGCAGTCTCTGCCTTACGCCAGGCTTTTGGGATTTTAGCCTTGGTGGTGGGTGTGGCCCTGACCCAATCGGTGGCGGTTTGGCTAGGCGGATGGTCGCGAATGGGGGCTCTTTTTGGAACGATTGCTGCTGCTACGTTGCTCCTGTCTGCTTGGGAAGCCCAGGAAAATCCTACCTATGCCCAGTTTTCGCTCAAGGCGAAAGCTGCATTAAACGAAACATTTCAGAATTATTTGTTTAATTTCTATATTGTCGCCTGTTTTTCGTTCAATTCGTCTTTGCTTGGCTTTCATTGATCATCAACTACTTCGCGAAATTTACGCTGGGTATTGAGGTACCGTTACAGCGTTCGTTTCTTATGCTTGCGGTTTTACTTGTTGCATTGCCGATGGCCGTTCTTGGCTGGCCACCGATCGTCGGACGCATTGGGGCGCGTCAAGCCCTAATGCTTGCTATCTCCTTTTTCATGGTGGTCCTGATCCCCTTTTTTGTCGAAAGGTATTTTGTAGCCTTGGCCACGACCGCAGTGCTTGGAATCGGTCTTTCGGGGATGTTGGTTTCGCCCGATGTGCTGCTGTCTGACATCATAGATGAAAATGAGGTATGTACACACGCACGTCGTGAAGGCTTTTACTTTGGCATTAACGGTTTTGTCACGCGGATAGTTGTGGCCTTTGCTTCGCTTGTTTTGGCGTTGATTCAATGGCTCTACCATTTTCAAAATGGAGCAACCGCGATTGCCACCGTCCGGCAAACCTTGTAGGAGCGACATGGTTAACGACCAATCTTGCTTGCCTGTATAAATGATGCAAGTTCTGGGAAATCAAGCAAGTGGTGCATTGACGTAAGCAGAGATCTGTGATAGCATTTTATTGCTTGCTATGTTGAAGGTGTCAAAAACTTGTCCAGTCCGCTGAATTTCCCTGAAGGGAAAACGGGGGAACCGAGTGATTGGGGCGAATCCATCTGTGTCGGAAGGGTGAAGCGTGCCACCCGAGCCCGTCAGCTAACCTCGTAAGCGTTGCCGGGAAGCACAGCGTATACGTGCGCTGACAAATCGCCAAAGGCGGACCCGGTTTCGTGTGGGTCTTTTTTGTTGCGATGAAATCAAAAGGAAAGGAGGCGTTCCCATGCGGGTGGGTCTGATCGGCTTTGGAAAGACCGGCAAAATGGTCGCAGATACCTTGCTGAAGGAACAATCCTTCAGTCTGGAATGGGTCTTGCGCCGTACAGAACAAGACGTGGGTACGTATGCAGGGTTGCTTTTGGGAAGCGGACAGCCCGTGGGACAAATCTATTGCGCTTTCGCCATCGACCCTTCGGCCTTTTTTAAGGAACATCCGGTCGATGTCATCATTGATTTTTCCGCGCCACAGTCGGTGGATATCTACGCGCCTGCAGCTGAACAGGGTATACGCGTTGTTTCGGCAGTCTCCAAGTACGATCAGATTCATTTGGAACGCCTACGACACTTTGCCCAGCAGACAGCTGTGCTCTATTCCCCTAATATTACGCTTGGTGTAAACTTCGTATTGCAGGCGGCCAAAAATCTCCGGAAGTTGGTTCCGCAGGCCGATGTCGAGATCGTCGAAGAACATTACCGTGAGAAAGCGGAGATCTCGGGAACGGCACTCCGTCTGGCAGAAGCGCTCGCCCTGGATCCGGACCGCTACATCAACTCCCTTCGTGTGGGCAGTGTGGTCGGGCGCCATGAAGTGGTTTTTGGTCTCAATCACGAAACGATCCGTATTGTCCACGAATCGGTCGACCGTGCTGCTTTTGCAGAAGGAGCTCTTTTTGCAGCACAATGGCTTTCGGACAAGCCCAAGGGGTTTTATACGATGGAAGAAGCGATCGGATTGGAACGAGCTGATGAAGAGGCGGATGCCCTTGGTTAAGGAGACGATCCTTTCTGGAAAGGGTATAATAGGTAGGGTAGCTAGGAGGTGAAGTGGATGGGTGTCGTACGCGCAACGCAAGAGGATGTCATGGAAGCTCTCAAGGACGTTTACGATCCCGAACTGGGACTCAATATCGTCGACTTGGGGCTTATCTATAACGTTGATTTTTCAGAGGATGGAAAGAAAATCCACATCGATATGACCATGACCGCCATTGGTTGCCCGTTGTATGACGAGCTGGAAGAGCAGGTACGTTCCGCGTTGCTCTTGTTACCTGGCGTTGAAGAGGTAGAAGTGGCTTTGGTCTGGGATCCGCCCTGGACACCCGATCGGATGTCTGAGGAAGCTAAAGCCATGCTGCGGTACTGGTAACGCTGGGGTGGGCTGTCCTCTGCGGATGCCCACCTTTCGTATGCTTTTTCGTGAGATGAGGATAGGAACGAGTGAAACGCCGGAGAGGAGCAATTCGGTTGGTGCAAGAGGCGGTGCGGGTTGGACTGTTGGGTTGTGGCACAGTCGGTTCCGGAGTTGTAAAAATTTTGCAACAGAATGCTTCTATCATTGCTCGGCGAGCCGGAGCGCCGGTGATGTTGGAGCGTGTGCTGGTCCGTGATGTGAACAAGCCGAGAGCTGTGGACTTCCCTGCAGGAGTGTTGACCGATAACCCCGAAGAAGTACTCGATGATCCAAAGATCGACATTATCGTAGAAGTTATTGGTGGTATTGAGCCGGCGGGGGCATTTATTCGTCGTGCATTGAAAAATGGGAAGAACGTAGTCACGGCCAACAAAGATCTTTTGGCCGCCGAATGGGCTGACTTGATGGATTTGGCCGAAACAAGGCGCCTCGATCTGCTCTTTGAAGCAAGCGTCGGCGGTGGGATTCCGATCATTCGACCGCTTTCAGAGAGTTTGTCGGCCAATCGGATTGAACAAGTACTGGGTATCGTCAATGGTACAACGAACTACGTTCTCACAGAAATGTCGGAACAGGGAAAAGATATGGCCGAGGTACTGCAGGAAGCGATTGCCCGAGGATATGCGGAACCGGATCCTACCGCAGATATTACAGGACTGGATGCTGCTCGTAAGATCGCCATCTTGGGGGCCATCGCTTTTGGCGCGCACGTACAGTTGGAGGACGTTTCTGTAACCGGAATAACCTCGGTCAATGCACGGGATATTCTCTATGCGAAAGAACTTGGGTATGTCATCAAACTGGTTGGCGTGGCAACGGAGGAACCTGAAGGCGTCGAGGTGCGTGTCGGTCCGGTGTTGCTGCCGAAAAAGCATCCTCTGGCGGCAATTCGGGGGGTTCATAACGCCATTTTTGTCCGAGGCGATGCCGTTGGTGAAGCGATGTTTTACGGACTTGGAGCAGGATCGTTGCCGACGGCGAGTTCAGTCATCTCCGATATTGTTGAAGCGGTACGCAACCTCCGAAGCAGTGCATCGGGGAGGTGGATACAAACCGGTCTACAACGCAAACCTATCCTTACCCATACGGTGCGCAGTTTGGCCTATTACTTGCGCCTCGAAGTAACCGATCGCCCAGGCGTGCTTGCTGCGGTTGCGGGACTGTTGGCCGAATACGGCATCAGCTTGCGGACAGTTATCCAGCGCCCGGTGGATGGGAAGGCTGAGCTGGTCTTGGTCACGCATCCTTGTCTCGCAATCCATCTCGATGATGCAATGCAGCGCTTAAGTGGACTAGCCGAAGTTGAGCGGGTAGCCAACTGCTTTGCGCTGGAAGGTGAGGAAGAGCGATGAGTTGGCCGGGCGTCTTGGCTGCTTATGCTCCGTACCTCCCTGTGACGGAAAAGACCCCCTCCCTAACTTTGTTGGAAGGCAATACACCCCTCGTCTATGCATCGCATCTCTCGGAAAGCTGGCAGATTAGGCTTTTTCTAAAGCTCGAAGGGTTGAACCCGACCGGTTCTTTTAAAGATCGTGGCATGGTGATGGCTGTTGCACATGCCATCGAAGAAGGTGCGCAGACGTTGCTTTGCGCTTCTACAGGAAATACTTCTGCTTCAGCAGCTGCCTATGCAGCGCGTGCTGGCCTGCGCGCAGTGGTTGTCATTCCAGAGGGGAAAGTTGCGTTGGGCAAGCTGGCCCAGGCAGTTCTTTACGGCGCTGAAGTCTTTGCAATTGCAGGCAACTTCGACAAGGCATTGGCACTCGTGCGCAACCAAGCGGATCAAGCAGGTGTGGCCATCGTCAACTCGATCAACCCCTACCGGTTGGAGGGTCAGCAGACAGCAGCCTTTGAGGTGGTCGATGCTTTGGGAGAAGTGCCAGACGTGGTGGCGTTACCCGTTGGCAATGCCGGTAACATCACAGCCTACTGGAAAGGCTTTCGTGCCTATCTACAGGCGGGTAAGGCTCAGCGGCTGCCCCGGATGCTGGGCTTTGAAGCGAAAGGTGCAGCGGCGATTGTGCAAGGTACGCCAATTGACGATCCCCAGACAGTGGCGACAGCGATCCGCATTGGCAATCCGGCCAGTTGGCAAGGCGCGGTCAATGCAGCACGAGAGTCAGGAGGAAGCATCGATGCCGTCGATGACGATGCCATTCTCGATGCTTATCGTATGCTTGCGCGCACGGAAGGGATCTTTGCAGAACCCGCCTCTGCCGCCGCTATTGCCGGTATCCGCCAAGCCCTTACTACTGGACAAATCCGAACGGGAGAGACAGTGGTGGCTGTCCTGACTGGAAATGGCTTGAAGGACCCACAGACTGCCCTAGAGACTGCCCAAGTTGAGATCCAGCACCTCGATGTCGATCCCTATCATTTGTCCGAGGCATTACGTCGTGTCTGAAATTCAGCAACATACGGTGCGCGTGCGTGTACCGGCCACTTCTGCAAACCTCGGTCCAGCGTTTGATTCCGTTGGTCTAGCACTTGACCTGTGGAACGAATTTTGTTTTACCGTATCGCCAGTGGAAGATTCGCCACAAGAGGGCTGGTCCGTAGCAGTCAATGGGAGAAGGGGCAGAGGTGACGACGTTACGCGATCCGCAACGCAATAGCGTCTTTCAAAGTCTGAAGCACCTTTTCCAGACGGTGGGTGCCCCGTTGCCGGTACGGCTACATTTACAGGAGAAGAATCAAATTCCACTGATGAGCGGACTTGGTTCGAGCGCGACCGCTTTGGTTGCCGGATTGGCCGGCGCCAATGCGCTGCTTGGCTTTCCCTTTTCCATGGACAAGCTTGCCCAAATGGCGCTGCAATTAGAAGGACACCCCGACAATGTCCTCCCCGCACTTCAAGGGGGTATCGCAGTGGCAGCACAGAGTGCAGATGGAGAATGGAGTTATCTCACATTTTCACCGCGATCGGATCTTGTGGCTGTTATTGCACTTCCTGATTACGCCCTTTCTACAGAGCTTGCCCGCCAAGCATTGCCTGCATCGTACGAAAGGCAAGCAGCCATTTTCAATTTACAGCATGCGGGGCTTTTGGTGGGTGCACTTGTCAGCGGAAAGTACGCCTTGCTCGGGGCTGCGATGCGCGACCAACTGCACCAACCCTACCGCAGTGTGCTGTTGCCAGGCTTTTCTGAAGCAATAGCGGCTGCCCTGCAGGCGGGCGCTTATGGGGCGGCACTCTCTGGGGCTGGTCCTGCGGTTATTGCACTCTGCGAACCAGGTCTGCGTGCCCGAAAAGTTGCCGAGGCGATGAGAGAAGCATACTCAAATTTGGGGATTGGCGTACGACTAGCTGTACCCATCCCCCTTTCCGCGGTAGGTCTTTCGGTAGAGAGAGTGCCTACAAGGTGATCTGAGTCACCTGGGCAACACCAGGGACTGTAGCCAATTCTTCTAATAGTTGGGTGTCGATCGGTGCATCAATCGTGAGGACGCCAATTGCCTGTCCGCCTGGGGAGCGCCGGCCAACTTGCATCGAGGCAATATTGACACCGGCTTCACCCAGCCGGCTGCCGATCCGTCCAATAATGCCCGGCTGGTCGGTATGGGAGAAAAGCAGCATGTTTGCTTCAGGAACCAAGTCCAACGGGTAGCCGTCTACTTCGACCAAGTGGATGGCGTTGCCCAGTCGCGTTGCTGCCACCGAAGCTTGTTCTCTGTCATGGTGTTTGACCAGGACCCGCATTTGAAAGGGCTCCCCAGGTTCCGTAGTTCGGTTATATTCCTCGGTGACTTTGATGCCATAGCGTTCAGCCAGGGCCAATGCATTGACCAGATTGACGCGCTCTCCCATGTAACGTGCAAAAAGAGCGGACAAGAGCTGACGCGTGCACCAAGCAACATCACTGTTGGAAGAAGTTTCACCGCTAAACGTACCGGTATAAGTGACGATCACCTCGTTAATCTCTACACAACGTTGCCCCATCAGTTTTCCGAGAAGAGTCGCCAGGTCTAGATACGGCTGTAGTTGTGTGAAACGTTCGGCTGGGATCGGCGGAAGGTTGACGGCATTGCGAAATGGTTGCCCATGCAGGGCGTGCAGCAGCTCCTTGACTGCATCGATGGCTACGTTGATCTGTGCTTCATAGGTAGAAGCACCCAGATGCGGAGTGATCACCGTATGAGGCGCCTGGTACAAGGGAGAGGAGAAGGGCGGTTCTTCCTCCCAAACGTCGATTGCTGCACCAGCCACGCGTCCTTCTTGCAACGCCTTGGCAAGTGCAGCTTCATCAATGATGCCTCCACGTGCACAGTTGATGATCCGAACGGTTGGCTTGACGGTGCGTAGTTCTGCTGTTCCGATCATGCCTTTGGTTTCTGGGGTAAGCGGCGTATGGACAGAGAGAAAATCCGCCTCTTGCAGTACAGCGTGCAAATCCGCTTTACGGATGCCCATCTGAGAAGCTCTTGTATCGGTGAGAAACGGATCGTAAGCCACTACCGTCATTTCAAAGCTCTGCGCGCGCCGGGCCACTTCGGAGCCGACCCGTCCCGCACCGATCAGTCCCAACGTTTTCCCGCGCAGTTCAACACCGACAAATGCATTCCGCTCCCAACGTCCTGAGCGGAGAGAGTGATCGGCTTGTGGAATGTGGCGGATCAGGGCCAACATCATCGCCAACGTATGTTCGGCTGCTGAGATTGTGTTGCCTTCCGGTGCATTGAAGACGAGTATGCCACGTTGCGTTGCGGCCGGGAGATCCACGTTGTCAACGCCGACTCCGGCACGGGCGATGGCCCGTAGGCGGGGAGCATGTTCCAATGCCTCTGCGGTGACCCGAGTCTGGCTGCGGATGATCCAACCGTCTGCCTCTTGCAAGGCTTCCCACAAGGTGTTTCCCGTCAGGCCCGGGTGATATGCGACAGAGATCTGCGGGTCTGCGGCAAGCAATTTGAGTCCCTCATCGGCAAAATGATCGGTGATGAGGACGTTATACATGGAGCAGTACCTCCTCTGCCGCAGCAACACCCACGCCAGCAATTCCTTTGACACCCAAGTGGATGAGTGCCATTTCCAGCGCAGCGGCAACTGTTAAAAGATCCAAAGCGTCGGTGTAACCCATATGTCCGAGACGCAGAATCTTGCCCTTGAGTTCATCCTGACCGTCCATGCTCTCGACGCCCAGGTTTGCAAGCTGCTTGCGCACCTGTTGGATGTCGAGATCACGATTACCGGGAGTGACGGCCGTGACGGTGGGGGAAGCGATCGCATCTTCGGCCAACAGGCCCAGGCCGACCGCTCGAACGGTGGCTCGAAACGCATCGCGAAGTTGCACATGCCGTTGATAGATTGCTTCCAAGCCTTGTTCGTGTAGCATGTGTAGCGCTTCGTTGAGCGCAAAAAAGAGGGAGATGCTCGGAGTGTAGGGTTGCTCGTTGTTGCGCAACGAACGGTCATAGGTACGCAAATCAAAATAAAAACGAGGCGCGGTACTTCCTTCCATGCGCTTCTGCGCCCTTTCGTTCATGGCAATCATAGACAGGCCAGGAGGGGTCATCAGGGCCTTTTGGGAACCGGTGACGACCACATCGATACCCCATGCGTCGGTTTGGAGCGGGACAGCTCCTAGTGAACTGATAGCATCAACCACGTAGAGGGCATCGCTGTGCCGATGGACCACTTTGGCGATCTCTTCTATGGGATGAAGCACGCCAGTGGAAGTCTCGTGATGGGTAACGGCAACGACACGCGTATCTGGATGGCGTGTAAGCGCTTCTACAACTTGCTGCGGGTCGACCGCTTTTCCTGGAGGTACCTCAATGGTTTCCACATTAGCACCGAAAGCTTGGTAGATCGCAGCAAAACGCCTTCCAAACGATCCCCCCACGACGACGAGGACCCTTTCGCCAGAAGAGATGGTGTTGGCAGCAGCAGCTTCCAATCCCGCTGTTCCCGATCCATTGATAATATAGACAGGGTGGGTGGTGCAGAAGACCCATTGCAGGTCAGCGGTGATGTCGGCTACGAGCTGGGCAAATTCGGGGGAGCGATGGCTGATCATGGGCCGTTCCATCGCCCGAAGAACCCGAGGAGGTACTGCCGTGGGACCCGGCAATTGTAAGTGTCTTTTCTCTGGAAAAATCATGAGAATAACTCCCTTCGATGGTGAAGCAAAAAAAGAGCAATCTCATACGCTGTGGCGTATGAGTTCTCTTTTACAAAGCGAAATGGGCCTGGATGAATTGTGCAACAGTGTGCGAAACCTCCAGCGTAAGGGTAAAGGATCGATCGCCACGTAGAATTTGACACGGCGACGTATTGACGTATCGTAGCCATGATACTGTTTCAGAGGCTGGTCGTACAAGGGCGGGCACTTATCGTAAAATTGCATTGATCAACAAATAGGGCACATAATAAAAAAGGAAAGGCGTTTTGGCCGTGAAGGGAGGAGGCCCCATTCACAAAGGGGATCTACAGCAGCACTTCGACGGTTTATATGCGGTAATTGGCACAACGACCGAGTTTGTCGAAGCTACAGTCGCACAACTGCACGTTTTTCGGACATCGCTGGAAGCAGCCGATCGATCGGTGCAAGAGATTGCAGAAGCATTGGAAGAATCCCAAAAAAATGCCGCTTCGCTTTGGGAAATGGCCGATGAAACCCAGTTGCTCGCACTCAATGCGACAATCACGGCTTATCGTGTACAGCAGGCAGGTCACGTGGTCGATGTCATTGCATCGGCTGTCTTAGACCTTTCGCGAGAAATCGAAGAAGCAGCACAACAGATGGGCGGCCTGCTGCAGAAGATGCGTAGTACCACAACACGAATGAGAAAGGAACTGGCCGAAGTCGGCGGCCTGATCTCAGAGGATCTGCTTCCCCGCATGCGACGGCTTCGGACAGGACTAGATGAATTCGAAGCATTGCGCAAGGAATGGCGCCACCTTGCTACCGTGCAGGAACATAAACCGGGCGACGAACCCGAAGAGGGCCGAGAACGTGTCAATGAAATTGTCGAGGAGATGCAACGTCGCGTGGCGCAGACGCTTCATTTTCTCGATCGCGTCGATCATGCACTTGCGCAGACGGCTGAACAACTTTCTGTTTTCCCTAGGGCCGGTGCGGAATTGCAAGATCAAGGCGCACAGATCCAGCGTGCGGCTGAGAAAAGTCGGATAGCTGCCCAAGATTTGCGGCTTTTGGCGTTGCGGATTGCCATTGAAGCCGCTCAGGATGAGACGAAACGGTTTTCAAGCTTGGCGGAGACTTTTCATCAACGTGCGGACGAGGCCTATACGATGATGCGCCAATTGCAGGCAGCGGTCGAAACACTTACGCGCCGAAATGGTCAGGTCAGCAGAGAGATGAAGTATCTTTTGCAAGGCCTTTCCCGCACCCAACAGCAAACGCAGGAAACAGCACGTACCCTGCCGCCTTTTCAAGAGGCGATCGAAGCATTGCTGCAGACGTACGCCGCAGAAAGTGTGGCAACCGGCTAATCATCCTATCGGTGAACTAGGCTTCTGCTTTTCCGTTGTTCTTGTGATTGCGCCGATGGGTGCCTGAAACCATGTAGATCACCCAATCCGCTACGTTGGTGATGTGATCGGCAATGCGCTCCAGGTATCGAGCAACGAGCAAAAGCTCCATCCCTTGATAAACGTTGCGTGGATCAGATTCCATGAGGTGACGGAGTGTATCGAAAACGTTCCGATAGCGTTGATCCACGCTGTCGTCAGTCTGATAGACCTCTTCTGCCAAGGAGATATCTCGATTTACGTACGCTTGAAGGACATCCCGAAGCATGGTCTGTGCAATTTGTGCCATTTGGGGGATATCTGCCAACGGCGTAAGGAGCGACGGATCTTCCAATCGGGCGGCGGTTTGGGCGATGTTTTCCGCATAATCGCTGATGCGTTCGAGATCGACAATGATTTTGAGTGCAGTAGTGATGGTGCGCAAGTCACTGGCGACTGGTTGCTGAGTAGCAAAGAGACGGATCGACTCGTCTTCGATCTGGTGATGATAATGATCGACAATGTCGTCGTTTTGGATGACTTGCTCTGCCAATTTCAAATCATGGTTGACCAGGCAGGTGACCGCGTCACGAATCTGTTGTTCGACGGCACTTCCCATCACCAGCAGGTTATGGGCCAAGTCTGTCAATTCCTGGTCGAACCGCGTACGCGAGGAAGAGGACATAGCGTTCGACCTCCCTTCCTGCATTTTCATTAATTATAAAGGAAGCAGGGACAGATGTCATTAACCGAAACGCCCACTGATATATGCCTCTGTGCGTTCTTCGCGGGGCGCATGAAAAATCTGTTCTGTCTCCCCTGCTTCTACCAATTCGCCGTTGAGGAAAAATGCGGTGGTATCGGAGACACGAGCCGCTTCTTGCATGTTGTGGGTGACGATAACAATGGTATATGCATCCTTTAACGAGATCATGAGCTCTTCAATGTGCATGGTCGAGATAGGGTCAAGTGCGCTGGCAGGTTCGTCCATCAGCAAGACTTCCGGTTCGACTGCCAAAAGACGTGCGATGCAGAGTCGCTGTTGTTGACCACCGGAAAGGCCCATTGCGTTCTTGTTGAGTCGGTCAGAGACTTCATCCCATAAAGCAGCTTTACGCAGACTGCTCTCTACGATATGATTCAAACGCTCTTTGGAGCGAACCCCGTGGATACGTGGTCCATAGGCTACGTTATCATAGATGGACATTGGAAAAGGGTTGGCCCGCTGAAAGACCATCCCGACCCGCTTGCGCAGTGCCGCAACGTCGACACGCGGGTGGTAGATATCTTCCCCATCCAACAGCACCGATCCTTCGACACGTGCATCGGCAATGAGATCATTCATGCGGTTTAAACACCGCAAAAAAGTGGATTTACCACACCCAGAAGGTCCAATGAGCGCAGTGATAGCATGCTCTTGGATGTCGAGATCGATGGCGTGCAGTGCTTGGAAGTTTCCGTAGTAGACGTTAAGATCGTGAACAGCGAGTTTTGGCTGGGCAAGGGCAGGCTGTTGCAATGCGTCCGCCACGCTGGCAGACTCCCTTCCTATCTCATTGAAACCCTAACGGTATGTTACAGGGGTTTGGTCTGCCGGACAAGCGGAGTGGCCGCAAATGAAATCCAGAGGAGCGGGTGTCGTTGGTGCTTGAGGACGTCGAGTGGCTTTTCTTTGATATCGATGGCACCCTGCTGCGTACGGATCAGATTGCAGTGAAAGCTTACCAGGAGGTCATTGATCAACTGCGGCAAGAACGCTTGTGGGACGGCGAGATACCAACCGTGGCAGATATTTGCAGCAGTTTTGGGTATCCGATCGATGAAATTTGGCGGAGGCTGCTTCCCGAAGCGGATCCACAGATTCGTCAAGAGGCAGCACGAAGGGCATGGAAAGTTGAGCAGCAGCGTCTGGCGCATGGGGAAGGTCAACTTTTTGAAGGGGTACAAGAGACGCTTACGGTCTTGCATGCCCGAGGCTATCGTTTGGCTACCGCCTCGAACTGTAATCTCGATTATCTCACTTTTTTGGAGAGGCGGTTTGCCTTGCGTCGCTGGTTTGACCGACTGGCCTGTTCCGGCGGCTACCAGGTTTCTTCAAAGACAGCGCTTGTGGCCCAGCTTTTGCAAGAGTGCCAGACGCATGCAGCGGTGATGATCGGAGATCGAAAAACGGATATCGATGCAGCACATCAAAATGGCATCGTGGCGATCGGGTGTGCTTTTGGCTTCGGCGATGCGCAAGAGTTGGCGGAAGCAGATATCGTCATCGAGCGGTTTCAAGAACTGTTGACGCTCTTGCCCGGTCTTTCTTCCGATGATGTCGTTCCAGTGGTAAAGAGCGAGGTAACGTGGACTGAAAAGGGTATGGAGTGAATGGTGATGCGTGTGGCATTGGCGCAGATCAAGCCACAGTTGGGTCAATGGTCCGAGAATCTCGATTTGCACCGCCAGTGGATTGCACAAGCGAAAGTCCAAGGTGCGCAGCTGGTCGTCTTTCCAGAACTGGCGATGACAGGATATACATTAAAGGACCTGGTAGACGAGGTGGCCATCTCGCTTTCATCCGAAGCTTTTGCCAGCTTAGCAGCATTGTCGATGGAGATCGATGTCGTCACCAGCTTTGTAGAGGAGTCAAACCATCACGTACGCTATATCAGCACCGCGTATTTGTCGAAAGGGAGGCTGGTGCACTGTCATCGCAAAATTTACCCGGTGACCTATGGCATGTTCGATGAAATGCGTTATTTCGGAAAGGGCGATCAAGTACGGACACATGCGACGGACTTCGGTGAGGTAGGTTTGCTCGTCTGCGAAGATGCCTGGCATCCGGCGTTGGGGTATCTGCTCTCACAACAGGGAGCAGAGCTCCTGATCGTCCCTTCTTGCAGTCCATTGCGGGGAGTTACAGCCGAGGGTTGGAAATCGATCCAAACGTGGGAGCATCTCCTTATAGCGGACGCAACCCTGTTTGGTTGTTGGGTCTTTTTCTGCAACCGTGTCGGATATGAAGACGGGGTGGGGTTTGCTGGCCGTTCGATGGTCATCGATCCGTTTGGTGAGATCGTCTCCGCTGCTCCTGTAGGCGAAGAGACGTTGCTGCTTGCCGAGTGTGACGATACGGCCGTCCATCGTGCCCGTTTGGGGGCACAGATGTTGCGTGACGAGGACGCATACCTGGTTCTGCGGGAGCTTCAGGCGACATTGGCACGGCGCGGCGAATTGTAGAACGAACCGTTTTTGGTTTTTGGGAGGAAAAGGTGTGGTGGCAGAGGAAGCGTTGTGGGAAATTCCGCCAGAGCTGCGGATAGACTGTGCAGCAGTTCGGGATGGATTGGTGCGTTTTTTACGCGAGGAGATTGGCCGTGCAGGATTTCACCGTGCGGTGGTCGGCCTTTCGGGAGGCATTGATTCTGCCCTTTCCGCTTTTTTGGCGGTGGAAGCCTTCGGCGCCGATGACGTTTTGTTGGTGCGGATGCCTTACGAGACTTCTTCTCCAGAAAGCCTCGGGGATGCGCAAGCCGTGATCGATACACTGGGAACGCCCAGTGAAACGATTGCAATCACCGAACAGATCGACGCGTATTTTCGCCAGTTCCCCCAAGCCGACGCACTTCGCCGGGGGAACAAGATGGCGAGGGAACGCATGAGTATTCTATATGATCTTTCGCGGGTCTTTGATGGCCTGGTGGTTGGTACTTCCAACAAGTCGGAGTTGCTGCTCGGCTATGGCACGCAGTTTGGGGATCTGGCCAGTGCCGTCAACCCGATTGGAGACCTGTACAAAAGTCAGGTCCGCCAGCTGGCGCGCTTTTGTGGAGTGCCCCGACAAATCCTGATCAAGCCGCCTTCGGCCGATCTTTGGCCGGGTCAAAGTGATGAAGTGGAACTTGGCAGCACGTATGCAGAGATCGATCGGTTATTGTATGGATTGGTCGACCAGCGATTGGACCTGGAGCAGTTGATCGGGCGCGGTTTTTCGACCGAAATGGTGGAGCAGGTGCTCAAGCGCATGCGCCAAAATCAGTACAAACGGCGCATGCCGGTGATCGCCAAGGTTTCTACCCGAACCATTGGAGCCGATTTTCGCTATCCTCGGGATTGGTAAGAAGGCGCCTTGTCGTAGGCATACTTGCTCTGTTACCATGATCACAGTGAACAACGCCTGCGGCGCGTCCCAAGGCGTTTTTTAGTGCAGAGGTGAACGGGTTCAATGAGTGAAGTTCGAAATGACTTGCGCAATATCGCCATCATCGCGCATGTCGATCACGGAAAGACCACCTTGGTCGACCAGTTGCTGCGACAAAGTGGCATCTTTCGCGAAAATGAAGTAGTGGCTGACCGTGTACTCGACAGCAACGCATTGGAGCGGGAGCGCGGCATCACGATTTTGGCTAAGAACACTTCGATTGTCTACCGTGGGGTACGTATCAATATTGTCGACACACCGGGACATGCCGACTTTGGTGGCGAGGTGGAACGAACCTTGCAGATGGTGGACGGGGTCCTGCTGCTCGTCGACGCATTTGAAGGCCCGATGCCCCAGACACGGTTTGTTCTAAAAAAGGCATTGGAGCACAATTTGAAAGCTATTGTCGTGATCAACAAAGTTGATCGACAAGGGGCCAAACCGGAAGCTGTTGTCGATCAGGTCCTCGATCTGTTCATCGATCTCGGTGCGGATGAAAGTCAGCTGGATTTTCCCGTTTTATACACTTCAGCAACATTGGGAACAGCGACCACGGATTTGCGCCAACCAGGCAAAGATATGCGACCTTTACTAGATGCCATCGTGGCCCATATTCCCGCACCGCAGGGAGATGTACAGGCACCCGCGCAGTTGTTGGTCTCCAATTTGGAGTACTCTCCCTATTTGGGCCGGATGGGGGTAGGACGCCTCGTTCGTGGAACGCTTCGGGTTGGGCAGGAAGTTGCGGTAGTTGGCCTTGAGGAAGCGCCGAGACGCGGTCGGATCGTGAAACTTTTCACCTATTTGGGGCTAGAAAAAGAAGAGATCGAGGAAGCGCGGGTTGGAGAGATCGCCTGTGTGGCCGGTCTTCCGGATATCAACTTAGGAGAGACCATCACCGACGTGGCAACGCCCCAGCCTCTTCCAGCACCTCAGATCGAGGAGCCGACACTCGAAATGACCTTCCTGGTCAATGATAGCCCCTTTGCAGGACAAGAGGGCACCTATGTCACTTCGCGCCAGCTGCGGGAACGCCTGTACCGCGAAAGTGAGCAGAACCCGGCGTTGCGGATTTTGGATACGGATTCTCCCGATGCCTGGTTGGTACGCGCACGTGGTGAATTGCAGCTCTCTGTCCTCATCGAAACGATGTGCCGAGAGGGCTATGAGCTGCAGGTTTCTAGGCCAAAAGTCCTTTTTAAGCAACGCGATGGGGAGCTATTTGAGCCTTTTGAAGAGCTGGTCATCGAAGTGCCGGACGCGTATATCGGCAATGTCGTGGAACTGTGCGGAAGTCGTAATGCGGAAATGCGCGACATGCAGGCATTGGGTGATGGCCAGACACGTCTTGTTTTCGGGATTCCATCGCGAGGGTTATTGGGATTGCGTACGCTGTTGCTTTCAGAAACCCGCGGATTGGGCGTCATGCATCATGTGCTCGAAGGGTATGCACCCAAGCGTGGTGAGATCCAATCCCGACGCCGTGGTGTCCTGATCGCTTGGGAGACGGGAGAAGCCACGGCGTATGGGATTGAACAAGTCGAAGATCGGGGAACGTTCTTTATCCGTCCTGGAACGCGTGTCTACGGCGGTATGATCGTCGGTGAAGCCAATCGGGAGGAAGACATCCCCGTAAACGTCTGTAAGAAAAAGCACATGACCAACATGCGCTCGTCCACCCAGGATGAACTGGTTCACCTCAAATCGCCCCGTGAGATGAGTCTGGATCAGTGTTTGGAATTCATCGCCGACGATGAGCTGGTCGAAGCAACACCAAAGTCTGTACGCATGCGCAAAAAGATATTGGATCACAACCAACGACTGCGTGAGCTGTCCCGCCAAAAACACCAACCAGTGACGGATGGGCAGCGGTAAGGAGGGCTCTCCATGTCTGGGCATTCTAAGTGGGCCAACATTAAGCATCAAAAAGAACGGGCCGATGCGCAAAAAGGACAACTGTATACCCGGCTTTCTCGTGAGATCATCGTTGCGGCCAAACAAGGTGGTCCCAATCCGGAGACCAACTTCCGGCTACGTTTGGCCATACAACGAGCGCGGCAGGCAAACATGCCGGTTGATAACATTGAGCGGGCCATCAAGCGAGCAGTCGGTGAGGGCGAGACGAGCAATTATGAGGAGCTCACCTACGAAGGCTACGGCCCTGGTGGCGTTGCTGTGATGGTTGATGTTTTGACGGACAATCGTAACCGTACAGCGGCAGAAATCCGTCATCTCTTTTCCAAGTATGGGGGTAGCCTTGGCGAAAGTGGTTGTGTTGCCTGGATGTTTGAGCGGAAAGGGATCCTATTTCTTGCTAAAGAAAGCGCCACGATCGATGAAGATTCTTTGACGCTGGCTGCTTTGGAGGCGGGCGCTGAAGATCTCAGTGTCGATGAAGAAGGGTATACGATCACGACCGATCCCGCTGCATTCGAGCAGGTCAAAGAGAAATTAGAAGAACAAGGCTTCTCTTTTGATGAAGCCGAGTTGACGATGGTGCCCACATCGACAGTGCCGGTTTCTGGCCAAGAAGCGGAAAAAGTGCTTCGCTTGGTAGATGCCTTGGAAGATCAAGACGATGTCCAGCACGTTTACGCTAATTTTGAAGTGAGCGATACGACCATGGAGGCCTTGCGCTCCTGATTTCTCCGATCATAAAGCTTATGTCCTCTAGGCACACGTTCGGAAAAGCGGGGACCGCGTCGATTGAAGGACTTAGGGTTTTTGCCGCAGACGGTGTAAAATGCAGGCGAAACCAAATCAACAGGAGGGGGAAGGAAGTGGCAGAATCTTCAGTAGCCGTCGCGCATAAAAAGGGCCACACATTTTTCTGGCGACGTCTGCATTCCTTGGCCGGCGTCGTTCCGCTCGGTTTTTTCCTACTCGAACACCTTTGGAGTAACGCAGCTGCTCTTTCCAGTCCGCAATCCTTCAATCAGCAGGTGCACACCCTGCAGTCCTTGCCGATGCTGGTTGTTATCGAAGCACTGTTCATTTGGCTTCCCATGCTTTACCACGGTATCTATGGGTTTGTCCGGATCAGTTCGAGTCAGTCTAACGTAGGTGCCTACAGTTGGGGACGCAACTGGCTGTACACGTTACAGCGTATCAGCGGTGTGATTGTCTTTATCTTTGTCGTTGTGCACTTTTTACAATTCCGGGTGTTGCAAGCAGGTAACATCACCTTCGACACGGTTAGCATGGGGCTTTCCAACCCATGGATTATGGCGGGCTATCTGCTCGGTGTCATTGCGACTTGTTATCACTTCGGCAATGGTATCTCGACGTTTTGCATCACCTGGGGCATTACCATTGGCCCCCATTCGCAACGTGTGATGACCATTGTTGGATTGATTGTCTTCGCGTTATTGGCAATCGTCGGCATCCTTTCGGTCTTCGCGTTCACGTCGGGGCTTCGAATCTTTTGAAGATCATACTTCGAAAAGAGGGTGGCAAATGCCTGGCAAGTTGATCGTTGTCGGAGGGGGTCTTGCCGGTCTCGCTGCAACGATGCGGGCCGCCGAGCGTGGTGTACACGTTGATCTTTTCTCACTCGTACCTGTCAAGCGCTCTCATTCTGTCTGTGCGCAAGGTGGTATTAATGGCGCTGTCAATACCAAGGGGGAGGGCGATTCTCCCTGGCAGCACTTCGATGACACGGTCTATGGGGGAGATTTTCTCGCCAATCAGCCTCCCGTCTTGGAAATGGCGGAAGCAGCACCTTCCATCATCTACTTACTCGACCGTATGGGTGTCATGTTCAATCGAACGCCAGAGGGATTGCTCGATTTTCGTCGCTTTGGTGGGACGCTCTTTCACAGGACCGCTTTTGCTGGTGCGACGACCGGTCAGCAGCTGTTGTATGCCTTTGATGAGCAGGTGCGTCGCTGGGAGACGGAAGGGTTGGTCACAAAGTATGAGTTTTGGGACTTCCTCAGCGCTGTCATCGACAATGACGGCCGTTGCCGGGGTATTGTTGCACAAAACTTACGCAATATGGAAGTACGTGCTTTTGCAGCGGATGCGGCCATTTTGGCGACAGGCGGTCCCTCCATTATCTTTGGTAAGACGACCAACTCGATGATCAATACGGGAACAGCTGCCAGCGAAGTATGGCAACAGGGTGCCTATTATGCCAATCCGGAGATGATCCAGGTACACCCGACGGCGATTCCTGGAGAAGACAAGTTGCGCCTGATGTCTGAGTCGATCCGAGGCGAAGGTGGTCGGGTTTGGGTACCGCGTGATGGCAAGCCGTGGTATTTCTTGGAAGAGTGGTATCCTTCGTACGGCAACCTGGTCCCACGGGACGTCGCCACACGGGCAATTTTTAAAGTCTGTATCGAGATGGGCCTCGGCGTTGATGGGAAAAATATGGTGTACCTCGATGTTTCTCACTTGGATCCGGCGTTACTCGATCGACGTCTGGGTGGCGTGATCGAACTCTATGAGAAGTTTGTCGGGGATGATCCCCATAAGGTTCCGATGAAGGTCTTTCCGGCGGTTCATTATTCGATGGGTGGTTTATGGGTCGATTATAACCAAATGACCAATATACCCGGCCTGTTTGCCGCAGGAGAGTGCGAGTACCAATACCATGGTGCCAATCGCCTCGGTGCCAATTCGTTGCTTGCTGCCATCTTTGCCGGTTTGAAGGTAGGGCCGATTGCGGCTGACTATATGAATGGGCTCGATCATTCTGTCGAAATCACCGACCCGATCTTCAATGCAGAGCAGAAACGACAGGAGGAGCAAGTCGAGGCGATATACCGGATGGACGGTCCTGAAAACCCGTATCAGCTTCATCAAGAACTGGCAAAAGTGATGACCGATAACGTGACGGTGATCCGGTATAACGACAAATTGAAAAAGACAGATGAGAAGCTAAGAGAACTTCAGGAGCGTTGGCATCGGATTGGCATGGCCGATACGACGCGTTGGCAGAACCAATACGTGCAGTTTACCCGTCATTTGCACAATATGATCGAATTGGCCCGTGCCATTACGTTGGGTGCACTACAGCGGGACGAAAGTCGTGGAGCCCATTACAAACCCGATTTTCCCAACCGAGACGACGAGCACTTCCTAAAGACGACGATGACCAAGTGGACGCCGGATGGCCCTCAGATTTGGTATGAGCCAGTCGATGTCTCCTTGATCCCACCGCGACTGCGTCACTACGACTAGAGAAACCGAGCAAGAAGGAGGAAGCCTTCATGGCGGATACGGTACACCTGCGCATTAAACGGCAAGCTTCGCCAGAGGAGAAACCGTACTGGGAAGAGTTTGAGGTCCCCTATGTTTCCGGGACCAATGTCATCTATTGTCTGATGGAGATCCAGCGCAATCCGGTCAATGCCCAGGGGGAAAAGACTACGCCGGTCGTCTGGGAACAGAGCTGCTTGGAAGAGGTCTGTGGTGCCTGTTCGATGGTCATCAATGGAAAAGCACGCCAGGCTTGCTCGGCGTTGATCGATCGGTTGGAACAGCCGATTACTCTTGAACCTATGGATAAGTTTCCTGTCGTGCGGGATTTGATGGTCGATCGCTCGGCCATGTTTGAGAACCTCAAGCGCGTCAAGGCGTGGATACCGATCGATGGTTCCTATGATCTCGGACCCGGTCCGCGCATGGACGACAAGACCCGTGAGTTTGCCTACTACATCTCGCGCTGTATGACATGCGGCGTGTGCTTGCAAGTTTGTCCCCAGTACAACGACCACTCCGACTACATCGGCGCGTATGCCGTTGCCCAGGTACGGCGTTTTAATGTGCATCCGACTGGCGCGATGAACAAAGACGAGCGACTCGAGGCCTTGCTCGGCGAAGGAGGGATTGAAGACTGCGGGATGGCACAAAACTGCGTCAAGGCTTGCCCTAAAGAGATTCCTTTGACCACCGCCATCGCGCAGCTCAATCGGGATACCGAGGTCTATGCGCTGGGACATTTCTTCAAACGCTAATGAGGTGTTCTGCCTTCGTGCGCAAGTAGCAGTTTGGTTGCAAAGTGTGGTGCCAAAGCAACGTAGCAAAAGGGGTGTTGCATGAAGCTATATGAGTACATGGCCAAAGAGATCTTGGCACAACATGGCGTTCCAACGCCTGGCGGGCGGGTTGCAGCTTCTCCACAAGAGGCAGAAGCCATTGCACATGAGTTAGGTCCAGTAGCCATCAAAGCCCAGGTTTTAGTAGGCGGCCGCGGAAAGGCGGGTGGTGTCAAACTGGCGGACACGCCGGAAGAGGCCCGCGAGAAAGCAGCACAGATCCTCGGAATGGATTTGAAAGGGTACACCGTAGAGCAGGTGCTGGTCGATCCGAAGATTCCCATTGACCAGGAGATTTACCTTTCGATTACGTTTGATCCGATTGCCAAAAAACCCTTGATTATGGCCTCTGCTGCCGGAGGCGTGGAAATTGAAGAGGTAGACGATGCGCTTATCCATCGGCGCGTGGTCGATATTGAGCGCGGTTTCTCACCTTATATTGGGCGAAAGTGGCCCATGCAATCGGCCTTTCTGGCACGATTGCCAAAGAGTTTGCGGATATTCTTGGGAAGATGTACGAGGTGTTTCGCACGACTGATGCAGAACTCGTAGAGACCAATCCCTTGGTGGTTTCAGGTGGGCACCTGATTGCAGCCGATGCGCGGCTCAACATCGATGACGATGCGCTGTTTCGCCATCCCGAGTTACCACGTGTCGAAGAGGGGAGCGAGCTTGAAAGAGAAGTGCACGCACTTGGTCTGGCATACGTCCAGCTCGATGGCGACATTGCGGTGATGGCCAACGGAGCTGGATTAAATATGGGGACATTGGATGTCCTACAATATTATGGTGGCTCTCCCGCCAATTTTCTCGATGCAGGGGGAGGCGCTTCTGTAGAGCCCACGCGCAAAGCGATCGAAGTGCTGCTCCGTACGCATCCCACGGCGATCTTCATCAACATTTTTGGCGGTATCACGCGTTGCGACGACGTGGCCAATGCAATTCGCTTGGTCAAAGAGCAGAGCGGTATTCCCGTCCCGCTCGTCGTTCGGTTGGTTGGTACCAACGAGGAGCAGGGGGTTCGTATTCTTCAGGAGGCCGGTATTTCCGCTTACCGGGAGATGAGCGAAGCAGCTCAGCAAGTCGTGCAACTGACGCGTGGGGAGGCCCGATAATCGTGTCAATCGTCATTGATCAGGCCACAAAGATCGTCGTGCAGGGTATAACGGGCAATCAAGGCCGCTTTCACACTGGACAGATGCTGGCTTATGGCAGCCAGATTGTAGCTGGAACTGCCCCTGGACGCGGCGGGGAACAAGTGGAAGGAGTGCCGGTCTTCGAGACAGTGGCCGAGGCTGTGCAGCGGTATGGTGCCGATGCTTCTATTGTCTTTGTGCCAGCACCTGGTGCAAAGGATGCTGCTTTCGAAGCGATCGATGCTGGCGTCAAGGTACTGGTCATGATTCCGGAACATGTTCCTGTGCAAGATGCAATGGAGATTGTGGCTTTTGCAAGAACGCGCGGAACGACAGTAATCGGGCCGAACACTTTTGGCATTATCTCCCCTGGCAAATCGAAGATTGGCATTATGCCCAACCAAGTCTATCAACCTGGTCCGGTTGGTTTGGTAGCACGTTCAGGGACTCTCTCCTATGAGATCGCGTTTGGCCTTACCAATGCCGGTTTGGGGCAGACAACCGTGGTTGGAATGGGTGGAGATCGGGTTGTCGGCTTGACCTTCGTTGACGTCCTACAGCAGTTTGAAGCAGATCCAGATACCGAGGCTGTGGTGATGGTTGGAGAGATCGGAGGGAGCCAGGAAGAGTTGGCTGCCGATTTTATCGCACACGAGATGCACAAACCCGTTGTTGCTTATATCGCCGGGAAATCTGCACCTGCTGGCAAACGAATGGGCCATGCCGGAGCGATCATTGAGCGTGGGCGAGGGACTTTCGACTCAAAAGTCGAAGCATTGCGCGCTGCCCACGTTTCCGTCGCAGAGCTTCCGTGGCAGGTGCCAGAATTGGTCAAACAGCGATTGGGTAGCTGAAGAATGTTTCCGCGGGGGCCTGTACCGTTACGGTACAGGCCCTTCGCATGCAGAGGAGGTATGTTGTGGACGAACGTTCTGCTTACCTATGGCTAGGCGCTGTCATCGAAGCCACGCCTCGCGAGGTGCGGGCACTGACACAATGGCCAGCATGGTCAGAGGATCTCTCTTCTTTTTCTGCTCAGGAGTTTCGGGCGATCGGATGGGCTGCACCTCGAGCGGACGAAGCAGTTTCCTCGCTGCTTGCGTATGATCCACAAGAGGTGTTGCGCCAGGCCGAACGGCAACAGGCCCGCTTGTTGACGCCAGCGGATGACGATTACCCCACTTTATTGGCGCATATCTATGATCCACCGCCAGTGTTATGGATACGCGGAAGATGGCCCAACAAGGACGCCGTTGCTTTTGTCGGTTCACGCCAAGCAAGCAGCTATGGACGCAATGCTGCACAGCATCTTGCAGCGACGTTGGCACCATATGAGGTCGTCGTGGTCTCAGGATTGGCGCGGGGTATTGATAGCGCAGCGCACCGTGGTGCATTGCAAGGAGGAATACCGACCGTCGCTGTTTTGGGTAGCGGGCTGGCTCACCTCTACCCAAAAGAAAATATGGCTTTGGCAGAGGAAATCGTCACGCACAATGGGGCTCTCTTGACAGAGTATCCTCCTGCCGCGCCTCCATTGGCCTATCATTTTCCACGTCGGAATCGGATTATTGCAGGATTGAGCAAAGGCGTCATCGTTGTTGAAGCGGGGATGAAAAGTGGAGCGCTGATTACGGCCGATTTTGCAGTTTCGGAAGGGCGGGAGGTCGGCGCTGTACCCGGTAGCATTTTTTCGCAGCAGAGCCAGGGAACGTTGGCTCTGGTGCACCAGGGAGCTGCACTTATCCGCCATGCAGAAGATATCGCCGCATTGTTGGGCTTACAACGATGTACGCTAGCGACAGGTGCTGTTGAGCTTGCTGAAGGAACGTCGGATACATCTGAAAGCGTCCTATTGGAACAAATCGGGGAAGAGCCTGTTTCCATTGATGGGTTGGTTCGGCGAAATGGTGCTTCTACAGCTGCTCTGCTTGCTACGTTGACCCAGCTAGAATTGGAAGGTCGCATTGAGCGCCTGCCGGGTGGACGGGTGGTGCGGCACCCGATAATTTGACAGGGACCGTATCCTGTGGCTACGATAGCGCCAATTTGTCTGACGTCTGCTGCGTAGGGCTCGTGTCGATCCTCGCAGTGGAGGGAGGAGGGATCTGATGGCCGATACATTGGTCATCGTAGAATCGCCCGCCAAAGCGAAAACCATTGCCCGTTATTTGGGGCGAAAGTATACGGTCAAAGCCTCGATGGGGCATCTGCGTGATTTGCCGAAGAGCCGGTTGGGTGTCGATATCGAACATCAATTTGAACCGACCTACATCACCATCCGTGGCAAAGGTGAAATTGTCAAAGAGTTACGTGATGCTGCCAAAAAAGTAAAGAATGTTATACTCGCCTCCGATCCAGACCGAGAAGGAGAAGCCATCGCCTGGCATCTCACCCAGCTGCTCAAGCTCGATCCAAAGACAAAGTGTCGGATTGAGCTGCATGAGATCACTGAGCCGGGTGTCAAGGAAGCGCTGGAACATGTCCGCAGCATTGATGCAGATCTTGTCGGAGCACAGCAGGGACGCCGTGTGCTCGACCGGTTGGTGGGCTACGAACTCAGTCCGCTGTTGTGGCGCAAGATTCAGCGTGGTCTCTCCGCGGGGCGCGTACAATCAGCGGCAGTTCGCTTGATCTGTGATCGTGAGGCAGAGATCATTGCCTTTGTACCCCAAGAATATTGGACCATCGACGCCAAGTTGAAGGCCAAAGGCGGGGCATTTGTCGCGCGTCTGACTGCCGTTGATGGGGAGCACGCCTCCTTTTCTTCACGTGCTCAAGTCGACGCCCTCCTGAATCGGCTAGACGACGTTTCTTTTACAGTGGCAGAAGTTAAACAAGGAACCCGGTTGCGCAACCCTCAGCCCCCCTTTACCACCAGTACGTTACAACAAGAGGCAGCGCGTAAGCTCCATTTTCGAGCACGTCGAACCATGTCGGTCGCGCAGCAACTCTACGAGGGGCTCGAACTTGGCAAGGATGGCACAGTCGGACTGATCACCTATATGCGTACCGATTCAACGCGGATCTCCGATGTGGCCGCAAAAGAAGCGGATACCTATATCCGCGACAATTTTGGGAATTCTTTTGTACCCGACAAACCGAGACGCTATTCGATGGCGCAGCGGGCGCAGGATGCCCATGAGGCCATTCGTCCTACCTCGGTGATGCGCACGCCAGAAAAGGTGGCGTCATTCTTGAATAAAGAGCAGCAACGGCTTTACGAGCTGATTTGGAAGCGGTTTGTCGCCAGTCAAATGGCCTCTGCAGTGTATGACACGGTGACAGTGAACATTGTTGCCGGGCCCACAGAGTGGAAGGCGAATGGATCAACCCTCCGCTTTGCAGGTTACACCGCTGTTTACGAAGAAGGGGAAGATGAACCTGCCAACGGCAAGGAGAGTCAGCTGCCACCTTTAGAAAAAGGCGAAACGCTTGGGCTGAAAGCATATGATCCTCAACAGCACTTTACCGAGGCGCCGCCCCGTTACACAGAAGCGCGTTTGATCAAGGCGCTCGAAGAGCTCGGGATCGGTCGTCCCTCAACCTATGCCACCATTATTGATACGATTCAGCGTCGCGGTTACGTCACACTGGAACAACGTCGTTTTATCCCGACACCCCTGGGCGAAAAAGTCAATGAGCTGCTCAAAGAATACTTTCCCGAGATCGTCGACATTGACTTTACGGCAAAAGTGGAAGCAAGGCTCGATCAGGTTGCTGAAGGGGCCCTCGATTGGCACCAGGTCGTCGCTGATTTTTGGGAGGAATTCTCGCAGCGCTTGGCCGTAGCCGAGCGTGCCATTCCCAAGGAACCTGAGAGCTTCGAATTGACGGATGAAGCCTGTCCAAAATGTGGGAAACCACTGGCCGTCAAGCACGGCCGCTTTGGAGATTTCCTCGCCTGTTCTGGTTTTCCAGATTGCCGCTTTACCAAGCCCCTGTTGATTTCTATCGGTGTTCCCTGCCCACAATGCGGTGCGCCGCTGGTAGAGCGTCAATCCCGCAAGGGGCGCCGTTTTTACGGATGCTCCAACTATCCCCAGTGCCGCCAAGTTTTTTGGGATCGGCCGGTTGGAAAGCGCTGTGCTCATTGTGGCAGTTGGATCGTCGAAAAGAAGGGCAGAAACGGCAATCTGCATTGGGTGTGTAGTAATCGGGAGTGTGCTCGGCAGTACGATGCCGACGATCCAGAACTTGACGATTTGCCCAGACTTGAAGAAAAGGTGGCCATCCCATGAATGCAACCTGGGAGCCTCCCGTGCAGCTGTTTCTATCTTATCTGCAAGATGTGCGGCGGCTCTCCCCTCATACGCTGCGCGCCTATCGATCGGATATTGCTGTTGCAGCCGACTTTTTCTCAGCTCACGGCGCGATCTATCCGGACCAAGTGACGACAGAAATATTGCGTGCCTTCCTCTCAGAAGAGCGCAGCCGCGGACGATCTTCCCGTTCGGTCAGCCGTCGGTTGAGTGCTCTACGCAGCTTTTTCGGTTATCTCCAACGTACGCATCAGCTGGACGAAAATCCAGTTGCGCGTCTGCGTTCCCCAAAGGTGCCGCAGACCCTGCCTCGGGCGCTCGATCCAAAAGCACGCGATGCCTTGTTCGAAGCGTCCAGTGTGGCCGGCAGTCGCTTTCCAAAGCGCGACCAGGCGATAGTTGAATTGCTCTATGGGGCAGGGTTGCGTGTCGCTGAAGCGGCTGCCTTGCATCTTTCGGATGTCGATCTGCAAGATCGTTGGGTGACCGTCATGGGGAAAGGAAACAAGCAACGGCGCGTCCCGTTCGGCCGAGCGGCAGCACAAGCGCTACAGGCGTACTTACGGGAAGAACGTCCCCAGCTTACCCGAGGCAAGGCGACGTCCATGCTTTTTCTCAGCCAGCGGGGAACGGCCTTGACGACGCGTTCTATTCGCCGCATTGTGGATCATGTGGGATGGGCGGCTGGCGATGGTCACATCGTGCCGCACGCATTGCGGCACACCTATGCGACCGATCTTTTGCGTGGCGGAGCAGATCTGAAAACGGTGCAAGAATTGCTCGGCCACGCTCGATTGACGACGACGGCCATCTATACAAAAGTTGCCGATGAAGAGCTACGGCGGCATTTTGAAGCGGCGCATCCACTTGCGGAACCGAAAGGTGTAGCGCGTGAAAAGGAGCACAACGATGTCTGAAGCAATGACGTTTCATGGGACCACTGTTTTTGCCATTCGTCGTGACCATCAGGCAGCAATGGCGGCAGATGGTCAGGTGACGATGGGAGAATCGACGATTATGAAACAAGGGGCGCGCAAGGTGCGCCGCCTCTATCATGATCGGGTGATTGCCGGCTTTGCTGGTTCGGTTGCCGATGCACAGACGCTTTTCGAACTGTACGAAGAGAAACTGGAAACCTACCATGGAAGCTTGCAGAGGGGTGCCATCGAGCTGGCCAAGTTATGGCGCACCGATCGCATGCTACGGCAGTTAAACGCATTGCTGGTTGTCCTTGGAGAAGACGGCTTGCTCGTTGTTTCCGGCACAGGAGAAGTGATTGAACCGGATGATGGGATGATCGGCATCGGTTCAGGCGGAAACTTTGCCCTTGCCGCAGGACGAGCGTTGGCAGCACATACGGAAATGCCTGCCGAAGCATTGGCTAAAGAGGCTGTTGAAATCGCGGCGGATATTTGTGTGTATACAAACCACCAGATCCGCGTTGAATCGCTGCAATGGTAAGCGCAATCGCGCTGGTAAAGGAGTAACGAAGATCGATGGCTGAACAATCTCTTCCGAAAACGCACACAGATCCAATGGCTTCGTTGACGCCCCGGCAGATCGTCGAGGAACTGGACCGGTATATCGTTGGTCAAAACGAAGCTAAACGTGCCATGGCAGTGGCATTGCGCAATCGCTATCGACGGGCAAAACTGCCTGCCGAGCTGCGCGATGAAGTGATGCCGAAAAACATCCTGATGATTGGACCGACGGGTGTCGGCAAGACCGAGATCGCACGTCGACTATCACGTTTGGTCAAAGCTCCTTTTTTGAAAGTAGAAGCAACCAAGTTTACTGAGGTAGGCTACGTCGGCCGGGATGTCGATTCCATGGTGCGTGATCTCGTCGAGACCTCTGTGCGCATGGTTCGTCAGGAGCGCACGGCCGAAGTGGAAAGACCAGCGCGTGCTGCTGCCGAAGAACGCGTGGCCCGGATCCTGACCTCCGGCAGCGATCGGCCCAAATCGAATTTTCGAAACCCCTTTGAGATGCTCTTCTCTCCCCAGGGAAGCGGAACAAGTGCCGATGAAGGCCGTTCCAAAGAGGAGACGCCGCCAGAAGATATCAAAGCACGATTGCGGCGTGGAGAATTTGATGACGTGGTCATCGAAGTTGACGTTCTGGAGCGAACTCCCTCCATGTTCGACATGTTCAATGGAAGTGGCATGGAGGAATTGGGGATCAACATGCAGGAGATGTTCGGCAATTTCTTTCCTCCGCGGCGACGTAGACAAAAAATGACCGTTCGCGAAGCGCTCGAGGCGTTGACCCAAGAAGAGGCGCAAAAACTGATCGATGTTGATGAAGCAAATGCCGAAGGCGTCTACCGCGCCGAGCAAAACGGTATCCTCTTTTTGGATGAGATCGATAAGATCGCAGAGCGCAATGGCAGCTATGGAGGGCCAGATGTCTCGCGTGAAGGTGTACAAAGGGACTTGTTGCCGATTGTCGAAGGATCCACCGTCATGACAAAGTATGGTCCGGTGCGCACAGATCACATGCTCTTTATCGGTGCAGGGGCTTTTCAGACGGCCAAGCCGTCCGACTTGATTCCAGAGCTTCAGGGGCGCTTTCCCATCCGAGTTGAATTGTCCCCATTGACCCGTGATGACTTTTTGCGTATTCTTACGGAACCGGCCAATGCGTTGACGAAACAGTACCAGGCATTGCTCCAAGTCGATGGGGTCCATGTGGAATTCGCTGGGGATGGTCTCGAAGAGATTGCGAGCCTGGCAGAGGTTGTCAATCAGCAGACCGAAGATATTGGTGCGCGACGGTTGCAGACCCTGGTAGAGAAGGTATTGGAAGATCTCTCCTTTGCTGCTCCAGAGGTCACGAGTGAACCGATTGTTATCAATCGGGATTATGTGCGTGAGAAGCTGCACGATATTGTCGGAAATCAAGATCTCAGCAGGTATATTTTGTAACTTCATGGAAACACTGAGAATTAACCACAAAAGAAGCAAATTCAGGAGGAAAAGCCAGCGGAATGGAGCTCTTAGAAAAAACTCGGCATATCAACCGAACTTTACAACGAGCGAACAACTCGGCAGCCAATTTCAACGATATTTGCGAAGTGCTGCGGGACGTGATCGACTGCAATCTCTATGTGATCGGACGCAAAGGAAAGTTGATGGGAAAAGCCGTCGCTGATGCTTTCGCATGGTCAGTAGCCAGTGTGGAGCAAGGAGAAAGCAATGCTTCCTTTGCCTCTGTGGGGCAGGCTTTGCTGGAAGTCAGCGAGACTTTGGTCAATCCACCGGATCGGTGGGGCATCGTTCAGGCCCTTGGTCTTTCAGAACAGATGGGGGACAAATATCTGATGATCGTTCCGATCACAGGAGGGGGAGATCGGCTAGGGACCTTGCTCTTGCTGCGCATGGGGCGTCCCTTTAATGAAGAGGACCTGCTCTTGGCGGAATACGGGGCGACGGTTGTTGGCATCGAAGTGCTCCGTTCGCGAGCTGAGGAGATTGAGCAGGAGGCACGCAGCAAAGCCGTCGTTCAGCTGGCTATCAACTCCCTTTCTTACTCCGAGCTGGAAGCCGTTCAGCATATCTTGGGTGAACTGGACGGGTACGAAGGACTGCTTGTTGCTTCAAAGATCGCCGATCGGGTGGGGATCACGCGTTCGGTCATCGTCAACGCCCTGCGTAAACTTGAGTCGGCAGGGGTAATCGAGTCGCGCAGTCTGGGTATGAAGGGCACGTACATTAAAGTACTCAACCCCAAGTTGCTCGATGAACTCGCTGCCGTAAGTCACTGAGGGGACAGAAGTACAGGGGCGAAAGACACTTCCGAGGATGCGTGTCTTTCCCCTCGCTGTATCTCTATCTCCTCTTGAGATCGGCTCCTACCTTTGTCGAATCTGGACGATCGTTGCCCCCCGCGCAAGCCTTGTGATATAGTACCGCCTGGTCATCACACATGCAGTGGACATGGCCCGGTTCCGTCTTTAAGGCGGTAGCGCCATGGAGGAGACTGCAGCGGAGAAAAACCGGAGGGAGCAGCGCAATGCCCATACTTTCCATGAAACAGCTGCTTGAAGCTGGGGTGCACTTTGGCCATCAGACCAGGCGATGGAATCCGAAGATGGCTCCGTATATTTTTACGGAGCGAAACGGTATCTACATTGTTGACCTTCAAAAAACGGTTCAAAAGATTGAGCAAGCCTATCATTTCCTCCGCGATACCGCAACGGCTGGTGGCACCATTCTTTTTGTCGGCACGAAAAAGCAGGCCCAAGACACCGTCGAGGAAGAAGCCAAACGCTGTGGTATGCCCTATGTCAACCAGCGATGGTTAGGGGGCACACTGACAAACTTTGCGACCATCCGTCAGCGTGTAGAACGCCTCAATGCGTTGGATCGAATGGCCGAAGATGGTACTTTCGACGTGCTTCCGAAAAAAGAAGTTGTTTTGTTGCGCAAGGAATGGGAGCGGCTTGAAAAATATCTGGGGGGCATCCGTGAAATGGACCGGCTTCCCGATGTCGTTTTTCTGATCGATTCTCGCAAGGAGCATATCGCGGTCACCGAAGCACGAAAATTGGAGATTCCCATTGTGGCAATTGTCGACACGAATTGTGACCCCGATGAAATAGACTATCTCATTCCAGGAAACGACGATGCGATTCGGGCCATTCGCTTGATCACCTCAAAATTGGCGGACGCCATTTTGGAAGGCAAACAACAGGCGGCCGAGCAAGCCTAATATCGCCTTTAATGGAGGGTGGAAGAAAGCGATCGCCGCTTTCCACCCTCTCTGTATGAATAAAGGGGGAAAATCGTCATGGCCATCAATGTGAGTGCCGCACAAGTCAAGGAACTTCGAGAGCGCACCGGTGCTGGGATGATGGATTGCAAGCGGGCACTTGTCGAGGCGAATGGGGAGATGCAGCAGGCGATTGAGCTGCTACGCGAGTGGGGGATCGTCAAAGCGAGTAAGAAAGCTGGGCGGCAGGCAAAAGAAGGGCTGATTTCTGCCTACATCCATCCCGGAGGACGGCTGGGTGTACTGATCGAGGTCAATTGTGAAACGGATTTTGTCGCGAACACGAAGGAGTTTCAAGAGTTTGTCAAGGATCTCGCCATGCAGGTAGCAGCTGCAGCTCCACAATACGTAAGTCGGGACCAGGTCCCTCCTGCCGTCTTGGAACATGAGCGGGAAGTTCTAATGGCTCAGGCCCGCAACGAAGGCCGGCCAGAGAATGTGCTCCAACGCATTGTAGAAGGCCGTTTGGAGAAATTCTACGAAGAGAACTGTTTGCTCGATCAGCCTTTTGTAAAAGAAAGCGATAAAAAGGTTCGGCAGCTTGTGCAAGAGGCAGTCAGCAAGTTCGGGGAAAACATTGTTGTCCGCCGCTTTGCTCGCTTCCAGCTCGGTGAAGGGGAAGAAGAGGCGTAAGTATGGCAGCCCAGGAGCCAAACCCTCCGCTTTCTCCCCGATATCGGCGTGTCATGCTCAAGCTTTCAGGAGAAGCGCTCGGTTCGACGGATGATCCATTAGATGCACGGATTGCAGAAGAGATTGCCGGACAGATCCGCAGCGGGGTTCATGCGGGGGTACAGATGGCTATTGTGGTCGGTGGGGGAAACATATGGAGAGGTGCGTCCGGGACGGCTTGGGGGATGGACCGTGCCACCGCTGACTACATGGGAATGTTGGCGACGGTGATCAATGCGCTGGCGCTGCAGGATGCTTTGGAACGCAATGATGTCCCCACACGGGTACAGACTTCCATCGAGATGCGCCAGGTTGCTGAGCCGTACATCCGCCGGCGCGCAATCCGTCATTTGGAGAAGGGTCGTGTCGTCATCTTTGCAGGAGGGACGGGCAATCCTTTCTTTTCGACGGATACGACCGCTGCTTTGCGGGCAGCAGAGATTGATGCGGAGATCGTTCTGATGGCCAAGCATGGTGTCGACGGTGTCTATGATTCTGATCCGGCTCTCAATCCCCAGGCACACCGCTTTGCAGAGATCACGTACCGACAGCTGATCAGCCAAAGCCTGGGCGTCATGGATGCCACTGCCGCCTCGTTGTGCATGGAAAACGGAATCCCCATCCGTGTCTTTGCCATCGATGATTACGATAGCATCCGCCGCGCAGCACTGGGAGAACCAGTGGGTACATTGGTCAAAGGAGGTGTGTAATCCATGCCAGAGGCTGAAAAAAGTGCTGAGAGTATCCTTCAAGAAGCACAGCGCCGCATGCAACGCTCGATAGAGACGTTAGAGACGGAGTTTCGGGGATTGCGTGCTGGGCGGGCGCATGTTGGTCTGATTGAACGAGTCATGGTCGATTATTACGGTGTGCCGACACCGATTCCGCAGATGGCCAGTGTGACCTCGCCGGATCCAAGGCTGCTGGTGATCCAACCGTGGGAGAAATCGATGGTCAACGCTGTGGTCAAGGCGATCGAGAAAGCGGATCTGGGCGTCCAGCCGACTTCTGATGGAACGGTTGTACGGTTGAGTATTCCTCCGTTGACGGCAGAAAGGCGGGAGGAGCTCAGCCGCAGGGCGCATAGGTTGGCTGAGGAAGCCCGTGTTTCAGTGCGCAATGTGCGTCGAGATGCCAACGACGCGCTGCGGCAGTGGGCCAAGGAGGAAGAAGTCCCAGAAGATATCCTACATCGCGATCAGGAGCGCGTGCAGAAACTGACCGATCAATACATCTCTGAGATCGATCGTCTGCTCGAGAAGAAGGAAGAGGAGATCCGCGCTGTGTAGCGCTGCTTGAAGTGGTAGGAGGGGATCTCGCCGATGGCGGTGGCAGCGGATGTCGATGCGCAAAGATTGCCCCAGCATGTTGCGATCATCATGGATGGCAACGGACGTTGGGCACAGTGCCGTGGATTGCCGCGTACAGCAGGACACAGGGCGGGTATGGAAACCGTACGACGCGTTGTGCGGTGTGCGGATGACTGGGGTATCCGGGTTCTGACGCTATTCGCTTTTTCAACGGAAAATTGGCGACGTCCTGTGACTGAAGTGGCTTATTTGATGCGACTTCCAGGGGAGTACCTGCGCAGCGAAATGGACGAATTGATGGCGCGGGGCATCCGCATCCAAATGCTTGGCGACCGCGTCGGCGTCCCTGCGCTGACACTGCGTGCCGTTGAACGGGGAGTTGTACAAACGGCTGCGAATCCGGGTATGGTGCTTAACTTCGCTTTCAACTACGGTGGAAGAGCCGAGCTGGTACGCACCGTACGCAGCATCGCCAAAGAAGTCAAAAATGGTCAGTTGTCACCGGAAACGATCGATGAACAGACGATTGCTGATCATTTGGATACGCGGGGTCTTCCCGATCCAGATTTGCTGATCCGTACCAGCGGCGAACAACGATTGAGCAACTATCTGCTATGGCAGCTGGCCTACAGTGAGCTTCTTTTTGTTCCTAAATTTTGGCCGGATTTTTCTGAAATGGATTTTGAGATGGCCATGCGAGAGTTTCAACATCGACAACGCCGTTTTGGAGGCGTTTCGGTTTCAAACAATGGGTAAAGTGCTTAACACCCGGCTGATCACTTCTGCCATTTTTGCCGCTGTCATGCTCTCCAGTTGGTATGTTGGCGGAATGGCCTGGTGGCTCCTCTCTGCTGTTGTGGTGATCATCGGATGTGACGAAATCATTCGGCTCGCTGACTTGAAAAGGTTGGATGTGGCCTGGTGGATCGCTGAATTGGCAGGGATGGGTTTCTTGCTCTCCCAAGCAGATACATTCTCCCCTTTTTCAGTCCTGTTGGCCGGCCTTTTTGCAGCGCTCTTGCTTCCTGTTGCGTTGGAAAACCGCGTTTCTGTGATCCAGATGGCATGGGCGCTGTTCGGCGCGCTATACGTTGGCTTACTCATGCGCTATGGGGTTGCACTCCGCGAGGAGGAAGACGGACGTTTCTGGGTGCTGCTGACCCTGTTGACCACATGGGCCGCTGATTCCGCTGCGTATTTGGGTGGAAGTCTTCTGAAAGGGCCGAAACTTTGGCCTCGTGTAAGTCCTGGCAAGACAATAACAGGGGCAGTTACCGGCGCAATCGGTGCGGTGATCGTTGCAATGGCTTTTGCTGCTTGGCTTAGGCCTGCATTGCCACTTGCTACCGTTGCATTGTGGGGTGTATTGATCTTTGTTGCTGGGTTATTGGGCGACTTGTCAGAATCGGCGGTAAAGCGCGTCTGGGGTAAGAAAGATGCGGGTCGATTGCTTCCTGGCCATGGCGGCGTACTGGATCGATTTGATTCCTTGCTATTTGCTTTTCCAGCTGCGTACTATCTGTTAGAGGTGGGCCTGCTTTGAAAGAGATCGTCGTATTGGGCTCCACGGGGTCTATCGGCACGCAGACATTGGCGGTGGTGGCAGAGCACCCTCAAGTTTTCCGTGTCACGGCACTGGCAGCGGGCCATAATATGACCTTGCTTGCCAATCAGATCATGCGTTTTCAGCCGACATGGGTGTCTGTTGCCAGTCGTTCGGATGCTGAAGCTTTATACGCGTCTCTGACCGTCGAGCAACAAAGTCGTCTGCATCTGTCGTGGGGCGAAGCGGGGTTGTTGGAACTTGCTGCCGAAGCGCCCGGCACCCTTGTCGTCAACGCTTTGGTCGGAGCACAAGGCATCCGCCCCACATTGGCGGCGTTAGAGAGCGGCAAGGATGTCGCATTGGCCAACAAGGAGACAATGGTTGCCGCAGGTCCGTTGGTCAAAGCGACGGCGCAGCGGATGGGGCGACGTTTGCTTCCGATTGACAGCGAACACTCCGCTATCTTTCAATGCCTGCAGGGTAACCCGATCGACAGTGTGGCACGCCTGTGGCTGACGTGCTCCGGTGGGCCTTTTCTGCATACGCCGAAGGAAGAGATGGCCAACGCCGATCTGCAACAGGTCCTGGCACATCCAACGTGGCGGATGGGAAAAGCGATCACTGTCCATTCTGCCACACTAATGAACAAGGGTTTGGAGGAGATTGAAGCACATGTATTGTTTGATGTGCCCTATGACAAGATCAGCGTCGTCATTCATCCGCAAAGCATTGTCCATTCATTGGTAGCTTTTACCGACGGGGCTGTTTTGGCACAGTTGGGAAGTGCCGACATGCGGATTCCCATCTCCGTTGCTTTGAGCTATCCACAACGGATTCCGCTTCAGCATACGACGATGGACATGACCCAATTGGGCAGCCTTACATTTGAAGCGCCGGATCGGCAACGGTTTCCGGCATTGGAACTGGCCGAGTCCTGTGGTCGACGTGGAGGTACCTTGCCTGCGGTCCTCAATGCGGCAAACGAAGAGGCTGTCGATGCATTTCTGCATGGTGTGATCCCTTTCGGCGAAATTGTCGACTTGGTTGCTGAAGTTGTGACGGATCATCACGCGATTGACCAACCCGATCTGGCTGCAATTGAGGAAGCGGATCGGGCGGCACGCAAGGAGTTGCGGATGCGCATCGCAAAAGCGCATCTCCTATCAAGGGGGAGAACGCCCTGACGCTCGTCTGGCAAATTCTACTTACCATCCTCATTTTTTTGGTGCTCATTCTCGTGCATGAATTTGGGCATTTCCTTGCCGCCAAAAGTACGGGCATCATGGTGCGGGAATTTGCCATTGGGTTTGGCCCCCCTCTTTTACGTTGGCGGCGGGGAGAGACCCATTATTCGCTGCGTATGATCCCGTTCGGTGGTTACAACGCCATGGCAGGCAGACGCCTGAAGAATTGCCGATTAAACCGGGCACTTCGGTTGCCATACGTAAGGAAACCGTTGCCGACGGTAAAGAGACTGTCGTGGCGATACGAACCTTACAGCCCGGGGATCCTGTACCGCAAGGGTGGGAAGCTGGCAGTGTAGAGTCTGCGGATCTTTTGGATGATCTGCAGATTACTTTGCGCGATCCACAAGGGCAACGCAAAAGTTATCCAGTGAGCCGTTCTTGTGAGTTGTTCGATCAACGGGAGCAGATACAGATTGCGCCACGGGATCGTCTCTTTTGGGGCAAGCCGATCTGGGTAAGGGCAGTCACGGTCGTTGCCGGTCCCTTGATGAATTTCCTTCTGGCTGCATTGCTTTTGGCTGTCTTTTCAGGAATTCAGGGAACGACGACTATCCCTCAGGTGGAACAGGTGTTGCCCAACAGTGCGGCACAGCAGGCTGGATTGCAGCCGGGAGACCGGATTTTGGCTATCGACGCACAGCCTGTCCATCGCTTAGAAGACATTTCGCGACTGGTTGAGGGAAAAGCAGGAACCTCTGTTTCCATCCGCGTTGAACGGGCGGATGGCCATCAGCTGACCCTTCAGGCAGTTCCACGGCCGGATCCAAAAAGTGGACGTGCAATGCTCGGTGTCACTACCCATTACCTATACAGTGGCCACAATCCCATTCTGGCGCTGTGGCAGGGCGTGCGTCAGACAGGGGAAATGATCACGGGAACCGTCGTCGGTCTGGTACAATTGATACAAGGAACGGCGCCAGGCGGCGTGAGCGCCAACCTATCGGGGCCTGTCGGCATTTTTTCGATCGTTGGTTCGGCATCCCATGAAGGATTGGCGGGTATCAGCCCGGCTTTAAGCTTGTTGCTTTTGTCGGCGCTGATCAATGTCAGCGTAGGCTTGCTCAACTTGGTTCCATTCCCAGCGTTGGATGGCAGCCAATTTCTCTTTTTGGCGGTCGAACTCGTGCGAGGCAAACCTGTTCCACCGGAACGGCAAGGGATGGTCCAGTTCATTGGATTTGCTATCTTGATGGCCTTTATGGTTGTCGTCACCTATTCGGATGTGTTAAAGCTGGTACAGTAAGCGAACGCCTTTGGATAATCGAGATGAGGGCAATACCAGGCAGGAAGGAAGGAATGTCCCATGTTCCTCCGCGAGCAGACGCGACCTGTCCATTTGCGTAATATCACCATCGGGGGGTCGTCGCATGTCATCATTCAATCGATGACGACGACGCCCACAGCGGACATTGGGGCAACGTTGGCACAGATCGACCGGCTGGTGCGTGCAGGCTGCGAAGTTGTGCGCGTTTCGGTACCGGACGATGCCTCTGCGGATGCCTTGCCGCACATCGTACGTCGTTCGCCCATCCCTGTTGTTGCCGACATTCATTTCTCACCGCGGCTGGCGATGCGGGCGATCGACGCCGGCGTCGACAAGCTACGCATCAATCCCGGCAACATCGGCAAGTCAGAGCAGGTCAAGGAAGTAGTTTTGGCAGCCAAGGAAGCGGGGATCCCAATACGGATTGGTGTCAATGCCGGTTCTATCGAAAAGGATTTGCTGGCACGCTATGGTCACCCTACGGCCGAAGCAATGGTCGAAAGTGCATTGCGCGAAGTGCGCTTGCTGGAATCCTTTGGTTTTTACGACATCGTGATCTCCTTGAAGGCTTCCAATGTGCCGACAGCGATTGAGGCTTATCGGCGGATGGCAGAAGAGGTTGCTTATCCGCTGCATGTCGGCATTACTGAGTCCGGGACGCTACGGGGGGGAACGATCAAATCAGCGGTTGGGGTCGGTGCTATTTTAGCAATGGGGATTGGCAATACGATCCGCATCTCCCTTTCGGCCGATCCGGTCGAAGAGGTCTATGTGGCCCGACAGATTCTCACCTCACTGGGATTGCGTACGGTCGATCCGGAGGTGATTGCTTGTCCTACCTGTGCCCGCTGCCATATCGACGTTTTCGGTATTGCCCAAGAGGTGGAACAACGGGTGCAGCAACTCGGCGTGCCTTTGAAGATAGCGGTCATGGGCTGTGCGGTCAATGGCCCAGGAGAAGCGCGTGAGGCCGATATTGGGATTGCAGGAGGACGAGGGGAGGGCTTGCTCTTTAAACATGGTGAGCCCTACCGTAAAGTTCCTGAAGAAGCCCTGCTGCCTACGCTGATGGCAGAAGTGGAAGCCATGGCTGCAGAGATGCAGAGAGTATCGGTGAAGTGACGTTGTCGTAAGAGAAATATTTTGAATGCTTGGCAAAAGACAGAGAGGGAGCTGGATGATACTTCGGTTATCGACCGCTTTTTTTCAAACATTACGAGAGGCACCGGCCGATGCAGAAGCTACAAGCCATCGCTTAATGTTACGGGCTGGTCTCATTCGCCAGGTAGCGGGGGGGCTCTACACGTACCTACCGTTAGGATGGCGGATCATTCAAAAAATCGAGGCCATTGTCCGGGAGGAGATGGATCGTAGCGGTGCACAAGAAATCTTGGCGCCCATCCTTCAGCCGGCACAATTGTGGGAGGAAACCGGGCGTATTCGAGCCTATGGCCCTGAATTGATGCGGCTCGAAGATCGTCATGGACGAGCCTTCGTCTTAGGTCCTACCCATGAAGAGTTATTCACCGATCTTGTGCGCGGTGTGATCCGTTCGTATCGACAACTGCCCATCACACTCTATCAGATTCAAGACAAATTCCGCGACGAGCGGCGGCCACGTTTTGGCTTGCTGCGCGGACGAGAGTTTATCATGAAAGATGCTTACTCTTTCGATTGTGACGAGGAAGGCATGGCAGCTTCGTATGAAGCAATGTACCAAGCATACGTGCGCATTTTCGCACGCTTGGGATTAGACACGCGCGCCGTAGAAGCTCAGCAAGGAGCAATCGGGGGTACGGGTGGTTCCCATGAGTTCATGGCAATCGCGCCCATAGGGGAAGATGAGATCGTCTACTGTGATGCTTGTGACTACGCAGCCAACGTGGAAAAAGCGCAAGGGGTTCCGTCGCCCTTACCAGCTGCATCGAGCCGTGCAGAAACGGTCGGACAAGTTTCCTTGCCCGGCGTTATCGAGACGGGGGCACAAGCCGAAGCGTTGGGTGTGGATCGGGCCTACGTGCTCAAAACACTTCTGTATGAAGCGGATGGGCAACCGATCGCGGCCATTTTGCGAGGCGACCACACCCTCAACGAAGCGAAGCTGGCCGCTGCACTCGGCGTGGCAGAAGTGACGCCGTTGTCAGAGGAAAGGGTCAGAAAGTTGCTGCCAAAAGCGACACATGGCTATATTGGCCCGCTGGGTTTGAGTGAACAAGGTGTCGGCCTTTTTGTAGAACCTGATGTAATGGCATTGCCGTATGCGATTTGTGGTTCCAATGAAGAGGGCTTTTTGCGTTGCGGTCTTCGTCCACACCAAGCCTTTGCGGATGCTAGGATTCTCGATCTCAAAGAGGTTTACGCCGGCGATCCTTGCCCTTCCTGTGGCGCCCCATTGGCGGCAGCCCACGGCATTGAAGTCGGCCAGGTTTTTAAATTGGGGACCAAGTACTCCGCGCCGATGGGAGCCGTCTATTTGGATGAAGCTGGGCAGCAGCGGCCACTTTACATGGGGTGCTATGGGATTGGTGTCTCAAGGATTGCTGCCGCTGTAGTAGAGCAAAGTCATGATGAGGATGGCATTGTCTGGCCAATGGCAGTGGCTCCAGCCCATGTGCACGTGGTCATTGTCGATATGCAGAATGAAGAACAGCGTGTGATGGGCGAGCACTTGGCGGAGACCCTCTCTGCTTCTGGTTATGAAGTGATCATCGATGACCGGCAAGAGCACGCGGGTGTGAAATTCAAGGATGCTGACCTGCTGGGTATCCCATTGCGAATGACCGTTGGTCGCAAGGCGGGGGAAGGCATTGTCGAATTGAGCCGGCGTCGAGACCGGAAAACGGTGGAGCTGAAAGTAGAGGAGATCGTGGGTATTGTAGCAAGACTGTTTGGTGAAAATTCCTGATGGCCAGTTTAGAACCACCCGATATTCCCCAAGACGCAATCCGCTGGCGAGCTGTTTTGCAACAGATCCATTTAGACGAACCGCCCTGGAATCTGCTTGTCCTGCAGGGTGTACGGGTAGCTCCTGTTTCCGGATTTGTCGGCTTGGCTCTTTCCAAGGCGGAAGTGTTGACCCCAGAAAGCTATGTGCTCTTGTCGGAACGGGTACGTGAAATCCTTCAAGCCTCCCTAGTGGTCCTGCATCCGCATCCCACGCGATTCTCTTTCGATCCGGATGCATTGGGATTGTGGCTGCCAATTTTTTGGCAGCTCGCCATACAGCCGTGGCCTGAAGGCAGAGCAGAAGCGGGAAGTACCCTTTTTGCCGTAGAGGAAGGAGAGGTTCGGCTGATCGTGCCGCACGCTGCCGCTCGCTCCTGGATTGAAGCGCATCCCCAAAGCCTTCGCCGCTTTTTGGCTTTGGCGACGGCTTGGACAAGCTTGCCCAATCAGGTGAGGTGTGTCGTTGATCCGGCTGTTGCGCAAGCTTGGCGCGACTTGCAGCAGCGCGCAGAGGAATTGGCTGTCACGCAGAGCACGGCCATGCGGAACCCATCCGCAGAAGAAGCACATCGTGTGCTTTGCGGACAGATGTCGCAACTACCGATTGTTTCGTTGCATGAGGTGATCGAAGGCATCCCCGAAGCCGCAGTTGAAGGGCAGCTCTTTTCTGTCACTTGGCGGGATTTACGAGCAGGCCGGAAATTGCTTGAATTTCATGTCACTGACGAAACGGACACGGTGATCGGAAAATATTTTCCGCGAAACCCGGGCGAAGAAGAGCAGTTGAAAGCATCATTGGAAGATGGAGTATGGGTACGCATCGAGGGGAGCCTCATGCCAGATCCATATTTAAAAGAACTTTCCCTTACTGCCACTGCCATCGCGCTTTTGCCTCCAAAAAGACGCGTTGAGGCATTGCCTGGACGCGTAGAGTGGCATGTTCATACCACAATGAGTGCGATGGATGGGTTAATCCGTCCGGAAGCGTTGGCAGCGCGGGCCAAGGAATGGGGCATGGGTGGCGTGGCGATCTGTGATCATGGGGTCGTACAAGCTTTCCCGGAAGTCTATGCCTCTTTTGCCAAGATCGGCATCCCCGTTTACTTGGGACTGACGGCGTACATGGTCGATGATGAACAACCGATCCTCTATCATGGAGAACATCCGACTCCGGTCGCTTCTTTGCAACATGTGCCGCTCATTGCTTTTGATACCGAAACGACGGGGTTGTCTGCGGATGAGGATGCCCTGATTGAAATTTCGGCTGTCAAATTTGTGGACGGAGAAGCAGTCGATACATTTTCCACGCTCATCAATCCCCAACGCCCTTTACCGGTCGAAATTGTTGCGCTGACCCATATCGACGAAAAGATGCTTGTTGGACAGCCTCTGGTTGAAGAAGTTTTACCGAAATTCCTCGCCTTCTGCGAAGGCGGAGTTTTGGTTGCCCACAATGCCCACTTCGATGTGACTTTCGTCAATCATTGGTTGAAACGACTCGGATTGCCGCCACTCCAGCAAGATGTCGTGGACACGCTGGCACTGGCACGGTTTCTCTTTCCTCAAGAGAAAAATTATCGTTTGGAAACGCTGTGTGCCAAGTTTGGGATTCCGCTTGAATCACACCACAGGGCACTGGATGATGCGCGCGCTTGTGGAGAAATCGCGTTGCGCCTGTTGGAAGAGGCTCAACGACGGAACCTAGATACACTACAGCTTTTGGACAGGTCGATTGGGCCAGACGCCTTTGCAAAACTTCACCCGCAAGAGGCCGTGCTTTTTCCTGTTGAACAAGCTGCCCTGCATTCGCTTTACCAGCTGGTTTCAGCCTCTCATCTTGACTACCTTGCAGGTGGGGTGCCACGTTTGCCGAAAAGCCTGATTCGAGCTGGACATGATGGATTCTTGGTAGGCAGCGTGGCAGTACGGGGCGAAATTTTCCAAAGTCTACTCGATCGGCGTAGCAGAGAGGAGATCCTGGAGGCTTTGCGCTTCTATGATTATGTCGAAGTGACTACGCCGCAGTGGACGCAGGCGCAGCTTCCCAACCTCTCGGAGCAACAGGTGCGTGAACTGATCGCCACGCTCGTTTCCCTTTGTGATCAAGCAGAGACGCCTCTCGTCGCAGTAAGCGACGCCCATGTACTCGACCCAAGTGAGACCTTCTTTCGTGAAGTACTAGCAGGGGCTCCTCACAATCGCCAATGTTGTCCCACAGGGCCCTGCTATCTTCAGACGACCCAGGAGCTACTCGATGCTTTTGCCTTCCTTGGGGAGCACCGCGCCTATCAACTTGTCGTGGAGGAGCCCCAAGCGTTGGCCCAGCGCCTCTCTGCTGTCAAGCCGATTCCGGACGAGCTGCATGCTCCTCAGATTCCCAACGCAGCTCAAGAAGTCCGAGAAGAAGCGTACCGGCAGGCTCATGCACGTTACGGCGACCCGTTGCCTACGATGGTTGCCGCGCGATTGGAACGGGAGCTTGACGGGATCATCAACCACGGCTATGCTGTCATCTACCTTATTGCTCAAAGGTTGGTTCAACAATCCTTGGCCGATGGATATCTGGTCGGTTCGCGTGGTTCGGTCGGTTCGTCCTTGGTAGCCACGCTTTACGGCATCACGGAGGTCAATCCCCTTCCGCCACACTATGTCTGCCCGGTTTGTCATTTTACAGATTTTATTATCGATGGATCGGTAGGCTCGGGTTTCGATCTTCCCGACAAGGCTTGTCCAAAATGCGGGGGACCCTTGGAAAAAGACGGGCATGACATCGCCTTTGAAACGTTCATGGGTTTTCACGGTGAAAAAGTGCCGGACATTGATCTCAACTTCGGTGGTGAATACCAGCCTCGCGCCCATCGTTATACGGAGACCCTCTTTGGCGAAAATCACGTTTTCCGAGCCGGTACCATCTCGACAATTGCGGAGAAAACGGCATACAGTTATGCGCGCAAATTTGCAGACAGCCAACAACAACCCATGCGCCGTGCCGAGCTGGATCGAATCGCCATACACCTTACCGGTGTCAAGCGCACCACCGGACAACATCCTGGTGGTGTGATGATTGTTCCGACCGATCTGGATATCCACGACTTTACCCCTGTTCAGTACCCAGCCGATGATATCCATGCACAGACCAAGACCACTCATTTCGACTATCATGCCATTTCTAGCCGCCTTCTGAAGCTGGACCTGCTCGGTCATGACGATCCGAGCGTCTTACGGATGCTGCAGGATTTGACCAATATTGATCCGAGAACCGTGCCGCCAGACGATGATGCCACGCTCTCGCTTTTTTATTCGTCTGATGCGCTGAAGCTGGATGCGCGGTGGTTGCAATCTGAAGTCGGTACCATCGGACTGCCGGAGTTTGGAACACGGTTTGTACGGCAAATGCTCGAGGAAACCCGTCCCCATCACTTTGCAGAGCTTGTGCGTATCAGCGGGCTTTCGCACGGGACCAATGTTTGGGTCAACAACGCCCAAGAGTGGATTCGTCAAGGGGAAGCACAGTTGGCCGATGTCATTTCCACGCGGGATGATGTCATGTTGACGCTGATCCGTTCGGGCGTGCCGCCGGAAATCGCCTTTCAACGGATGGAGCAGGTCCGTCATGGAAGAGGACTCTCTTCGCAAGAAGCGGATGAGCTGCGGCACTACGGTGTGCCTGAATGGTTTATTACCTCGTGTCAGCGGATCGGCTATCTCTTTCCGAAAGCCCATGCTGTGGCATATGTATGGATGGCCGTTCGCATTGCCTACTTCAAAGTTCATGCGCCTGAGGCTTTTTACGCCAGCTATTTTTCGGTGCGGGCAACCGATACGTTTGATTACGCAACGATCGTGAAGGGCCCTCAAGCTGTCAAAAAAGCGCTGGAGCACATCGAGCACAAGGGCAATGAAGCAACCAGCCGAGAAAAAGAGAGTGCAGTTGTGCTTGAAGTTGCCTTAGAGATGTTTGCCCGTGGCATTCGGTTGCTTCCTATCGATCTCTACCACTCAGCGGCCAATCGCTTTACGATCGAGGCGGATGGTTCGTTGCGCCCACCCTTTTTGGTTCTGCCTGGTTTGGGGGCCGCAGCTGCCGAAGCGTTGGTCAGTGCACGTGAGAGTCACCCTTTTCTTTCCATCGATGATTTGCGTGAACGTGCCCATCTCTCTAAATCGGTCATTGATCTCTTGCGAGCCGCTGGGGCGTTGGATGGTTTGGCCGAGACCAATCAGGTCACGCTTTTTTGACCGATTGCAGTTCTGCCAAAGCGATGCTAAGATAAGGAGGCAGCGTGGGAGAAGCAAACAGCCCACGCTTTCCATTTAGGAGAGCATTTGTGGGTTGCTCCCAAGGTGAGCGACTTTTTTTGTGGTGCTGAGCGCGTTTGTCTGCGATCTCAAGGAGGAAAAAAGGTGCATCCACAAGAGATTGCTGCTCGTGTAGAACAAATCCTAGAATCCATGTTAGCAGGTAGCGGGCTAGAGGTTGTCCGTATTGTCTATGAAAAACAAGGACAGCGCTGGTTTCTTCGGGTTGCACTTGATCGCCCAGATGGAACTGTCGATCTGGACGACTGCTCCCGCGTCAGTGACCAACTCGGTGCCCGACTCGATCAGGAAGACTTTATTCCACACCGTTATTACTTGGAAGTTTCTTCTGCAGGTTTGGAGCGTCCCTTACAACGGGATCGAGATTTTTCGCGCGCTGTGGGAAAAAAGGTGGATGTGCGTCTTACGCTGAATCACCAAGGGCGTCGGCACCTTTGCGGACAATTGTTGGATGCTTCTCCCGAAGTGTTGACCATCCAAGAAGGGGAGACGGTTTATACCGTTCCCCGACAACTGGTGCAACGTGCCCATTTGGTCTATGAGCCACAGCAAGAGGGAAAATAAAGAAGAGGTGTTCCAGTGCAGGCAGATTTCTTGGAAGCATTGGAGGAGCTGGAGCGGGAACGTGGCATCCGCAAGGAGGTGCTCCTCTCTGCCATCGAAGCAGCGCTGCTGTCGGCCTATCGCAGAAATTTTAGTTCTGCCCAGAATGCGCGGGTAGAGATCGATCCACAGGCTGGCGAGTTTCACGTCTACGCTCAAAAAGAAGTGGTCGAGCATGTCGGTGACCCGCGTTTGCAAATTGCTCTTGACGACGCGCGTCAAATTGATCCAAGGTACGAAGTTGGAGACATCTTGGAGCAGGAGGTCACACCACACGATTTTGGCCGTGTTGCTGCGCAAACGGCGAAACAGGTGGTGATGCAACGTATCCGCGAGGCCGAGCGTGGACTGATCTACGAAGAATTCCTCGATCGTGAGGAAGACGTCATGACTGGGTTGGTCCAGCGACAGGATGCACGTTACGTCTTTGTCAATTTGGGAAAAGCGGAAGCGCTGCTTCCTCAGTCTGAGACATTGCCTACCGATCACTTGCGTACCGGGGATCGCATCAAAGTGCTGATCACGCGGGTGGAACGTTCCAATAAGGGCCCGCAGATCTATGCCTCGCGGACGCATCCGACATTTGTCAAACGCCTTCTCGAACTGGAAGTGCCGGAAATCTACAATGGCATCGTCGAGATCCGTTCGGTGGCACGCGATCCGGGTTATCGCTGTAAGGTGGCCGTCTACTCCAATAACGATCAAGTCGATCCAGTGGGTGCGTGCATTGGGCCTCGGGGTCAGCGCATCCAGGCTGTCGTCAACGAGTTGCGCGGAGAGAAGATCGATGTGATTGCATGGTCGATCGATCCAGAGGAGTTTGTGGCCAATGCGTTGGCTCCTGCCAAGCCGACACATGTATGGATCGACGACGAACGTGTCGCTCGGGTTACCGTACCGGATGCACAACTCTCCTTGGCCATCGGCAAAGAAGGACAAAATGCGCGTTTGGCGGCCAAGCTGACCGGTTGGAAGATCGATATCCGTGGGGAATCCGATGCTGTGCATGCCTTTGATCTCGAAGCACTGCCAAACGAGGAGAACGATCGCTGAGCGACGGAGGAAGTCGATGGCCAAAAAGGCACCACCTGTGCGAAAGATACCGGAACGCAAATGTGTAGGCTGCCAACAGATGAAAGCGAAGCGCGCACTCCTGCGCATCGTGCGGACGCCAGAAGGTGAAGTCGATATCGACTTGACTGGCAAGCGTAACGGTCGGGGTGCCTATTTGTGCATCGACCAACGCTGTCTTCAGCAGGCGCGCAAAAGCCGTGCGTTGGAACGTGCATTGGATAGTGCACTCCCTGAAGAGATCTATCAACGGATTGCAGCAAGTATCGATCGAAGAGAGTTTGAAATGACCGTATTGCGAGGAGGTACATTGAAGAAATCATGAGTAAAGACATTACGGGACTACTAGGCTTGGCAATGAGTGCCGGACGCGTCGTATCGGGAACAGAAGCAACGATTGAAGCCGTTCGCAGTGGCAAAGCGCGATTGGTGATCTTGGCACAGGACTCTGGCTTGAATCTGCGTAAACAGGTGACGGACAAGTGTCGTAGTTATGATGTCGATTGCGTTGAGGGGCCGGAAGGAGACGTGTTGGGTGCTTCGGTCGGCAAGGACCGGCGCATGTGTGTGGCGATTACCGAAGAGAATCTCGCCAATGAATTGAAAGAATTGCTGATGGCCAGATTCGGGGGTGGGAATGCGTGAGTAAACTGCGCGTCTATGAGTACGCCAAACAGCTCAATATGTCGAGCAAAGAGATCATCACCATTATGAAGCGACTCAACCTGCCGGTTGCCAACCACATGAGCACACTAGAGCCGGAGCACATTGCTGCGATTGAGCAGTTTTTTGCCGATGTACGTACCAAAGCTGCGCAGCAATTACTCACCAATCAAGGAGAGCAGGAAGCGCCGGCAAAACCTGAAGTTGCTCGCTCCGGGGCAGAAGAAGCACAACAGGAAGAAAAAGAAAAAGTCCTTCAACCAACCGAGCAGGCAGCACAAAAAACTGCTTCGCCCACTCCAGTTCAAGCTGTACGGCAGTCCGGCTCACCTGCACAGCAGCAAGAACACACCAATGCCGCTGCTGAGAGGAGGGCCCCCACGCGCCCAAAACATTCCGCACAAGGTTACGAGGAGCAGGGTAGGGGAACGACACGCGAGGTGCGATCGGGAGCTTCGCAACAAGAGCGCGCCGGGCAACGGCCTGCCGCTGCTTCCAAAGGGAATTCTGCTGTCTCGGCCTCCAGACGGACAGAGCGTCCGCAGCCTGCAGAAAGGCCCCATGAGAGCGCACCCCATGTGACGGCCAGTACCCTTGCAGAGACCCGTTCAACAACGCGCCCAGCTGTGTCTCCTCCTCATCGACGCAACGATCGGGGAGTGCACCATCGCAATGATGCAGTGCCCGGACGACGTCATGATTTGACGTCGCTGATCGATGAGGAAGAGGCTGTGCGGGGGGGAAAAGGGGGCAACCGCCGGAACAAGAAAAGCCGACACGCCCAGCACGCTTCGGCACCGGTTACAGCACCTCCAAAGCAGATTCGTGTCGAGCCACCAATTACAGTTGCAGAGCTGGCGCGCCTGTTGCACCGCACCCCTGCGCAAGTCATCTCCAAATTGATGGGATTGGGCGTAATGGCGACGCTCAATGATGAACTTGACATTGATGCCACTCGCTTGGTGGCAGACAGTTTTGGCGTCACTGTAAGCGAACGGATCAGCCAAGAGACGCTGCTCGAGCAAGAACCCGAAGAGGAGCCTGATCGTCCCGAAGATTTGGTTTCGCGGCCTCCTGCCGTTACCATCATGGGCCATGTGGATCACGGCAAAACGACGTTGTTGGATGCCATCCGATCCTCTCACGTTGCACAGCAAGAGGCAGGAGGGATCACGCAGCGGATTGGTGCCTATCAGGTAGAGATCAACGGGCGCAAAATCACCTTTTTGGATACGCCCGGGCATGAGGCGTTTACCAGTATGCGGGCCCGGGGCGCTGAAGTAACCGACATTGCCGTGTTGGTGGTTGCGGCGGACGATGGTGTCATGCCACAAACCATCGAAGCTATTCACCATGCCCAGTCTGCCAAAGTTCCGATTATCGTCGCGATCAACAAAATCGATAAGCCGGGTGCCAATCCGGATCGGGTAAAGCAGCAGTTGGCTGAACATGGTCTCGTGCCCGAGGAGTGGGGTGGGGATACCGTCTTTGTCCCCGTTTCTGCTTTGCGCAAGGAAGGGATTGACGATCTACTGGAAATGATCTTGTTGGTCGCTGATCTTCATGAGCTGAAGGCAAATCCTAACAAACCAGCGAAAGGGACGATCATTGAGGCAGAGCTTGATAAGACGCGTGGACCGGTGGCAACCTGCCTGATTAAAGAAGGGACTCTACACGTCGGGGACGTGCTTGTCGCTGGTGCCAGCTGGGGACGTGTGCGGGCCATGCTGGATGAACGGGGCCGCCGGCTCAAAGAAGCCCCTCCTTCGACGCCTGTGGTGGTGACTGGACTCTCTTCTGTACCTGAGCCTGGAGACATCTTCCGCGTCTACGAAGACGAGCACCGCGCTCGGATGGTTGCTGAGTACCGATCTCAACGACAGCATGAAGCAGAAATTACCCGATCGCCTCATGTTTCCTTGCAAGATCTTTACCGTCAGATGCAAGAAGGCCAGGTCAAGCAGCTGAATATCGTGCTTAAAAGCGATGTGCAAGGATCCGTAGAGGCATTGCGCCAAGCGTTGGAGAAGATCGATGTTGAAGGTGCGAAAGTCAATATCGTACATGCTGCTGTCGGTGCGATCAACGAGTCGGACGTCTTGCTGGCCGCAGCTTCAAACGCGGTGATCATCGGGTTCAATGTGCGTCCTGACCCCAATACAGCACGGATCGCAGAAGAGCAAAAAGTGGACGTGCGGCTCTATCGCGTCATCTACGAAGCCGTGGCCGAAGTCGAATCGGCATTGAGAGGCCTGTTGGAGCCTGTATATAGCGAGCTCGCACTTGGGCGTGCAGAGGTGCGGACGATTTTCCATTCCAGCAAAGCGGGAACGATTGCAGGCTGTCTGGTTGTCGATGGAAAGATAGAGCGTAATGCAAAGGCCCGCGTGATCCGCGACGGAGTGGTCGTCTATGACGGCAACATCGCTTCTTTGCGGCGCTTTAAAGATGACGTGCGGGAAGTTGCTTCTGGATATGAATGTGGTATCTTGCTCGAGCGCTTCAACGATGTTAAGCAGGGAGATATTATTGAGGCGTACGAGATGCGCGCGGCGGAAAGTGCCTAACGTCAAGGAGTTGAAGGTGATTTTGTGGCTTCCAATCGCCTGTTGCGCGTCGAAGAAGAAATCAAAAGGGAGAGCGCAGATATTCTGCGTCACATGAAAGATCCGCGACTTGGGTTTGTCAGCGTTACGGGAGTGAAGGTAACCCCTGATTTACAGCAGGCACGCATCTATGTCAGCGTTTTGGGAACCCCAGAAGAGGAACAAGCTACACTGGAGGTCTTAGAGAACGCGGCAGGCTTTGTCCGTACCGAGATTGGACATCGAGTACGGTTGAGGAGGACACCGGCTATTCTCTTTACACGCGACGAGTCGATGGCCTATGGCGCTCACATGGACGCTGTCATGCGAAGCATTGCCGAAAAGGAGACAAAGTCGGGCGATCCAGGCCTCTGGAGAGCAGGTGACACGTGAATCAGAGGACGGATGAAGAGGCGTTGAAGGCGGTTCTTTCGACTTTGCAAGCTGGAGAGCCGACGTTGATCGCCACGCACGTCAATCCGGATGGCGATGGAATCGGCGCTGCTTTGGGTGTGGCCTATGCCTTGCGCAAATGGGGAAAAGAAGCGGTGCTCTGTTGCGAGAGTCCCATTCCTTCACGCTACGATTTCTTGGAGGGGATTGACGCTTTTCATACCCCCGATCAACTTGCCACGCAATCGTTTACACGACTGGTGACAGTAGATTGTGGGGATTGGGCGCGTATCGGTAAGGTAGCGTCCCTCTATCGACCCGGCATGCTGATCAACATCGACCATCATGAGACCAACACACAATTCGGGACGATCAATTGGGTGCGCCCCCAAGCAGCAGCCACCAGTGAAATGGTGGCTGAGCTGTTAAAGGAAGGTGGCCTTCCTTATGAGCGTGGAGTAGCTACTGCTCTCTTTACGGGCATTTCAGTGGATACAGGCTCGTTTCATTATAGCAATACGACGCCACAAACCATGCGGCAGGCTGCGGATTTGTTGGAGAACGGGGTAGAGCCTGACGTGGTCAGTGACCGTCTCTTCGATACCTATACATTGCCGCAGTTTCAGCTGATGCGCCGTGCTTTCGATGCGATGCAGGTTGAATTGGAGTCCAAAATGGCTTGGGTGGCTATCCCCTTCGAAATGCTCTCTGCATGCGGTGCTTCCCAGGATGATGTCGAGGGATTGGTCAATTACGCCCGCGGCATTGAGGGAGTAGAGGTGGGCTTGCTCTTTCGAGAAGTGGGGAGCAATGAAGTCAAGATCAGCCTACGTTCTCGCAAATGGGTCAATGTCGCTGAGATTGCCGCATCCTTTGGTGGGGGAGGCCATGCGCGTGCTGCAGGCGCCACCTTGGCCCTACCACTTTCAGAGGCAATCCAGCCCGTTCTCTCTGCCGTGCGGAACAAGGTGGCAGAGACGTTTGCAGAAAAAGCAAGGTGAAATTTGTGGTCAATGGTTTCGTCATTGTCGACAAACCACTCGGGTGGACTTCTCGTCGCGTGGTCACCGAGGTTTCCAAACTCTTTCGGGAGCGACACGCCGGCCATATGGGGACGTTGGATCCTGCCGCATCTGGTGTCCTTCCTGTGGCGTTGGGTAATAGCTGCCGTTTGATGCAGTTTACCAACGAATGGCACAAGACCTATGAAGCCTGGATACGCTTCGGCGTTGCTTCGGAAAGCGGAGATAGTCAAGGGACGAAGCGACAATATCAAGCAATGTCCAACCTAGACCCGCAACAAGTGGTGGATGCACTGAACGCGATGCAAGGCGCACAGTTGCAACATCCTCCTGCCTTCTCGGCAGTACATGTCGGCGGTAAACGTGCGTATGAGCGAGCCCGCCATGGAGAAGCGTTTTCACTGCCACCGCGTCATATTGTCGTTTTTCAGGCCAGATTGCTCGCCTTTAAAGCTGGGGCGTATCCACGGGCCCTTGTCCGCTTTGAAGTCTCTTCCGGTACCTATGTACGATCTTTGGCGACTTCACTTGGGAAAAAGTTGGGTGGATTGGCCATGCTTTATGCCCTGCGGCGTACGCAGGCCGGGCCTTTTACGCAGGAGGAGGCAGTCCCGCTGGAACTGTTGCGCGCACTAACGCCACAAGAGCGCATGCACTACCTCCAACAGCCGTGGAAAGCGGTCTCTCACCTGATGGTACAGACACTTTCTCCCCAAGAGCGACGACAGGTGGAGCATGGAGGCTCATTTCAGGGAAGCCCGGCAGATCCCGGAACGTTGTGTCGTGTGATGGACGGCGATGAGCTTTTAGCCATCTATCGCCGGCAAACGTGTGGTTGGCGGCCCGTTGCCGTTTTCCAGTGAGCTTCTTGGGAGAAGGGAGAGGCGCATGTCAGATATTCGTTTAGAGGCGTGGGAGACAACCGATGAGGTAGCGGTAGCTTTGGGGACGTTTGACGGGGTGCACCTTGGCCATCAGGCCGTACTTGCAGAGATGCGGAGAGAGGCGCAAGCCGGGCATCTTCTACCCATCGCACTGACGTTTGATCCACATCCGCGGCAAGTGCTGGCTCCCGGCCAGTCTCCACAACTGCTGACAACCCTCGAGCAGCGCGTCTCCCTTTTACATCGTTTTGGGGCGCAGCAGGTCGTGATAGCAACCTTTACGAAGGCATTCGCAGGATTGGCGCCCGAAGTATTTGCGGAAGAGCTTCTCGCAAAAAGATTGCACGCCAAAGCGGTAGTTGTCGGTTATAACTACACCTTTGGTGCTGGCGGTCGGGGACGTCCGGAGGATCTTGAGCAATTGGGTAAGCGTCTGGGGTTTAAGACCCACATTGTTCCCCCCGTACGAAGTGAAGGGGAAATTGTCTCTTCCAGCCGCATTCGTTCTTGCCTTGAACAGGGTAAGGTGGAAGAGGCGCTGCAGTTACTTGGCCATGAGTACGTGATGGGTGGGGAAGTGGTGCGAGGGGACGGGCGCGGTCATGCACTGGGTTTTCCCACTGCAAATCTTGCCGTCAGCCCTGAACAGCTTCTGCCGGCCAATGGGGTCTACGTTGCTGAAGTAAACTTCGATGAAGCGTCTTCTTCCTTGAAGCGATGGGGGCTGGCCAGCATCGGCACGCGTCCGACATTCTATGCCGATGCTGGCCGTACCTTGGAAGTTTATATCCTCGATTATGAGGGAGATCTGTACGGCAGGCGCCTTTCCATCTCCTTGCGGCATATGCTACGACCTGAGCAAGCTTTTGCCAATGCCGAAGCGTTGATTGCCCAAATGCGTGCAGATGAGGCAGAGGCGCGCGCCTATCTTGCTCGTCTGAACAACTAGCCGAATCCGTTTTGCTATGTTACCATAACGAGCATAGACCCACGCGCAGTGGTTGGAATGCACCGGCCTTCACTGGGCGTGTGGTGACTTGATGGAGGTGTATATTTTGGCGTTGACACCTGAAAAAAAGCAGGAGATCATTCGGGATTATCAGTTGCACGAAGGGGACACAGGTTCTCCTGAAGTGCAAGTCGCTCTTTTGACCGAACGTATTATTCAATTAAACGAACATTTGCGCAAACATAAACACGATGTACACTCACGTCGGGGATTGCTGAAAATGGTCGGACAGCGTCGACGGTTGCTGAACTATCTGCGGGACGAAGATGTCGAACGTTACCGGACGCTAATCAGCCGTTTGGGGCTCCGCCGTTAGAAGTTGGTGCGGCAACTGTATCGATGCGTGCGTGAGGCTCTTCGCCCATAGGAGCAGATCTCTTCGGACGAAGAGCCTTTTGCACGGAATCTTACACGTAATCCGCAAAGGAGGGTACGAAGACGGAGGTACGCCGTTTGCACAATGGCCTCACCCTGGCGATCGAACCGATGAACAGCTTGCGTTCAGTAAGTACGGGAATTTGGGTTGGTACCGGATCGCGGGACGAAAGAGCGTACGAACGCGGTGTCAGTCATCTTTTGGAGCACATGTTTTTTAAGGGGACAGAATCTCATTCAGCTGTGGAGCTTGCCAAGCTTTTCGATGCGATGGGTGCTCAAGTCAATGCTTTTACGACGAAAGAATACACGTGTTACTACGCACGTACCCTTGATGAAGATCTTTCCCGCGCCATCGATCTCCTCACTGAGATGTTTTTTTATGCCACTTTCCCCGAAGAGGAACTGCAGCGTGAAAAGCAAGTTGTCCAAGAAGAGATCAACATGTATGAGGATGCCCCCGATGAAATGGTGCTCGACGAAGGTACCGCTTCGGTTTTTGGAGATCATCCTTTGGCACTGGACATCTTGGGGTCCCATGCATCGGTGAGTGCAGCGACGCGAGCTTCCTTGATCGGTTACATTGCCCGTCGTTACCATGCGAACCGGATGATTGTTGCCGTAGCTGGTAACGTGACGGAAAGAGGGTTGATAGAACGTCTAGAAGGCCTTTTTGAGAGCCTACCCAGCGACCCTAGTCAAGAACAGGATCCCCCCCCTGTCTTTGTTGCCAATCGTCGAATTTCTGAGAAGGAGACAGAGCAGGAACATCTCTGTTTTACTGGAAGAGGTTTTGCCGCTGACGACGATCGGAACTATGCCCTTGCGGTGCTGAATACATTGTTGGGAGGCAGCCAGAGTTCACGCCTTTTCCAAACGGTCAGAGAAAAGTATGGGCTGGCCTACTCGGTCTATTCTTCAGCGTCCGAATATCGTGATGTTGGTTTGACGCAGATCTACCTCGGAACAAGTCCGATACGCACCCAAGAAGCGCTAGAGGCAGTTCGCCAAACGCTTGAAACACTCTTGCGGGAAGGCCCCGATCGTGAAGAACTCGAGAACGCCAAAGGACATTTAAAGGGAACGCTGTTGTTGGGCTTGGAATCCACCGGTAGCCGTATGTCCAAGTTGGCCCGTGATCTGATGACGCAAGGACGTGTGGTGCCCATTTCAGAAGTACAAGCGAAGATCGATGCTGTCACAAGCGACAATCTCATGGACGTCTATACCTGGATGGTCGGAGCAGGGCTGGGTGTTGCTGCTATTGGCCCGATTCCTCCTGATCAGTTTCCCCAAAAGCTGGAGATTGTGTGATGCTCCCATACGTCTACCTGACACGTCTGCGGACAGACGCACTTCTTCCCCAGCAGATGAGTGCGGGCGCCAGTGGCTTTGATCTGTTTGCCGCAATTGATGACGAAATCCTTTTGCATCCCGGGCAACGCGCGCGCATTGGTACAGGGATTGCCATTGCAGTGGCCTCGGGATACGAAGCGCAGGTTCGTCCGCGCAGTGGCCTCGCCGATGCCCATGGCATTACGGTACTCAATGCGCCCGGCACGATCGACAGTGATTATCGGGGAGAAATTGGAGTTGTGCTCATCAACCTAGGAGAAGAGTGCTACCACATCGTCAGCGGGATGCGTATCGCTCAGCTCGTCTTTGCTGCTGTTCCGGCTTTGGCATTTGAAGAGGTATCGTTGGAACAGTTTTCCAAGATGCAAACGGTTCGGGGCAGGGGTGGTTTCGGACATACCGGAAAATAGAGGTGAGTGCGATGCGATGGTCTGAGTTGGCCCGAAAGGAGATCGTCGACATCACAACGGGACGGCGATTGGGCACATTTCGTTCAGCTGAAATCCTGCTCGATGAAACGACGGGAAAAATCCTTGGCTTAGAGTTTTCCCAACGAAATCCTGGCGTCGGGGAACGAGGAAACCTTCGACTGTCGTGGAACGCCATCCGCAAAGTTGGCCCTGACACGGTCCTCGTCGATCCTTCGCTTCAATAAAGCGGAGTACGTCAAGAGGAGCACACCTTGAGGGTATTGACCACAGGGGATGAGTGAAGAGCAGCAAGAAACAGGTGGATCCTGCTGCGGAGGAGGGAACCGACGGATGGCATTCGTCACCGGCAAGCGCATTGCTTGTGTAGGTGGAGATGCACGGCAACTTGAGATGATTCGGCAATTTCGGGCTCAAGGTGCGGACGTGATTACTTTTGGGTTCGATCGAGCCGATTTGCCTGGTACCGCCAAAGGCCGATTCTCGCCAGATGCTCTCTCTGGTGCCGAAGTATTGATCTTGCCTATTACAGGTACAGACAATGAGGGTCATGTCAAGACGGCCTATGCAGAAGATCGCTTGACGTTGACACGCGAACACCTCCAAGCACTGCAGCCCCATGCATTGGTCATCACTGGAATGGCCAGACCTTATCTGAGCTGGCTATGCTCCGAGTCCTCTACCCGTTTGGTTTGTTTACTCGATCAGGATGAAGTAGCCATTCTCAATGCTATCCCGACGGCAGAAGGCGCGCTCGCTGTCGTGATGAAGGAGACTCCCTTTACCGTACATTCGAGCCGCACGCTGGTGGTGGGCTTTGGACGTGTCGGTATGACGGTGGCCCGCCTTTTTGCCCAGGTGGGGGCTCGTGTGGCCGTCGCCGACCGCAACCGTGCCAAGCTCGCGCGGGCGCGTGAGATGGGGTTGAGCATCCTTCCGATCGGCGCATTACGCGAAGCGGTGAGCGATCAGCAGGTGGTGATCAATACTGTGCCTGCATTGGTGATCGACGCTTCCGTTTTGGATGCCATGCCGAAAGATGTCTTTCTGCTCGATCTCGCTTCTGAGCCCGAGGGTGGGACCGATTTTGCCTATGCTCGACGGCTCGGGTTACATGCGCAATTGGCTCCGAGTCTTCCCGGGTTGGTAGCGCCACAGACGGCTGGACAAATTCTGGCAGACGTAGCCATGCGCATCATTACCGAGGATGCTGACGGTAAACCGTAGCACCTTGACGATTTGGCCGAACGCAAATGGAGATCATCCAGAGGAGGTATTTCGCTTTGGAGAACAGGGCGGGTTACCATGTGGCTGTCCTGGGAGCTACCGGGGCAGTGGGCCGTGAGATGGTGCGCACACTCGAACGCCATGCCTTTCCTGTCGCTTCGTTACGGTTGCTCGCTTCACCGCGTAGCGCCGGGACCTTGCTCCCTTTTTCCGGTGAGCAGTTGCGCGTAGAGGCAGTCAATGAGCATTCCTTTGATGGGGTTGATCTTGCCCTCTTTTCAGCCGGAGGCAGTGCTTCGCGCCAGTGGGCACCTGTTGCTGTCAATGCTGGATGCGTTGTAATCGACAATTCCAGCGCATTTCGCATGGAGCCCGATGTGCCTTTGATCGTCCCCGAAGTCAACGGTGCAGATCTTGGCCATCATCACGGGTTAATTGCCAACCCAAATTGTTCCACTGCTCAGTTGGTTTTGGCCCTTGAACCACTGAAACAGCGGTTCGGGTTGCACCGTGTGATCGTCTCGACCTACCAGGCCGTATCTGGCAGTGGCCAGAGAGCAATTGATGAACTAGAGCACCAATTACAAGCTTGGGTACGAGGAGAAAGCGTTGCACCTGCGGTGCTTCCAGTAGCAGATGCTGCTGTGCATTACCCGATCGCACTGAATGTCTTGCCGCAGATCGATCATTTTCTTGCAGACGGCTTTACCAAAGAAGAAGAAAAGATGCAGAATGAGACTCAGAAGATCTTGCATGCGCCGAGACTAGCGGTCAGTGCGACCTGTGTGCGCGTTCCTGTGGTCCGTGGCCACAGTGAAAGTGTCTATGTGGAATTGGAGGAGCCGGCAGAAATCCCGGAAATACGTGATGCCTTACGGGCTTTTCCAACGGTTGTCGTCGAAGATGATCCGGATGAGCAGCGCTATCCGTACCCTTTGATGTGCGCAGGTCGGGAAGAGACGTTTGTGGGACGGCTGAGACGCGATCGCTACGAAGAGAGAGGCATCCATTTTTGGATTGTTTCAGACAACCTGCTGCGCGGTGCCGCATCCAATGCGGTGGCGATTGCCGAAACGTGGGCAGAGGCAGTTCATGGATAGGAGCAGTTCGATGAGGGTGTTGGTGCAGAAATTTGGGGGAACTTCGTTGCACACGCGCGAGATGCGCAAGCATGCGATCGAACATGTGCGGGAGGCGACGAAAGAGGGCTATGCAGTTGTCGTCGTTGTCTCTGCGATGGGACGCAAGGGAGATCCCTATGCAACGGATACACTCATCAGCCGAGCACGTGAAGTGGCAGGAGAGGTGCCTCCACGGGAATTGGATCTTTTGCTTTCTTGTGGTGAAACGATTTCAGCAGCGATCTTTGCTGCGGAGCTAAATGCCTCTGGGATTCAGGCGAGTGCCTTGACCGGGTGGCAGGCCGGCATTGAGACGGACGATTCTTTTGGAGACGCCCAGATCCTTCGTATACGACCACAGCGTATTCTCGATCTCCTCTCGCAAGGCATTGTGGTCGTCGTAACAGGGTTCCAGGGTATCACGGACAGCGGAGAAGTGACGACCCTCGGCAGAGGGGGCAGCGATACTACAGCTGCAGCCTTGGGTGTCGCGCTTGGGGCTGAGATGGTTGATATCTTTACGGATGTCGACGGAGTGATGACCGCCGATCCACGTCTGGTCGATGAAGCCAGGCGCCTCGATGTCGTGACCTACAACGAGATTTTCAACCTTGCCTATCAAGGTGCAAAAGTGGTCCATCCCCGGGCAGTTGAAGTTGTCATGGCCCACAACATTCCCATGCGTGTGCGACAGACAAGCAGCTCGACTGCAGGGACCCTGATCACCAGTGTGACCGAGATGGACCGGGGACGGATTGGTCCGGCGAGACTAGTGACCGGTATTGCCCATACGGCACATCTGGTGCAAGTGAAGGTATTGTTACCACAGGCTTCATTGGATGACGAGGAACAAGAGGAACGTACCCGACAGGCACTCGAGCTCGAGGCTGCAGTCTTCCAAAGGATGGCTTCGGCTGGTGTATCGGTTGATTTCATCAATGTCAACACCCTGGGGACCTCGTTTACCATCGCAGAGGAGGATCTTTCGCGGGCCAAGGCAGCGCTAGAGGAGATCCATGCGGTATTGCGCATCCGCAGTGGATGCGCCAAAGTTTCGGTGGTGGGAGCAGGGATGCACGGAGTGCCCGGGGTGATGGCCAAGATCGTGACTGCTCTGACAAAGACGCGTATTCCTATCCTACAGAGCGCTGATTCACACACGACCATTTGGTGTTTGGTACCCCAAGAGAGGCTTCAGGAAGCGGTGGTTACCTTGCACGATGCTTTCGAATTGGGAAAGAGCATCACCTTGACTGCGGCAAGGGAGGCTGTCTCATGAATACGCGTTGGGCGGAGCGCCATGGGGCTCCGCCACGTTTGATCACAGCGGCCGCGACTCCCTTTTTACCCGATGGCAGTCTGAACGTACCTCGCTTTGAAAGCTTGGTCGAGCAGCTGATCACCACTGGTTCCGAAGGCTTGGTGATCGCTGGGACGACCGGTGAATCCCCGACATTGAGCCATCAGGAGAAACGGCTCCTTTTTGAAAAGGCAGTTGAAGTAGCCAACGGCCGTGCAGAAATCTGGGCCGGCGTTGGAAGCAACGAGACCCAAGAGAGTGCTGCATTTGCCAGGGAAGTGGCACAGCTCGGTGTCGATGGACTGCTGGTGGTTGCCCCTTATTACAATCGCCCTACTCAAGAAGGCTTGTACCGACATTTTTCTTACATTGCCCAGGCTGCCAAATTGCCAATAATGTTGTATAATATTCCAAAACGTACAGGTGTCAACGTTTCACCAGAGACCGTAGAACGCTTAGCGGAAGCTGGCGTGATTGGAGCGGTGAAAGAAGCCGATGGAGATTTCAGTGCGATTACGCAGCTGGCGATAGCTTCCAGAAATGATGCCTTTACACTCTACAGTGGCGAGGACGCCTTGACCTTGCCGATGCTCTCTGTCGGTGCTTATGGGGTTGTTAGTGTCGCTTCCCACCTTTTTGGGCGTACGATGAGGCGCATGATTGATGCCTACCTTTCTGGCGATGTTACCACTGCGGTCACACTGCACCAACGTCTTGCCCCAGCTTTTGAAGCGCTTTTCCTAGAGAGTTCACCGGCTCCACTCAAGGCGTGTTACGAGCTGCTCGATCAACCACTGGGCCCTTTGCGTTTGCCTCTGGTCTCTGTGACTCATGCCACGCGTGCTCGATTGAGCGGAGTGTTGAGCGCGCTGCATGATGATCTTTCTCTGGCGTAGTGCCCGTTTGCATTGTTGTTGGTCTGTGGGGCGACTATAATCGGTACCAAGCGTTTTGGTGCGGGAACGTGCGGTACGGTGGGGCCTCTCCTACCGGAGGTGTCTTTTTGGCAAAGGACGACAATGAATTGACGCTGATTCCCCTGGGCGGCATGGGGGAGATCGGCAAGAACCTATACGTCTACGAGTATGGCGAGGACATTATCGTGGTCGATTGCGGCCTTAAGTTTCCCGATCCGGAGATGCTCGGTATCGACCTGGTCATTCCCGACATCACCTATCTGCTGGAGCGGAAACAGCGGGTGCGCGGTATCTTCTTGACCCACGGACACGAAGATCACATCGGCGCTTTGCCGTACGTGTTGCGGGAATTACGTGTCCCTGTTTACGGCACTCAGTTGACGATCGGCTTGGTGGAGCAAAAGCTGCGCGAAGCGGGGCTCGGTTCTAAAATTCGAACCTATGTTGTAGAACCTCGCACCCCTGTGCGGGCCGGTGCCTTCCGCGTCACCTTCTTTCATCAGACGCACAGCATTCCCGATGCAGCGGGATTGATCATTGATTCTCCGGCAGGCACGGTTGTGCATACGGGTGACTTTAAGTTCGATCAAACGCCGGTGGACGGGCGCATTCCCGATTACAGCTACCTTGCTGCCGTTGGAGAGAAGGGTGTTCTGGCCTTGCTCTCTGATAGCACCAATGCAGAACGGGCGGGGTACACCCTCTCGGAACGCAGCGTAGGCACGACGATCGACCGCGTTTTTAATGAGGCACCCGGACGCATTATCGTCGCCACCTTTGCCTCCAATATCCACCGCATTCAACAAGTGTTGGATGCTTCTGCCACCTATCATCGGCGTGTGGCGGTTGTGGGACGCAGCATGGTCAACGTCTTAAACATTGCCCGGGAATTGGGATTTGTCCGTGCCACCGACGACCAGTTTATCGACCTCGATCATATCGGTTCTCTTCCTGCAGAGCGGCTGGTCATTCTCTCGACGGGTAGCCAGGGGGAGCCGACCTCTGCGCTGACACGCATGGCCAATGCCTCTCACCGCAAGGTTGAGATTGTGCCTGGAGATACGGTGGTTATCTCTGCCAATCCCATTCCTGGCAATGAAACGCCTGTTGCACGGACGATCGATCAGCTGGAACGGGCAGGGGCTCATGTTGTCTATGCTGCTGTCACTTCCGTGCACGCCTCGGGCCATGCCAGCCAGGAGGAGCTTAAACTGATGCTCAATCTGGTACGGCCACGATATTTTGTCCCCATGCATGGAGAGTACAGGATGCAGCAGCGCCATGCGGAGTTGGCGATCGCCTGTGGGATCTCTCCCCAGGACATTTTCATCCTAGAAAATGGCGATCCACTTCGAATGTCTGCAGAACGCGCCCATGTGGGTGCACGCGTTCTCAATGGCAGTGTGCTCATCGACGGGTATGGGGTTGGAGATGTGGGCAATATCGTCTTACGGGATCGTAAAGTCCTTTCACAAGACGGCATTCTCGTCGTTGTGCTTACCCTCTCAACCCAGACCGGACAAGTGGTCTCCGGGCCAGATATCATTACACGTGGTTTTGTATACATGCGTGAATCCGAACACTTGCTGGAAGAGACAAACAAATTGGTGACCGAGACCGTTGCGCACTGTGTAAGAGAGAAAATGACGGATTGGTCGAGCTTGAAGACCAGCGTACGTGATGCAGTCGGTTCTTTCTTGTTTGAAAAGACCAAGAGAAGGCCAATGATCTTACCGATTATCATGGAGATATAGCTCCCGTGAGCATGTTTTTCCCGCACTGGAGCAGGGTGTTTGAGAAGGCCCTGCTCTTTTTAAACGCTTCTTTATAAAATAAATGCAAGGCAACCCTAAGGGCCTGGCAGATTGCCAGAAGGGAGGCGGGTCTTGAGGATAGACGAAGGCAAGGTGACTCCAGGGCTGGCGCGTTACGTGGTCGTGCTCGCCCGTCAAAACGGTGTCCAGGTGATCGGCATGACGCGGGGCGAAGATACACGTTTTCATCATACGGAGCGTTTGGATGCTGGAGAAGCAATGATCGCCCAATTTACCGATGTGACGGCCGCCATCAAAGTGCGTGGCCGAGCAACCCTATACACGGACCTGGGTACGATCGAGGTTGGAGAGACCGAGTAGACGTAGACCTCCGTGAGCGGCATTTACGGCGATGGGCATACTTCCTTTGTGGGCCGATATGAGACTCGGCTGCAAAGGAGGAGACGGTGCGTCGTTTCATCATCCGCGTACTCACGTGTGCGTTGCTGACGACCTTCGTCGCAGCAGGAAACAGTCAGAAGGGGACAGCCGAAGAGGTGGCCCCTCCCTTTCCAAAGCGACCGTTCCAAGAATTTGTCGGGGTGTTGGGCCTTCGTGACGCAGCGCATGGCGGTGTTTTAACACGCAATGCTTTACTTGAACAAGCGCGCCGGGAGAAATTGCAATTTGCCGGTTTGCTTGGAGCAAGCCCCTCTTCCCATGATCCTTTACTCGTACTTGCCAACGAGAGCGTGATCGGCGCTGCAGGAGGGTACAACGCTGTTGCTCCGACGACGCTGCCAAAGCCAACTGAAGAGATACAACCTTGGCAGCACAGGTGAAACAGCGAGGTGGCTTGCTGTTTACGGAAGCGGCGATCCCGACAACGGAAAGGGAAATGTCTCAGTCCGATGGGTGGACTCTGTGGGATCCCTGGGCCAGTTATCGACAGACAACGCGCTCTGCTCCAGCAGTCTTGTGGCACCTATGGTTTCCATACGAAACCATCACCGGCGTCGATCCCACTTTGCGAGCCGCTTGGATAAAAGCAGGGACTCCGCCAGCGATCGCGTGGTCGGCTTTTCCCCGGCTACAATGGCAGCTCGGGCAAGCACGCCTGGAATGGATTCCACGTGACTGGGCTTTACGTGCTGTGCGCATCCACATTGTTTTGCATGATATGCTTCCTTCCGATGCACAGCGGGCCCGTACAGTGTTGGTCGAAGCATTGGGAAAAGGAAGAGACTTTATCGCTGCCGATGGGTTGGCCGATAGCAAGGGGGCGGTCTTCTACATTCAAGATAGCAAACACGTGGCTTCGCCCGGTGAGAGCGCTGTGCTAGAGCCGTTTGCTGTTGCACACGTACTGTTGCCCCAACGGGCATTGATTCAGCTGTATCGCGATGGTCAGCTGTGTGCTCAGCGGGAAGGTCGTTCCGCTACTTGGACGATTCGTGCGCCGGGGCGCTATCATATGGAGGTGCGCCTCTGGCGCGGTGGCCACAGCCGGCTGTGGATCTTAAGCAATGCGGTACAAGTGCAATCGACCACAACCGTTGACAGCGACTCATGACGTGTTACAATTCGGAACGATTTCTTGTTACGGGTTACAGAGAGGGGTGGGACGGCAGTTGTCGGACGCTCTGGGGCGCCATGTACTTGCTGAATTGTATGGCTGCGATCCAGATCGGCTGAATGACCTGGAGATGGTTGAGAAAACCATGGTACATGCGGCGCTGGAATCTGGAGCTGAAATTCGCGAAGTAGCTTTTCATAAGTTCAGTCCGCAAGGCATCAGTGGGGTCGTTGTCATTTCGGAATCTCACCTGACAGTTCATACCTGGCCAGAGTATGGATACGCTGCTGTCGACGTTTTTACTTGTGGTGATACAGTCGATCCTTGGGCTGCCTGTTATGTTCTTGAAAAACGCTTTGGTGCCGCCGCAATGGAAGCCAATGAAGTGAAGCGTGGGGTGCTTGAACGCGTCCTGCGTACTTCCCCGGATTCGGCTGTGTCGCTGTAGAGAGCGAGGCGCACTTGTTTGAAGGTCTCCAAAAAGGAGAAGAAGTACCGAAGAACAGCCGAGCTCGCACAGTAGACGTCCTTCCCCCGAAAGGTGTGGAAGGACGTTCCGATCTGCGAGCGGACTGGGAAGAATGACGCGATAGCGGTATGATACAAGAGGAGACGAATGAAGATGCAAACGCCGCACCCAGAGTTGAGATTGTCAGCTCCCTTGCTTTCTCCATGGTCTTTTCCTGCAGATCATCCGCCCGATGGACGTTTGCTTGCCATTGCACAGCTTCATGCACTTGCGGCGACCATTGACAAGAGGCGGGCGAGCGTCTTGGTTTCTGCGGTGGTACTGTTGCAGAGCGGACTAGAGACGCATTTCAGCATCGTGGCCAAGACGCCTGTTGATCGGGCGAAACAATTTGCCGTGCTTGAAGGAGATTCCTATAGCAGCGGATACTACTGGGTGTTGGCGAAACATTCGGAATGGGCGGCGTTGGCTTCCCTTTCCCGAACGGTCTGTGCGGTCGAAGAAACAAGGACAAACTGGCTGCTGACCGCGACGCAAGGATCTGGGAAACAGCTGTTCCCTCCGCCGTTGTGGCGCCTTTACGGATTGGTATGGCAGCGCGTATGGCCGTATCTATCGATTGCGAAAGAGCCACGTTTTTTGTTGGCAGCGGCACTGATGGTCTATGCCTGGCAACGTGAGGCCGCCTTTACCCCTTCCTACAACTCGCTTACTCGGCAGGAAGGGGCGATGGCGCAATTGTACCGGTGGGCAGCACGGGTAGAGGAACAGCACCGTGACGATGTCGCCTGGGTAGGTGCGATACATAGATTGGGATGACTTGCAAGCCGGGGGGAGAAGACAAAAGAGAGTGGAGAGGGAGTGGTCGCGGTGAATGGGGAACAGACAGCGAAGCGTCCCGAAGATCCGGCTGCGCATGAAGCGTTCGTGCAGGACGTCTTTCGCCGCATTGCCCCCCACTACGACCGCATGAACTCCCTGTTGAGCTTTTGGGCACATAAGCAGTGGCGAATTGCCGCACTGCGAAGGCTGGACATCGGCGCGGAGACGCAAGCACTGGATTTGTGTGCCGGTACAGGGGACTTCACGATTGCGTTGACAGAGCGCATTGGACCTCGTGGACATGTAACTGCAGTGGATCTGACGCCAGAGATGCTGGCGATAGCCCAAGAAAAGCTTCGTGCCAAAGGGTTAGAGAGCCGGGTTGATCTGGTGATTGCAGATGCCCTGGCCTTGCCGTTTAAGGCATCGGTGTTTGATTGTATCACCGTCGGTTTTGGGCTGCGCAACCTCCCCGATTTGTCTGTAGCACTAAAGGAAGCACTGCGGGTGCTAAAGCCGCGAGGAACGTTTCTCTCCTTGGAGCTTTCACATCCTCCTTCTCGGCTTTTCCGCTCAATCTACTTGCTCTATTTTCAACACATTGTCCCGTTAGAGGGACGCTTGGTTATGCACGGCGACGACATGCCCTACCGCTGGCTGCCAACGTCATTGCAATCTTTTCCAGACGCTCCGACCCTGGCTTTAGCGATGCAGCAAGCCGGTTTTGAAGAGGTACATTACAAATTGCTGTGGGGGGGTATTGCTGCACTGCATTGGGGGA